>NZ_DATFAF010000022.1:0-96839 GCF_035254865.1 Noviherbaspirillum sp.
GCCGAGCTGGAAAGCAAGCTCGGCGTGCGCCTGTTCAACCGCACCACGCGGCGCATCCGCCTGACGGACGAAGGGCATCGCTACCTGACAATCTGCAAGACTGCGCTCGCGCAACTGGAGGAAGCGGAAGAAGCGCTGTTCGAAGCCAAGGCCAGGCCGTCCGGCAAGCTGGTGGTCACCGCGCCGGTGCTGTTCGGCCGCCTGCACGTGGCGCCGCTGGTGATGCGCTTTCTGCGCATGCATCCGGAACTGAACGTCGAGTTGCAGCTGCTCGATCGCAGCATCGACCTGATCGAGGAAGGCATTGACGTTGCGGTGCGCATCGGCCACCTGGCCGATTCCACCTTGCATGCGGTGCCTGCCGGGTTTCTGAACCGGGTGATCTGCGCCAGTCCCGCGTACCTGAAAGAACATGGCACGCCGAGGCATCCGTCGCAACTGACTGAACATGCGGCGATTCGCTTCACCGGTCGCAGCGTGCTGAGCGAATGGCAGTTCCGCGAGGATGGACACGACCTGAGCGTTCGCATCGCGCCGCGCATCACGACCAACTCGGTCGACGCCGCGCTGAATGCCTGCCGCGAGGGCATGGGTATCGGCGCCTTCCTGTCCTACATGGTGCAGGCGCCGATCAGGGCAGGCGAGCTCAAGCCCATCCTGCGCAAGTTCGAAGCTGAACCCTTGCCGATCACGATGCTGTATCCGCACTCGAAGCTGATGTCGGCACGGGTGCGCGCCTTCATCGACTTCGCCGCGCCGCTGCTGCGCGCGCAGGATTTCAGGAAATTGTGAAACGGGCTATTGGTTAACTGTTGTGCAAGTCCGGGTGCTAGAATGTTTGCTTACGTTTCGGGCGTCAAACATGAACGTCACCGCCAAGTCTTATCAAATCATCATCGAGCAGCTGCGTGTCGGAATGTTCGTCATTCTCGACCTGAGTTGGCTGCAGCATGATTTCCCGCGCAACAGCTTCAAGATAAAAAACGAAGAGCAGCTGGCCAAGATCCGCGCGCTCGGACTCAAGCGTATCCGTATCGATCCGCTGCGCAGCGACAGTGTGCCGGAACCGCTGGCGCCGGGCGAAACCATTTCCGCGGAGGCTCGTCCGACCGAAGCCGTCGACCTGCCGGAAAGCCCGATGGCCAAGGCCAAGCGCGAGCGCATCGAGCGCATCAACCAGCAGCGCGCGGCGGTGGTCGAATGCGAGTCGCAATTCGTGCGCACCGCGGCCACGCTCAAGCACATCAACAACAATCTCTTCGCCCGGCCGCAGGAAGCCTATCAGCGCGCCAACGAACTGGTCGATCACCTGGTGGATTCCGTGCTGACCGACCGCGACATCGCGATCCACCTGATGAAGGACAAGATCGGCGGCGAGGAAATGTATTTCCACTCGCTGAACGTGTCGGTGCTGGCGATGATGCTCGCCAAGCAGATGAAGCTGCCGAAGGAAGCGGTGAAGGAACTCGGCTTCGGCAGCCTGTTCCATGACATCGGCAAGCTCGACATCCCGGACCGGGTGCTGCACAAGACCACGCCGCTGACGCGCGCCGAGCAGAACCTGTTCGAGCTGCACTGCGCCTATGGCGAGCCGATCGCGAAGAAACTCGGCTTGTCGCGCGCAGCGACCGACATCATTCTCGAGCATCATGAATGCATGGACGGCAGCGGCTATCCGAAACGCCTCAAGGGCGACCAGATCTCGCCGCTGGCGCGCATCGTGGCCGTGGTCAACACCTACGACAATCTGTGCAACCGCCCGAACCCCGCCGACTCGCTGTCGCCGTACGCCGCGCTGGCGCACATGTTCGCGCGGCAGCGCAACCAGCTCGACGGCGACCCGCTCGGCATCTTCATCCGTTGCCTCGGCGTGTACCCGCCGGGAACCATCGTGCGCCTGTCGGACGGCACGCCGGGCATGGTGGTGGCGGTCAACTCGGCCCGGCCGCTGCGTCCCGCGGTGCTGATCTACGATCCGGAAGTGCCGAGCAGCGAAGCCATCATCCTCGACCTGGAACACGAGCCCGACGTCAACATCAGCGAAAGTCTCAAGCCGATGCAGTTGTCGCGCGAAGCGCATGCCTATCTGAATCCGCGCAAGCGCATGAGCTATTACTTCAACCTGCCGAATTCGCGGCCGAAGGCACGCTCCTGAATTGAGCGGCAGAAATGCGCGGCATCCGCGCCGCCGAAGTGCGATTGCATGAAGCGACTTCTCGGTCCACGGAAGTCACGAAACACACGGAAAGAACTTGTGTTGCATTTTTTCCGTGCTTTCCGTGGACGATGTATTGTCTTGCCCGCTCGGCACTAGCCTCCATGCAACTGCCCTGCGCCGCCACAAATCGCTTCTTCCCTCTCTGTGCACAGTCCCTATACTGGATGTTTGCGGAGCGTGCGGAATGAACAAGTACGAAATCATGTCCCTGATGATGCGCGGCGAGAACCAGCGCCTCAACGCCGATCTCTACAGCATCGCCGCCTTGCTCGCCGAGCAACTGGCCAGGGTGAGCGACAAGCTGAGCGCGCAGGAAGTCGATCGCTTCATTCAGATCGGCGGTGCCTTGTACCATGCCGGCGTGAATGAATTCGGCGCAGCCGTGCCGGTCGAAGATCTTTTCCCCGCCGAAGAAAACTGGCCCGACGGACCCTGCCCCGAACGCGGCGGCTTCCGCAAAAGAAACTGACAGCATGACGGCGATGCGCACCTGCACCGCGCAGTCCTTGTCAATTGCGCAAAGTTTCGGCATCATCCTCGCATGACCTCCCTGCGCCATTCCATTCCAACCCGTTCCCGTCGCGCCGCCCGGCGTGCGAACGCGTGCGCGGATGTCGGTGGCCGTCATTCGCGCATCGGCGCTCCTGTCTCCCTCTCCATCATTCGAATTATCCAGGGTCGTTAAGCTGCGGCAATGGCCGGTGCTTGGCGCCCCTCAACGAGATCGCTGCGCTTTCAAACGTTTGTGAACGTTTGCGAACGCACCCCTTTTCGACATTCACTGGAGAACCTCATGTCCTATCCCATGCCGAGCCTGGAGGCAGGCGCCTATCCGTCCCTGCGCGAGATCGCAGCCACCGCCGGACGCTTGTCCGGCAAGATCCTGCGCACGCCTGTATGGCGCTGGCAAACTGGGGCCGCCGACGCACTGCTCGGCGCCGACACGGAAGTCTGGCTCAAGCTGGAACTGTTCCAGGCCACCGGCAGTTTCAAATTGCGCGGCGCGCTCAATGCGCTGCTGGCACTCGACGCGCCGGCCAGGCAGCGCGGCGTGGTTGCGGTCAGCGCCGGCAACCACGCGATCGCGGCGGCGTACAGCGCCCGCGCCTGCAACGTCGATGCGAAAGTCGTGATGCCCGAGCAGGCCAGCCCCGCGCGCATCGCCGCCTGCAAGGCGCTCGGGGCGCAAGTGATCCTGATGCCGGACGTGCATGCCGCCTTCAGCCACGGACGGCAAATCGAGATGGACGAAGGACGCACAATGATCCACCCCTTCGACGGCCCGATGATCGCGCAGAGCACGGCGACGGTCGGCATGGAATTGATGGAACAGGTGCCGCGGCTGGATGCGGTCGTCGTGCCGATGGGCGGAGGCGGACTGTGCGCGGGCATCGCCTCTGCGGTCAAGCAGACTGCGCCGCATTGCGCGGTGATCGGCGTCGAACCGATGGGCGCGGATGCGTTGTATCGCAGCTTCCGGTCGGGCCGGCCGGAACGCCTGGAGCGCGTCGATACCGTGGCCGACAGCCTCGGCGCACCATATGCGCTGGACTACAGCTTCCAGGTGTGCCAACGCTTCGTCGACGATGTGGTGCGTGTGACAGATGACGAAATCTGCCGCGCCATGTTCTATCTCTACCGCGACATGAAGCTGGTGGCCGAACCGGCCGCCGCCACCGCGAGCGCGGCGCTGTTCGGCCCCTTGCGCGACAGGCTGCGCGGCAAGCGTATCGGCGTCATCGTGTGCGGCTCGAACATCGACCCGGCACGCTTTGCCGAACTGGTCCAGCGCGGCGCAGCTTGAGGAGCTCGGACAGCATCGTTGAGGCCGCGCAAACGGCAGCGCTGGACTTGGCGCAAAACACGAACGATCATGCGACATCATGACCAGACCCAGCCAACATCAATAACAAGGAGCGCCCCATGGAAATCTTGATTGCAGGACTCGCGTTGTTTCTCGGCATTCACGTTCTGCCCGCTGCGCCGGGCTTGCGCAATGCGCTGTTCAAGTCCCTGGGCGAGAAGAAGTACAAGGGCTTGTTCTCGCTCCTGTCGGCGATCGGCCTGGTGCTGATCGTGGTCGGCTACGGCCGCGCGCCGAGCGAGCCGAAGCTGTTCGACCCGTTTCCTGCCGCGATCCGGATCGCGCCGCTGGCAATGGTCATCAGCTTCATCCTGCTGGCCGCGGCCAACATGCGCACGCACATCCGCCGCGCGATCAGGCATCCGATGCTGATCGGCGTCGGCATCTGGTCCGCTGTCCACCTGCTGGCCAACGGCGAGCTGAAAGCGACCGTGCTGTTCGGCGCGTTCCTGGCGTATGCGGTGGTCGATCTGATCTCCGCCATGGCGCGCCATGCGACCAAGACCTTCACGCCGGTGGTGCGCCAGGATGTGATGGCGGTCGTGTCGGGCGTGGTGCTGGCGCTGATCGTGATGGCGTTTCATCGCCAGTTGTTCGGCGTGCTGGCGGTGCCGTGGGGACGGTAGGCTGACGCCACGCCGGCGTCAGCCAATGATCATTCTCGCGCAAAGACCACATGCATGGCATCGGGCGTGGTGACATGTTCCTGCCGTCGATACCCGAGCGCGGGTAGATCAATCCCGCTGAAAAGGGCTTCGCCCGCCCCGAGCAACACCGGCGAAAGCGCCAGGTGCATCTCGTCCACCAGTCTGGCTTGCAGATACTGACGGAGAGTGGCAACACCGCCGCCGAGACGAACATCCTTTCCTCCGGCGGCCTCACGCGCCAATGCCAGCGCAGCATGTATGCCGTCGCTCACAAAATGGAACACGGTCCCGCCCTCCATTTCGATGGACGGACGGGCGTGATGCGTGAGCACGAATACCGGCGTGTGATACGGCGGATTGTCGCCCCACCAGCCTTTCCACTGCTCATCCGGCCACGGCCCGCGAATCGGGCCGAACATGTTGCGCCCCAGTATCCAGGCGCCGATATTGTCGAAGCCGCGGACGACGAAATCATCGTCCACGCCACCCTGCCCATCGCCGTTGCCATGCATGCGCTGGAAGGAACGCGTCCCGAACATCCACTTGTGCAAAGCCATTCCGCCTGCGCCAAGCGGATTGTCGATGTCCTGGCCCGCTCCCGCTCCGTAGCCGTCGATCGACACGGCGAAACAGTGAACTCTCAGCTTGCTCATACGACCTCCCTTCTCCAGATCTCGCTGGAGCATAGTAAGGTGAAATTGATCCGTGACGAACCGGCACCCCGAATCAGACTGGAATGAGTTCCCCGTTGACAATCCACGGTGTGCCGAACCGGTCGACCAGCATACCCCATGTCTTTGCCCAAAACGCGGGCTGCATCGCCATGGTGATCGTGCCGCCTTCGGCCAGCGCGCCGAATATCTGCTGTGCCTGCTCGATGCTGTCATAGTTCAGGGTCAGCGACATGCCTTTGATGCCTTCATAAGGCAGGTGCGACGGGCAGTCGCCGGCGTAAAGAATGCCGTTGCCTTCGAGCACCAGACGCGCGTGCACGACGCGCTGAGCCTGATCGGGAGGAACCTGGTTCGCCCAGGGCGAGTCGGCATGGCGGACAATCGTCTCCAGCTTGCCGTGGAGGGCGCGCTCATAGAAGCGCATTGCTTCGGCGCAGTTGCCGTTGAAGGAGAGGTAGGCGATCGGTTGCGGCATGGTCGTTTCCTTGTGTTGGTTGTCCATCATCCCGGAGGCCGGAGGGCCCCCGCATCGACTCGACGTTTGAAGAGGACGGAAATCGACAATGTCTCGACAATTTTTTAGCCAGCCTTAGTTCCTGCAGGTAAGCAGAAACACGTCCGAATGACAGCGTCTCCTTTCGAGCTTGTCATTTGGCCATCATATTGCCCGGCAAGAATTTTGAATGTTAATATCATGCAATGGGAATGAATCTTTTCACGCGCCGGATTGCTGCCTGGATCGCCTGTTTTGCGGTTCTGCTGGCGGCGCTTGCGCCATCGATTTCCCATGCCGTCTCCGCAGCGAAGGAAACCGGTTCGATCTGGAGCGACATCTGCACCCAGACGGGCATCAAGCAGGTCCAGGCGGATGACGGGCACGATCACTCCACGCCCGCCCAGAATGGTCTGCACTTCGAACACTGCCCGTTCTGCTTCACCCATGCCGGTTCGGTCGGCCTTCCGCCGGTTGCAGGTTTTGTGCTGCCGCTGCTGATCGCCACTCAGGCCAAGCCTACCCTCTACTACCAGTCTCCGCGCCCGCTGTTCATCTGGGCCGCCGCGCAATCGCGCGCTCCTCCTGCCATTGCCTGATTTTTGCCCTTGCCGATAGCTCCGCGCACGCGGCGGCTATCGCTTGTTGCATCGGCTTGTCCGATTCCACCGGCGTGCGTCCGCTCGCCGCGGAGTCCGGGCTATTGATGCGTGCGGACTGACCCAGTCCATCCAACGTCTTTCAAAGGCATCGCCTTGAAGCACCTGTCCTACACCTCCGTCGCGGCATCGGCCACGACCAGTGGCGCACGAACGGCCACTTTCCTGCTCGTCCTGGGCCTGCATGTCACGCTCGTCGCATGGGTGTCGCGTGCACCACTCGACAAGCCATCCGAACCGGTTCCGATCCGGATGGCGGTGCGCACCCTTGCGTTGCCCGCGCAGAAGCCGCGGGAAATTCCCAGGCCCGTCGCCCAGCGCGCGAAAGCGCTGCCGCAAGCCGAACGGCCCGTTGTGCGACCTACTGCCCCATTGACGCCATCCGTACTCGCAGCAGTACCCCATGCCGAACAAGCACCGGCGACCGCGCCGCAGCCCTCGGCACCGGTAAAGGAAGAAGCGCCGCCGATGCCTGCGCCCGTGATAGCGACGGCGGCACGTTTCGATGCCGACTACCTGCAAAATACCGCGCCCGTTTTTCCAGCCCTGTCACGCAAGATGCATGAAGAGGGAAAGGTGCTGCTGCTGGTGCAGGTGTCCGCCAGCGGCGAAGCGGAGCACGTCCAGATCAAGCAGGGCAGCGGCTATATCCGCCTCGACGAAGCGGCCGTCAACGCGGTGCGCAAATGGCGATTCATCCCGGCCCGGCGCGGCAGCGAGCCGGTCGCCAGCAGCGTCGTGGTGCCGATCGCGTTCCGCCTCGATAACTAATGCAATGAATTCAAACCAGGGATCACAACAATGAAATCCAGCTACCAACCACTCTGTATCGCCCTGATTGCCGCATTCGCGGAATCGGGCCATGCCGCGCTTGCGGCGGATGACGCACCCGTTCTCGATGAGGTCGTCGTCAGCGGCTCGCGCGCCGCGACCAGACTCGTCGAAACGCCGCAGGCCATCGGCGTCGTGAAAGACGAAGCCCTCAAGCGCGACAAGCCCAAGACGATGGGCGAGGTCATCAACCGCATTCCGGGCGTCTACTGGAACGATCTCGGCAACGAGCAGCACAGCATGGGAATCCGCCAGCCCATCAGCACCAACGCGGTGTATCAGTATCTTGAAGACGGCATTCCGATTCGCCCGCTCGGCGTGTTCAACCACAACTCGCTGAACGAAATGAACCTCGCCGGCACCGAAAGTGTGGAAGTGGTGAAGGGGCCGGCATCCTCGCTGTACGGCAGCAATGCAGTGGGCGGAGCGATCAATTTCCTGACCGCCGCACCGTCGCGCATGCCGACTGCAAGCCTTGGCGTGCGCCATGACGACACCGCGGGCTTCACGCGCTACGACAGCTCGGCAAGCAATACCTGGGACAGGCTGGGCCTGCGCTTCTCGCATTACAGCTCGCGCCGCACGCGCGACAACTGGCAGGAGTACAGCAAGGGCAGCAAGGATTCCTTCTCGCTGCGCGGCGACTATGCCTTGAGCACTTCCTCCCAGCTGCGCGCGACGCTGGTGCATACCGACCTGGATGCCGCAATGACCGGCAGCCTGTTTGAAAACGACTACCGTACGACTCCCGGCAAGAGCCTCAACACCTTCGCCTATCGCAAGGACAAGACCACACGCGCCAACCTGGCATGGGAAGGCGAAACGACGCAGAACGGATTGACCACGGTCACGCTGTTCAGCCGCAGGAACGACCATGGGCAGATACCGAGCTACACGATCGGCAGTTGTGTGGGCGTCACCTGCAAGGGCAGCATCAACAACAACCATGTCGATTCGCTCGGTGTCGATGTGAAGCATCAGCAGGAATTCGACTGGCTGTCCTCACGCCTGATCGCCGGTGTGTATATCGACAAGAGCGACAACCCTTACGTCAGCGACAACCTGAGCATCACGCGCGATCCGGCGAGCGGAAAATATGTCAGCTACACGATGTCGAATGCCACCGATCCGAAGGGCGTGCGCGACTTCCAGGCGGACATCGACAATGTCGCGGCCTTCGCGCAATGGGAGTTCACGCCGCTGGCCAAGACGCGCGTGGTCGCCGGCGGGCGCATCGACACCATCCGCTACGACTATCACAACAAGCTCTCGCCCGCCGGCAGCATCAATTTCGGCGCGCCGGACGAATCGCGCAGCTTCTCGCACTTCAGCCCGAAAGTCGGCGCGACCTATGCGCTCAACAAGGACGCCAGCGTCTACACCAATCTCAGCGAAGGCTTCACGCCGCCCGAGGTGCTCCAGTTGTATGGCAAGACCGGCATTCCGAATCTGAAGCCATCGACCTACGACAACCTTGAGATCGGCCTGCGCATGGCCTTCCTCGACGGCGCGCTCAAGCTCGATTCGGCGCTGTATCGCCTCGACGGCCGCGACACCATCGTGAACTACACGGTCGCCCCGGGAAACACCGAATACCGCAACGCCGGCAGCACGCGCAGTCAGGGACTGGAACTCGGCCTGAGTTATGACGCGGGGGCGGTCGACATGCGCTTCGGCACCACGATTGCCTCGCATCGCTTCCACAAGTACCAGGTATCCGGCACGCTGGATTACAGCGGCAAGGACATGCCGCAGGCGCCGCGCGACATCACGACCGCGGAGATCGGCTACAAGCCGATGCAGGGCGCGCGCATCGCGCTGGAACTGGTGCACCAGGGCGAATACTGGATGGACAACGCCAACACGGTGAAATATCCCGGTCACACGCTGCTGAACCTGCGCGCCCGGTACCAGTTCGCCAAGGGCTGGGAGGCATGGCTGCAGGCGCGCAACTTGACGGACAAGCAGTATGCGGATTCCGCGTCGAGTTCCTATTCCGGCGTCGGCAGCTATTCGCCGAACACGCAAAACCAGTACACGCCCGGCGCACCGCGCAGCATCATGCTCGGTCTGGCCTATACCTTCGATGCACACTAAGCACACAAGGAATTCATCATGAATGAAAAACTCGGAATCGCCCACTTCTGGGCACAAGGCGATGCGGTATCGCACACCGTCGCCATGGCATTGCTGCTGATGTCGGCCTTCAGCTGGACCATCGTGATCGGCAAGCTCGTTGCGCACCTGCGCACCCGCAGCTCGACCATCGCCGCCATGCAGTCGTTCTGGAATGCGCCCTCGCGCACGCAGGCGCTGGACACCATTCGCAAGGAAGACCGCAGCGGCGTGTTTGCCATGGTCGCGACCGATGCGGTGCTGGCCGCGCAAGCCTGGGAAGAAAAGGCGGCCACGGGCGTCGATGCCAGCGAGTTCATCGGACGTACGCTGCAGCAATCGACCCTGCTTGCACAGGCGCGCGTGGAGCGCGGCCTGACCTTCCTCGCTTCGGTGGGATCGACCGCGCCGTTCGTGGGTTTGTTCGGCACCGTGTGGGGCATCTATCACGCGCTGGTCGGGCTCTCCGGTGCCACGCAAGTGGTGCTGGACAAGGTGGCCGGCCCGGTGGGCGAAGCGCTGATCATGACGGCCGCCGGCCTGTTTGTCGCGATTCCCGCCGTGCTTGCCTACAACGCCTTCACGCGCGCCAACCGGCTGGTGCTGGCGCAGCTCGACGGCTTCGCCCACAGCCTGCATGCCTGGCTGGCCGCCGGCGTGCGGCTCGACGGACAGGCACGCGCCGCAACCGTCACCGCGCTGCGTGCAGCGCAATCGCACTAAGGAGCAAGCATGGCATTCAACTACAAGCACAGCAACAGCGGAATGACGCAGCCGATGGCGGAAATCAACACCACGCCGCTGGTGGATGTGATGCTGGTACTGCTGGTGATCTTCATCATCACCGCGCCGCTCTTCAACCAGGCGGTGCCGATCGATCTGCCGAGGGTCGACGCCAGTCGCATGGACGACAAGCCGCGCACGGTGCAGGTGGCGCTGGACGCGCAGGGCAAGGTCTTCGTCGATGGCACGGAGGTGGCGTTCGAATCGCTGGATGCGCGACTGCGCGCCAGCATCAGCGCGGGCATGCCCGCGCCGGAAATGCAGCTGCGCGCCGATCGCGGCACGCGCTATGAGCGCGTCACCGCAGTCATGGCGGTGGCGCAGAAGAACGGGATCAGCAAGATTGCCTTCATGACCGGAGGAGAAGACCATGTTTAAAGTTCTTCATCGCAGCATCGCTGCATGCTGTCTTCTCATCGCAAGCGCCTTGTCGCTCGATGTCCGCGCCCAGGCAGGCCATGCGCAACACAACATGGCCGCAGGCAAACGGGTCGAGCTGGGCACCACGGTTGCGGTTGACGCCGACGGACGCTATTGGGCGGTCAGCAAGGAAAGCGCCGGCGACGCGCAGTACGTCGTCCTGCAGTCGTCGGACGACGGCGGCAAGAGCTGGACCTCGCCCAGGCGCATCCAGAAGGAGCCGGAAGCGATCTCGGCCGATGGAGAGAACCGCCCCAAGCTGGCATTCGGCACGCATGGCCAGCTCTACATCTCCTACACCAAGCCGCTCGCCAAGCCGTACACCGGCGAGATCCGCTTCGTGCGTTCAGATGATGGTGGAAAAACCTTTCTGCCGCCGCTGACGGTGCATGCGAACCGCGACGAGATTACGCATCGCTTCGATTCACTCATCGTCGACCGCAGCGGGCGCATCTACATCGCCTGGATCGACAAGCGCGATGGCGTGGCGGCAGCTGCGCGCAAGGAAAAGTACAGCGGCGCCGCGCTCTATTATGCCGTGTCGGAAGATGGCGGCGCGAGCTTCAAGGGCGACTTCAAGATCGCCGACCATAGCTGCGAATGCTGCCGCATTGCACTCGCGCTGCGCCCGGACGGGCAGCCGGTTGCCATGTGGCGCCATGTCTTTGCGCCAAATGTGCGCGATCACGCGATGGCCGCGTTGACGCCGGACGAAAAAGCACTGCATCTTGAACGTGCGTCGTTCGATCAGTGGCGCATCGACGCCTGTCCTCATCATGGCCCCAGTCTGGCATTCGGCGATGACGGTACCCGCCATCAGGTGTGGTTCAGCATGAAGGGTGAGGATGGCGGCATTTTCTACGCAAACACGAACCCGGCCGGGAAACTGAATACGCCCGTCAAGCTCGGCTCGGCCAATGCGGAACACGCGGACGTGGCGGTGGATGGAAGGCAGGTCGTGCTCGCATGGAAGCAGTTCGACGGGAAAGCGACGGCCATCTTCGGCAAGATCTCGAACGATGGCGGCGCGACGTGGCGCGACGGCGAACTTGCCCGCACCGAAGGCGCGTCGGATCAACCGCGTCTGCTGAAAACCGCATCCGATATCGTGCTGACATGGCGCACGCAGGCTGAGGGCATCCGCATCGTGCACGCGTTCGGGGAGAAGTAATCATGCGTCAATGGATCATATCGTTGCTGGTATCGCTGTCTGCGGTTTTCCCATGCATCGCGCATGCCGGCCAGACGCTTCAGGCCTTCGAGCCCGACAGCCTCGCGCAGATCGTCGAAAGGCAGAAGGGCAAGCCCTTCATTCTGGTCGTGTGGTCGCTGGACTGCGTGTATTGCCAGGCCAGCCTGAAAACGCTCTCGCAGGAAAAACGCAAGCACAAGGAGTTGAGGGTGGTGACAGTGTCCACGGACGCTGTCGATGACGCGGAAGCGACAACGCTCATGCAAGAGCGCCTTGGAGCGCTCGGCATGAAGAGCAATGCCTGGGCATTTGGCATGGCGCCGCCAGAACAATTGCGCTATGCCATCGATCCGAAGTGGCACGGCGAAAAGCCGCGCAGCTACTGGTTCGATGCAAGCGGCAACAGGACTGCGTATTCAGGCGTGATCACGGCCGAGATGATCGGCCGTTTCGTATCGCGCTGATCGGGCATGCCTTAACGCGTAGTTTCCAGCAACTGCTTCAAATTGCCGAGGCCAGCTGCGAATATGCCGCTGATCGTCTTCTTCACCGTGTCGTCATCCACGGGCGCGTCTTCCTTGCGACGGAAGCGCGCCTGCCAGGTCACCAATGAAGTGCCGCCTTCCATCGGGGTGACAGCGAGCGACGCATCGTAGTCGGTGACAGGCAGCGGAGATTCAAGCATGGTGTAATGCTGAACCCGGCGTGCATCATCGTGCACGCGCAGCTGCTCGGTCATCCCCGCCCCGTCTTTCAGCGTGAGCAGGCGGATCGCCTGCGGTTCGTTGTTGCGGCCGGCGGTCAGGCGGGTCGCGGCGACGGCCGGATGCCAGCGCATGTCGTCGAAGTCCTTCACCGCCTTCCAGACGACCTCCGGCACGGCGGCAATGGCGATGCTCTCACGGACATCAAGCAGGGTAGCCGATGCCGCGATGCCGTGAGCGAGCACGCCCATGCCAAGCACGGAAAACTGCAATAGTGCGCGAAACTTCATGAATACGTCCTTTCTCTGATATTGACCGGGCGCTTTCAATCCGGGTGAAAGCTGCCGTCGATTTTTTCAGAGGTGGAACGTGGCGTATTGTAAAAATGCGTCTTGGCGCGCGCCTGCGCGAGGTAGGCCAGCGGCGAGAGGGAAGTGAGCGACTTGAATTCGCGGATGAAATGCGATTGGTCGAAATAGCCGTGTGCGAGCGCGGAATCCGCGCAGCTGGCGGACGGATCCAGCAGGAGCGTCCGCGCGGTCTTCTGGAAGCGGCTCAAGCGCTTCACTTCGACTGGCGTCTGACCTGTTGCCTGCAGAAAGCGTCGCTCCAGCTGGCGCTTGCCGAGGTTCAGATGCGATGCCAATCGCGCGATCGACAGCGTGTCGCAATGGCGGTAGAGATGTGCTGTTGCGACGCTGATCAGCGTGTCGACCGTCTTGTGTTCCAGTTGCCGGAGCAGGAATGTCTGCAGCAATAAAACACGCTTTTCATTGGATCCGGCCTCGATCACACGACCCGCAAGTTCTTTTCCCGGCACACCCCATAAATCCTCCGCGCGCGGCAGCTGGTCGAGCATGTCATTGCCCGGCAGACGGGTAAAGTGATGGATGCCTCCCGCACGGAACCTGACCGCGAGAAACCCCAGCCCTGCTATTGCGCCCAGCTCCACCGGACGGCGGCGCACGCAAAACAGATGCTCATGTGGCAGAGAGAAAGTGCCATCTCCTTGCGAGCGCAGGAAGGGTGTGCGGTAGTGAAAATACATTTCCGCACCGGTGCCGGGCAAAATGGTCGGCAACGAGATCGTTTCACCGGCCTCGGCTTCCCAGCCCCAGAACCGGTCGATATAGGGACTCAGACTTGCGACAGGGAAGCGGGTGAAGACGCGCATGCGGGTTTGTTTATTGTGGGTGCTGCATCAATGTAGCGCAGTCCGGAGTTTGTCGCCGTGAGGGCAATGCGCTGATGCAAACCTGAGGCACAATGATCAAGAAAGGCTTTACGATAAAAATGCCCGGTCTTTACCTTGCGTCAGCGCATGCCGGTCAAAGCCCGCCGTCGCCGGAACTCAACGTCGCGAGTCAAAGTTTGCTGTTCTGACATCCAGAACTGACACATTCACGATATCGGTCTTGAAGGAATTGTGCTCTGTTAATGGTCTGGCCAGTCGCGCAGTCCAAATTTACGAAGAAACCATCACCTTCGCGCCGGCTGCAGCTCGAGTTACGCATGTTGAGCCATGCAAGTTGCCCTTTCTTGAGGGCCGCTGCACCGGCTGCGTCAAGTTTGCCTATCAGCTTTTTGTAGTTTGCGTTCAGTTCCGCGTCGGCCTCTTGATAGACCTTATTCAAGCAGTAAAGGCCGTCGAAATCGTTTCTCGGTTTATCGCATGCTGAGTTAGCAAAAGATGTCGCAGAGAACGTCATTGCTGCGAGAAAGAACCAACCTAATTTCATTTTTTCTCCCTTGTAAAAAACCATTTCGTAATCAATTGCAGCGATGTGCAGACAACGCTGACGGATTTCGACAGCAAGGTGCTGTCGGTATAACTCGGTGCCCCTCTGCAAGCGCTTCGCCCGCAGAGCTACCAGCACTCCCTCATTGAGTCGCAGCCGCCGCCTGTTCTGGCGCACCAAGCGCACAGCCTTGCGATGCACCGACGCCTTTGAGGAAAGCGCGGCGCGCGGAGCCGGCGGCAATCGCGGTGGCCACGTGTTTCGAATGGCGCTCGGCCCCGCTCAGTTTTCTTACCCAGCCTCTGAACGGTACAACGCCTTCGGCGGTGCGCTGGAGTGCGCCGAGCGCGGATTTCCTGACGGTTTCCGCGCCTCGGTCTGCGGTGTTCGGGTTGTCGTCTTCGCCCGGGGCGTCGAGATCGGCACCCAGGACTGCGTCGAGCTCGTGGACCCGCAATGCGATGACCGGGCAGCTGTGGTCTGCCGGCATTTCGTATGGCTTGTCCTGTGCGCTCTGCAGAATTTCCGGTATTTCCGAACGGACGATGTTCAGGTCGCTCAGGGGTGTGGTGGCGGCGGTGCCGATGCTCGATTGCGTCGATGTGGCACAGCCGCCGAGGGAGAAGGCGGCGACAAGGACGAACGCCGCGATGACGGAAGGTGAAGAATGCATGCTCTGGTTACTGGTGTGTGTTGTGACGGGAAATGGAACTTTATTCGCCAGGCGATGGACCTTAGCTTTTTGCAGTGGCCAATGCCTTTTCGATTTTCTGGTCGGTCTTGTACTGGCCCAGCGCATAGACCGCCCAGATCGCGGCAGGCAGCCAGCCGATCAGAGTGATTTGCAGGAAGAGGCAAATGATGCCGGCGACAGGCCGGCCGATGGTGAAGAAGGCGACGAATGGCAAAAAGATGGCGAGCAAAAGACGCATGGTGTTCTCCCTTGTTTGGTGTGGCAACGAATGTGACTTCGTGTGGCCGCCGGCCTGCGCAACCGATTAAACATTGTTTTCATGACAACGGTCGCAGTGTACGAACTATGTGGGCGCCTGTCCACCGGGCACGATGGTATATCCGCGGTCATGCCGTTCGCCATCCCATGGATATGGTGCTCCCGGGATCACGCCTGCGTTCCGGGCACAGTGACTTGCGCGTTTGTGCCGTGCGCCTGCATACCCGTAGTCAATGCCAACGCACGACAAATGGTCCATAATGAACTAATGACCTGTCGTTCATGGATCGTAAAAAAAGACAGGGGGCATCTTTCCTCTTTTTCTCTTGGCGATGCAGATCCGCGCAAAATCGGCCCCGTTCTTCGCGCACTGGCTCATCCTGGGTACGGCACTGCTTGTTCTTGGCGGTGCCGGCATCTTTTATTCCTTGCAGGAGCAACAGCGGACGCAACAGCGTGAAGAAGACCGCTTGCTGGCGCAGGCGCGCGTGGTCCAGGAAAACGTCGGCCAGAACCTGCTTGCCATCAACCAGGCGCTGCACGATGTGCGCGACGAGCTCCCCGCACTGCATGCCGGACGTGACTTCAACCTCTATCTCCGCACACTGACGGATGCCATGCCGGCGATCCGCACCCTGGCCGTGCTCGATGCCCATGGCGAGGTCATCGGCGCCAGCCGGCCGGAACTGATCGGCGGGAATTTCGGACAGCGAGCCTATTTTCAGGAAGGGCAACAACACCCGGATGCCGAGAGTCTCTATATCTCCGCGCCGTTCCGTACATCACTGGGTGTTTTCTCGATCAATGCGACCAAGGTTCTGCTCGACGCAAACGGGAAATTTGCCGGCGTGGCGACCGCGACCCTGGATCCGACGTATTTCGCACCGCTGCTCGAATCGGTGCGCTACACGCCGGACACGATGACTTCCATCGTGCATTGGAACGGGACGCGATTCCTGGTACGGCCGGACCAGCAGGATGCGGCCGGCATCAATCTCTTGCGGCCCGGTACATTTTTTTCCCGGCATCGCGACAGCGGCCGGGAGGCCACGGTGTTTTCCGGCCTGGTTTACGCCAGCGGCGAGGAGCGCATGATCGCGCAACGCACCATCATGCCGGGCGGGCTGAAGATGGACCAGCCGATGGTGATCGCGGTCAGCCGCCGGCTCGATCGCATTTACGCCATCCTGTATCGCGACACCAAGATCCTGGCCGTTATTTACGGAGCGATTGCGCTGCTGTCGGTTGCCGGCTTGTATGCATATCGGCGCAAGCACCTGGAATCCACTGCAAGGGAGGCCGAGGCCTTCAGGCGGGTGGAAGCAAGCGAGCGCTTCATGAAGATGATCGCGGATCATTTGCCGGGCATGGTCGCCTACTGGAACGATGAATTGCGCTGCCGCTTCTCCAATGCCGCCTATCTGGAATGGTTCGGCAAGACACCGGAACAAATGCGCAATATCCGCATTCAGGACCTGATGGGTCCGGAGTTGTTCGCGAAGAACGAGCCGTACATGCGCGCCGCGTTGCGCGGCGCGCCGCAGTTGTTCGAGCGCACGCTGTTCAAACCCGACGGCAGTGTCGGTTATACCTGGGCGCAATATATTCCGGACAAGGAGGGCGACACGGTAAAGGGTTTCGTGGTGCTGGTGTCGGATGTCACGAAACTCAAGCTAGTCGAATTCGCGCTGGCCGAAAGCGAGTCGAAACTGAAGACCATCATCGAGACCGAGCCGGAGTGCGTCACGCTCCTGTCGCTCGATGGCGGCGTGCAACAGATGAATCGCGCCGGGCTCGATATGATCGGCGTCGATGCCGAGGAGCAGATTGCGGGATCGCGGCTATGCGACATGGCCGTTCCCCAATATCAGTCCGCATTGCGCGAACTGAATACGAGTGTCGTCAGCGGCGAGCGCGGCCGGTTCGCTTTCGAGCTGATCGGACGCAAGGGGGCGCATCGCTGGCTCGAAGCGCATGCGGTGCCGATGCGGGACAAGGACGGCAGCATCAACGGATCGCTGTGGGTGATCCGTGACATTAGCGACCGCAAGAAAGCGGAACAGGAGCTGGAGAGGCTGGCCCAAACCGACTTCCTGACCGGCCTTGCCAACCGCCGCCAGTTCCTGTTACTGGCGGGGCAAGAGCTGTCCCACGCCGCGCGCTATGGCGGCCCGCTGTCGGTACTGATGATGGACATCGACCACTTCAAGAAGATCAATGACACCTATGGCCACCAGTGCGGCGATATTGTTCTTCAAACCTTTGCCACCGTGTTTCATGACACCATGAGGACCGTCGATATTACCGGTCGCCTTGGCGGCGAGGAGTTCGCGGCCGTATTGCCGCAGACCGATGGGGAACACGCATTGGAGGTGGCGATGCGCCTGCTGGAAGTTGTCTCGACCACCGAAGTGCGACTCGACGATGGGCGATCGATCCGCTTCACAGTATCGATCGGTCTGGCAAGCCGGGTTGGTACGATCGACAGTGTGGATAGCTTGCTGGCGTGCGCCGACGCCGCGCTCTACGACGCGAAGAATACCGGCCGCAACAAGGTTTGCGTGTACCGGGCCCAGGCATAGTTTCCTCGTGAGGATCTATTTGTAGCTCGCCATGCCTTCCCGCTCCACGAACGCCAGCAGAAACTCCACGAAGCTTTCCGCCGCCGGCAAGGGCGAACGGCCGTGGCGCGAGAACACGAAGAACTTGCGCGTCACTTCCGGTTCATGCAGGCGGCGCATCTGCAACTGGTACAGCTTCACCAGCGATTCCGCATAGGGCAGGCAGGCCGCGACGCCCAGATCGGCGCTCACCATCGACAGCGCCGTCGTCATGAAAGTCACTTCATTGCTCGGGCTGAGCGTCAGGTCGCGGAAGGATGCATGCAGGTCGAGCGCGAGCTTCTCGGAAAACTGTCCCTGCAGGGCGATGAAGGGATAGCGCATGGCGTCCGCCCAGCTCACGCGCCGCTTCTTTTCCAGCGGATGCTTCTTCGGGAAAACCAGCATGAAGGGCATTTCGAACAGGGGCATGGCGTCGACGCCCGACACCAGGTCGCGCTCCGGTCCGACGCCGATATCCACCTCGCCGCTCAGCACGCGCGACACCACGCTTTCCACGCCGCAATCGACCAGCTTCACCTGCACGTTCGGATATTGCAGCCGGTAAGCCTTGATCACCTCGGGCAGCAGCGTGCAGGCCATCAGTTGCGGCACGGCCACGCGCACCAGGCCTTTCTTCAGGGCCTTGAGGTTGTTGATTTCGCCCAGCGCGCCGTCGAGGTCCAGCACCAGCTTGTCGACCAGCGGATAGAACTCCTTGCCGACGTCCGACAGCCCGAGGCGGCGCGTGGTGCGGTCAAAAACCTGCACGCCGAGCGTCTGCTCGAGTTCCTTGATCAGGCCGCTGAGTGCGGATTGGGTCACGTGCAGGCTGTCGGCGGCGCTGGTAAAGCTGCCGGTCCGGACGACGGCGATAAATGCCCGCAATTGGCGCAGGGTCACACTCATCAGATTTGCTGATAAATCCAGTAGAAAATCCCGTTTGAATGATAAACCGGTTTGGACTTTAATGCTCCATGTACATGTTGCGTTCAACGCGGCACTGCACCGCAGGCTTCCGCAAACCACTCAAAGGAGACAGGAATGAAGGTCAAGAAGATTCACCACGTCGCATACCGTTGCAAGGACACCAAGCAGACCATCGAGTGGTATCGCAAATACCTCAACATGGAACTGGTGCTCGCCATCGCCGAAGACCAGGTGCCCTCGACGGGCGCGCCCGATCCCTACATGCACATCTTCCTCGATGCGGGCAACGGCAACATCCTCGCCTTCTTCGAACTGCCGAACCAGGCGCCGATGGGCCGCGACGCGAATACGCCGATCTGGACCCAGCATCTGGCGATGGAAGTCGACACGATGGAAGAAATGCTGGAAGCCAAGAAACGTCTCGAAGCGGACGGCATCGAAGTCATCGGGCCGACCGACCACACCATCTTCAAGTCGATCTATTTCTTCGACCCCAGCGGCCACCGCCTGGAACTCGCCGTCAATACCGGCACGCCGGAGATGATGAAGAAACTCGACGAGGTGAAGTGGGCCATGATCGAGGAATGGGATCGCACCAAGAAGGCGCCCAAGCATGCCGCGTGGATGCATGACGGCAGCTACGCTGCCAAGCAGTAAGAGCACGGCCTTTCCTTCCCGCATGGGCAAGGAAAGGCGCACAAGCATAACAAGCAAAGGAGCAGGAGACATGTTCAGCCGCCTCGGAAGATGGGCGTCACGCGGACTCGAAATCGCGATCGTCGCGTGTTTGTCCATCATGGCCATTCTGGTATTCGGCAACGTCGTGTTGCGTTATGCCTTCAATTCCGGCATTGCGGTATCGGAAGAGCTGGCGAGGCTGCTGTTCGTCTGGCTGATCTTTCTCGGCGCAATTCTCGCGTCGGCGCAGCATGCGCACATCGGCTTCGACACGCTGGTGACCAGACTGCCGACCGCTTGGAAAAAGATCCTGATCGTCGCCACCGGGTCCTTGATGCTGATCGCCTGCGTGATCTTCATCGTCGGCGGCTGGCAACAGGCGGTGATCAATCTCGACAACACGTACCCGGTGCTCGGCATTTCGTATGCGTGGCTGTATGCGGTGGCGATTGCATTCGGCGCCGGCATGGTCCTGACCATCGGCGCCAATCTCTGGAAGGCGCTGGCGCACCGCGACAGTGATGAGGATCTGGTCCTGATCAAGGACATCGGCACGCGCATCGAGGAGAAAATCGGCGACGTGGCCGCGCGCGACAGGCAGGAGAAATCCGAATGAGCGCGTTCATCTTCCTCGGCATCCTGCTGGCGCTGATTACCATCGGCATGCCGATTGCCTTTGCCTTGCTGTTCGCGGGCGTCGGCATCATGCTGCAGCTCGACCAGTTCGATTCGCAGATCGTGGTGCAGAACGCGATCGGCGGCGCCGACAACTTCGTCCTGATGGCCGTGCCCTTCTTCATTCTTGCCGGCGAGTTCATGAATGCCGGCGGCTTGTCCAAGCGCATCGTCGACCTGGCCGGCGCCTTTGTCGGCCACCTGCGCGGCGGGCTCGGTTATGTGGCGATCTTCGCAGCGGTGCTGCTGGCCAGCCTGTCCGGCTCGGCGGTGGCCGACACCGCGGCGCTGGCGGCGATCCTGGTGCCGATGATGCGCCAGGCCGGTTACGACCCGGCGCGCGCATGCGGGCTGATGGCGGCCGGCGGCATCATCGCGCCGGTGATTCCGCCGTCCATCGGCTTCCTGCTGTTTGGCGTGGTGGCCAACATTTCGATCACCCGCCTGTTCCTGGCGGGCATCATGCCGGGCGTGATGATGGGGCTGGCGCTGGTGTTCGCCTGGTGGCTGGTGTCGCGCAAGGCCGATACCAAGCTGGCGCCGAAGATGCCGCTGCGCGAACGCCTGGCCTTGCTGGGCAAGGGCTTCTGGGCGCTGATGCTGCCGGTGATCATCATCGGCGGCTTGAAGTTCGGCATCTTCACGCCGACCGAAGCGGCCGTGGTCGCCGCCGTCTATGCGCTCTTCGTCGGCCTCGTGGTCTACCGCGAGCTGACGCTGGCCACGGTCTACCACTGCCTGCTGGTCACCGCGCGCACCACGGCGGTGGTGCTGCTGCTGGCGGCGCTGGCGATGGTGGCGTCCTACATGATCACCGTCGCCGACATCCCCGGCCAGGTCGGCGCATGGATGCAGGCCTTCGCCGGCAGCCAGTTGCTGCTGGTGATCGCGATGATGGTGGTGGTGTTCTTCGCCGGTATGGTGCTCGACTTCATCCCCATCGTGCTGATCTTCACGCCGGTATTCCTGCCGATCGTGCAGCAGGCCGGCATCGATCCGGTGTATTTCGGCGTGGTGTTTGTGATGAATTGCTCGATCGGCATGATCACCCCGCCGGTCGGCGTCGTGCTGAATGTCGTGAGTTCGATCGGGAAAGTGTCGATGTCCGAAGCGGTGCGCGGCGTCCTGCCCTTCCTGATTGCTGAAACGGTAGTACTGGTTGCCCTGATTGTCGCGCCGTCGCTGGTGACGGTGCCGGCATCGTGGTGGCATTGAAAATAAACGAGAGAAGGAGAAACAAGTCATGAAACCAATGCACACACTGATGGCGTTCGCGATCGCAAGCCTGCTGGCCGGCTCGGCGCTGGCGCAGACGACCGCCAAGTTCGCCGTGACGCTGCCCGAAAAATCGCATCAGGGGCAGGGCGTGGCCAAGTTCGTCGAACTGGTGGAAGCCAAGAGCAAGGGCAAGATCAAGATCAAGCCCTTCTATAACGGCGCGCTCGGCAACGACGTGCAGGTCACGTCCGCGCTGCAGGGCGGCACCATCGAATTCACTGTGCCGCAGACCACCACGCTGACCGGCATGGTGAAGGAATTCGAGATCCTCGATTTCCCCTTCCTCTTCAGCAACGAGCAGGAAGCGGAGAAAGTGCTGGACGGCGCAACCGGCCAAAAACTGCTCGACAAGCTGCCGGCCAAGGGACTGGTCGGCCTCGCGTATTGGGAGAACGGTTTCTTCAATGCGACCAACAGCAAGCATCCGATCGCCAAGGTGGAGGACTTCCAGGGTCTGAAGTTCCGCGCGATCCAGGCCAAGATTTCGCAGGAAACCATCAAGGCGCTGGGCGCCAATCCGGTGCCGCTCGCGGTGCCCGAGCTATACACCGCGCTGGAAACACGCACGGTCGATGGACAGGGCACACCGACCGCGGTGATTGCCGCGCTGAAGCTGAACGAGGTGCAGAAGTACCTGTCGCTGACCAAACATGCCTACGGCGCATTCGTGCCGCTGGTGTCGAAGAAGTTCTGGGACAAGCTGTCCGAGGCCGACCGTGCGGTCCTGCGCGACGCTGCGCTGGAGGCGCGCACTTACCAGCGCAAGGTGGCGCGCGAGCAAGCTGCGTCCGCACAGGCGCAGATGGCTGCGAAGGGCCTGCTGGTCAACGAGGTCGCGCCGGCCGAGCGCGCGCGCATGCGCGACAAGGTCAAGCCGGTGTGGGACATGTTCTCGAAGGAAGTCGGACAGGACATGTTCGCGGAGGTGACCCGTCAGCTCGACACGAAGTGATCTTTCACCAACCCTCCGCCTGAACAAGAAAGACAAGGAACCATGAAACTCGCCACACTCAAGACCGGCGGCCGCGACGGCACGCTGGTGGTGGTCAGCCGCGACCTCACGCAATGCCAGCCCGTGCCGCACATCGCACGCACACTGCAGGCCGCGCTCGACGACTGGGAACGCACCGCGCCGCAATTGCGGGAGGTCTATCTTGCATTGAACAACGGCGCCGCCCGCCACGCGCAGCCCTTCGATGAGACGCAATGCCATTCGCCGCTGCCGCGCGCTTATCAGTGGGCGGACGGATCGGCCTATCTGAATCACGTGGAGCTGGTGCGCCGGGCGCGCAACAGCGAAGTGCCGGCCTCGTTCTGGACCGATCCCCTGATGTACCAGGGCGGCTCCGATTCCTTCGTCGGTCCGCGCGATCCGATGTATGCGCTGAGCGAGGAATGGGGCATCGACCTGGAGGCGGAAGTCGCGGTCATCACCGGCGATGTGCCGATGGGTGCGACGCCCGAACAGTGCGCCAAGGCGATCCGACTGGTCATGCTGGTCAACGATGTGTCCTTGCGCAACCTGATCCCGGCGGAGCTGGCGAAGGGTTTCGGCTTCTTCCAGTCGAAGCCGGCCAGCGCGTTTTCCCCGGTGGCAGTCACGCCGGACGAGCTGGGAGATGACTGGCGCGACAGCAAGCTGCATCTGCCGCTGCTGGTGCAGGTGAATGCCCGGCCCTTCGGCAAGCCGAACGCCGGAGTCGACATGACGTTCAACTTCAGTCAGCTCGTCGCCCATCTCGCGAAAACGCGCGAAATCGAAGCTGGCTCTATCGTCGGTTCCGGCACGGTCTCGAACAAGCACGACAGCCTGCACGGGTCGAGCATCGGCAAGGGCGGCGTCGGCTACTGCTGTATCGCGGAAGTGCGCATGGTCGAGACGATTGAAAGCGGCGCGCCGAAAACCGGTTTTCTGCAGTTCGGCGACACGGTGCGCATCGAAATGGAGGATGCGCGAGGCAACAGCATTTTCGGGGCGATCGAGCAGACGGTGGCGAAATATCCAAAGCCGGCATAGCCCACGCTGTTTATCGCATGGCGATATTTCACATCATTACTTTGAATCATCTCAACAATGCTGAAACTCCATACCTACTTTCGCAGCTCGGCCGCTTACCGCGTGCGCATCGCGCTGAACCTCAAGGGCCTGGCTTATGAGGCGATCCCGGTGCATCTGCTGAAAAACGGCGGTGAGCAGTTGCAGGAATCCTATCTCGCGATCAACCCGGCGGGCCTGGTTCCCAGCCTGGAGGATGGCGGGCACATCCTGACGCAGTCGCTGGCCATCCTGGAATACCTGGACGAAGCCTACCCGGAAGTACCGCTGCTGCCGCGCGATCCCTTCGCGCGGGCCAGGGTCCGGGCATTGGCGCAGACCATCGCGTGCGAAATCCATCCGCTCAACAACCTGCGCGTGCTGAAGTACCTGACAGGGCCCCTGCAGCAGACCGAAGAAGCCAAGACGCAGTGGTACCGGCACTGGACGGAACAGGGTTTGCGCACGCTCGAAGCGCATCTGGCGCGCAATTCGGACCAAGCGGAAACCGCTGCCTTTTGCCATGGCGACACACCGACGATGGCCGATTGCTTTCTGGTACCGCAGGTGTTCAATGCACAACGCTTTCAGGTCGACATGTCGGCCTACCCGACCGTGATGGCCATCCATGCCCGCTGCAGCGCGCTGAAGGCCTTCGCGGCGGCACATCCGTCGCAACAGCAAGACGCAGAGTAAATACCCCGCCCTCAGGAGCGCACCGGCAGCAGGCTGCGTACGCCGCGCAACAAGGCGACAGCCAGCCTGGAGCCGGGATTGCCGCTGCGCCGCACCCTGCGCGCCCACAACCTTGCCCGCCGCAAACCGCGGGCAAGCGCATTGCGCAACAAGGTGTCGGGATGGCCGAACATGTGCAGGCGCGAACGATACAGGACGAGGTCGTCGAGGTTGCGCTGCGTTGCCCGCAAACGGGCCTTGTACTCGTCCTGCCCCCACAGCAGATGGTATTCATTGCCGCCCTTCGCGATGCATTCGCAGGCGGTCAGGTAGCAGCACAGGGTGCCGAGCCGGTAATCGTTGTAGGCCGGTTCATGGGCCAGCACTTCCAGGAAGTAGTTCTCGCCGGCGCGGTAATTGATGGTGCCCGCGCAAACGCGCCCGTCGATGGTGATGACGGCCACCATGCCGCACTCCATCGCAAGCTGGATGATGCGCTGCGTCGCGTCGTCGTCGTTGATCGACACCTTGCCTTTTCCGGCCATGCGGCTGCGATTGAATTGGACGATGGCGCGGATGTGATCGGGGTCGATATGACGCCCTTCGGCCACCTGAAAATGGAAGGTGGGGAAGTCGCGCTTGAGCTTGTTCAGATAGCGGTGGATATAGCTGCGGGTCGCCTTGCCCATGCCGGCAAGGTAATCCTCCGTGCTGGACGGCAGCGTGATCACCATGTCTTCCAGGCAGTTGAAGCGCTCGAAGGGCAAGGGCAGGCGGCTTACCATGGCCTGCACCGCATGGAAGGCAATGACGTCCACTTCGGGGTAGGTGGCAAGAATGTGGCGCGCAAACCGGCTGACCTCGTGATCGTCGAGCAGAATGCCTTCGTTCAGCACCTGCACATGGTTTTTTTCCCGGCGGAACAGCCAGACGGTGACCAGCACGCCATCGTCAAACACCGCGTAGGTGCTGATATTGCTGCTGCGGCCATAGACCCTCAGGTGCGACAGCGACGAGAACAGGTTGCCGTACAGGCGCAGCAGCGCCGCTTCCGCGAAAGGTGGAACCTGGCCTTCATGGCATTGAATGGTAATGCCATACTCCGCCACCGCCCCGAGGGCGGCGCGAGGCTGGTCGGCGTCGATGGCCGTAGCAATGGAACCGCGTGCGCTCATCTTCTTGTCTCCGTATTTTTGTGGCGATTCGTTGTTCGTCATTGATTGAAGGTGCTGTGCTTGCTGGACAGTACCGCGACGTGCATGCCTGCCATCACGCCTTCATGCCATTCATCGCATGCGGCTGGTGCAGGGCTCGTCTAGATTGAACGGTCAGGGGAGGAAGAGTTCATCGCGCTTGCCGATTGCAATGCGCTTGTTTGTGTGAGCGCAAAAGTGCGGGCAGAATCCGCAACCGACGGTAGTCCTGCTCCTATATTTATTGGGATTGCCCGCACACGGCGCCGCTATCGGACCATCAGGCAAGCTCGTCCTCAGGGCCGCCCGCTTTCTGCCCGCGCGATGGCCAACACCCTGCCATTTTCCATGCGGGAATCGGGTCTGCGGCTGTTCCGACAGCGCAAAAACCACATCACCTGTAGGGCTTAATCCGGCGCATCGAAGAGTCGCGTAGAATCTGACCAAAAGAACAGCATTCCTCATCGCCTCCAATCAGAAGAATAAATTGATTCGCCGCCTACACACAGCACTGTGCTCGCCCGCGCACCTCACGCGCCGCTCCGTCCGCGGCCTGTGGGCATTGCAGAACCGGGAACGCGTGCGGCTCTGGGCAGAAATGTCCCAGGTGCGGGGCTTGATGCAGCTGCTGATGAAGCAGCGGAATGGCTATCGATGGGACGACGCGGACCGCCGCACCATCCGCGCGCAGTTGCGCAAGCTGGCGTCGCTCAGTCCCTACATGCTGCTGTTCGTCTCGCCGGGCGGATTTCTGGCTTTGCCGTTGCTGGCCTGGTGGCTGGACCGACGCAGGCAAAGGCGGCATGACGGTGTGCAGCAGCCGACACTCGAATAATTGAATTGAATCCGAAATCATTGCGCCGCAGCGCCGGCGCAATGCGTGTGCCAGGACCCAGCATGCTCGAACAACACAGACCAACGGACCAGACGGCGCAGGCGACAGCGGGCCCCCTCCCCAAGAGCGCCGAGATCGCCGAGATCGAAGAACGGTTCAACCGCATCACGCGCCTCACGCAGCGCGCATTCAACGCGCCGATCGCCTTCGTGCTGCTGGACGAAGCCGGCCAGCGACGGTTCCAGTCGTGCCAGGGATTGGCGGCCGACGACTTGCCCTACTGCCTGCCGTTTTGCGAGAGCGCTTCTTCGGACGGCGGGCCCGGCGTGATCGACGATGCCGTCGCCGATCCGCGCTTCGCGACCAACCCGCTGGTAACGGGTCCGACCCAGGTCCGGTTCTATGCCGGATGGGCGCTGCAGGACCGGGCCGGCAAGCGGATTGGCACGCTCGGCCTGTTCGACCGTGCTCCGCGCCGGCTGAATGCGGGCGATGTCGACGCCTTGCGCGACCTGGCGCAGTGGGCCGAATCGGAAATGAACAACCGTGCCCTGCTGCGCGCGCTGACGGTTGCGGAAGAGAGTGAATCGCGCCTGCATGCGGTGGTCGACAGCGTGGCCGACGGCATCATCACGCTCGACCAGTTCGGCAAGATCGTGTCGATCAATCCGGCCGCCGTGCGCATCTTCGGCTACCAGCCGGAGGAAGTGATCGGGCAGAACATCAAGGTGCTGATGCCGACCGATTATCATCACGCGCACGACGGCTACCTGCGGAATTTCCGCGACACCGGCAGGACCCGCATCATCGGCCAGGACCGCGAAGTGACCGGTCGCCGCAAGGACGGCTCGCTGTTCGCGATGGAACTGACGGTCAATGAAATGTGGCTGGGCGGCCGGCGCGGCTTTGCCGGCATCATCCGCGACATCACCGTGCGCCGCGACAACGAGCGAAAGCTGCGCGAAAGCAGCGCGCTGCTGCAGACGGTGATGAGCAGCACCTCGTCCTTCGTGTACGGGCGCGACATGCATGGCCGCTTCCTGTTCGCCAACAAGGAATACAAGAAGGTGTTCGGCTTCGCGCCCGGCCAGCTGGTGGGCAAGTCCGTGGAAGACGTCTATCCTCCCGAGCTGGCGCGCTACAACCGCGAGAAGGATCAGGCAGTGCTGCAAGGCGGCCCCGGCACGCGGCTGGAAGACGAAATACAGGTCAACGGAGACGGGCCGATCTTCCTGGTGGTGCGTTCGCCGCTGATCAACGAGAAGGGCGAGGTGTATGGCGTGTGCGGCGTCGGCACCGATATCAGCCAGCGCAAGGCAGCCGAAGAGGCCATGTCAGCATTGAATCGGCAGTTGGCCGAGACCACCGGGCTGCAGCAGGCCATCCTCAACAGCGCTAATTTCTCGATCATCGCCACCGACCTGCATGGCACGATCCGGCTGTTCAACATCGGCGCACAGCGCATGCTCGGCTACGAGCCGGACGAACTGATTGGCAAGAGCACGCCGGATGTCTTCCACGATCCGGAGGAAATCGTCGCCCGCGCGCATCTGCTGAGCATCGAGACCGGACGGCATGTCGCGCCCGGCTTCGAAGCGCTGGTGGCGCGCACCCGGCGCGGTCTCGCCGACGAGCATGAGTGGACCTATATCCGCAAGGACGGCAGCCACCTGCCGGTGATGCTGTCGGTGACGGCGGTGCGCGACGAGCACCAGCGCATCACGGGCTTTCTCGGCATCGCCTACGACCTAACCGAACGCAAGCGCGCCGAACACATCAAGGATGAATTCATCTCCACCGTGTCGCATGAATTGCGCACGCCGCTGACCTCGATCCGCGGCTCGCTGGGGCTCCTGACCGGCGGCGTGGCGGGCGACATCCCGGAGCGCGCCCGTCACCTGCTGCAGATCGCGAACAACAATTGCGAACGCCTGGTGCGGCTGATCAACGACATCCTCGACGTCGAAAAGATCGAGTCGGGCAATATGCGCTTCGAGATCGTGCCGCAGCCCATCCTGCCGCTGATCGAGCAGGCACTCGATGCGATGCAGGATTACGCCGCGCAGTACCAGGTCAGCTTCGAGCTGCAGGTGCAGGCGGCGGACGTGCGGGTGGCGGTGGACGCCGACCGCATGGTGCAGGTGATGATCAACCTGCTGTCCAATGCCGCCAAGTTTTCGCCGCAGGGCAGCCATGTGCAGGTGCGCCTGACGCGCCTGCCCAACTGCATGCGCCTGTCGGTGATCGACCAGGGGCCGGGCATCGTGGGGGAATTCCGCGAACGCATCTTCCAGAAATTCGCGCAGGCCGATTCCTCGGATTCGCGCCAGAAGGGCGGCACCGGCCTCGGCTTGAGCATTTCGCGCGCCATCGTGGAAAGGCATCACGGCCGCATCGATTTCGACGGCGTACCGGGCGGAGGCACCGAATTCTTTGTGGAATTGCCGCTGATCGCCGGCGATGGCGAACACTCCGCCATGCGCGCCGGCCATGGCCGCATCCTCATTTGCGAAGACGATCCGGACGTGGCGCAATTGCTCGGCATGATGCTGGCGCAAGCCGGCCTCCGCAGCGATATCGCCTATGACGCGGCACAGGCGCGGCGCCTGCTGGCGGAAGGAAGCTACGAGGCGATGACGCTGGACCTGGCCTTGCCGGGCGAGGACGGCGTTGCGCTGCTGCGCTGGATGCGCCAGCACGAAAGCACGCGCCATCTGCCGGTGGTGGTGGTGTCGGCGCGCGCGGAAGAGGGACGCCGCAGGCTGACCGGCGGCGCGATCGGCATTGTCGACTGGATTCCCAAGCCGATCGACCAGGCGCGCCTGATCGCGGCCTTGCAGAGCGTGATGCACAACTGCAGGAGCGATGCGCCGGCGGTGCTGCATGTGGAAGACGACCATGACCTGGTGAAGGTGGTGACCGCCCTGTTGCATCCCGACGTCGCGGTCCGGCATGCGCGCACGCTGGCCGACGCGCGCGACCATCTCGCGGCCGAGTGCTTCAAGGCGATCCTGCTCGACCTGCAACTGCCCGACGGCCACGGCTCCGAATTGCTCGGCACGCTGCCGCCGCTGAACGCGGCGACGCCGGTCGTGGTGTTCGCAGCCGAAGATGTCGATCAGCCAACCATCGACAATGTGCATGCCGCGCTGGTAAAGTCGCGCACGCCCAATGAACAACTGCTTGCCATCCTGCACGAACTGATTCGTCAGTCGCGCGGAGAATAAAGGACGATCAATGCCGCGTGGATCGCTCAACCAGATTCTTTACGTCGAGGACGACCCGGACATCCGTGTCGTGGCCGGGATCGCGCTCGAACTCCTGGGCGGATTCAAGGTGACCGAATGCACGTCCGGCCGCGAAGCGCTGGACGCGGTGGCCGGCGGCCTGGCGCCGGACCTGATCCTGCTGGACGTGATGATGCCGGACATGGACGGGCCGGCCACGCTGGCAAGATTGCGCGCGCTGCCGCCGGTGGCCGCCACCCCGGTCATCTTCATGACGGCCAAGGTGCAAGCCGGCGAAATCGCGCAGTACCAATCGCTTGGCGCCATCGGCGTGGTCGCCAAGCCCTTCGATCCTATGCAACTGGCGCAGCAGATACGGCGCCTGTGGGAGCAGGCCGATGCCGAATAAGGACGACCCCGAACTGAACGAAGCGCTGCGCGCCATCGAACAGACCTACAGCGCGCGGCTGCCGGAGCGCTTGCGCGAGCTCGGCGACTGCCTGCAGCATTGCCTGGAGGAGCCGGGCGACAACAACCATGTGCAGCAACTGCTGGTGAAGCTGCACAGCCTGGCCGGATCGGCGGGCACCTTCGGTTTTTCCGAACTGGGCCTGCGTGCGACGGAACTGGAGCTGCTGCTGGGCAGCTTCATCGCCGGTACCGCGCCGGGCGGCAAGGATTTTGTGCCGGTCGCCGTGCGTTTGAAGGAATTGCTGCGCTGGGCCGCCGCCAATCCGAAAGGCGACAGACCGGTGCGCTTGTTGCCGCACGCAGCTGCCGCGCCGCACCCGGACAGCAAGGATAGCGAGGACAGGCTGATCTACCTGGTGCATGACAATGCCGAACTCGCACGCGATATCGCCGGCCAGCTGCAGGTGTTCGGCTATCCGGTGACCATCATCAGCGAGCTGCCCAGCCTGGACGCGGCGATTGCGCAACGCGTGCCGGCCGCGGTCGTGATGGACCTCGGCTTTCCTGCCGGGATCCTGGCCGGCGCAGCGGAGGCCGCGCGCATCCGCCGGCGCGGCGAACGGCATTTCGCCTTGATCTTCATCTCCACCCGCAGCAATTTCGCGGCGCGGCTGGCGACGGTGCGCGCCGGCGCCGATGGTTATTTCGCCAAGCCGCTCGACATCGTGGCATTGATCGACCGTCTGGACCGCCTGCTGGCACGCGACGAGTCGCGGCCGTACCGGGTACTGCTGATCGACGAGGACCCGGAAACGGCCAACTACCATGCGACCGTCCTGCGCGGCGCGGGCATGGAAACGCGGGTACTGGAAAGAGCGGACGAAACCCTGCATGCGCTCGGCGAATACCGGCCCGAACTGATCCTGATGGATTTGTACATGTCGACCTGCAGCGGCGTCGAACTGGCAAAGCTGATCCGCCAGGACAACATGTATCTCGACGTGCCGATCGTGTTCCTGTCGAGCGAAGCGGACGTCGACAAGCAGCTCCATGCGATTGAATCCGGCGCGGACGATTTCCTGACCAAGCCGATCAAGCCGGTCCATCTGGTGTCCGCGCTGTCGAGCCGCGCGCAGCGCTATCGCGAGCTGCGCGGCCTGATCATGCGCGACAGCCTGACCGGCCTGCTCAACCACTCCGCGCTGAAGGAACACCTGATGCGCGAAGTGGCACGCGCACGGCGCAGCGGCGCACCGCTGACGCTGGCCATGCTCGACCTGGATCATTTCAAGCGCGTCAACGACACCTACGGCCATCCGGTCGGCGACCAGGTGATCCGCGCGGTGTCCCGCCTGTTGCAGCAACGCCTGCGGCGCGGCGACATCATCGGCCGCTACGGCGGCGAAGAGTTTGCGCTGATCATGCCCGCCACCCCGGCTTCCACCGCAGCGGTGGTGGTGGACCAGATTCGCGCATCGTTTTCGCATATCCGTCACCACTCGGAACTGGAAGACTTCACCACGACCTTCTCGGCCGGCGTGGCGCAGCTGAAGGGCGACGAGGATGCCGACGCCTTGCTGTGCAATGCCGACGCGGCGCTCTACCGCGCCAAAAACAACGGACGCAATCGCGTGGCGAGTTGAACCATGCGGTTTTGATTCAAGTCAAAGTTTTTCGCGGCGCCGACCGCGAAGATGCCTTACTCCTGCCTTGCCCGCGTAATACATGACCCTGGCCGACATCGGCCCGGGCGGGCGGCTGCATTTCTCACGCAGGACATTTTCTTGGACAAATCACTCATCACCGCAAAACCCGCCAGGCGGCGCATCCTCCTGGTCGACGACGATGTCGTCACGCTCGATCTGCTGAGCCACTTGATCCAGCATGACGGATATATCACGGAACGCGCCGCCTCCGGCGAGGAAGCGCTGGAGAGAATCGCCTTGCAGGAACCGGATCTTGCGCTGCTGGATGTTGTTCTGCCCGGCATGAGCGGGCTTGAGCTGGCAAAGCGCCTGCAGGCCGAGACGACGGTGCCGTTCATGTTCCTGTCCTGCCGCGACGATCTGGCGCTGGTACGGGAAGCGACCGAATACGGTGCGCTCGGCTATCTGGTCAAACCGTTCACCCGTGAGCAGATGATCCCCGCCATCGAAGCCGCGCTCGCCAGTGCCGAAGAGATTCGCCAGTTGCGGCGCACCGAATTCAACCTCACCGCCGCACTGGCAGCCGGGCGCGAAACCAGCATGGCGGTCGGTCTGCTGATGGCGAAGTTTCAGACCGATCGCAACACCGCATTCGAAGTGCTGCGCGATTTCGCCCGCTCGAACCGTCGCCGCTTGAACGAGGTTGCACAGAATCTGCTGGCGGCCGAGGAAACCTTGAACGCGCTCAAGCCGATGATGACGAAAGCGCGCATCAGGTGAATTCGTTCATTTGAGAAATTATTTTGATCTGCCCGATTTACAACAACGATGTTGCCATGCAGAATGTCCAGGTATTCTTGTTTTGCCGCGCGTCGTTGACGACGGTTTGACGTCTGCCCCACAGACTGGAACCTCTATCCCGTTCCCGAAAACCGTCGAAGCCCGACGCCACACCTCCCGCCGCCCATTCCCTGCGGCACCTTGCACATAATTCGGCCCGCACTCCGCCGAAATCATTCGCCGTCTGCGCCACCGCGCCGCTGGCACGCTACGTCATTGTCCCGGTCTCCTGAAAGGAAACTCATGAGTTTTGCAAATTTGAAAATTGGAACGCGGCTCGCGCTGGCATTTGCGTCGGTCCTGACCCTGCTGGTCATGATCACGGTACTCGGCATCACGCGCATGGGTCAGATCCAGGACCGTCTATCTGAAATCGTCAACGTCAACAATGTGGAATTGAAACTGGCCTCCGCGATGCGCCTGACGGTTCACGATCGAGCGATTGCCGTGCGCAATGTGGTATTGCTGACGACGCCGGCTGAAATGAAACCCGAGGTCGAACGCATCAAGGAACAGGGCCGTGCCTACATGGAGGCAGAACAGAAGCTGGCGAAAATATTTGCCGATACGCCGGGCACGACGGCAGAAGAGAAGGCGTCGCTTCTGCGCATCAAGGAGATCGAAAGCGCCATTCTGCCCTTGATCGCCAAAACCACCGAGATCGGCCTGAACAATGACACGGTCGGCGCCGTCAAGATGCTCATGCAAGATATTCGTCCCGTCCAAAGGAAATGGCTGGACGCGCTGGATGATCTGGTTGCGCTCGAAGAGAAGCTCAACACTCAGGCCGCACGCAATGCCGAAGAGGCTTTCCACACCGCGCGCATGCTGATGGCGCTATTGAGCCTGACTGCAATTGCCTGCGGCGCGTTCATCGCCTGGTATGTGACGCGCGGCGTGACGCGGCCGATCACGACTGCCGTCAAGGTAGCGCAGACGGTTGCAGGCGGCGATCTGACGAGCCGCATCGAGGTCACCACAAAGGATGAAACCGGCGCGCTGCTGCAATCGCTGAAGGACATGAACGGCAGTCTGGTCAACATCGTCGCCGAGGTACGGCAAGGCACCGATGCCATTGCGACCGCCTCCGGACAGATCGCATCCGGCAACCTCGACCTGTCTTCGCGCACCGAGCAGCAAGCCAGTTCGCTGGAGGAAACCGCGTCCTCCATGGAAGAGCTGACCGGCACCGTCAAGCAGAACGCCGACAATGCGCGCCAGGCCAACATGCTGGCCGAGTCGGCATCCGAAATCGCGCTGAAGGGCGGCAACGTCGTATCGCAGGTGGTCGATACGATGGGCGCGATCAACGATTCGGCAAAGAAGATCGTGGATATCATCGGCGTCATCGACGGCATTGCATTCCAGACCAATATCCTGGCCCTGAATGCAGCCGTGGAAGCAGCCCGCGCCGGCGAGCAGGGTCGCGGCTTCGCGGTGGTGGCAAGCGAAGTGCGCAACCTGGCGCAGCGCTCGGCGGCCGCGGCCAAGGAGATCAAGACCCTGATCAGCGATTCGGTGGAAAAGGTCGACACCGGCGCGAAACTGGTCGACGAAGCGGGCAGCACGATGAACGAGATCGTCGCCAGCGTCAGGCGCGTGACCGACATCATCGGCGAAATCACCGCCGCCAGCCTGGAGCAGACCGCGGGCATCGAACAGATCAACCAGGCGATCGCCCAGATGGATCAGGTCACGCAGCAGAACGCGGCGCTGGTGGAAGAGGCAGCCGCGGCATCGGAATCATTGCAGGGCCAGGCCGGCAAGCTGACCGAGGTCGTCGGCGTATTCAAGCTGGACGGCATGCAGACGCCGGCGCTCCCGTCCGGCGCTCGCAAAGTCCTGACGCGAAGCGCTGCGCCAAGCGTGCCACGAATCAGGCAATCTTCGGCGAAAACGCACGCTGCCGTCGCCGGGGATTGGGAGGAATTCTAGTTCAGCGATGCAGAGGGCGCAGTACGATGGTGGTGCCGGTGAGGTCGATGTCGCGGATATGGATGCTGCCGAAACTCGCCCCCGATGTGCCGCGGATGCGGATGTTCTCGAAATTGATTTCACCGATCGAGCTCGGCAGGCTCAGCATGATCGCACCATCCTTGGTGATCGTCGCGCCGGCATTGGCCGGGTCGTAGACGACATCCTTGATCGTGGTGTCGGCCTGCAGAAAGCCGAGCAGGGGATTGAGCATCACCGCCATGTCGCCCAGCACCCGGATGCCGTTGTCGCGCGTCCCGCGTTTGGTCGCATGCTCGATCAGCTGGTCCGTCAGTCCTTGCGCCGAGACGCGGTCGAGGTCGTCTTCCGTCATCGGGCGCAAGCCGGCGTGCGTGTCGTGCACCGAGGCGCTTGCCGTCACCCGGACCGGCGGCACCGGGTCCATCGCATAGGCCCGCAGCGGCCCCATCAGGACCGCCGCAATGGCGGCCGCCAGGCGCAGGTTGCGCTGCTTGCGCAGCACGTCCTGCACATGCCGGTGCGTTACCAGGTTCCACTCGGCGACGATATCGCCGAGGCGCTGGCCGGTCTTGCGCTGATGCTCGATCGCCCTCGCCAGTTGTTCTTCGGAGATCAGGCCATGCTTGAGCAGCAGTTGGCCCAGCAGCGACTTCTCGCGGTGTTGTTGCAACCATGCCATCGCATCGGCCCTTTCTTCAGAGTTCATCACTGATTACCCGCCAGGGACGCGCGGAACCGCAGGTAATCCTGCGCGCTTTGCTGCGGCTTTTCCAGCATCGGCATGTGGCCCGTTGCAGGCATGAGGATCACTTCGGAACGCGGCAGCAAGGTGTGCAGGACTTCGGCGGTGCCGGGATGAATCACGCGGTCCTCGGCGCCCCACACGACCAGCGAGGGAATGCGGAGTCCCTTGATCTGCTGCTCGACGGAAGTGCCTGCAATCTGCTGGAAGATGCGCTCTTCCAGGTCGGCGTTGCGGATGCGCTCCTGCGCCAGCACGTTGAGGAAGGGACGCGGTACGAAGGGCGGATCGCTCATCGCGAAGCTGAACAGGTCGGCGAATTGGTCTTCATTGCGCACGATCAGCCGGTTGCGTCCGCCGCCCAGAATGGTTTCAGCGAGCTCGCTTTTCGGGCCGCTCCAGACGCCGGCCGCGTCGATCAGCCAGAGGCTGGCGACTTCGTCCGGATGCAGCGCGGCATAGGCCAGCGCAATCTGTCCGCCCATCGAATTGCCGCCGAGATGCAGCCTTGGCACGCCCAGCGCCCGTGCCAGTTCGCGCAGGTTCGCCACTTGCGCGGCCGGCGTGTAATCGGCCTGCGGCGGATGCGAGGATTCGCCGAAGCCGATATGGTCGGGAATGATGACGCGGTAATGCGGCGTCAGCGCGCGCGCGACGCGCACGAAGTTGTCCTTGTTGCCGCCGAAGCCGTGCAGCAGCATCAACGGTTCGCCTTGGCCACCTTCCAGATAGACATAATGCAGGCCGTGCGGCAGATCGATTTCCTTGCGCTCCAGTCCGGCGCGCTCGCGCTCGGCATTGAGCGCAAGCTGCGCAGTCCGCTGGAACACGCCGGCGCAGCCGGCCAGGTTGAACAGCAGGACGAGTAGGAGAAGATGCCATCGCAAACGGAAGATCATGATGAAAATGGTAAGCGGCCGCAAGGCGGGCGGCGGACTCTTTCAGCTGACGTGCGAAGCCAAATCCTTGGCCGGCCAAGCCAAAGGCGTAGACGAAACGGCATGTTTCGCAAGATCGTTCCTGCGGGAAAAGGATAGTCGGGCCGCGCGAGCGTGCCCGACCGGCCTTCCGATAGCGCCAAGCTTACCCCGCCGCGACGCGGTAGGCGGGATATTCCGTGCATTGCACCGGCTGATCATCCTTGACCGCGCGTCGCGCGTTGGCGAGATGCAAGCGGCGCGGCTGGTAGACCGCGACCGCCTCATGCATCGCGGAAATGACGGCAATCGCCTGCGACACCTGCGTGTCGCTGAGCGAAAGCACCTCGGTCTTCACTTCACGCGGAATGTTCTTCGCCGGATAGCGCGGAATGTTTCCGACCAGGCGGTCGAAATCGGCCGCCACTTCCGATGGCAAATCCTTCGGCTTGAGCTTGACCAGTTTGTTGTATGCGGTGACCAGGCGATCGCGCTGCTCGCTGCTACCTGCGAGCGCCTTTACCGCGCATTGAAGTTGTTGCCAGGCATAGGACATGGTTGTCTCCTCCTTCCCAGGAATGGTCCGGTCCGTCGGCGGCGCGAAGTCCTGCCCGACCGAATCCTTTTTTGTGCATCTCGTTCCACAAAAAATCCGCACCGCTTACCGCCTCCCTCGGTCCTCCCGCGAGCAAGCACGTTGATTTTTTGTTATCGCATCATAGGATGACAAACCCGTCCCGCAATCGTCCGAAGGGATGAGTTCATGCTGCACTGAACAACGAAAAGGGCGGTTTCCGCCGGAGCGGAAACCGGATCCGGATGGCGCGTATGGTCTTGGGTGTGCTTACTTGAGCGCGTCGACCGACTTGACTTGCTGGCGCAAGGCGAACTTCTGGATCTTGCCGGTGGAAGTCTTCGGCACCTCGGCGAAGATCACGGTGCGCGGCACCTTGAATCCCGCCAGATGCTGCTTGCAGTGCGCGATGATGTCGTCGGCCGACACTTGCGCGCCAGGCTTGAGTTCGATGAAGGCGCAGGGCGTTTCGCCCCACTTCGGATCCGGTTTGGCCACCACGGCGGCGGCAACGATCGCCGGATGGCGGTACAGCACATCCTCGACTTCGATGCTGGAAATGTTTTCGCCGCCGGAAATGATGATGTCCTTGCTGCGGTCCTTGATCTTCACGTAGCCGTCGGGATTGAGCACCGCCAGGTCGCCGGTATGGAACCAGCCGCCGGCGAAGGCTTCCTCGGTGGCTTTTTCATTCTTCAGGTAACCCTTCATGGTGATATTGCCGCGGAACATGATCTCCCCCATGGTTTCGCCATCGGCCGGCACCGGCTGCATGGTTTCCGGATTCATCACCGTCACCGCCTGCTGCAGGTGATAGCGCACGCCCTGCCGCGCATTCAGCCGCGCGCGTTCGCCGATGTCGAGCGCATCCCAGGCTTCATGCTTGACGCACACAGCCGCCGGGCCATACACCTCGGTCAGGCCGTACACATGGGTGATGTCGAAGCCGAGCTTTTCCATGCCTTCGATCATGGCGGCAGGCGGCGCGGCGCCGGCAACCATCGCGTTGACCCGGTGCTGGATGCCGGCCTTCATTTCGTCCGGCGCATTGATCAGCAGGCTGTGCACGATGGGTGCGCCGCAGTAATGCGAGACCTTGTGTTCCTTGATGGCGCTGAAGATCGCTTGCGCGTCGACCTTGCGCAGGCAGACATTGATGCCGGCACGCGCGGCAATGGTCCAGGGGAAGCACCAGCCGTTGCAGTGGAACATGGGCAGCGTCCAGAGGTAGACCGCGTGCTTGGGCAGATCCCATTCGAGGATGTTGGAGATGCTGTTGAGGAAGGCGCCGCGATGATGATAGACCACGCCCTTCGGATTGCCGGTAGTGCCCGAGGTGTAGTTCAGGCAGATCGCCTGCCATTCATCGGCCGGCAGTTGCCACGCATAAGCCGGATCGCCGGCGGCGATGAAGTCTTCATACTCGATGCTGCCGATGCGTTCGCCCGCGCCGGTGTATTCGGGATCGTCGGCATCGATGACCAGCGGCTTGCGGCTCGACAAGGCGAGCGCGGCTTTCATCACGGAGGCGAATTCGCGGTCGACGATCACGGCCTTCGCTTCGCCATGGTCGAGCATGAAGGCGATCGATTCCGCGTCGAGACGGGTATTGAGCGTATTGAGCACGGCGCCGGTCATCGGCACGCCGAAATGCGCTTCCACCATCGCAGGAATATTGGGCAGCATGGCGGCAACGGTATCGCCCAGGCCGATGCCGCGCGCCGCGAGCGCCGATGCCAGCTGCCGGCAACGGCGATAGGTCTGGCTCCAGGTGCGGCGGATGCCGCCATGAATGACGGCAAGCCGTTCCGGGTAAATGTCGGCTGCGCGCTCGATGAAGCTCAGCGGCGATACCGGGGTGTAGTTGGCGGGATTGCGGTCGAGGCCGACCTCGTACATATTCGGCATAGTGTTCTCCGTGCGTGAAGCGTTAAACGAGCACGTACTCTAGCCGAAACAGCGCCTCGCGCAGTCATGTCGCCGACAATCCCTTGCATCCTGCTTGCGGACGATCAAAATTCTCCGAAAAAATGCGGGATCGTCCGGCACGGCCGTTGCGCAGTGATTCAGCGGTCCAGCATGGTGACCGCCGTCGGGCCGCGGGTATACATCAGGCCCAGCTTGTACTGCGCGCCGGCGTGCCCGGCTTCGGCGGCCTTCTTGTACCATTTCGCGGCTTGCACCGGATCCTGCTTCACGCCTTCGCCGCCGTGGTACATCAGGCCGAGGTTGAACTGCGCGTTGGTGTCGCCTTGCTCGGCCGCCATCTGGTACCAGTGGGCCGCCTGCGCCAGGTCCTGTTTCACGCCGACGCCGCGCCGATACATGTTGGCAAGATTGACCTGCGCGCTCGGATAGCCTTGCTCGGCCGCCTTGCGATACCACTGGATGGCTTGCGCATAATCCTTGGGCACGCCATGCCCCTGCGCAATCAGCAGGTTGGCCATGTGATTTTCCGCGTAGGCATCGCCCTGGTAGCCGGCCTTGCGATGCCAGTAGATCGCCTTCTCGACATCCTGTTCGACGCCCAGGCCGCTGATGTACATGTTGCCCAGCGTGTGCTGCGCCAGCGTGTGTCCCTGCTCGGCGGCCTTGCGGAACCACTCGACCGCGCGCTCGTCATCCTTCAGCACGCCTTCGCCGTTGCCGTACATCAGGCCGAGGTGATACTGCGCGCCGGCATCGCCCTGCTCGGCGGCCCTGAGATACCAGTGCAGCGCTTCATCGAAATCCTGCTTCACGCCTTCGCCGCTGGCGTACAGCAGGCCGAGGTTGACCTGCGCGCCGGCGTCGCCCTGCTCGGCGGCCTTGCGGTACCACTGCACCGCCTGCGCGTAATCCTGCTTCACGCCGCGGCCATCCTTGTACATGTTGCCCATGTTGTTCTGCGCGTAGGCATTGCCCTGCTCGGCCGCCTTGCGGTACCAGTAGAGCGCCTGCCGGTAGTTCTGCGGCACGCCCTGGCCGTAGGTATACATGTTGCCGAGATTGATCTGCGCCAGCGCATGGCCTTGCTCGGCGGCCCGCGCATACCACTGCAGCGCCTGGCTGTAGTCCTGCGGCACGCCTTGGCCCTTGTTGTAGAGCAGGTTGGCGAGGTTGAACTGCAGCACCGCGTAATCCGGCTCGGCCGTGCGGCGATACTGCGGCAATTCCTGCTCGTCGTCCTGCGCCGTGCCTTCGCCGTTGTCGTAACGAATGCCCTGGTTGACCGGCGCGCTGGTATAGCCCTGGTCCGCCGCCTTGCGGTACCAGTACACCGCCAGCTTCTGGTTGTGCGACACGCCTTGCCCCAGCGTGTACAGGTTGCCGAGGTTGATCTGCGCGATCGGATATCCTTGCTCGGCCGACTTGCGATACCACTTCACCGCCTGCACGTAATCCTGGCTCACGCCTTCGCCGCGCTCGTACATCCAGGCGAGGTGATACTGCGCGCGCGGATCGCCCTGTTCGGCGAGCAACTTCCACTCGGTCGCAGCGGTATTGAAATCGCTCCTGTTGTAGGCGGCGAGGCCCTCGGAAAATCCGGCGTGGGCCGAGACGGAGAACACGGCACTGACGAAAAAGGGAATGAGGTATTGGCGCATGATTGAAAGGGTTGTCGTTGAGTCGTTGCCTGATATTAAAACGACAATGTGGCAAGCACCGTCCCGATGCCCTGACCACCGAGGCCAAATGCTTGGCTTGATAAGCCAGCAAATGAACCTTCGACCGGCCGCAATCCCGCATGGCGCCTTGCGTTTGACAAATATCAAAGAAACGCTGCGCGCATTCCGGTGGCGATTGCATGAAGAGCTGAATTGAGCAAGGCAAAACACATATGGTCCACGGAAGGCACGGAAAACACGGAAAAATATTGCTGAAGTTCTTTCCGTGTGTTCCGTGCTTTCCGTGGACTGCGTAGTTGCTTCATGCAAATCGCCCTGCGATTCCATCCTTTTTGATGGTGACGATCGGGCCTGCTGTTTCTAGTATGGGATCGACGCTGCATGCGCATTACATCAACAAGAGGAGACAACATGTTCGACTATGTCATCGTCGGTGGAGGCTCGGCCGGCTGCGTGCTGGCGTCGCGCCTGAGCGAAGACCCGGATGTCAGCGTATGCCTGCTGGAAGCCGGTCCGCGCGATACGCATCCCATGATTCACATGCCGCTCGGCATACTCTGGATGATGCGCAGCAAGGTGCTGAACTGGCATTACCGCACGCGCAACGAACCGGCGCTGGCCGGCCGCGCACTGTACTGGCCGTCGGGACGCACGCTGGGCGGCAGCAGTTCCAGCAACGCGATGATCTACATGCGCGGGCATCCGAGCGACTATGATGCGTGGGCGGCGCTGGGCAATCCCGGCTGGTCATTCAAGGAGGTCCTGCCTTACTTCAAGCGCGCGCAGCATCAGGAGCGCGGCGCTTCCGAACTGCACGGCGTCGGCGGCCCGCTGAATGTGGCGGACGTCCGCACGCCGAACGTGTTGTCGCGCACCTTCATCCAGGCCGGCATCCAGGCCGGCATTCCCTACAACGAGGATTTCAACGGCAAGGAACAGGAAGGCATCGGCCTGTACCAGCTGACGCAAATCAGGGGCCGCCGCTGCAGCGCCGCGCGCGCCTATCTGCGCCCCGCCCGCAGCCGTCCCAACCTGAGCGTGATCACCGAGGCGCACGCCTGTCGCGTGCTGTTTCGCGGCGCCACCGCCATCGGCGTCGAATACCGCCGGCACGAGCAACTCAAGCAGGTGCACGCCAGGCGCGAAGTGATCCTGAGCGCCGGCGCGATCCAGAGTCCGAAGCTGCTCATGCTGTCGGGCATCGGCGATGCCGCGGACCTGGCATCGGCCGGCATCACGGTGCGCAAGCATCTGCCGGGCGTCGGCAAGAATCTGCAGGACCATCTCGACGTGATCGTCGTGCACACCTGCACCAAGGCGGTGTCCTGGGGCATCACCTTGCGCAACAGTCTGCGCGGCGCGTGGGACGCGCTGCGTTACCTGGTCGCGGGCCGCGGCATGTACACCACCAACGGTGCCGAGGGCTGCGCCTTTGCCAGAAGCTCGCCACAGGAAGCGATCCCCGACCTGCAGTTCCATTTCACGCCGGCGCGCCTGTCGCAGCATGGTCGCGATTTTCGCTTTCTGCTGGGCGAAGGCTATTCGCTGCACGTCTGCAATCTGCGTCCGAAGAGTCGCGGCGAGATTCGCCTTGCCGGCAGCGACCCGCTGGCCAAGCCGGATATCGTCGCCAACTACCTGTCCGACCCGGAGGACATGGAACACATGGTGAAAGGCGTGAAGCTCGCGCGCAAGATTCTTACCGCGCCCGCCTTCGACCGCTTTCGCGGCGTCGAGCTGATTCCGGATGCGCCCCTGGCAAGCGATGACGACATACGCGACTTCATCCGGCGCCGCGCGGAAACCATCTACCACCCGGTCGGCACCTGCAAGATGGGCAACGATCCGATGTCGGTAGTGGATGCCGAACTGCGCGTGCACGGCATGCAAGGCCTGCGCGTGGTCGATGCGTCGATCATGCCGCTTTTGATCGGGGGCAATACCAACGCGCCTACAATGATGATCGCGGAAAAGGCGAGCGACATGATCAGGCAGGCGCGCAAGACAGTCGTCCGCGAAAGCCTTGCGCAGCTGCAAACACAGGAAACGGAAGCCGTGATTTCCCGCATGCGCACATCCCATTGAGAGGAAGGGTGGTGATATGCTCTTCGCGTCACCACCAACATTGCGCGCGTGTTACCCATGAGCGAGCCGGCTCCCACCACGCACCTGAACCCGACCAAGTTCCATCCGCCTCCGCCGAGCGGGACAGGGGTGCCGCGCGCACGCCTGCTGGCACAGCTGGAGCAGGCGGTGAATGTGCATCTGGTCCTGCTGCTGGCGCCGGCCGGCTATGGCAAGACCACGCTGATGGGGCAATGGATGGAGCGCATTCTGCGCAGCGGCGGGCAGGCGAGCTGGCTGACGCTGGATGCCGCCGACAACGACCCGGCCCGCCTGCTGTGCTACCTGCAGGGCACCCTGCGTGAATGGATGACGCTCGCGCTCGGCGCGGACGAGCCGGCGCATGCCGCGTCTGCCGACTGGATGTCGCTGCTGGACCGCATCGGCCCGGACGCGCCGCAGCTCACGCTGTTTATCGATGAGTTCGAACACCTGAACGCCGGGCCGACGCAGCGCATGGTGCGCCTGCTGGCCGAGCGCCTGCCGCGCCGCGTGCGGCTGGTGATTTCCAGCCGCGACAAGCCGCCCGGGCTGGAGCGTTTCCGCCTGCGCGGCGAATTGCTCGAACTGACCGCCGCAACGCTCAGCTTCGACGCCGCCGAAACCCAGCACTTCTTCAGCAGCCGCATCGCCGAGCCGCTGGGCAACTGGGTGATCGACAAGATGCAGTCGGTCACCAACGGCTGGCCGGCCGCATTGCAGCTGACGGCCCTGGCGGCGCGCACGCGCGACGACGTCGAGCGCTACGCCAGCGACTTGTCCGGCAGCCTGGCGAACATCGCCGATTACCTCGCCGAGGATGTGTTGCATGCGCAAGCCGAGGACATCCGGAATTTCCTGCTGGAGACCTGCTGCTTTCCGCGCCTGAGCGCGGCGGTGTGCGATGCCGCGACCGGGCGCACCGACAGCCAGCGCATGCTGCGCTACCTGGAGCGGCACGGCCTGTTCACTGCGCCACTCGACACCGGCGGCACCTGGTATCGCTACCACCCCTTGTTTGCGGCCTTCCTGCAGAACCAGCAGGCGCATGCGCTGGCGGCCGAGCAGATCGTGGCGATCCATCGCGGCGCGGCGCGCTGGTTTTCGCGCCATGGCATGGCGATCGAAGCGGTCGACCTGTGGCTGCTGGCCGGCGACAGCGCCGCCGCGATTCGCGAAATGAGTGCCTGTGCCTACGAACTCGTGATGCAGGCGCAGTTCAGCACCATCCTGCGCTGGATCGAACGGCTGGATGATGCGGCGCTGGCGGCGGCCGGTCCGCAACTGGCGCTCGCGGTCGCCTGGGCCTATGGCTTCGCCGGCGAGCCGGAGGCGGCAACGCAATGGCTGGAATCGCTGCGGCAGGCGGTGCAGGCAGATGGTGCGGACTCGCCCTTGCAGCAGGAAGTGGTCGCCCTGGAAGCGGCGCTCCTGGCTTTGCGCGGCGAGGTGCAATCGGCACTGGCGCTGGGCCTGCGGCATTGGGACAAGGCCGGAGCACGACGCGGCTTTGCGGCCGGCGCGCTGGCCAATGTCGTTTCCTATTGCTTGATGCTGCAGGGCGAGTTTGCCCGCGCGCGCCAATTTTCCGACGAGGCGCGCCTGTGCAACGAAGAGATCGGCAGCGCGCTCGGGCTTGGTTACGCCTTGTCGATGTCCGGCCTGATCGAAGCCAGCCAGGGCAAGCTGGATCAGGCTCTGCAGCAGTTCCGCGAAGTCGACCGCGTGGCGGCCATCAAGCTGCGCCATCCCTGGTTCGAACCGACCCACATGAGCGTGGCCTCGGTCGGACTGATCGCCAGCGTGCTGTACGAGAAGGACCGGCTGGACGAAGCGGACGAACTGTTGCAGCGCTATTTTCCGCTGGTCGCGCGCCAGCCGTCGATCGACATGCTGCTGCTCAGCCACGTGGTGCGCACGCGCATCAAGATGGCGCAGGGCGATGTCGATGCGGCGCTCGAAACGCTGCAACTGGCCGAGCGCAATTGCAGCGCGAGCTGGCGGCTCGGCCCGGCGCGCCGCATCATCGAGTGGGAGCGCATCCGCATCGACCTGCTCACCGGGCGCAGCGAACGCGCCTTGTCGCGCGCCGCCATTGCCGAGCGCGCCGAAGCGGAGCAGCCCGCGCAGCAGGGCGCCAGCTATGTGGAAGAATTGTTCGGGCGCGGCATCGAAGCCATGCGTTGTGCGATCGCGGCCGGCCGGCATGAGGATGCGCTGGTGCGGCTGGCGCCGGAAATCGCACGCGCCTCGGCCAGCGGCCGGCGCTGGCGCCAGCTCAAGCTGACGCTGCTGCAGACACTGGCGCTCGATGCGCAGGGTGCGCGCAGGCAAGCGCAGGCGACGCTGGTGCATGCCTTGCAGCTCGGTACGCAGATCGGCGCACGGCGCAGTTTCATCGACGAGGGAAAACGAATCGACGCGCTGCTGCGCGAACTCCCGGCGCAAGAGCTGGCAAGCCTGCCCGACGCCGAGAACCTCCTGCGCTACTGGCGCGACCTGCGCGGCGACGTCGGTGCGGCGGGCAGCACGCATGCCTTGCTGCAGGCGAACCTGAGCGATCGCGAGCTGGCCATCCTGCGTCTGCTCGCGGTCGGCATGGGCAATGAGCAAGTGGCGAAAAGCGTCTTCCTGTCGGTCAACACCGTCAAATGGCATATCCGCCGCATTCTGGAAAAACTCGACGCGCGCAATCGCAGCGAAGCCGTGTTCATCGCGCGCCGCCACGGCATGATCGACGTCTGATCACGTGCCGGCAAGCTGCCTGCCGCGTGCGAGGAAGCGCTGATACTCTTCCTCGGGCACAAACAATCCGCCGGTGGTCCACAACAGATGCACCGCCTGCGCCATCCGGTGCTCCAGGTTGTTTTGCTGCAGGTAATGCCGGCCGGCCTCGGTGTTCAGCAACATCCGCGGTCCGCCGATGCCGGCGGCGGCCGACGGTTCGATGCGCATGCCTTCGCTGTCGTGCAGCAGGGCAAGCTGGCGGTACAGGCTGTCATCGTCGACCGTGAAAATGCCGGACAGGAGCGGCGTCATCATCTGCACCGCCAGTTCCGATGCCTTCGCCACTGCCAGTCCATCCGCATCGGTGCGATTGTCGAGGCCGAGATCATAGACGGTGATGCCTGGGCGTTCGGGATGACTCATTTGCGCCAGCACACAGGGCGAGGCCGTCGGTTCGGCAAAGAAGCAATGCACATCGTCGCCGAACACATGCTTGAGTCCGAAGCTGATACCGGAAGGCGCGCCGCCCACGCCGCAGGGCAGGTACACGAACAAGGGCGTGTCGCGCCCGACGGCGATGCCGGCCTGATGCAACTGTTGGCGCAAGCGCAGCGCCGCCACGCTATAGCCAAGAAACAGCGACAGCGAGCGCTCGTCGTCCACGAAATAACTGAAGGCATCACCTTGCGCCGCACGGCGTCCTGCCTCGACCGCTTCACCGTAGTCGCCCGCATGTTCGATCACTTCGACACCGCGCTGCCGCAGGCGTTCCTTCTTCCACTGCTTGGCATCGGCCGACATGTGCACCTGCGCCCGAAAGCCGAGCGCCGAGGCGATCACACCGATGCTCAGGCCGAGATTGCCGGTGGAGCCGACCGACACGGTGTAACGCGCGAAGACCTGGTGCGCGGGCGGCGCCGCCAGTACGGCGTAATCGCCCGCCATGTCGACCAGGCCGTGTTCGAGCGCGATGCGTTCGGCGAACTCCAGCACTTCGTGGATGCCGCCGCGCGCCTTGATCGATCCGGCTATCGGCAGCGTATGATCGCCCTTGACGAACCACTTGCCGGTGGCCGTGTTCATCATGGCGCGCTGCAGATGCGGAACCGGAGTCAGACTGGATTCGACCAGGCCGGCGCTTGCCGCGGTTTCCGGAAAAAGTTTGAGCAGCAGCGGCGCAAAGCGATGCCAGCGCGCCTCGGCGGCCTCGATTGCGCCGAGCCCGATCGGCATGGCGCGCAGCGCGTCGGCCGCCCGCTGCCGCGCGGGATTCAGCCAGAGGCAGGGCTTCTTTGCGCTGAGCGCGCGATCGACTTCATCAACAGGCGTGGTCGGCATCGTTCATCCTTGTAAAGAAGTGTCAGGATAATTGATCCAGGTCCAGCCTGCCCGCGCCCTTTCTTCCTCTCCTTTAAACCCCCGGCGGTTTTGCTGGTCTTAATTCGGTGGGACGCCAACAGGCTTGCCGGAGGCAACCGGCTTGCTGCCGGGACAGAGAGTTCCCATCAACGCGCATCGGAATGCGGCATGAGACAAATTGAAGAACGAAAACAAGAGGTGTCGGACCTGTTTCGCGCGCGCGAATTGCTTACTGCCATTGCGCTGATTGTTTCTCTTGTCATCACTTATAACCTCTGGACAACAGCAAGCCATGTTGCCGAGCAAACATTGCATACCAATTTCGATTTTCGGGTGCGCGAGTCGAATGAGCGGATTCGGCAACGGGTCAGCATCTATGAACAAGTGCTGCGGGCAACAGTCGGCCTGTTCAATGCCACGCACCCGGTCACGCGCCGGAGCTTTCGTGTCTTCGTCGATACGCTGCAGCTCGCGGACAACTTTCCGGGGATACAGGGAATCGGCTTTGCCGAAGCCATACCGCCGGGCAAACTGGAGCGGCACATCGCGTCGGTGCGCTCGGAGGGCTTTCCGAATTACACCGTCTGGCCGCAGGGAAACCGGGAAATCTATACCTCGATTGTGTTTCTTGAACCTTTCAGCGGCAGGAATCTGCGCGCCTTCGGTTACGACATGTTTTCCGACCCGATCCGCCACGCGGCAATGATGCAGGCGCGCGACAGCGGCGCAGCGGCCGTGTCGGGCAAGGTTGTCCTGGTGCAGGAAGCGGGAGGCAATGTGCAGTTCGGTTTTCTGATGTACTTGCCGGTTTTTCGGCCCGGCGCGCGGACGGACACAATCGAACAGCGGCGCACGAATCTGCTCGGCTGGGTGTATGCCCCGTTTCGCATGGACGACTTGATGCGCAGCCTGAACGGCGAACAGCCCGATGACCTCGATATCGAAATCTACGACAATACCAATCTGGTGGAACAGGCCAGGATGCACGACTCCGTCAAGTCGAGCAATGCTCTTTCCCCGGAGCACAAGTTCAGGAGCATCAACCGCCTCGAAGCGGGCAATCGTACCTGGACGGTCGTCACCAGCGCCTTGCCGATTTTCGAGGGGAAAATGGAATCGGACCGGCCGATGATCATTTTGCAGGCAGGCATCAGCATCAGCCTGCTGATCACCTTGCTGATCTGGCTTTTCCTGGACGATCGCGCCCGCGCGCTGCAGGCGGCCGAGCAGGCAATGCAACTGGCGCTGTACGATACGCTGACCGGTCTGCCCAACCGCAAGCTGCTGGACGAGCGCATCGAGCAGGCGCTGGTCAAGGCAAAGCGTAACAAGAGCCATGTCGCGCTGCTCTTCATCGACCTCGACCGCTTCAAGCCGGTCAACGACCACTATGGCCATGCCTACGGCGACTTGCTGCTTAAAGAAGTCGCGCTGCGCTTGCGAAGTTGCGTGCGCGAATCGGACACCGCCTCGCGCCTGGGCGGCGACGAGTTCGTCGCCTTGCTGGCGGACACCGAAGGCACCCATGCCGTGCAAACCGTCGCCGACAAGATTCTGGAGCGGCTGACCGAACCCTACGAAATCGCCGGTCACACCTTCGACATCTCCGCCAGCATCGGCGCAGCGCTCTACCCCAACAACGGCCTTGACGCCAAATCCCTGATGAAAAGCGCCGACCTCGCGATGTACGATGCCAAGAACAGCGGCCGCAGCAATGTGAAAATGGCGCGTTCCGTTCTCAAAAGTATGCCGGATTGAGCTTGCCCGGGATTGCGGACAAGCGGCATCGGCCTTCATTCAAACAAATAGCGTACCGCTGCATCCGACATCTCGGCATTGCTGTGTCCAACCCGAGGAACACTGAGCAACTTCCAGCGGAACGGAACCCGGCGCGCCGCGGCCTCGCGCTGCGCGAGCCGGAAGAAGGCCTGCCCACGTTCGTAGCGGTTTTTCCCTTGCTCCATGGCCTCCGGCGAGCGCGGCAATCCTTCGCTCTCGGGGTCGATGTCCTCTTCGCCGAGCATCACCACCAGGCGGCGCGCAAACACCGCCTCCCGCTGCTGTTCGCTCACCAGCGCCGGATCCAGGCGCATCGGGAACGCCGATGCGGGCGATGAAGCATAAACCGGCATGGTGTAGGCGCCGGCATTGGCAGCAAATGCGATATCGACGCGCGAGGTCGGCATGAACAGCATGAAGCGATGCACGAACTGGGCGCCGGCCGAGTGGCCGAACAGATAATACTTGCCGACCGCCAGCCCGTCGCGCCGCCGCAGATCGTCGAACAAATGCTCGATGGTCCGGAACAGCCAGTGCTCCCGGCGCGGGTCGGTCAGGTTGCCGAACTGGTATTCGTCGATCGAAAAATACTTGTCCGCGAACTCCGGCACCACCACCAGAAGCTTGTGCTTCTCCGCATGGCCTATCCATTGGTCGCGATACTGGTCGCCCCTGCGGTCGGCGCCGGGCATCACGATCATGACCTTCACCCTGCTGTCGAGCGAAGCCGGCTTGTAGTACCAGACTGAAACCGGCCTGCCGGGACTGACGGCATCATCGGCGAACAGAAAGTGACCGCTGCCGGCCGGCAGCGCGGCGGCATGCGTAAGCGGCGAAGCCAGAAAAAAGTAGATCGCCGAGCGGGCAAGAAATGATTTCAGCAAGCGCAACATCGGTCCTCGCTGTCCAGAATGATCGAAGCTCTATTTAATCTCCGGCGGCGACTTGCGGCTTGGTGTCGATCAAGCATTGCGCAAAAGTCATGTCGCACGTCACTCTGATTTAAATGTGTCTATTTGTGACATCTGTCACATTTCGTATCGTGCAAGCGACCTATATTGGAGCCGTAACATGAATTCTCCAAACGAGCTTTTGGCCCGCTGACCGCAAGTCGGCGGGCCTTTTCTTTTTGGGCACTCGGAACATCAGAACGACGAGCCGGGCTGCTGCAGAAAGGCGAGTTCCTCCAGCGTGGAGGCGCGGCCGAGGATGCGGTTGCGATGCGGGAATCGGCCGAAGCGGGCAATAACCTCGCGATGCCGCAGCGCGAAGTCCAGGAAACCGGAAAACGCAGCGGCATCTCCCGCCGCCAATTCCTGAAACAATGCCACGCATCGCTCCTGGTCCTGCATGGATTCGGAATGCTCCAGCGGCAGATAGAAGAACACACGCTCGATCGGGCGCAGCGCCTGGTGCAAGCCTTCCTGCAAGCCCTGCCTGCACCGGGCCTGCGCCAGCGTATCGAAGGCAAAGGCCTGCGGTGTATCGCGATACATATTGCGCGGGAACTGATCGGTGAGAACGATGAGCGCCAGGCATCCGGCCGCGCTCGACGACCACGCGTCCAGTTGCCTGCCAGCCGCCGCCCGCACGCTCGCCTCGAAGCGTTGACGGATCTGCTCGTCGGTGCGCGGATCCTTGCGCCACCACAGCGCCGCGCGTTGCTGCGCGACGGCTGCGTCATCCGCGCTGTCGCCGAACCAGAACTGGTGAATCGATGCCGGGGTTTCGATCATGGGAACGACGTCCGGCCTTCTTTCCTCAGCCATTCGTCATCGCTCCTGACCGCCTCGTCCACCTGGCCGGCGAGCTTGATGGCGACCTCGACCGATTTCCGGATGTAGGCCTCTTCATTGTTTTCGCTGATCTGCCGGCTCTGCAGATACCCGGCAAAGATGGTGGCCGCCATGCCGGCCACGACCGACTCGCTGTGTTGCAGGTGGAGATAAACCTCGTTGCTCATGATGCGGCCTCCCGTTGGCAGGAAATGGATAACGACGCGATGTCCTTGCAGGATTGACAAGGACAGTCTAGCGCGCCGATGCCGAAGCTGCAAAACCAGGCGGATGTGCCTTTCCGCGAAAAAATCGAAAGTGGAATAGTATTGAGGGAATTGGTATGCCAAATCAGGCCGCTTATTAAGCCGACTATCCTGCCGTTTTTCCGATAATTCCGACAATTCAGTATGACCACTCAATCGACTATCGATGCCGTACTTGAAGAGAACTTCAACACGCTTCCGCACCTCGTCCACCTGCACGCGACCGCCAATCCGGCGCGCGATGCCTTCATCCAGGACGGCCAGCGCCTGAGCTTCGCGCAGCTCGATACCCTGATGGACCGGATCGCGGCAGCCTTGCAACGCGACGGCGTGCAGCCGCGCGACGCCATCGCGATTTGTGCCGGCACATCGATTCCCTATGCCGCGGTGTTCCTCGGCAGCCTGCGCGCCGGCGTCGCGGTCGCCCCGCTGGCGCCTTCGTCTTCGCCGCAAAGCCTGGCCTCCATGGCCAGGGATGCGGACGCGCGCGTGCTGTTCGTCGACCAGGCCGTCGCCCAGGCGCTGGAGCCGGTGCGCGACAGCCTGCCGGCGACGATCGTCGCATTGGACGACAGCGCGGCGGGCATCCCGTTCCGCGACTGGCTGGCCGCGCCCGGCGCCCAGCCCAAACCGGTCGACATCCAGCCGGACTGGCCGTTCAACATCATCTATTCCTCCGGCACCACCGGCGCGCCCAAGGGCATCGTGCAGCCGCACTCCATGCGCTGGACGCACATCCAGCGCGCGCGGATCAACAGCTACGACGCGACCGCCGTCACGCTGGTGTCGACGCCGCTGTATTCGAATACCACGCTGGTGAGCTTCCTGCCGACCGTCGGACTGGGCGGCACCACGGTCATGATGGCCAAGTTCGATGCCGGCGCCTTCCTCGCATTGGCGCAACAGCATCGCGTCACGCACGCCATGCTGGTGCCGGTACAATACCAGCGCATCATGGCGCGCGAGGATTTCGGCTCCCATGACCTGTCGCCCTTCCGGATGAAGTTCTGCACCAGCGCGCCTTTTTCGGCGGCGCTCAAGGCCGACATCCTGCAGCGCTGGCCCGGCGGCCTGATCGAGTATTACGGCATGACCGAAGGCGGCGGCACCTGCATGCTGGCCGCGCACGAGTTCCCGCACAAGCTGCACACCGTCGGCAAGCCGGCACCGGGACATGACATCCGCCTGATCGACGACGCCGGCAAGGAAGTCGCGCCGGGCGAACTGGGGGAAGTCGTCGGTCACTCGCCGGCGATGATGGCGGGCTATCACGAGCAGCCCGAAAAGACTGCGGAAGCCGAATGGTACGACCCGAGCGGCAAGCGCTTCATCCGCACCGGCGACGTCGGCCGCTTCGACGAGGACGGCTTCCTGACCCTGATGGACCGCAAGAAGGACATGATCATTTCGGGCGGCTTCAATGTGTATCCGAGCGATCTGGAAGCCGTGCTGATGCAGCATCCGGACGTGGCCGAAGCGGCCGTGGTGGGCGCCCCCTCCACGCGCTGGGGCGAAACGCCGGTTGCGGTCGTGGTGCCGAAGAAGGGTGCGGCGCTGCCGGAACAGGCACTGCTCGAGTGGGCCAACGAGCGCCTCGGCAAGACGCAGCGGCTGGCCGCGGTGCGCATCGCGCCGGTGCTGCCGCGCAGCGCGATCGGCAAGGTATTGAAGCGCGAACTGCGCGACAGTCTCGCCGCCACGCTCGGCCCGCTGTAATCGCAGGGACGACATTCACGTTTTTAGGGACAGTCAACAAACATGCTGGACGATTCACTTTTCAATACCGACGAGATCCTGGGCCTGCTGAAACCTGAGCAGACCGGCGTCGACTGCTTTCGCGGGCAGAGCCATTTCATGGGCAGCCCGAACGTCTTTGGCGGCCAGGTGCTGGGGCAGTCGCTGTATGCCGCTTCCATGACGGTGGAGGGACGGCGGCCGCACTCGCTGCACTCGATGTTCATCCTGCCCGGCAACCACGGCCTGCCGATCGATTACGAGGTCGAGCGCGTGCGCGACGGCGGCTCGTTCAGCACGCGCCGCGTGGTCGCTTCCCAGGAAGGACGCCGCATCTTCGTGATGTCGACGTCGTTCCAGACCGTGGAAGAGGGCTTGTCGCATCAGAAGGACGCGCCGCCGCATCATGCGCCGGAGTCGCTGGCGTCGAGCATCGAATTCTGGAAAAAGCACGCGCTCAACGCGAAACGGCCGTTCCGCCCGGTGCCGGTCGATTTCCGCGCCGACCATGAGGGCGACATCTACAGCGGCCACAAGGGCAAGCCGAGCAAGCAGGTGTGGACCCGCTCGCCGGTCGCGCTGCCGGACGACGTGCTGGTGCATGAGACGCTGTTCGCCTACGTGTCCGACTACGGGTTGTTGTGGACATCCTTGCAGCCGCATAACGTGACCATGGGCGACCCGCGCCTGCAGATCGCCAGCCTCGATCACACCATCTGGTTCCACCGCCCATTCCGCATGGACGAATGGCTGCTGTTCGCGATGGAAAGCCCGAATGCCTCCGGCGGACGCGGATTGTGCCTGGCCCATGTGTACCAGCGCGACGGCACGCTGGTGGCGACGCTGGCGCAGGAGGGCCTGATCCGGCTGCGCGAAAAAACGCAGTAATATTGCGCGCTTGCGCCGTTTTCTCTTCATTACTGGATTCAACATGGATGTTGTCTTGTCGCCGGATGTGCTGGCGATGCTCTTTGCCGCGGCCATGGTCGCCGGCTTCATCGATGCGATCGCCGGCGGCGGCGGTCTGATCACGATTCCGGCGCTGCTGCTGGCGCAGGTTCCGCCGCTGCACACGCTGGCCACCAACAAGCTGCAAGGCAGCTTCGGCTCGCTGACCGCTTCGCTGATGGCGCTGCGCCGCGGACTGGTGACCTGGTCCGACATGCGCATCCTGTTTGCCGCTTCACTGATCGGCGCCGGCTTCGGCGCGTATGCGGTGCAATTCGTCAACGCCAAGACGCTCGATGTCATCATCCCGGTGGTGCTGCTCAGCATCGGCCTGTATTTCATGCTGGCGCCGGGTGCAGGCAGCATCGACGGCCAGCCGCGCATGAACAGCGCCGCCTATCAGGGCGTGGTGGTGCCGGGCATCGGTTTTTACGACGGCATGTTCGGCCCCGGCACCGGCTCGTTCTTCTCGATGGCCGGCGTCGCATTGCGCGGACACAACCTGGTGACCGCAACCGCGCAGGCAAAAGTGCTCAACTTCGCCAGCAACATCGCCTCGCTCGCGGTGTTCATTGCCGGCGGCAAGGTCATGTGGACGGTCGGCGCCACCATGATCGGCGGGCAGGTGATCGGATCATGGGCCGGTTCGCATGCAATGGTGCGCGGCGGCACCAGGCTGATCCGGCCGATGATCGTGACGGTGTGCTGCGTGATGCTGGGACGCTATGCGTGGCAGAAGGGCTGGTTGCTGTTCTGAGCGGAATGGCTTGCGACGGCCAGGGTCGAACGCGGTTCGCGATTGCAGCGGGAGAATGCCATGTACATGGTGTATTGGACGCAAGTTGAAAACCAGCAGGCCATGCCGCACAGTCAGAGTTTCCCGTCGGACGACATGAGCGCGGCGCTGAAATTCATGGAAGCCCTGCGCTCGCGGCAACGTGCCGGCGAGCCGGTCTGCTTCGTCACCATGTGCAGCGAGCACCCCGACTCGGTGGGTTTTCCCGGCGTCGCCGAACCGCATCCGGATTACAACTGGAAGAAGCGCAGAAAATAGCCGCCTTCGCGGCTTGATCCAGATAACGCCACTCCGCAATTTTCTGCCGGAAGTGTCGTTTTTTTCACCAAAATCCACGACAATCGTGCCTTCCTGCGCAGCACGCATCAAAACAGGTCTTTTCTCGTGGAAGCACATCAAGCCTTACCTTATTTGCGCGAGACGCTCATGTTTCTCGTGCTCACCGGCATTCTGATTCCGCTGCTGCAGCGCTGGCGCGTCAACCAGGTGCTGGGTTTTCTCGCGGTCGGCACCGTGGTCGGTCCTTTCGGCCTCGGCCTGCTGGCGCAAGGGGTGCCCTGGCTCGCCTACTTCACCTTCCCGCAGCGCGAAGGCATCAATGTGCTGGCCGACCTCGGCGTCCTTTTCCTGATGTTCATGATCGGCCTGGAGCTGTCGGCCGAGCGGCTGTGGGCCTTGCGCCGCTGGGTATTCGGGGCGGGCAGCGTGCAGGTGGTGTTCAGTGCCACGCTCATCGGCGGCCTGGCCTATGCGTTCGGCAATCCGGTCGACGCGGCGGTCGTCCTCGGCTGCGTGCTGTCGCTCTCGTCCACTGCGGTGGTGATGCAATTGATGACCGAGCGGCGCACGCTCGGCACACCGCTCGGTCAGGCCGGATTCTCGATCCTGATGCTGCAGGATCTGGCCGTGGTCCCGCTGCTGATGCTGATCGATGTCCTGGCCAAGGGCGGCAGCACCGGTGTGTTCGGCCTGGCGGGCTTCACCATGCTGAAATCGGTCGGCGCCATCGTCCTGATCTATTTCCTCGGCCGCCGGGTGATCCGCCCGCTGTTCCATTCCTTCATCCAGCAACGCCAGCCGGATGTGTTCATGGCGCTGACCCTGCTGAGCTCGCTCGGCATCGCCGGACTCACCGCGGCCGCCGGGCTGTCGATGGCCCTTGGTGCATTCCTGGCCGGCCTGTTGCTGGCGGAAACCGAATTCAGGCATGAAGTGGAAGTGACCGTCGAACCCTTCAAGGGCTTGCTGATGGGCTTGTTCTTCATGTCGGTCGGCATGGAAATCGACGTGCGCGAAGTGCTGAAGACACCGCTGCTGCTGCCGCTGTCGGTAGTCGGCCTGTTTCTCATCAAGTCGCTGGTGCTGGCCGTGATTTTCCGCATTGGCGGATTCAGCTGGGGACGCGCGGTCGAAGGCGGGACGCTGCTCGGACAGGGCGGCGAGTTCACCTTTATCGTGGTCGGCACTGCCACCGCTTTGCAACTGCTGAATCCGGCGACCGGCAAATTCATCCTGCTGGTGGTCAGCTTGAGCCTGTTCGCCACGCCCTTCGTGGCCAAGGCCGGACGCGCATTCGGCGATTGGTGGGAGAAACGCCACCCGGACGATATGCCCCACCTGGAGGGCGCCGGACTGGAGCTTGCCGGCGGGCATGTCATCCTCGCGGGATACGGGCGCGTCGGCCAGCTGGTGGCGCAATTGCTGTCGGCGCAAGGCATTCCCTTTGTCGCGGTGGAGTCGAATCCGCGTCTGGTGGCGAAGCTGCATCCGCTCGGCGTGCCGGTATTTTTCGGCGACGCGGCGCGCATCGAACTGCTGCGCAAGGTGCATGCGGATTCGGCGGCGGCGATCGTGTTGACCATGGACCATCCCGCCTCGGCATTGCATGCGGTCAAGGCCATCCGCCGCCTGTATCCGAGGCTGCCGCTGCTGGCGCGTTCGCGCGACGAAAAGCATGCGCAGGCGCTGAAGCAGGCGGGCGCGACGTTCGTGATTCCGGAAACGCTCGAAACCGGGCTGCAACTCTCTGCCTTCGTGCTGCAAACGCTGGGCGTGGAAGAAGGCGCCGCCGCGCACACGATCCAGCTCGAACGCGAACGCCGCATCGCCGACCTGCTCGTTGCCCCTACTATCACCGAGGCAAAATAGGCGCTCATACGGTGTATGCTATGCACTGCATTCATCCCGAACAGGCAAGAAGAAAAGGAGCCCCATGAACATCGCAAATGACGTGACACAACTCATCGGCAACACGCCGCTCGTCCGTATCCGCAAATTGACCAAGGACTGCGTGGCCGACGTGGTCGCGAAGCTGGAGTTCTACAATCCCGCCCACAGCGTGAAGGACCGCATCGGCCTGGCGATGATCGACGCCGCCGAGGCGGCCGGCCAGATCAAGCCGGACACCATCTTCGTCGAGCCGACCAGCGGCAACACCGGCATCGCGCTGGCGATGGTGTGCGCGGCGCGCGGCTACAAATGCGTGCTCACCATGCCCGAGACCATGAGCAAGGAACGCCGCATGCTGTTGCGCGCCTACGGGGCGGAGCTGATTCTCACGCCGGGGCCGGAAGGCATGAACGGCGCGATCAAGAAGGCCGAGGAACTGGTTGCGTCCGATCCGCGCTACGTGATGCCGCAGCAGTTCAAGAATCCGGCCAACCCGGAGATCCATCGCAAGACCACGGCCGAGGAAATCTGGCGCGACACCGACGGCAAGGTCGATATCGTGATTTCCGGCGTCGGCACCGGCGGCACCATCACCGGTGTGGGCGAAGTGATCAAGGCGCGCAAGCCGTCCTTCCAGTGCATCGCGGTGGAACCGGACGCCTCGCCGGTGCTGTCGGGCGGAGCCAAGGGCCCGCACCCGATCCAGGGCCTGGGCGCGGGCTTTGTGCCGGACGTGTTGAACACGAAGATTTACGATGAAGTGGTGCGCGTGAAGAACGACGATGCGTTCGATTTCGCACGCCGCGCGGCGCGCGAGGAAGGCCTGCTGGTCGGCATTTCATCGGGCGCGGCGCTGTGGGCCGCGGTGCAGGTGGCGCGCCGCCCGGAAAACAAGGGCAAGCTGATCGTGACGATCATTCCGTCCTTCGGCGAGCGTTATCTGAGCACGCCTTTGTTCGCCAATCTGGCGGACTGAAGCAGATCGGAAAGCGGGGCGGGAAGTTCCGCTTTCCGAATCAGGATGTTCTTGTCAGGATCGATTGCGCGACGCGGCGCGCGCTCGGCAAAAAGCGCGCGATGGTCGCCAGCAGTTCGTCCTCTCCCACCGGCTTGCCGAGATAGGCATCGCATCCGGCCCAGGTACCACGAAACTTGTCGAACGCCGATGACTTGCTGCTCAGCATCACCACCGCCGCTTCTTTCGTCGCCGGGCTGGCCTTGATGCGCTTGCACACCTGGTAGCCGTCCATGCCGGGCATCAGGATATCGAGGAAGATGCAGGTATAGCGCTTGGCCTGCGCCATGTCGATGGCCATCTCGCCGTTCTCCGCATAGTCGACGTCGAAGCGAAAGGGCGCGAGCCGGGTCCGCATGAAGGCGCGCACGGTCGCGCTGTCGTCGACCACCAGTACCGATTCCATCGGATTGGTTTCGAGAAAAACCGGAGGCGGCACCACGATCTTGTCGGTCGCACGGCGGAAGGTACGGCCATCCCACTGCCCCTCCTCGTCGCGCTGCGCGCGCCGCTGCAAGGCTTCCTGCATCTGGCGGTCGAGCTGCTCGAACAGGCGCATCCAGTGAATCGGCTTTTCCACTACCGGCCATGCGCCTTCGGAAGCAACGCGCCCGATCAAAACCGCCGGCGCGACCATGCTGGGCGAACGCTGCTGCATCAGCCTGATGGCATCGGGATTGTCTGCATTGACGAGGTAAATGTCGGCGCGTTCATTCGGCGCGGCCGGTTCCGCATAACAGTAGCTGCGGCGCCCGGTCAGCCGGAAGGTGGATGCCAGCATGGTCTTTTCCGCGGCCGAGAAGCCGAGCATCTCAAGCACGAAACGGCGGGTGCCGGTTTGAACAGCCTCAGATTGGAGTGCGAGGTTCATCATGGTTAGCGGCCTGTGAAAAGGTTCGTCGCCGTGCGACAAGCGCATCGTTGCAGAAATGATAACACAGGTCAAAATTCACTCTTCTTTTTTGGGGCTATGCCGACCAGGGTTCGCGTCCTCAGCCAGCCGTATGAAAAAATCCGATAATGGTGGCCTCGAAATGTGGATGGGACAGACATGAGCGACTTTCGCAGCGACACCGTGACACAACCCACCGCCGCGATGAAGCAGGCGATGCTGGATGCGCCATTGGGCGACGATGTATTCGGCGAGGATCCGAGCGTCAACCGACTGCAGGAACTGGCGGCCGGGATGCTCGGTTTCGAGGCGGCCCTGCTGGCGCCGAGCGGCACGCAATCGAACCTGATCGCGCTGATGACGCACTGCCAGCGCGGCGACGAAGCAATCGTCGGGCAGCAATGGCACACCTACCGCTGGGAAGCGGGCGGCATGGCGGTGCTGGGCTCGATCCAGCCGCAGCCGCTGGAACACCAGGCCGATGGCAGCATCGCGCTGGCCGATATCGAGGCGGCGATCAAGCCGGACGATCCGCATTTCGCAAGGACGCGTCTGGTCACTTTGGAAAACACCACCGGCGGCAAGGTGCTGCCGCTGTCGTACATGCGCGAGGTGCAGGCCCTTGCCGCGCGCCGCGGCCTGCGCACGCATATCGACGGGGCGCGCCTGTTCAATGCGGCAGTCGCGCTTGCGCAGGCAGACGCCGGCGATCCGGTGCAGCAGGCGCGCGAGATCTGCCGCGGCTACGATTCGGTTTCCGTTTGCCTTTCCAAGGGACTGGGCGCGCCGATCGGATCGCTGCTGCTGGGTTCAAGGGAGTTCATCCAGCAGGCGCGGCGCCTGCGCAAGATGCTGGGTGGCGGCATGCGCCAGTCCGGTCTCATCGCGGCCGCAGGCATGCATGCCCTTCAACATCACGTGCATCGGCTGGCGGATGATCACGTCAATGCGCGCGCGCTGGCGGATGGCTTGTCGCGAGTCGTTCAATCCAATGCGAGGCTGGCGGGCAAGGCCGTCGCCCACGACGCGCAAACCAATATCGTGTTCTTCGATGTCGAATCCGGTCTTGCCGATGCGCTGCTGCAGCACCTCGCCGACAACAAGGTGAAGGTCACGTCCAGCACGCAACGCCTGAAGAACCAGACGATGAAACGCATCCGCTGGGTCACGCATCTGGATGTGACGAACGGCGATGTGGAACGCGCCGTCCAGGTGATGGCGGCGTTCTGAGAGGGTCTTGAAAACCTGCTGCTAAGCCAGCCAGGCACGGACCTGCGCATACACCTCCGCGCTGCTGAGCAAGTCCAGGTGGCCGAGGCCGAAGCCGCTCCATTGCCGGTCTGGCGAGAATTCCAGGCAGCGCGCCGGATCGGCGTGCCGCCCGAGTGCGCTGTCGAGCGGCACCAGTCCATCGCCCAGCACGCGCTCCGTGAATTCGCTGCTTTTCTTGCTGAGCACCGCGGCCAGCGCATAGCAGAGCACGCCGTCCGGCAAGGGCAGCGGCCGGCGCGAGTCGGGAGCACGGACGAAACGGTCGCGTCCTTCCCAATCTTCATCGAGCACGTTGCCGTGTCGCAGGTCGGTGATTCCGGCACTGCGAATTTTTCCGAGGCGCGCGAACGGTGCTGCATAAGGCGAGGCTTCGAGCAGGATGTCGACCCAGTTGCCGGCACGCTCCAGCGGTGCGCCGTGATGCGGCGTGCCGAGGAACACCAGCTTGCGCAGCAACGGCAGCCAGGCAGTCCGCTCCTGCGCCGCGTAGTAGCAGGCGCTGCGCGCCACCAGTCCGCCCATGCTGTGGCAAACGAGGGTGAGCTCCTCGATTGGGTGCGGCCATTCCTTTACCAGGTTCTGCAAGAGCGCGGCCAGCGCATGGCCGTTGGCCGAGATGTGCAGGCCGCTGTTGTAATGCAAATAAAGCGGCGTGTAGCCCAGATCGCGCGCCAGCGCCGCGCCGTGGTCGTGGCCCTTGCGCAGCCATTGCAGATCGTTCATGCACAGGCCATGCGCGAGCACCATCAGCTTGCGGCCTGCTTTCGGAAACGTCGCGCGCAGGGACTGCCGTTCCAGCAGCAATGGCTGACCGGCTTGGCGAAACTGCATGGGAATGGCCAGCGGATTATTGCCTCGCGCCATGTAATCCCCGAGCACGCCGTTCAATGCAGCGAGCACTGCTTCACGCTCCGGCGTCGACGCGTGTTCGCCGAAATAGGGATTCAGCTTCGCAAGCGCCGTGTCGATACCGCCGCCGGCGAAACGTGCCAGGCCGCGCACCGCGTTATAGATGAGACCGGATAGGCCGCTCGTGCGCTCCTTCGGCTGCGCTCCGGGCATGCGCACGACCGAGCCGTGCATTGCCTCTACCAGGTCGGTGACGCCGAGTGTCGCTTCGGTAGCAAGACTGACGAGCGCGCGGAGATCGGACAAGTGAATGTGGCGCTCTTTTTTCATGGAAATTCTTTCTTCCTGTATCGGGCAATTCGTTCGGAAAATCGTGGAACCGGTCGGAAAGGTGCCTGTCAGAAGCCCCTGTACGTCAGGCAAATTTGCATGGATGAAAAATTGGCTTGACCATTTATCACTCATGACAGGAATCAATTAGTGAAGAAAACCCTCGCAGCTCTCGGTGTCCTCGCCGCAACATTCGCCGCCGCCAATGCCCGTGCCGATATCGGCGTGGCCGGCGAAGTCGGTACCACCGGCTTCGGCTTCCATGCGACCATCCCGCTGACTCCCAACGTCAATGCGCGCGTCGGCCTCGGCTATCTCGGCTATTCCTACAGCGGCCGCACCAGCGACATGGACTACGACTTGAACCTGAAGGCCAAGACCTATGACGCCTTGCTCGACTGGTATCCGCAAAAGGACAGCAGCTTCCGCATCACCACCGGACTTGCCTACAACGGCAACCGCATCGACGTGCAGGGACGCTCGAATGCGAGCGGGCGTTACACGATTCAGGGTAACACCTATGACGCAACGAGCTTCGGAAAAGTGACCGGAAAAGTCGATTTCAACAAGGTCGCGCCCTATCTCGGCATCGGCTGGGGCCGGCCGTCACAAAAGGACAAGGGCTGGTCGTTCGCGACCGATATCGGCGTACTGTTCCAGGGTTCGCCGAAGACGACGCTGACCAACAGCGGCTGCACCGCGCCGGCGGCAATGTGCAATCAGTTTGCCAATGACGTGGCAAAGGAAAACGCCGCGCTGCGCGATGAAGTGGGCAAGCTCAAGCTCTACCCGGTGCTGCGGGTCGGCATCAACTACAAGTTCTGACCGTCAGGCGGGGTCGCTGTGTGCTAGGTCTCCAGCAGAGAACGCAGCATCCACGCGGTCTTCTCATGCACCTGCATGCGCTGCGTCAGCAAGTCCGCGGTCGACTCGTCGCCGGCCTGGTCGACCGCCTTGAACATTGCGCGTGCGGTACGCACCACGGTTTCCTGATCCTGCACCAGTTGCCGGATCATCTCCTGTGCTTTCGGCACACCGTCCGGTTCGTTGACGGAGCTCAAGCGCGCAAAATCGCCGTAGGTGCCCGGCGCCGGGCTGCCGAGTGCGCGAATCCGCTCGGCAATCAGGTCCACCGCCTGCGCTAGCTCGGTGTACTGCGTTTCAAACATCAGATGCAGGGTCTGGAACATCGGTCCGGTAACGTTCCAGTGAAAGTTATGCGTTTTCAGATAGAGCGTGTAGGTATCGGCCAGCAAGCGCGATAGACCATCGACGATGGCACGCCTGTCCTGTTCGGAAATACCGATGTCGATTTGCATGATGAGCCTCTCCTGAGCGATTGATCTATCGATACGACAGCCGCCCGCTGCCGGGGTTCGCGCATGGACTTGATTCAGGCGAAGAAGCTTCGGGATTTCCTTGCGCTTGCGTCACGGCATGCAGGCAAGCGGTCCGACATGCCCCGCCGCGAGGCGTGCAACGCTCGGCTCATACCGCTTCTGCGGTGCCCCAGTAGTTGTAGGTCAAGGGCCGCGGCCCCGGCAAGTACACGGTCTGCATGTCACGCGATTGAAACCCGGCTTCGCGCAGCAGCGCCGGAATGTCTCTGTCCAGGTGGCATCCGCCCGCGATCTTTGACCATAGCGGCGTGAGGCGATGTTGCCATGCCTGGATCGAGGGTTCGGGCGCCAGTCCATGTTCGCAAAAGACAAGCTTGCCGCCACGCTTGAGGACGCGGCGCATTTCCTTCAGAGCCGCCACCGGATCGGGAATGGTGCACAGGGAATACGTGACCAGCACGGTATCAAAGCTCTCTGCTTCAAAGGGAATCCGTTCGGCAGACAAGCCGACGAGCTCGACGGGGATGCCCGCACTGCGTGCCCGCTTGCGTGCCAGCGGATGCATCTCCACGCCGGGGTCGAGGCCGATAATGGTCTGCACTTGCGCGCGGTCATAGTGTTCCAGATTCAATCCTGTGCCGATACCGATCTCCAGCACGCGCCCCTTCGCCAGAGGAATCAGCTGATGGCGCTGACGCCATACCGGCCTGAGGCCGCAAGCAAAGTCGAGGAGCCGGGGGAGCAGGTGGCGCTCATACCAGTTGGGGGCGGAGGCGTTCATGTCTGTGTCCATGAAGTTGAGTCCTGTTTGGACAAGGTGGCAGGCGAAGCGTGCGGCTTGCGCGCTCACGCGGTGCGGGCTCCCGCTGCAAGCTTGACGGGAAGCAGCGCGATGTCCGGCAGATTTTCCGCCACCTCCTTCACCGACGCGTACTTTCGCAACACTTCCAGGACCTGCGGCAATGGCGCAGTCCATAGCTCCGGCAGATCCCGCTCCTGCGTGCTCAATACAGGGAAAGCCAATCTCTCTATTGGCGGGCAGAACTGCGCATCGACGCCCGGCTTGTTGCCTCGCGCATCGATGCGATACCAGCCGTGATTGTTCAGATGAACAGCGTTCAAGCCGTGCAGGCAGAAGGGCGGGCCTTCGGTACCGACGGCCAGTCGCTGGTAGCACAGGGCTGTCGGAACGCCGTTCGCGCGCAGCAGCGCGGCCAGCAAATGGCTCTTGGCGTAGCAATAGCCGGTGCCATGCTCGAGCACCTCGGATGCGCGGCAAGTGACCGGATCGAGCTGGAAATCCCCGCTATGCTTGATCGCATCGCGAACGAATTCAAAGCAGTTGCGGACGATGTCTTCCTCGGAGCCGCAGCCTTGCGCCAGATCGGCGGCCTTCCTTTTTACCTGCGGGTGGTCGCCGTCGATATATTCGCTGCATGCCAGATAGGGGCTCATGTCGGGCGATGTGTTCATGTGACGGCGCGCATCGAAAAGGCGACGAGGGCCAGGCCGATTGCAGCGGGAAGCGCCTGGACAAAGAGAATCTTGCGGCTCGCGGTGGCGGCGCCGTACACGCCGGCGACCAACACGCAAGACAAGAAAAAAATCTTGATGCTTGCTCCGCCCGCACCTGACCACAGCCCCCAAATCAGCCCGGCTGCCAAAAAGCCGTTGTAGAGCCCCTGGTTGGCGGCCAGCACCTTGGATGCCCTGGCTTGCTCCAGCGTCTGGCCAAATGCCTTGAGCCCGGCGGGCTTGTCCCAGAGGACCATTTCCAGCACAAGAAAATACAGGTGCAGCAGGGCGACGAGACCCACAACGATGTCGGCGGCGATATTCATGTTGAATCCTTCGTTCAATTTTGCGGGGTCAGGTTTCAATCAGGTGCAATACCTTCTTGCTGCATTCTGTCTTTCAGTCTTTGGATGTATTCATCCAGGAACATGATCTTGATCCGCTCCGCCCAATCGGTGTAGCCGTAAATCAAAAGGCTTTGTGTCGTGTCGAACTGCAGAAAGTCATTCACATTCTTGATGCTGCTCTTTATGTAGTTCGAATAAACGATCGGGAATTTCTGTTTCAAAGCGGCGCGTGCAGCGTCCTGCGACGATTCGTTTCCAGTTACCGGCCCGCCGACGAGATACAGGGCCAACTGCCAGACCACGTAATCCAGGTTCGGGCCGTACAGCGGAGCCGACCCGGACAGATCCGACGTAGGCACAAAGACATATCGGCTCGATGGGTCATACCTTTTCGCCAAAGCATCTGCAAGATAGTCCTTGAGTTTCGCAAGGGCAGCGGGTAAAGCCGCAGCTTGATCGTTTTCCAAATCCGGCATCCAAATCTCCTCATGTGATCGAGTCGTTGTCCACGTTCATAGCATGCATTACAACAAATATAACATTGCCTGAATTGCAGGATTGCCTCGCCCGCAGCATCCCCCAGCAAGTCACCTCGCTTAATTATCAACAAACAAGAAACAGTGTCGTTCCATTCAGGCTGTTTATCTACCAGGTTAGCAGCAATAGAATGTCTTCGTCCTAACACGTACCGTCCCGGCCCAGAGCAATGAACCATCCGATCAAAGCCATTTGCCCATCCCTGTCGAGCCGTCCAGAGACCGCTGCACGCATGCCGTCCGCGGCACGCGAGCTGAGCCTGACCTATCACGCGTTCGAGGTCTTCGCATCGCGCCACTTGCGTGAGCTCGGCCTGACGCCGGGTCAGTTTTCGGTGATGTCGGTGCTCGCGAAGGGCACGGACATTTCATGCAAGGCGCTCGGCCAGCAGGCGGGAATTACCAAGGGCACGCTGACCGGGATCGTGGACAGGCTGGAGCAAAAGGGACTGGCGCGGCGCAGCACGTCGCCGCAGGACCGCCGCTCCAGCGTCGTGAACCTCACCGACGAAGGCCGGGTGACCTTCGAGCGGGTAGCCAATCACCATTTCGCCTATTTGCAGGAGGCGTTTGCCGGATTCGATCATGAAGACCTCAGCAGCTTCGAAGCCAGCTTCCGCCGTTTTCGGGAATTTTTCAACCAAGCTTTGCGTCACTAAAGGAATCAGCAACATGTCTCACTCCGCACTTCGCTCCCTGTCCTCCATCATCGCTGTTGCCGGCCTTGCGCTGTCGGCGTCCGCTTTCGCAGCCAACCCGGCACCGGCCGGCAACTACAAGATCGATCCGGTCCACTCGGTCGCCTACTTCGAAATCGGCCATCTCGGCGGCATCAGCCGTTTCATGGGCCGCTTCAATGACATGTCCGGCGACCTGGTCGTCGATACGCCCGAAAAGAGCAAGATCAAGGTCGAAATCAAGACCGACAGCATCGACACCAAGCATGAGCCGCTGGAAAAGCATTTGAAGAGCCCCGACTTCTTCAATGCGGTGCAGTTTCCGACGATGAGCTTCACCTCGTCTGCCGTGACGCTGAACGCAGCCGGTGAAGGCACGCTGGCCGGCAACCTGAACCTGCATGGCGTGACCAAGCCGGTCACCCTCAAGCTCAAGCAGATCGGTTCGGGCAAGGGCATGAAGGGCGAGACACGCGTCGGCTACGTCGCCAGCGGCACCATCAAGCGCACCGACTTCGGCATGAACTATGGCGTGCCGGGCGCAGCCACCGATGAAGTCGATCTGCACATCAACATCGAAGCAATCAAGCAGTAATGCCTGCGCGCCGGCTTCACGTCGAGGCCGGCGCCTGCCCATTCTTGCAGCAAGGAGTTCCGCCATGCCCAACCCGTCCTTTGTCATTCCGCTGCTCTTGCAAAGCGCCGTGCTTCCCTTCGGCGTGACGCTCGCGCTGCTGTTCGCCTTGCGTCGTCACGCTGCCGTCTCGGCGATCGCCTTGGGCGCGGGTTTCATCGCCGCCTATTTCGCGATCCTGCACGCGCAGTGGTCGGCTGTGCCGCATCAGTCGCTCGACTGGGTGCCGGCGATCGCGCTGCTCGGCACACTGAGCGCGGTGGCCATTGAACGCAGCAGGCATGCCGGAATACGGATGATGGCGCGCTTTGCCTTGGCGCTGCTGGCTGCCGCTGCGGTGGGCTGGTTCGGACTGGAAGGGCTGGGCCTGGCGAAAGTGGCGCTCGCTGCGGTACTGACCGCCGCGCTGGTCTGCGCCGCGTGGACCTATCTGGGCGACGCCGCACAGTACCGGCCCACGCCGTCGCTGTCGATGATGGTTGTGGCGGGCGGCGCCGGACTGGTGTTGCTGCTCGATTCAAGCCAGGCCATCGGCCAGTTGAGCGGCGCGCTCGCATCCTGCCTTGCGGCGGGTCTCGCGTTCAATTTCCGGCGCGTGCGTGCGTCGTTTTCCGACGCGGCGGCCGGCGTCGCGGTGCTGCTGCTTGGCGTGCTGCTGATGAATGCGTATCTGTATGCCGGTTTGTCGCTGGCTTACGTCGCCCTGCTGGTTGCCGGCCTGCTTGCCGATCCGCTGGTGCATGCGTTCAATCGCTGGCGCGCACGTTGCGGCGGCGCGGGATCGTGGTTCACCGCCACGATACTGGCAGCGATTCCGGTGCTGTGCACGATCGGGCTGGCGATCAAGGCGGCGCAGGACGCGGGCGGCTATTGAAAATGGAATTCGAAACGAAGGTTTCGGACAGCGCGCGGACGGCGTGTCCGCGCAGGTACAGCAATTTTGTTTAACGAAAGGTTTCTATGAGCAGTCAAGCAATCGTTGCAAGCAAGACGCCGCATGCGGTGGATGTGGAAGCAGGCAAGGACTATTACTGGTGCAGTTGCGGTCGCAGCAAGGCGCAGCCCTTCTGCGACGGCAGCCATCAAGGCACCACGTTTACGCCGCAGAAATACACGGCCGCGGAAAGCAAGACCGTGTATTTTTGCGGCTGCAAGCAGAGCGCCAGTTCGCCGCTGTGCGACGGCGCGCACAAGCAGCTATAGAACTCATTGCACCAGTTGGAAGGCCCGCGTTCGCTCCAGAATCGGGGCTGGCAAGGCGCGCGACGCGTCAAATAGCGGTGTCTATTTGCAAGGAGCGCAACGCTGGCAGCGCCGATTCTGGTGCGAACCCTCCGGGAAGGTGGTCTGGACGGCGCATTGCGGCGTTGCGACGCTAGCGCAGGGGGCCACCCTGCGCGTCGCGCCGCGCCTTGCACTGCATCCGTCCAGACCACCTTCGCGAGCCCTCCAACTGGTGAAATGAGTTCTATCACCATTCGCTCTTGAGCGCCAGCGCCGCAGCCACGAAGTCGACGAAGGTGCGCACCTTCGCCGACAAGTGCTTGCGGCTCGGGTACACGGCGTAGATGCCGAGCTCGCCCGAGCTGTACTCGCCGAGCACTTCCACCAGTCGCCCCGCGCGAATATCTTCTCCCACCAGAAACAGCGGTTGCCGAATCAGGCCGACGCCGCCGAGGGCCGCCAGCCGGATCATGTCGCCGTTGGTCGCACGCAAGCTGCCTGCCACCTTGACCGTGTGCGTGCCGCCCGGCCCGCTCATCTTCCAGTCGTCGCCGGTCGCCGCATAGCTGTACATCAGGCAGTTGTGATGCGCCAGGTCGGCCGGCGTGCCGGGCATGCCGTGGCGCTTCAGGTACTCGGGTGCGCCGCAGATGGCGATGCGGTCGGAGGCAAGTTTCTTGGCGATCAGGCCTGACTCCGGCATCAAGCCGATGCGCACCGCCAGGTCCAGTCCTTCCTCGATCAGATCGACGCGGCGATCGTTCAGCAGCAGATCGACCTTCACGTCCGGGTACTGCTTCATGTAGTCCGACACGATCGGCCCCATGTGCAGGATGCCAAAGGACACCGGCATGGTCAGACGCAAGGTGCCGTGCGGCGCTTCGGTGTGGCGCACCGCGCCTTCTTCCGCTTCGCTGATATCGGCCAGGATCTGCGCGCAGCGGTCGTAATAGCTGGTGCCCGATTCGGTCAGAGTCAGCTTGCGCGTGGTGCGCTGGAGCAAGCGCGTGCCGAGATGTTCTTCGAGGTGCGCGACATATTTCGACGCCATCGCGCGCGATATGTCGAGGCGGTCGGCCGCAGCCGCGAAGCTGCCGGTGTCGACCACGGCGGCAAACACCTTCATACTGGTGAGAGTGTCCAAATTCGACCTTGCTGGAGTGGATGGGCGCTGCATCGGACGGGCGTGGAAGCGCTCATCGCTTCGTTCAGGATTTGAACCGCCGCAGCATTGCCTGCATGCAGCTATCTTGCCATGGCTGAAGGGGGAGGGCAATGCGCGTCGCCCCGACCGGCATGCGGTCGAGCAGATGCTTCATCTGCAGCGTCTCGGCGACGCGCTCGACGATGATGTCCTGCTCCTTCTCCAGTACCTTGCGAATGTTCAGACCGAAGGAGATGTTCTCGCGTACCGTCATGGTCGGATACAGCGCGTACGACTGGAAGGCTATGGCGATGTCGCGCGACTTCGGCGGCACATTGTTGACCACGCGATCGCCGGCCAGGATCAGGAACTGTCCGTGATCGATGTCCATGTTGATGCCCTTGAGGACCTCGCTCCCGTTCGGGTACACCTTGCGCGCATTGCGTATCGATAAGTTGGCCATTCATCTTGTCTCCTCTAAGCTTTGACGGCGCCGGCGGTCAGCCCGCGCACGAAGTACTTGCCCGCGACCAGGTAGATCAGGAGCGTGGGCAGCGCCGCGATGATCGCAGCCGACATGTTGACGTTGTATTCCTTGACCCCGGTCGAGGTGTTGACCAGGTTGTTCAATGCGACCGTGATCGGCTGCGCGTCCGAGCCGCCGATCACCACGCCGGACAGGAAGTCGTTCCAGATCTGCGTAAACTGCCAGATGAAGCACACCATGAAGCTCGGCAGCGAGAGCGGGAAGATGATCCTGCGATAGATCATGAAGAAGCCCGCGCCGTCGATGCGCGCCATCGGCAGGATGACGACCTGGAAGGGGATGAAGCAGCCCACCGTCAATGCGGTGAACACGATCTCGGAACCCCGGAGGCGCCAGTGCGACAGGACGTAGCCGTTGAGCGAGCCGATCATGGTCGAGATCAGCACCGCGGGCACCGCCATGTAGACCGAGTTCAAGAAGAAGGGAGCCAGGCCGTCGCAGCGCACGCCGGTGCAGGCATTGCCGGTCGACTGGTTGAGTCAGGCCCTGGCCGGACTCCGGCCGGGCAGCGACGCCGTGCCCTTGCTTGACGAGAATGCCGCGACCAGCCTCGCGCAAGGACTGCGCAAGGTGCTGGCAAAGGCCGACCCGTGGCGGCCGACCATGCGGTTCGCCGTCGCAAGGACTGGCTGATTTTCCCGCTGGCAGCGGCGGCCGCTCCGGAAAGCCGTGCGCCTGCCCTTGCTCCGCAAGCGGTCGAGCGCGGCGAGCGCTATTACCTGGCGCAGGAGGCGCGGCTGAAAGGTTTGAAGCGTCTGCGCGAGCAGAATCTGATCGACGAGCAGGAGTATCAGGCCAAGCGCAGCGAAATCCTCAAGGCCTGGTAGCGCAGGTTTGCCGGCGGCCCACTATTGGATCGGTCCCGGAAACATCGTGTCGCCGCCGGCATTGCCGCTGCCACGGCTGACCGATCCGCCGCTGCTGCGTTCGGTGCGCTTGCCGGTCGCCGGGTCGCGGTCCAGTCCGCTCAGGAAGCGGTCCAGTTCGTCGGGCAAGAAGACGCGGCTGTTGCCACGGTTGCCGCCGTCGCTGCGCTCCACCGTCTGCACGCCGTTGGGGCCGACCACGACCGCGGTGTCGCTGTTACGCCGCGTCACCACGCCGTAACCCGGCGGGATCATGTCTTCCTCATTGAGCTGGTCGATCCAGTCCTTGTCCGGCGCCTTGACCATCAATGGCGGCGGCCGCTTGGGTTGCGGGAATTTTGCCTTCACGTTGATCAATTTGGTCTTGAGCGTGTCGCGGAAAAAATCGCCGACCAGCAGGATGGCATTGTGGCCGCCTTGGCCCCAGTAGTCGCTGCGCATCGTCACGCGCGGATCGTTGAAGCCGATCCACGCGCCGGCCACGAGGTTCGGATGCATCAGGATGAACCAGCCGTCGGTGTTGTTTTGCGTGGTGCCCGTCTTGCCGGCGATGTCGGCCACGATGTTGAAGCGGCTGCGCACTTCGGTGCCGGTGCCTTGTCGCACCACGCCGCGCAGCATGTCGATCAGCTCGATCGCGGTGTCTTCCGACATGGCGCGCTGCGGCTCGGCGTTGAACTCGGCCAGCACCTTGCCGTCACGGTCGGTGATTTTCCGGATGACGACCGGCTTGCGGTATTCGCCGATCTGCGCGATGGTGGCATAGGTCGACACCATTTCCAGCAGGGTCACCGGACTGGTGCCGAGTGACAGCGAAGGGACCGGGTCAAGGCGGCTTTGCGTGACGCCCATCGCGCGCGCCATGCCGATGACGGTGGGCAGGCCGACATCCTGCATCACCTGCGCGGTGATCGTGTTCTTGGAATAGATCAGCCCTTCGCGCATGCTCATCATGCGGCCGGAATAGCCGGACATGTCGGTTGGTCGCCAGATGCTGCCGTCGTTGGCGCGAATTTCCACCTGGCCGTCCGGATAGATGCGGTCCGGGCGGAAGCCTTGTTCCAGCGCGGCGCCATACACGATGGGCTTGAAGGTGGAACCGGGCTGGCGCTCGGCCTGCGCGACATGGTCGAACTGGTCGCGCTCGAAGTCGCGGCTGCCGACCCAGGCCTTGACCTCGCCGCTGGCCGGATCCATCGCAACGAAGCCGGCTTCCAGCCGCGTCTTGTTCTCGCGCAGGCGGCGCATGAATGCGCTGTCGTCCTTCAGTTTCGCCAGCACGGTTTTCGGCGCCTGGCCGCTGCTGACGGCTTTTCTGTATTCGGGACTCTCGCGGACGAAGGCATCGACAAGCGCGGCATGCTCGCTCCAGAAATGCTGGAACGGTTCGACCTTCTTGCGCATCGTCTTGTAGGCCTTCGGCGTGTGCGATGCGACGCGCGAGGTGCTGCGCCCCCATTCGACATCGGCAATCGCCTGCAATACTTCCGATTGCCGTTCGACCGCCTCGCTGGCGGCGTCCTGCAACTCGTCGTCGAGCGTGCTGTAGATGACGAGTCCATCGGTATTCAGATCGTATCCATGCTGCTCCGTCCATTCCAGCAATTGCCGGCGCACATACTCGGTGAAATGCGGCGCGACATCGATCGGTTCGGGCGGGCGGTTCAGCCTGGCCTGCAGCGGTGCGTCACGCAGCGCATCGAATTGCTGCGCGGGCAGCATGCCGTGCTTGACCATTTGATTGAGCACCACGTTGCGCCGTGTGTGTGCGCGTTCCGGATTGATGATCGGATTGTAATAACTGGTGCCCTTGAGCATGCCCACCAGCATCGCGCTTTCGAGCAGATCCAGTTCGGCCGCCGGCTTGCTGTAATAGGTACGCGCCGCCATCTCGATGCCGGTCACGTTGTAGAGAAAGGGGACGGTATTCAGATAGGTTTCCAGGATCTGGTCCTTGCTGTACCGCTTCTCGACCTTGATCGCGGTAATGATCTCGCGCAATTTGCGATCGATGGTGCGTGCGCGACCGATTTCCTCCGGAAACATGTTGCGCACCAGCTGCTGCGTGATGGTCGAACCGCCCTGCGCCTGGCCGAGCACGGTATGCAGCACCGCCGACAAGGTGCGGCTGACATCGATGCCCTGATGATCGTAGAAGCGATGGTCTTCGGTGGCGATCAGCGCCTTGATCACATAGGGAGATACATGGTCGAGCGGGACCAGTTCCTGCTGCGGGCGGCCGAAGGTGGCGAGATGCGTGCCCTTGGCCGACAACAAGGTGCTGGGCATCGCGCTCTGCATGTCGAGCATGCCTTCGATGTCGGGCGTCTGCGGGGCGGTCTTCGCGATGTAGCCGCCGGCGACGATGGCCGCGGCGATCATCACGACTGTGCATGCAGCCACCACCCTGAGGGTGTAGCGAAGGACTGCGCGGCTGCGGGAAGGTCTGTTGTCTCCGGAAGAATGTTGCAGGTCTTGCTGTTGCGGATTCTCGTTGTCCACCATCGACATCCTTTTTCTTGACCTTGAATTGAAAATTGGACAAGCGCATGTCTGTTTGGTTTTGTCATTTCTGAAAAGTGTTCATCGCCTTATGGAAAGCACCATGCAAGGCACCTGCCACCAGGCTGTCAGGAGCCTGCGCGCACACTGCCATGCGATGGGGAGCTTGGCCGATATCAGCGTGCGACGGGCGGGTTCTGTTTAAATCGGCACAGAGGGTTTATCCTGCGGTATCGATGCCGAATTTCTCCGGAGCCCATGCCATTGATCCTGCCTTGCTTTTACCTGGATGAACCGCTCAGCGAGAGCGAATTGCAATTTGTCACCAATGCCCTGGTCGGCCACTGGGCCAAGTTCCGCACCGGCGCCACGGCCATCGAACAGCGGCGCGTGCCTGGCGTGCTGCCGGTGCCGGATCTTGACGGCATGTATGCTGCCGGCCGCGAACAGCGCGCCGAGGGTGTGCGCGCGAATCTGCAACACGCCGGCATTCGCGCCTACAACGGACACCAGGTGCTGTGGGTGATGCCGCGCGACATGGATTGGGACGCGGTGTTTCAGTTCGCCATACGCGAGGAGACGGGTTACGGCCCCTTCGTCGCGCAACGCTGGTTTGTTGAAAACGGAATACTGGTGCGCAACAGCGTACGCGTCGTCAATACGGAGATGCTGTTGCGCGGTTTGTAGCTTGCAGACAAGGAGACTGTGCAATGACAGCAAAGGTAAAACCGATTCCCGACGGCTTTCATACCGTGACGCCCTATCTGACCATCAAGAATGCGGCAGCGGCGCTGGATTTCTACAAGACAGCCTTCGGCGCGGATGAAGTGTTCCGCATGACCGATCCGGCGGGCAACAAGGTGGGGCACGCGGAGATCCGCGTCGGCAATTCCCCGGTCATGCTGAGCGACGAATATCCGGAGATGGGCGGCAAGAGTCCGGACACGCTCGGCGGCACGCCGGTGATGATTCATCTCTATGTGGAAAACGTCGACGCGCTGGTCGAGCGCGCGGTCAAGGCCGGCGCGAAGCTGGAACGGCCGGTGGCCGACCAGTTCTACGGCGACCGCGGCGGCATGGTGGTCGATCCCTTCGGCCACAAATGGTGGATCGCCACGCACATCGAAGACGTGCCGGCCGACGAACTGGGCCGGCGCGCGATGGCGATGTTCGGCCAGCAGCCTACCTGATTGCCTGACTACCTGAGGCCGCGTGCCGCGAACCGCTGCTGCCAGACGTGCGCCACGTCCAGCAAGCGGTTCGCAAATCCCCATTCATTGTCGAACCACACCAGCATGTTCGCGATGCGCGGCCCGATGGTGCGCGTCTGGCTGCCGTCGACGATGGCGGAATGCGGATTGTGATTGAAGTCGACCGACGCATGCGGATCGTCGGAATAGGCGAACAGGCCGGCGTGTTCCGACGAGGCATTGGAAAACAACGCGTTGATCTGCTCGATGCTGACATCGTGCGCAAAGCTGACGACCAGATCGATGGCCGATACATTGATGACCGGCACGCGCATCGCCTTGGCCTGCACCCTTCCCGCCAGTTGCGGCATCAGCCGCTCCACGCCTTTCGCCAGTCCGGTCGATACCGGAATGATCGACTGCATGGCCGAGCGCGTGCGGCGCAGGTCGCTGTGATGATAACTGTCGATCAGCGGCTGATCGTTCATCACCGAATGCAGCGTCGTCATCAGCGCATGCTCGACGCCGAATACACGGTCCAGCATGGCGAGCACCGGCACGATCGCATTGGTGGTGCAGGAGGCATTGGAAACGATGCGCTCGTCGCCCACGAGATCATCCTGGTTGACGCCGTACACAATGGTGCGGTCCACATCCTGCGCGCTATTGCCCGGATGCGACAGCAACAGGCGCGGACAGCCCGCTTCGAGAAAGCGCACCAGCTCGTGACGGTGCGCGTACTGACCGGAACACTCGACCAGCAGATCGACGCCCAGCCCTGCCCAGTCCACCGCCTCCGGCGTGGTCGCATGACTGACGTGAATGGCGCGGCCATCGATCGTCAACTGATCGGCGCCGACTTCCACCTTGCCGGGAAAAACGCCATGCGTCGAATCGAAGCGCGACAGATAGGCGATGGTCGCCAGATCGGCCGGCTCGTTGATCGCCACCACCCGGAATTGCTCCTTGAGCGGCGACTCGTACAGCGCGCGCAGAAAACAGCGACCGATGCGGCCGTAACCGTTGATCGCGAGTTTGACGGGCTGGTCGGTGCTGCTTGGATTGGCGCGGGAAGGGGGCATGGGATTGAAGAGTCGTGGAGTCGATCAAGGCGCGGACATGTTTCCATGCGCTTGCCGTTCGCAGCAGCGCACTGTCCGTTGACAAGGAGGAATTATACGGGACAAGCCTGATGCGCAAGTCCCGGGCCTTGATGTTCGTCGTTCGCGATTCCCCTGCCGCCAGCGTCACTACCTGCGCATCGCCACCTGTTTTTCCCGCGCGCTCCAGCATCGCGTGGTGATGGTAATGCGGATCGTTCAGCTGTTCCGCGCGCACGATATCCGCGTCGCGTCCGTCATACGGCCATTCGGGATAGGCGTCTAGCCGGCGTTTCGCTTCCTCGACCGGGATTTCATGGTAGCTGGCGAACCACTCGCGCACATGCGGTTCCCGCACGCCGTTCAGCGGCACGAAGGAGATGACCACCGCCGGGGTCAGCGCGCTCATGAACACATGAACCGGATACGCGTGCCGGCAATTGCGCGCGCCGTGTTCGAAGTAGGCGATGTTGCGCCGCGCTTTCCTGCCGTCGTAGCTGACCATCCAGGAGAAGGGGATCCTGGGCCGCTCCGCGGGCAGCGTCGGATTCGGATCGGGGGCTTCGGCATGTCGTGCGTCGCCGGGTCGGTCGAGGTCATGCCGCTCGCATTTTTGATGCTGATCCACGTTGGACTCCTTTTCTTCGCTCCACGCGCCCGGGGATCGCCCTCGACGCGTGCCTTGGATACCCATCAAGCCTACACCTCGCCGCGTCAAATTCAAGGGGCGGCATGCAGCCGGAAGCGGTCATACCGCTCCAGCACCATCGGCACATAGCGCATCGTCTCCTGGTAGGGCGGCACGCGACGGCCGTGGCGGATCACGGCATTTTCGCCGGCGTTATAGGCAGCGACGGCCAGGCGCACGTTCCCGTTGAATAGCGTGAGCAGGTCGCGCAAATAGCGCGCGCCGACGTCGACGTTTTGTTCCGGCGAATACAAATTGAACTGACCGTAGCGCGCCGCGGTCGCCGGCATGAGTTGCATCAGCCCGATCGCCCCCTTGGGCGAACGCGCACCGGCGTCGAAGCCGGACTCGACTTCAATGATCGCCTTGAGCAAGGCGGCATGCACGCCGTGCATGCCGGCAACACGCTGGACGAGAGGTTCGACCGCACTGCGCCGGGCCGCAAGCTGCGGCAGGGAGACCGGGCCGGCGCCCGAGCGCGGCCATAGCTGATTGCCGTCGAACACGGCGTAAATGCGCGATGTTCTGTTGATCGGCCGATCCGAGAACGTGGGCGTCCTGCTCGATGGATCGTACGACCGGTAAATCTTCGACTCTTCCGCCTGCGCCATGCCCGCCGCGCAGAGCGCCATGCACAGCATGAATTGCCGCGCCGGCGCAAAACCTCTCCTTTGTCTGGAGCTCATTGCATCCTCCCTGCTCCTCCATACGATACGCCAGCAACAATATTTCCTGCAAGCACGAAGATCCAGTAAAGTTGGTAACCTTTCAGTTACCATTTGGTAAAGGATGGCAGGTATCGTATCGATATTGAACGGGTGAAAAAATGACAGTGAAGCGTTTTGCCTTTCTTCCTGATGAGCCGGAGCAGCGGCTCAGGATCAAGCGCTTTGTGTTCGCCACGGGCGCCTACGCGATGAATTTCACGTTTGTCCTTGCCTGCTGGTGGATGAACTATTTCACCACGCAGACCCTCGCCATCTACGTCAGCTTCGTCCTGCTCATCCACCTGTGCGTGTATACGCTGATCCGCTCCGGCCTGAACAAGCGCTTTGCCGATCCGAGCCTGACCAAGCCGCAGATGGTAATCGCCACGTTTTCCGGCTTTTATCTGATGTACTACGCGGACGATTTCCGGGCCACCTTCCTGCTGCTCGGCGTGTCGATGCTGGTGTTCGGCATGTTCCGCTTCAAGACGCGCGATTTCGCCGCCTTCGGCGCATTCATGCTGGTCGGTTATGCGGTCCTGATCGCCTTGCTGCAGGTGTACCGTCCGGGCGAAATCACGCTGAAGGTCGAGGTGGTGCAATGGCTGGCGCTCTTCGTGGCGTTGGTGGAGTTCAGTTTCCTTGCCGGCTACATCGGCAATCTGCGCCGCAAGCTGCGCATCAATAACCAGGAGCTGGAAAAGCGCAACGCGGACCTCGAAACAGCCGTGCGGCACATCAGCGAAATGGCGATTCGCGACGAGCTGACCGGCGTCTACAACCGGCGCTATGTGATGGATAGGATGGAGGAAGAAAGACAGCGTTGCGCGCGCAACGGCGCGGCGTTCTGCGTGTGCATGGTCGACATCGATTTCTTCAAGAAGATCAACGACGTCCATGGCCACATGGCCGGCGATACGGTGTTGCGGCGCGTTGCGGCGACGGCTTCCGGGGCGCTGCGCCTGACCGACGTGTTCGGCCGCTTCGGCGGCGAAGAGTTCGTCATGGTCTTGACCGACACGGTCGCCGCGGGAGCGCTGGCTTCAGCCGAAAGAGTGCGGCAGACGATCGAGCAGCTGCGCTTTCCGGAAATCGATCTGGACTTGAGGGTCACGATCTCGATCGGCATCGCCGAGCATACGCAGGGAGCGGACCTGGCCTTGACCTTCAAGAACGCGGACGAAGCCTTGTACCGGGCGAAGGAAGACGGCCGCAACCGGAGCCGGCTTGCAGCGGCCACGGCACAGGCCGCCCAAGTGCAAGCGGACTGACCTTATTCGCCGATCTCTCGCAGGTCGGCGACCGGCATCTGCCCGAAACTCTCGCTCACCAGATAATCCACCAGACGCCTTGCGCATTCCTTCGGGTCGGCCAGATTGCCGTCGCGCTTCAAGGCTTCGAATCGTTCGCGCAACGGAAACTGCTCCAGTGTGACCTTGCGGATTTCGGCCTGCATGTCGGTGTCGATCACGCCCGGCGCAAGGCTGCAGATACGCAGACCGGGCGTCTGATCCAGCGCGACCGCGCGTGCGTGATGATCGAGTGCGGCCTTGGTCGCGCAGTAGATGCTCCAGCCGGGATAAGCGTTGCGTCCCGCGCCGCTGGAGATGTGCATGATGCGCCGATCGCCGGCATCCGGGCTTGCGGCGGCAAACGCGCCGGCCAGCATCAGCGGTGCGGCGACATTGAGACTGACGGCACGCGCGATGGCGGCAGGGTCCTGCAGCCGGATCGGCCCGATCGGTTGCAGCATGCCGGCGTTGTTGATGAGCAGGACCGTTTGCTCGCCGGCGAGGAAACGCCGCAGGCTGTCGCCGGCCAGCCATCGTGCCGATGCGTCGGACTCCGACAAATCGAGCGCGACCTGTTCCAGCAGGGCAGGGTATTGCGCACCGAGTTGCGCGTTGCCGTGCCGCGACAGACCGAGGACGGCGATGTTCCGCGCCAGCAGGTTTTCTGCGATGGCGGCGCCGAGGCCGCGTGTATGTCCGGTGAGAATGGCTTTCATGCTGTGCCTTTCCGATTGAGTAGGTTCCCAGCATAATAAATGGTGCGCATGAATGGTGCACGAGCAGCGCGTATACGCCCGCCGTCAATCTCCTTGAGGGAGGCGTACACGCTGTCCGCAAACGCGCGCTAGAATGAATTCATGTGCGCCAACTATCTTCCCTCCACGCATCACCAGTTGCAACAGTTCTTTGGTGTTGCGCCACCCGATTCCGATTATCCGGCCGAGGCATTTCCCGGCTACATGGCGCCGATGATCCGTCTGCCGCGCGCGGATGCCGTGCCGGGAGACCGCGCGTGTGCGCTGGGCATGTTCGGCCTGGTACCGGGCTGGGCCGACAGCAAATTGGCGCGGCAGACCTATAACGCGCGCACCGAAACCGTGGCGAGCAAGCCGAGTTTTCGCCATGCGTACAAGCATCACCAGTTTTGCGTGATTCCGCTGCGCTCCTTTTATGAACCGAGCTATGAATCGGGAAAAGTGGTGCGCTATGAAATCGCCGATGCGGACGGCGCGCCGCTCGGCGTGGCCGGTATCTGGGAGTACAAGCAGGACGGCGGCAACGGTCTGCCGCTGCTGTCATTCTCCATGCTGACCATCAATGCGGACGGGCATGCGCTGATGCAGCGATTCCACAAGCCGGGCGACGAAAAGCGCATGATGGTGATACTCGACCCGGAGCGCTACGACGCGTGGCTACATTGTCCGGTCGAGGAGGCGGAACGCTTCTTCGTGCGCTATCCGTCCGAGCGCCTGGTCGCGCGGCCAGCGCCGAGGCTAGGCAAGGCGGCCGCGCAGGAAACCCTGCCCGGTCTGTAAGAAGATGTAAATTTGAAACAATTCTCCTGCGCAACGCGGCATCATGGCCCGATAAAACCAATATGCAGCGAGACATGAACATTACCGATGATATGTTGACGGCTGCCATCACCAAGGCCGTCGAAGCGGGTCTTCTTCCCCGTCGTTCATTGCGGGAAGACATTGCCGAAGCGCGCTTGCTCATGCGCGATATCCTGAAAGCCGCACTGGCGCCGACGCGACAGGCCAAGTCCGCCATTGCAGCATCTTCTTTTCTGTCCAGTTTCCGTGCGCGCGAACGCCTGGCCGAACGGCCGGAGTACCTTCGCGCAGTCGAAGAGCAAAACCAGGCCTAGCATCCATAACGCTTCATGCCGTCGACGAAGCGGTATTCGCCGTGCCGGTCGGTGAAGCAGATTCCGCCGTCGGTATTCTCCGTCGGCACTTTCGCGATCTTCCTGGTTTTCGGATGGCGGAATACCCATGGCGCGACCGGCTCGGCGTCCACCCACAAACCGACGCGGCGCTGCCGTGCCATGGCCTCCAGCCCCGGCAGCGTCAGGTCCTGGTTGGTCTTGGGGTAGACCCAGACCATGCCGCGCTCGACCTGCGCGCGATTGGCTTCCACGCCTTCGCAGGTCACGATCGCCACCGTGCGGCCGCGATGATCGATGGCCTGCTCCTGGTAGCTGGCATCCTTGCCGAGGCAGAGCTCGGCGAGGGATTGCCGCGACTGCGCGCCGAAGGGCTGGGCCTTGTCGGGCGCGTCGATGTTGGCGAGCCGGACCTTGAAAGGCTGCTCGTCAACGAGGAGTGTCAGATTGGCGCCATCGGCGACGCCGATGACTTTGTGGGCATAGGCCGGTACGAGCGGCGCCAGCGCGAAAAGAAGTGCAAACAGTTTCATGAAGCGATTCTACGGAGAGCATCCTGCTCGCGCTGTAACAGCTTGTTTCGATGAGGCAGGGCACTCGTTATGATGCCCGAAAATGCGCGCCCGATGTGCGTTGCGTGGCGCTTCATTTTTTCTGTCCGGGATTTTGTGGACAGGATCAGACAGCTCCGGCGCACAAATCGCCGCCGCTTGCATCGCGCATGTTTGCATGCAAGACATGCGGGAACGCCGCGTGGTGCATGGTGCGTGACCTGGCTCAAGCCGGCCCGGGCTGTTAGCGGCATGATGGAGCCATCCACCTGGAAAGGAGGATTCTGATGCTCTCCCTACACACTCCCATCAGCAGGATGCGCATCGGCATGCTGCTTGTCTGCTTGCCGCTCTGCTTGTCGATATCACCGGCCTATTCTGCCTCGTCACAACTACAAACCAGCGAAGCGGGAAACACTTACATCAGCGGCAGCGATCTCGTGATCGCCACGCCCATCGCGGCGGATCTGTTCGCCGCCGGCGGACGGGTGAGCGTGGAACGCGAAGTCGGTGCCGACGCGGCCGTGGCCGGCGGCTCGGTCACGATTCGCGCGCCGGTGCGGCAGGACCTGCGCGCCGCCGGCGGGCATGTCGATATCGAGGGCAATACCGACGGCGAACTGGTCGCGGCCGGCGGCGATGTGCGCGTGGGCGAAGCGGCGGTGGTGGCGGGCTCGGCCTGGCTGGCGGGAGGCGATGTGACGGTGGCCGGGAAAATTCGAAAAGGCGTCCGGATTTACGCCGGCAACATCGCCATTTCCGGCGAGATCGACGGCGACGCGCATCTCTACGGACAGCAGATCAAGTTGCTGCCGGGTGCGATCATTCGCGGCAGCCTTTTTTACGCCAGCCCGAACGACCTGATCCGCGATCCTTCGGCTCAGGTGCTGGGCACGCTCACGCACGAACCGACACCGCCGGATTGGAGCAAGGAGCACGGCCCGCGTCGTGCGATGGCGTGGTTCCATCCTTTCTTCGTGCTGAGCATGCTGGCGGCGGGCATGCTGCTGTATGTGCTGTTTCCTGCTGCCGCGCTTGGTCCGCAGCGCGCGATTCGCCAGTATCCGCTGCGCAGCCTGTTGCTCGGCCTCGCCTTGGTGTTCACGATTCCCCCGGTGGCGATCCTGTTCATGGTCACGGTGATCGGCCTGCCTATCGGTTTTGCGCTGCTGCTGCTCTATCCCTTGAGCCTGATGCTGGGCTATCTGGCGACGGCCTTCCTGATCGGCCGGCAGGTTGCCACCGCCGCGAAGCAGCCGGAACCGGCGAGCCTGAAGCGCTATGCGCTGTTCCTCCTGCTGGCGCTGATCGTGCTGAGCATCGCCGCGGCGATTCCTTTCCTCGGCGGCATCGTGATGATCGCGGCGGTCGTGCTCGGTCTGGGCGGATGGGCGGTCTGGATTCAGACGAGCTACCACGGAGCGCGCACGGCGCACGAATGATTCAGGTGAATGATGACGCGGACAGGCGGCGGCGCAGTTCGCGTTCGGTTGCCACGTTGAATCCGGCTTCGCTGTCCACCAGAATGAGATTGGGGCAATCCGGCGAGAAGAACCATGCGGAATCGTCGATCGCCACCCACTGTTCGGCCGCGCGCCCGGCTTCGCGCAGCCACATGCGGATTTCCGCCTCGCGGATATAGGGATGTTGGCGGCTGCCGGCAATCGGCGTGACGTCGATGATGCGATCGCCGATGTCCGGCGAAAAGAGCGTCCGCAGTTGCGGCAAGGGATGCGCCTCGCGCCAGGTGCTGGAGATGACGATGTCGACATCCGTGTAGTCGCGCATCACGCGCTCGAACTCGGCCAGCAGGGTGAACACCCCGGCCGGCCGGTGGAACGGGTGCAGGACACCGTCGAAGTCGAGGAAGACGATCATGGCGCGAGGCTGCTCTGCGTTAGCGGTCAGGCAGCGATCGCCACCTTGCCTTCCTGCGGCGCCGAGCTGCGGATCAGGTGGTCGAAGGCGCTCAGGGCCGCTTTCGATCCTTCGCCCATGGCGATGATGATCTGCTTGTAGGGCGTGGTGGTGGCGTCGCCGGCGGCAAACACGCCCGGCACCGAGGTGCGGCCGTGCGCATCGACTTCGATTTCGCCGCGATTGCTCAGGGCGACCGTGCCTTTCAGCCAATCGGTATTGGGCAGCAGGCCGATCTGCACGAAGATGCCGTCCAGTTCGACATGGTGTGCCGCGCCGCTCTTGCGGTCGGTGTAGCGCAGGCCATTGACCTTGTTGCCGTCGCCGGTGACTTCCGTGGTTTGCGCGCTGGTAACCACGCTGACGTTCGGCAGGCTGAGGAGCTTGCGCTGCAGGATCGCGTCGGCGCGCAGATGGCTGTCGAATTCCAGCAGCGTGACATGCGACACGATGCCGGCTAGGTCGATCGCCGCTTCCACGCCGGAATTACCGCCGCCGATCACCGCCACGCGCTTGCCCTTGAACAGCGGGCCGTCGCAGTGCGGGCAGTAGGCCACGCCGCGGTTGCGGTATTCCTTTTCGCCGGGCACGTTCATCTCGCGCCAGCGCGCGCCGGTCGCCAGCACCACGGTCTTCGCCTTGAGACTGGCGCCGCCGGCCAGCCGGATCTCGATGTTCTCGCCGGGGATCAGCGCCTCGGCGCGCTGCAGGTTCATGATGTCTACATCGTAGGACTTCACGTGCTGTTCCAGCGCGGTGGCCATTTTCGGCCCTTCGGTTTCCTTGACGGAGATGAAATTCTCGATGCCCATGGTGTCGAGCACCTGACCGCCGAAGCGCTCGGCGACGACGCCGGTGCGTATGCCCTTGCGTGCCGCGTAGATCGCAGCCGATGCGCCTGCGGGACCACCGCCGACGATGAGCATGTCGAACACCTCTTTCTGCGCGATCTTCGCGGCTTCGCGCTGCGCGGCGCCGGTGTCGAGTTTCGCGAGGATCTCTTCGAGCGACATGCGGCCCTGGCCGAAGCTTTCGCCATTCAGGAAGACAGTCGGCACGGCCATGATCTGGCGTGCGGCGACTTCGTCCTGGAACAGCGCGCCGTCGATCATCGTGTGGCGGATATTCGGGTTGATCACCGCCATCAGGTTCAGCGCCTGCACCACGTCCGGGCAGTTCTGGCAAGACAGGGAGATATAGGTTTCGAATACGAACTCGCCCTCGAGCGCGCGGATCTGCTCCAGCACCTCGGCATCGGCCTTGGACGGATGACCGCCGACCTGCAGCAGCGCCAGCACCAGCGAGGTGAATTCATGGCCCATGGGAACGCCGGCGAAGCGGATGCCCATGTTGCTGCCGGCGCGATTGAGCGAGAACGATGGCGTGCGTTCGTCTGTGCCGCGCTGCTCGGTCAGCGTGATGTGCGAAGACAGATTGGCGATGTCGTTCAGGAGTGACGACATTTCATGCGCGCTTTCGCTGCTGTCCAGCGACGCGACGATCTCGATCGGTTGGGTGATCTTCTCGAGGTAAGACTTCAATTGGGTTTTGAGGTTGTCGTCCAGCATGATGATTCCCTTGTGAGGATGGTGGAATGTCGGGATGTGCAGTGGCACTTCCGGATCAGGCTCGTGCCAGCGGATCAATCAGGGTGATCGGGGAGTGGTGCTGCGGACGCGGGTTGCCGCGTCCGGTCGGCGCACCGCACGAAGGCGGCGCGCCATGAAGATTTAGATCTTGCCGACGAGATCCAGCGACGGGGACAGGGTCTTCTCGCCCGGGGTCCACTTGGCCGGGCAGACTTCGCCCGGATGCGATGCCACGTACTGGGCTGCCTGCACCTTGCGCAGCAGTTCCTTGGCGTCGCGGCCGATGCCGTTGTCATGGATTTCGCACAGCTTGATCTGGCCTTCCGGATTGATCACGAAGGTGCCGCGCAGCGCCAGGCCTTCTTCTTCGATCATCACGTCGAAGTTGCGGGTGATCGCGCCGGTCGGATCGCCGATCAGCGGGTACTTGATCTTGCGGATGGTATCGGACGTGTCATGCCATGCCTTGTGGGTGAAGTGGGTGTCGGTGGACACGCCGTAGACTTCCACGCCCAGCGACTTGAAGGTGTCGTAGTTGTCTGCCAGGTCGCCCAGCTCGGTCGGGCAGACGAAGGTGAAGTCGGCCGGGTAGAAGACCACGACGGACCACTTGCCCTTCAGGTCGGCTTCGGTAACCGGGACGAATTTGCCATTATGAAAGGCGGTTGCGGAGAAAGGCTTGACTTGGGTATTGATCAGAGACATGGTGACTCCCGTGTTGTTGGTTGAAGAAAAAACGTCATGGGTGAATCATAGCGCCTATCTATGGAAATGAGAATTCGATAGTTTGGATCGAAACCATAGACTAAATCTATTACTGTCCTGGCAGCCCGTTCTTGCGGGCAACATGCGAGGCAGCGCGCTTGTCATTTCTTGTCGCGGCGGTCCGTCTGCCGGCGTTCGACAAGGTCCCAGCCGATCTCTCTGCGTATCTGCTCGGGATCGTGCAGGGGCGAACGGGAATTCTGGCGGCGCTCGATCTGTCGCCGCTCCAGGTATTCGCGGACTTTTTCCTTCGCTTGCTTGGGTTGTTCCATCGCGGATATGCGGTCGGGTGTTGGCGGGGTTGCGGAGCGAGGACCGCTGCAGACGTATTTATAGGTTAGGAACTTCCCGGTCGCGGGACTTGACGCGACACAAAGGACGGAAAGGAAACAGTGGCCGCGCGCCGGCAATCTTCGCCTAATATGGAGAACAGATGGAGACCCCATTCCGATGGAAAAATTCCTGATACAGAACGAATTCGGCCAGCCGCAGGAATTGCTGGGCGAGGAAATTGTCGTGCCGGGCTTCGAAGAGCTTCAGTTCATCCTGCACACGTGGCTGTACGACAAGCACGGCGGCTGGGCCATTACCGAACGCTCATCGGGAAAACGCATCACAAGCGGACCGGCCGGCAGTGAAGACACGGCGCGCGCGCAACTGGAACGGCAATTGAGCATCCACGGCAAGGATGCGCTGATGCGCGTGCTGGGCAAGGGACGCTTGTCGAGCTGAGCCATGGACGATCCCTTCGAGTTGCAACGTTTCGTGGATGCGCAGCGCTCAACTTACGAGACCGCCTGCGCCGAACTGCGTGCGGGCCGCAAGCGCAGCCACTGGATGTGGTTCATCTTCCCGCAGATACAGGGGCTGGGGCAAAGCGAGATGGCGCGCAGGTACGCGATCGCCTCGCTGGACGAAGCGCGGGCCTATCTCGCGCATCCTGTGCTCGGCCCGAGGTTGCGCGAATGCGCGCGCATCGTGTCGGCGATCGAAGGCCGCACGGTGGAGGACATTTTCGGCTATCCGGATGACATGAAATTCCGGTCCTCCATGACGCTGTTTGCACGGGCGACCGATGACAATGCAGTGTTCGACGCCTGCCTGCGGAAATACTTCGGCGGCGCGCCCGATCCTGCTACGCTGACACGGTTGTGAGATTCTCCCGCACGCCATCGTTTTCCATCTGTTTCACAGTGACTCTTTCCAGTTCATGACAAGCGCGTCCCCCTTCCCCGATTCTCCCGCGAGCACACTTGACACAGGCGACAGCATGGCGCCGGAATTGCACGCGCAGACGCTGGGCGCCGAGCTGGTCAAGTCGGAAGGCCGCGTGTTCCTGCGCTTTTCCGGCCTTGCCGAGACGGCCGGGCTGCGCATTCCCTACAGCCTCGTGCCGAGCCAGGGCGTGCTGGCCAAGCCGAGCAAGTGGCGCAAGATGGCGCCGGAAGAACAGTTGCAGCTGATCACGCAGCGCGCGCATGCCGGTGTGAAGGAAGAATTGCATCGCGAAGTGCTCGCCTTCGTCGCCGGACTGCATGCGCGTGCCGACGATGTCGGACTCGATGCGATGGTTTTCCTGCCCGCTCTGGAAGGGCGCGACATGTCCGATCCGGCGGAGTATGTGTTCGAGCGCATCGAGCAGCGCCTGCAGCATGCGATCGAGCGCCAGAACGAAGAGCGGCATGCGGCGCTGACCAAGGAGAGCATCAATCTCGCGGAATATCCGGCATCGTTCGAGCTCGCCTGGCGCATGCCGCGCCGCTTCATCGCCTTGCTGGGGCCGACCAATTCCGGCAAGACGCATCAGGCGATGGAAGCGCTGGCCCGGGCGAAGAGCGGCGTCTATCTCGCGCCGCTGCGCCTGCTTGCGCTGGAAAACTACGAACGCTTGCTGGAGGCCCGGCCGCACGGCAAGGAACTGCTGGTCAGCCTGGTGACCGGCGAGGAGCGCCGCATCGTCGAGGGCGCCACGCATGTGGCCAGCACGGTGGAAATGCTCGACACCAGCACGCGCGTGGATGTGGCGGTGATCGATGAAATCCAGATGCTGGGCGATCGCGACCGCGGCGCCGCGTGGACCGCCGCGGTATGCGGCGCACCGGCGTCGGTGGTGTACCTGGTCGGTGCGCTGGAAGCGCGCCGTGCGGTCGAAGCGCTGGCCGAGCGGCTGGAATGCCCGCTCGAAGTGCATGTGCTCAAGCGCAAGGCACCGCTGTCGATGGAAGCCAAGGCGGTGCGCAAACTGCGCAACCTGCGGCGCGGCGATGCGGTGATTGCCTTCTCGCGGCGCGAGGTGCTGATGTGGCGCGACATGATCACCGAGAGCGGATTTTCGGTGGCGACGGTGTATGGCAACCTGTCGCCGGAAGTGCGCCGTGCGCAGGCGGCGCGCTTTCGCAATGGCGAGGCCGATATCGTGGTCGGCACCGATGCCATCGCGATGGGACTGAACCTGCCGATCGAACGCGTGGTGATGACCACCTCGACCAAGTACAACGGCATCGAGGAGGAAGAAGTGCCGGCGGCGCTGGCGCGGCAGATCGCCGGACGCGCGGGCCGCTTCGGCGTGCACGAGGAAGGCTTCGTCGCCGGCTATGACGAAGAAACCCATCATGTGATGCGCTCGCTGCTGAAGGAGAAGCTTCCGCCGGTGGCGGCAGCGGGCTTTTCGGTGGCGCCCACGCTGGAGCATCTGCATCGCATCGCCGCCGTCACCGGCGAGCAATCGCTGACCAGGCTGTTCAAGCGCTTCGTGCACAACATCGACGTGCCGGATGGTTTCTTCTTTCCGCGCATCACCGATGAACAAGCCGAGCGCGCGCTGTGGCTCGATACGCTGGCGCTGTCCGTAGCTGACAAATTCACGCTCTCGCTGGTGCCGATTTCATCGCGCGTGCCGGCGCTGCATCTCGCGTGGCAGGACTGGGCGCGTGCGCTCGCCAGACGCAAGCTCAGCGCGCTGCGTCACGAGTCGATTTCCCTGTCGCGTCACAACCTGCAGGAGGTGGAAGACATGTGCCGGATGTATTCCGCCTACGCCTGGCTCGGCTATCGTTGTCCGGAATTCTTCCCCAGCGGCGAGCTGGCGCAGGAATTGGCGCGCGAGGCGTCCGAGCGGGTCGATGCGATTTTGCAGGCGCAGAATTCCGCGCTGCGCAGGCGGCGTCGGCAGTTCGGCTAGCAGGATTCATGTTCGACCGAAAAGTTCTTGTCCACGAAAGACATGGAAAATCTTGTCTATTTCCGTGTTTTCCGTGGACATCCATCGCGCCCTGCCGAGCGCAGAACAAGCCCGCACTTACACGCTGTTACCATTTCCCACGCTGCCCGTTGTCGACTTCCCCATCCTTGCCGGCGTTAATGGAGGACAGCAAAGAACGACATTCAAGGAGCGGCAACCATGCCCATCGTCCCCTTTTCACGAATATCGCTTGCGGCGACGATCGGCATGCTCGGCCTGTTGGCCGCATGCGCGACAACCCGGGCAGGCGCCGCTCCGCGATCCGATCCCTTGCCCACATTGTCCGTGCTCAATCGCATCACCTGGGGCGCGAACAGCGAGACGCTACGCCAGGCCAATGCACTGGGGCTGGACCGTTACCTCGAACGGCAGCTGCACCCCGGTCCGGCGAACCTGCCTGCGCAGGTGCAGGCGCAAATCGACGCGATGACGATTTCGCAGCGTTCGCTGGAAGACCTGGAACGGGATTTCGAGCAGCGCCGCCGCGATGCGCAAGGCATGAACGACGCGCAGAAGCAGGCCGCGAAGCAAGCCTATCAGCAGGACCTGAACCGTCTTGCACGCGAGGCGGCGAGCCGGTCGCTGTTGCGCGCGCTGTATTCGTCCAACCAATTGCAGGAGCAGATGACCTGGTTCTGGATGAATCACTTCAATGTGCACCAGGGCAAGCACGATCTGCGCGCGATGATCGGCGATTATGAAGAGCGCGCGATACGGCCCTACGCGCTCGGCAAATTCCGCGAGCTGCTGGCCGCCACCGCGCACCACCCGGCGATGCTGCGCTACCTCGACAATGAGCACAACGCGGCCGACCGCATCAACGAGAACTATGCACGCGAGCTGATGGAACTGCATACGCTGGGCGTCGATGCCGGCTACAGCCAGCGCGACGTGCAGGAGCTGGCGCGCGTGCTGACCGGCGTCGGCATCCATCGCGGCGAACAGATGCGGTTCGCGCGGCCGGCGTTGCAGCAACAATATGTGCGGCAGGGCTTGTTCGAATTCAATCCGAGGCGGCACGATTACGGCGACAAGCAATTGCTCGACAGGACGATACGCGGGCGCGGCCTGGCTGAACTGGACGAGGCGCTCGATCTGCTGAGCCGCCAACCGGCGACCGCGCACTTCATCAGTCGCAAGCTGGCGCTGTATTTCGTGTCGGACGATCCGCCTGCCGCGCTGGTCGAACGCATGGCGCAAAGCTTCCTGCGCAGCGACGGCGATATCGCGGTCACGCTCAGGACCCTGTTCGATTCGCCCGAATTCGCTCAGTCGCTCGGCCGCAAGTTCAAGGACCCGGTGCACTATGTGGTGTCGGCGGTGCGGCTGGCCTATGAAGACAAACCCATTCTCAATGCAGCTCCGATGCTGAACTGGCTCAATCGCATGGGCGAGCCCTTGTACGGCCGCCAGACGCCCGACGGCTATCCCCTGACGCAATCGGCCTGGAACAGCGCGGGGCAGATGACGACGCGCTTTGAAATCGCGAAGGCCATCGGCGCCGGCAGCGCCGGCCTGTTCAGGACGGACGACATGCTGCCGCAGGAACGGCCGGCCTTTCCGCAACTCGCCAATGCCTTGTACTACCAGTCGCTGCAAGCGGGCCTGAACCCTGCCACACGCGCCGCGCTGGAGCAGGCGGCATCGTCCCAGGAGTGGAACATGCTGCTGCTGGCGTCTCCCGAAATGATGCATCGTTAGGAGCAGAAAATGAAACGTCGCGACGTGCTCAAGGTTCTGGCTTCCCTGCCGCTCGCCGGCTCCGCGGGCAGCCTGTTTGCCGCGCCTGCCGCCAGGAGCAAGCTGCTGCTGGTGTTCCTGCGCGGCGGCTACGATGCGGCCAATCTGCTGGTGCCGGTCTCCAGCCAGTTCTACTACGAGGCGCGGCCCAATATCGCGATTGCGCGTCCCGGCCCGGATCTGAATACGGCGCTGCCGCTCAACGCTGACTGGGGCCTGCATCCTGTGCTGCGCGATTCGGTGCATCCCCTGTTCAGCGCGGGACAGGCGGCCTTCATTCCATTCGCGGGCACCGAGGACATCTCGCGCAGCCATTTCGAGACGCAGGACGCGATCGAGCTGGGCCAGCCGGCGGGGCGCGGGCGCGATTTCCAGTCGGGTTTTCTGAACCGGTTGGTGATGGAACTGAATGGGAAGGATGCCATCGCCTTCACCGACCGCCTGCCGCTGATCCTGCAGGGCCGCGCACAGGTGCCGAATGCGTCCTTGCGCGCGGCGGCAAGGACCAATGTGGATGCGCGCCAGAGCAGCCTGATCGCATCGATGTATCGGGGCACGGAACTGGAGCAGCAGGTCAACGACGGTTTTCATCTGCGCGACGAACTCGTGCAGGAAATGGGCGGCAACCTGGGTCGCGAAATGGAAGCCGCCAATCGCAATGCGATTTCAACCAAGGGCTTCGAGTCGGTTGCGCGCCGCATTGCCGTGCTGATGCGCGACAAGTACAACATCGGCTTCGTCGATGTCGGCGGCTGGGACACGCACGTGGGCGAGGGCGGCGCGAGCGGCCAGCTCGCCGGGCGCCTCGACGAGCTGGGGCGCGGCCTGGCGGCGTTTGCGCAGGAAATGGGCGGCGCCTGGCGCGACACGGTGACGGTGGTCATCAGCGAATTCGGCCGCACCTTCCGTGAGAACGGCAATCGCGGCACCGATCACGGGCACGGCACCGTGTACTGGGTGCTGGGCGGCAGCGTGCGCGGCGGGCGCATCGCCGGCGAGCAAGTGCGGGTGGAACAAACGACGCTGTTCCAGGATCGGGATTACCCGGTACTCAACGAATACCGCGCGGTGCTGGGCGGCTTGTTCGCGCGCATGTACGGCTTGCGCGCGGCGCAGCTGGAACACGTCTTCGCCGGCGTGAAAGCGCGCGATATCGGACTGGTATAGCGTCTACATTTTGACGCGCAAGGCTTTGCCGATGACTTCGACAGCTTCCGGGCTGTCCCATTGCTTGGCACCATAGAATTTGGCAACCACGCGTCCCTGCGCATCGACCAGCAGCGTCAAGGGAATGCGGTCGGCGCCCAGCATGTTTTCCAGGAACAGCTCACTGTCGATGTAATTGCTGAAGCTGGTTTTCGACTGCTGCAGGAAGGCCAGTGCGCGGTCGCGGTAGTCGTCGGTGGAGACGCCGATCACGTTGAACTGCTTGCCGCCGTAGCGCTTCGCGAGCCGGTCCAGCGATCCCATTTCCGCGCGGCAGGGGCCGCACCAGCTGGCCCAGACATTGATGACCAGCGGCTTGCCCCGGTATGCCGACAGCTTTTTGGCGGGGCCGGACAGGCCCTGCATTTGCGCTTCGCGCAGCACGCTGCCGACCTCGACTTCGCCGGGCGTCTTCGAGTAGGCGGAGGATGCCGCGCCGGCGAGGCAGAGCACTAGCAGGGAGAGGGTGCGGAGGGTACGTTTCATGCGCCCAAGTTTATCAGTTGCCGATCGGCAAAAGAAGTGTCTCGGCCGGCCGCATGCGGGTTTCCTGACCTGAAGCAAACGCAAGTGTTGCCGACATGGATAGTTCTTGATATTTCCGGCAACAGACAATGTGCGCGCCGGTCAAACTTGTTACATGCTTGGCATGATGCTGTGCCGCCCGGCGCACCAGTTGCTCAATGGACTTCACGATGGATGCCGATTATGTGGTGATCACCCTGCACCTGTTCGGCGCGCTCTGCGCCGGCGGGATCATCGGGCTGGAGCGCAGTTTTCACGGCCGCCCGGCGGGTTTCAGGACACATGCGCTGGTGTGCGTTGCTTCCAGCCTGCTCATGCTGGTGATGCTGTATCAGTGGAAATGGCTGCCCGGCACGACGAGCGATACCATCAGGACCGACCCGACGCGCATGGCGCAGGGCATCATGACCGGCATCGGTTTTCTCGGCGCGGGCGTGATTTTCAAGGAAGGCTTGAGCGTGCGCGGCCTGACCACGGCGGCCTCGATCTGGATCACGGCCGCCATCGGCATCCTGATCGGCGTGGGATTCTATTACCCGGCCATTCTGGCGACCGGGCTGACGCTGGGCATCCTGTCGCTGTTCCGCCGCATCGAGGCCAGGATGCCGTCGCAATCCTATGCGCACCACGCGCTGCGCTTCGAGCGCGACCAGGTGCTTTCGGAGGCCGAGGTCAGGAAGATCATGGCGAACCACGGCTTCAATATCGCCAACATGAGTTATCGCATTACCGAGGATGGCCAGCATTTTGAATACCGCATGGTGATTCGCACCTCCGACGCGAGAAACATGTCGGTGCTGTCGACGCATCTGCTGTCGCTGGAGCAGGTGAAGTGCTTCCAGATTTCGCCTACGGGAGATTAGCCTTACAGCAATCATGTCAGTTCACCATTGCGGTCACGGTGCATTGATGCCAGCATGATTTCAGCGCTTTTCCTGAACAGGAGTGATCGACCATGAACATCGACGAGCTCAACCAGGTGGCACGCGCCATCGTCGCCGAACGGAAAGGCATCCTGGCGGCGGATGAAAGCGGCCCGACCATCAAGAAACGCTTCGACGCGATCCAGCTGGCGTCCAGCGAAGAAAGCCGACGGCGCTATCGTGAAATCCTGTTCACCACCGAGGGCGTCGAACAGTATCTCGGCGGCGTGATTCTGTACGACGAAACCCTGCGTCAATCCACGCGCGACGGCGTTCCCTTTGCCGAACTGCTGTCGCGTCGCGGCATCATTCCCGGCATCAAGGTGGACAAGGGCAGCAAGGCGCTGGCCCTGCATCCCGGCGAGAAGATCACCGAAGGCCTGGACGGCTTGCGCGATCGCCTGGTCGAATACCGGCAGATGGGCGCGCGCTTCGCGAAGTGGCGCGCGGTGATCGAGATCGACGAGCACACGATACCGAGCGCCTGCGGCATACGGACCAATACGCATGCGCTGGCGCGTTACGCCGCACTGTGCCAGGAAGAGGGTATCGTGCCCATCGTGGAACCGGAAGTGCTGATGGACGGCACGCACGGCATCGCGCGCTGCGAGGAAGTGAGCTCACGCGTGCTGGGCAAATTGTTCAGGGAACTGGACGCGCAGGGCGTGGCCTTCGAAGGCCTGCTGCTCAAGCCCAACATGATCATCCCCGGCATGAAGTGCCCGCAACAGGCCAGCGTGCAACAGGTTGCCGAGGCGACGGTGCGCTGCCTCAAGCGCCATGTTCCCGCCGCCGTGCCGGGCATCGTGTTCCTGTCCGGCGGACAGAGCGCGGAAGATGCGACCGACCATCTGAACGCGATGAACAACATGGGGCCGCATCCGTGGCAACTCAGCTTCTCCTACGGCCGTGCGCTGCAGGCGCCCGTCCTCGCCGCATGGCAGGGACAGGAAAGCCGGGTGGAAAAGGCGCAGCAGGCCTTCCTCTTGCGCTGCCGGCTGAACGGGCTGGCGCGCACGGGGGAGTATGGGCGCGAGATGGAGAAAGAGGCGGGATAAAGAGAAATTCTTGTCCACGGAAAGCACGGAATACACGGAAAGAACAAATGCTTTTTTTCCGTGCCTTCCGTGTTTTCCGTGGACACTCGCTACTTGCTAGCGCGTGTCGTTCTTCACCTTGGGCACCGGATAGTAGCGCAGGCGGAATGCATCGGGCATGCCCGAGCCGAGCAAGGGACGCAGGTACAGCCGGAAGGCATCGGTGATGTCGGTGCCGCTTTCGGCGATGAACTCGTCGTCCATCACGCGCGTCTTGCCGGCCACGACTTCGAGGTCGAGCAATTCATAATCGACCGAGTAGAAGCCGGTGCGATTGATCGCCACCGATCCGTCGCGGTTACCCCACATCGCATACTGCACCGCTTTTTCGCCGACCTCGCGCGCTTCGCGCTGATCGACGTCGGAGAAGCAGCCGATGAAGGAGCGCTGCAGATAGCCGAAGGTGTCGCCGCGCACGCGCTTGATCTTCAACTTGGACTTGATTTCATCGCATAGCAGGTCGGCCAGCGCACCGTTTCCGGAAAGCTGCACGTTGCCGTGCGCGTCGCGCTCCACTTCCTTGGCAAGGATGCTCGCGATGGGCGTTCCCGACAGGTCATGCACACCTTCGGACACGGCGATCACGCAGCGTCCGTAGCGATCGTAGATGCGCTTCACATCGGCCAGGAATTTGTCGATGACGAAAGTGCGTTCGGGCAGGTAAATCAGGTGCGGTCCGTCGTCGGGGAATTTCTTGCCGAGCGCGGACGCCGCGGTAAGGAAGCCGGCGTGACGCCCCATCACCACGCCGACGTAGACGCCCGGCAGTGCCGCGTTGTCGAGATTGGCCCCGGCGAAGGCTTGCGCGACGAAGCGCGCAGCCGACGGAAATCCGGGCGTGTGATCGTTGCCGACGAGGTCGTTGTCGATGGTCTTCGGGATGTGAATGCTGCGCAGGGGATAGTTCGCCTTTTGCGCTTCCTGGCTGACGATGTGCACGGTGTCGGCCGAGTCGTTGCCGCCGATGTAGAAGAACTGCTCGATCTGGTGTGCGCGCAGCACGTTGAAGATTTCCTGGCAATACTTGACGTCCGGCTTGTCGCGCGTGGACCCCAGCGCCGACGCAGGTGTGTTGGCCACCAGTTCCAGGTTGTGGCTGGTCTCCTGCGTCAGATCGAGGAAATCTTCATTCACGATGCCGCGTACGCCGTGCCGCGCGCCGTAGACCAGTTCGACATTGCGGAATCGTCGTGCCTCCAGCACCACGCCGACCAGCGATTGATTGATCACGGCGGTCGGACCGCCCCCTTGCGCCACCAGGATTTTTCCGGAAGGCATAGCATTCCTCCTCTATCCAGCGTTGTAGGCATCACTCGTCCGATTCTACCGCGACAGGATGGAAGAGGGCAGCTTGCGGGAAGAATATTCGGGTTGCGCTTGAGAAGGATCAGTTCCACAAGCTAATGCGGCGCAACCGATCCGCGCCAGGCGCCGGTTTCGCTGCCGCGGGTTTCGAGCATCTCCTTGAAGCGCTTGAGATTGGCTTTCGTCTGCAGCTTGACGACACCAAGCGCATCGCCGATCTTTTCATCCATGCTGCGCGGGTCGTAATCCATTTGCAGCATGATGCGCGTCTTGCCGTCCGAGAGCTTGTGGAAGGTGACCACGCCGGCATTGCGGACGCCGCCGATGCTGCGCCATGCGATGCGCTTGTCGGGAATCTGCTCGGTGATTTCGGCATCCCATTCCTGTTCCTTGCCGGCCACGTCGGCGCGCCAGTGCAGATGCGTGTCGTCAAGCTGACGTACTTCGCGCACGCTGTCCATGAACTTCGGAAAATCTTCAAACTGCGTCCACTGATTGTACGCAGCGCTGACCGGGACATCCACGTCGATGGATTCCTGCGTGGACGATGACTTCTTTCGCATGGCGCCGGTCTTCTTCAGCTGTTTCGACAGGATAACTCCGCCCGCGGCAAGCGCGGCAACGGCGAGGATTCTGTTCATGTTCATGTGCATCTCCTTTCGGGTAAGGCTTGTTCGTCGGGCAAAGTTGTCTTGCGCGTCGCGCAAAGTGATTCATGCAGATCGTGATTCACTGACCACGAAGCTTGTCATTAAGTTCGTGAGCGATTTCCAACGGCCTTGCTTTCACGCGGCTTCCGCGCGTGATTTACCGTGCGACATGCTGCGCTTCCACACATGGAACTAATCGCGCGCGCAGGCTTCTTACAAGCCTATTGCGGTTTTATTAATATGCTAAAAAGCGCTCAGATCTCCTCTCTACGCAACAGTGCAGCAATCCCGGCTCATCTTCAATTCCGCCTCCTGCGAGGCGCCGCCGCACATCAACTTCCCGCATGGTTGACTGCATCGCGATGAAGAGGCTCGCCGCACTGTGTTGACGCTTTTCGCATGGAACGAACAAGGAGATGCATCATGGCTTCAGTTTCAAGAAATGATTCCGGCATGCTGACCGCGCTTTTCACTGATCGCGCCAGCGCCGAGCAAGCGTATCAAGTCCTTACCGAACGCGGTTATACGAAGGACGACATCAACGTGGTCATGTCGGATGACACACGCAAGAAACATTTCGTGCAGCAAGGCACGGCGCAGACCGAGCTTGGCAGCAAGGCGGCGGAAGGCGCCGGCGTCGGCGGCGCGATCGGCGGCACGCTGGGCGCGGTGATTGCTGCCGCGATGGCCACCGGCGCGAGCATTGCGCTGCCTGGCATCGGCCTGGTGGTAGCCGGCCCTCTGGCCGCGGCGGCGGCGGGTGCGGGCGCAGGCGCCGCCACCGGCGGTCTGCTCGGCGCGCTGGTCGGCTGGGGCATTCCGGAAGAGAACGTCAAGCGCTACGAGAGCGGCCTGAAAGGCGGCGGCATCCTGATCGGCGTCAGGCCGCGTTCCGAGGAGGATGCCGATTACATCGAACAACGCTGGCGCAGCCTCAATGCGCAAGACATCTACCGGCCGGGCCGCATGGCGCAGACAGCTGACAGCAGCGGACGCACCAGCGTGATCGGCGTGTATGACGACTTTGCGGATGCCGAAGGCGCGGTGCAGGCGCTGACGGCGGGCGGCATTCAACGCTCGCGTATCCACTTGCAGCCCGATTCGGAAATCCCGGCAGGCGGGAAGGCTGCGAAGGCCGCAAAAGCGGCAAAGGCGGAAGCGGAGCACGGCGCGGCAGGCATCAGCGGTTTCTTCCGCTCGCTGTTCGGCACGGAAGAGCACAAGGAGCATCACGATGTGTACGCGGAATCGGTGCGCCGCGGCAGTTACGTGCTGACGGTCGAAGTGCAAGACCACCGGGAGGCCGAGCGCGCGTCCGACATCATGAATCGCTTCAATCCGGTCAATATCGATGAACGCGCCGGCGCATGGAAGCAGCAAGGCTGGTCTGGCTATGAAGCTGCCGCGCCGAAGCTGTCGCAAAAGGAAATTGAAAAGGAACGCAGCAGCTACCGTCCGGCGACGACGCAGGCCGGCACCACGGAGCAATCGACCTTTCCCGTCATCGAGGAAGAATTCAAGGTCGGCAAGCGCCTGGTGCAGCGCGGCGGCATCCGCATCTTCCGCCACGTGACGGAAAGGCCGGTGCATGAATCGGTGCAACTGCGCCAGGAGCATGTGAAGGTCGAGCGGCACGCCGTCGACCAGCCGGCCAGCGAAGCCGATCTCGCCGCCTTCAAGGAGGGCTCGGTGGAACTGCGCGAGATGGCGGAAGAGCCGGTGGTGTCCAAGACCGCGCATGTGATCGAGGAAGTCACCATCGGCAAGGAAGTGAGCCAGAAGACCGAGGAAATCAACGACACCGTGCGCAAGACCGATGTCGAAGTCGAGCAGCTCGGCGCATCGGATACCGGCCGCAGCACGACCGGCATGGTGAAGGGCGACGACGACGCATTCCGCCGTCACTGGCAGACCGCCTATGGCAGTTCAGGCGGGCGCTATGAAGACTACGATGCCGCCTATCGCTACGGTTCCAACATGGCGGGCAGCGAGCGTTTCAAGAACTATCGCTGGGAAGACGTCGAGCCCGACATGCGCAGCGACTGGGAACGTCAGCACCCGGAAAGCGCCTGGGACAAGGTAAAGGACGCGGTGCGCTACGGTGCCGAGCGCGTGGGCGGAAGCCGGCGTCATTAAAGTCTGATTGATGCGCAAGCAAAGGGCGGGCGTCCGGCAACGGGCGCCCGCCCTCTTTTGTCGACAGCGGCTACTTGATCATCGTCCGACGCAATGACGGAAACGCGTCGGACGGATCAAACCCCTATTGTTTCGTTGCAGTGATGACCTGGAAATTCCCGAAGAAGCAGGTGGTGCGCTCGCACGTCCATTGACCGGCCTCTTCCAGATAGCTGACCGGGTCATGCGTATCCCAGAGCGCCAGGCCGAGCGGCTCGAACACTTTGAAGTAGGCCCAGCTCAGCGCGCGCAGCACGCTCAGGCTGGGGCGGTGGAACTCGGCGAGGAAGAGCTTGCCGCCGGGAGCGATCAGCCGGCCCGCTTCACTCAAGGCTTGCCCCTTCAGGTGATGCGGCAGCTCATGCAGCAGAAAGAAAATGACGTTGGCATTCACCACACCGTCCTCTTGCTGCATGCAGGTAGCGTTCTCCCGGATGAACTCCACCTTGTCGCCGAAACCGGCGAGCTTCGCCTTGGCGTGTTCCAGCTCGTTGGGAATGATGTCGGCAATCAGCACGCGCTCAGCGCCGGCCTGCAGCGCCGCCTTCACCACGCGCGGCATCACATTGCCGAAGGCGCAGGAAGTGATCAGCAGCTTCTTGTTGCGCAGATCCATCTGCCGGATTTCAGCCACGATCTTCGAGACCAGGCGGCGATACTGGAACAGCAGGATGGCCGAGATGACCGGCTGGAAATCGATGGCCCGGATCAGCCGCATGTTCGAGTAAACCGGATACACATGCGAGGTCTCGTTCTGCCACGCCGGGACGAGTCCGCGCACGACCAGCGCGCCTCGGGTGAAGACAAAGAAAAACAGAGCAGTAAAGCCCAAC
>NZ_DATFAF010000023.1:0-48049 GCF_035254865.1 Noviherbaspirillum sp.
CGGGGGCGGCCCGGCAGCCGCTCACTTTCTTTGCTTCGCCAAAGAAAGTAAGCAAAGAAAGGCGACCGCAAAGTCTCCGCCCCTGTCGGGGTGCCCGAAGCGCTGCAGGCAAAAGCAGGAAGCGAAATAACTCGCCCTCGCGATGCTCGGAGCTCAGACAGATTTCGCTTCTTTTCCGCTTTTGCCTGCAGCGCTTCGGCAGAGCCAGAGCGGGCGTTTTTCAAACCATCCCCACCCCAGCCCTCCCCTTGAAGGGGAGGGAGTTGCACGTCCTTTATTGTTGTCAGGCGCAAGGTAAAGAATAGATCTCTCCCTCCCCTTCAAGGGGAGGGTCGGGGTGGGGATGGGTTGAAAACACCCGCTCTGGCTCCGCCGAAGGGATGCAGGCAAAAGCGGAAAAAGAAGCGAAATCTGTTTGAGCTCCGAGCATAGCGAGGGCGAGTTATTTCGCTTCCTGCTTTTGCCTGCATCCCTTCGGGCACCCCGACAGGGGCGGAGACTTTGCGGTCGCCTTTCTTTGCTTACTTTCTTTGGCGAAGCAAAGAAAGTGAGCGGCTGCCGGGCCGCCCCCGGCACGCCTCCACGGAGAACCACCCGCACCGGGTCACCGAAGAAAAAACACCCCAAGCCCGCACATCAAGCAACCCGCCGCCCACCCCGCACCACCACATTCCCCCCCACCCGCGAACCAATCCGCATCACCGAAGCAGCCTGATGCGAGCCTTCCACCCGAAACACCCCAACCGCCTGCATCAACTCCGCCCCTTGCTGCTGCAAGGACTCCGAAGCCGCAGCCGCTTCTTCCACCAGCGCCGCATTCTCCTGCGTCACCTGGTCCATATGCACCACCGCCTGGCTGACCTGCTCGATGCCGCTGCTCTGCTCCTGCGACGAGGCGGTGATGTCGTTCATGATGTCGGCCACATGCCTGACCGAGGCCATGATGTCTTCCATCGTCCTGCGCGCGTGCGCGACTTCGGTCGATCCATGCTCGACCTGGGAAACCGACGCGTTGATCAGGTCCTTGATTTCCTTGGCGGCAGCGGCGCTGCGCTGGGCGAGGGTTCTCACTTCGGCGGCGACGACCGCGAAGCCGCGGCCTTGTTCACCGGCGCGCGCCGCTTCCACGGCCGCGTTCAGCGCCAGGATGTTGGTCTGGAATGCGATGCCGTCGATGACGCCGATGATGTCGGTGATGCGTTGCGAACTGGTGGTGATCGATTCCATGGTCCGGACTACCTGGTCCATGGCCGCGCCGCCTTCGGCCGCCGTGTCGCGCGCGCCCTCGACGAGCTTCTTCGCGCCGCGCGAATTTTCCGCGTTGTTTTTCACGGTGGAGGTGAGTTCTTCCATGCTTGCCGCGGTTTCTTCCAGGCTGGATGCCTGGCGCTCGGTGCGCGCCGACAGATCGGCGTTGCCGACGGCGATCTGCGCTGCGCCGGCGGCGATGCTCTCCGCGTTGCGCCGCACGCCGGAGACGATATTGGTGAGACTGGATTTCATCACCGACAGGGCGTGCAGAATCTGGCCGGTCTCGTCCTGCGAAGCGCTGTCGACCTGCGCCATCAGGTTGCCGGCAGCGATCTGCTTGGCGACGTCGACTGCTGTGCTCAGCGGCCGCACGATGGCGCGTGACAGGACGACGCCCATGAAGACGGCGAATCCCAATGCGAGGAGCGTTGCCGCGACGACGGTGTTGCGAATGCTGGCGTACTGGGCGGCTGCGGCTTCGGACGCTTGTTTCGCTACCTCGAGCTGTACATTCAGGAGCTCATTGATGCCCGTTCTCACCGGGACGAATGTCGGGTTCATCACCTGGTCGTGCAGGCGCTTGACCTCTGCCATGTCGTTCTTGGCGAGGGCGGCGGCGGCCGGGCTCAGGCCATCTTTCAGATAGCGCGCGTAATCGGCGGCGAACTGGTCGGCCAGCCGTTTTTCTTCGCCGGTGAGCGCGGTGGCGGTAAACGCTTTCCACTTTGTATCGATTGTGCGACCGTTCTCGTCGATCTGCCGGCGCGCTTCGCCGGCGACGCGCGGGTCGTTGCTGTCCAGCGCTTCCAGCACGGCAATGTCGCTGCGATTGAGCAGGCGCACGACGGTGTCGAGCTGCCCCATCGGTACGATGCGATCCTGATACAGGCTGTCGAGGCTGCGATTGGACCTGTTCAGGCCCATCAATCCGATAGCGCCGATGGCGATGATGACCAGGCACAGGGCTGCCAGTACTGCGTTGATGCGGCCGCGAATGTGAAGATGCCGCAGCGATGCCAGCATGCCGGTCAGACCGGATTTGACCACTTTGCCATGCCGGATTTTCAAGCCGTTGGCATTGCCTTCCTTGATATGCGCATAGGCGCGCGTGGCTTGCTCGATCTGCTCGCGGCTGGGCATGGTGCGCACCGAGGTGTAACCGGTAACTTCGCCGTTCTCCCAGATCGGTGTCGCGTTCGCGAGAACCCAGTAGTAGTCGCCGTTCTTGCGGCGGTTCTTCACCATGCCGGTCCAGCCATAGCCCGATTTCAGGGTCAGCCAGAAATCCTTGAAGGCTTCGACCGGCATGTCCGGGTGGCGGATGATATTGTGCGGCGCGCCGATCAGTTCGTCTTCGGTAAATCCGCTGACTTCGGTGAAGTCGTGGTTGGTGTAGGTGATGATGCCTTTTGTATTGGTGCGCGAGATGAGCGACTGGTCTTTGCGCAGCATGTATTCCACGCCCGTGACGGGCTGATTGTTTCTCATTTTTGGGAGATGAAAGTGACGGTTAATCGGCTTTCCGGCGCGATTGACGATGGTTCTGCGAGTGCCACGCGCGGCAAGAAAACAACGGAGTTGTTGATTTTGCTCAAGTTAAACTAGTTGACTTGTCGAAAGGTTGCCGTTCGTCCAGAATGTATAACCAATCGTCCCCAATCGTTCTGATTCTTCTCGCATGGATAAAATCTCTACCCTTGTCGGACGTCACAATTTCAGCGCACGCGTCTTTTACAACGGCGACTTTTGCGGCTCGAACAACTTCAGGGAAAACGGCGTCGCCGGTCAACTGCATGTGGTCAGGCAGGGGCCGGTGATTTTTCATCACGAAGACCAGCCTTCGCTGCACATCGACGAACCGTCCATTGTCTTCTATCCGCGCGGGCTGACGCATCAGGTTCATGTGCTGCCGACCACGTCCGCCACGCTGCTGTGCGCGGTGATCACGTTTCAGGGCGGGATTAACAATCCGCTGGCCAAGGCATTGCCTGATGTTCTCGATGTCCCGCTTGCGCAACTTGCCAGTTTGAAGGGGACGCTCGACCTGCTGTTTGCCGAGGCGTCCGCGAAGCAGTGCGGGCGGGAGTTGATCCTCGACAGGTTGTGCGATGTGTTGATCGTTCAGATCATGCGCCACGTGTTCGAGACCGGAAAGCTGTCGCCATGCATGCTGGCCGGCCTGGCGGATGAACGGCTTGCCCGCTCGCTGGTGGCGATTCACGAAAATCCGCAGGAAAACTGGAGCCTTGAAAAGCTGGCTTTGCTTGCAGGCATGTCGCGCAGCAAGTTCGCCGGCTTCTTTCGCGATGTCGTCGGCATCACGCCCGGCGAGTACATCACGCAATGGCGCATCGGACTGGCGCAGCAGCTTCTGAAGAAGGGCAGGGCGGTCAAGACGGTGTGCCTGGATGTGGGCTACGGCAGTCAACCGGCATTCACGCGCGCGTTCACCGAGTACACCGGCATGTCGCCGCGGGCCTGGCTGAATACCACCGCAGCCGTTGTCTCCACGGGGCGCAAGGCAGGCTCAGCCGTCGCCGGTACAGCGACGGCCGCCGTCTTCGGGTAACAGCAGCACCGGGCAGTGCGCGCCGCGCAGGACGGCCTTGATCAGGTGCGCGCGGCCGGAACCGATGGCGCAGTGCCAGGGCAGCACGATCATGTCGACTTCCTTCTCGCGCGCCACGCGGATCGTCTCGGCGCCGGGCTCGCCGCTGGCCATTAACAGTGTCAGCCTGCCTTCGTCCACGCGCGCGCCCATGCCGCAAATGCGATCGAGGAACTCCTGTCCCCACTGCTCCCATTCGTATTGCGGGTGGTCCACATAACGCGGCGTTGCCAGGCTGCCCCGCTCGGTCGGCTGACCGACATTCGCGCCGGCGATGCGCAGCACCAGGTTTTCGATCCCGAGCGATGCGGAACGATTGATGATTTGCGCCAGCGCACCCGCGCAACCCGGCGTGCCATCCTGCGGCAGCAATTCCTTGCGCCAGCGCCAGGCGCTCATGTCCTTGTCAGGCGGGACGACGAGCACGGGGCAGGTCACTTTCTCCAGCACCTGTCGCCCGAAGGCTGAGCCCGTATCACGATCCGTCTCGTCACCGACACGCGCCGCCAGCAGCACTACGGACTGTCTGGCCGCGTCCAGCGTCTGCATCGTGGCGTCGATCACATCGCCGGACGCTGCGTCGATGGCGATGGCATCGCGTTCTTCCCGAGGCAAGGACATGCGTTCCAAGAAATCCTGCACCGCGGGCAGATGTGCGCTGGTGGTCACGATATGCAGGCTGGCATGCGCGGTGTTCGCCACCACCCGCGCGACGGGGAGCGCAGCCGTGAGGCTACGCGGATCGGCCAGCGGCAAAACGATCTGTATGGCTTTATCGGTGTTCACTTGCAAGCTCCTTCCATGCCCCGTCTGTCCATTCCCAGCGCGACGTCCGGCCCGCGTCCAGCAGGAATGCAGGCGCGTTGCCGACCGTGACGGGGATCGATGTTCCGTTGAGCAGTTCGATTTCCAGTTGTTCGCGCCCGATGCGCAGCGCAAGTTGCTGGCCGCGCCACAGCAGTTTGAAGCGCACGGCGCGCCAGGCGGGCGGGCAATTCGGCCTCAGCGCGAGACCGGCTTCGCTCATGCGCAATCCCGCGAATCCGAAGACCAGCGCCTGCCACAATCCGCCGAGCGCGGCCATGTGCACGCCGCCGGAGGCGTTGCCCATGTTGTCGGCGAGATCGATTTCGCGCGCTTGCCGGAAATAGCGCAATGCCATTTCCATGTCGCCGAGTTGCGCGGCGATCAGCGCATGCATCGCGGGGCTCAGGGAACTGCCGTGTTCCGTGCGCGGCTCGTAATAGCGGAAGTTCGCTTCCCGCATGGCGGGCGGAATCCGTTCGCCGAACAGATGCAGCAGCATCACCACATCCGCCTGCTTGACGAGCTTGCTGCGCCGGGTGCGCTCGCTGCCGAGGATGATGTCGAGCGGCAGACTGCGCGGGGCATATTGTGCGGGATTGATGTCCTCCAGCTTGAGGTAGCCCTGGAACTGCTCGATCAGATGGTGTTCCGCATCCATGCAGGTGTACATATTTGCGCTGACGCTGCGCCAGCGCTCGACCTCGCGCTCATCAAAGCGGATGCGCCCGGCGAGATCATGCCATCGCTGCGGCCAGCGCTCCTTCATCATGCCGACGGCCGTGCGCGCGCAATCCAGATTCCATTGCGCCATCCAGTTGGTATAGGCGTTGTCATCGACTTCATCATGGTATTCGTCCGGCCCGATGACCTTGCGGATGTGGTAGCGGCCGTCTCCTTCGAACTCGCCCCTGCTGGCCCAGAACCTGGCCGTCTCGATCAGGATTTCGGCGCCGGCATGGCACAGGAAATCGTCGTCGCCCGTGGCTTGCCAGTACTGCCAGACCGCGTAAGCGATATCGGCGCTGATGTGATGCGCCTGCAGGCCGGTCGCGACCGGCAGCACTTCACCGACCGGCGTGATCGCGTAGGGCGGCGTCACGTCCTCGCCCGAATCGGCCGATTCCCAGGCGTACAAGGCGCCGGCATAGCCGAGTCGTCGAGCCTTGCCGCGCGCCGCCGCAAGCGTGTGGAAACGATACATCAGCAAGGCGCGGGCGCAGGGCGGATCGGTGAACGTATAGAAGGGCAGCAGGAAGATTTCGGTATCCCAGAAGACGTGGCCCTTGTAGCCGCTCCCGCTCAGGCCGCGCGCACCGATGGAGACGCGTTCGTCGGCGGGATTGACGGCGGATATCAGGTGGTAGCAGGCAAAGCGGATCGCGCGCTGCGCTTCGTCGTCGCCTTCGATCTCCACATCGGCCGCCTGCCAGCGCCTCGCCCATGCTTCGACATGACGGTGGATGGCCGGCGTGACGCCTCCCACGAGCAGGCGTTCCAGTTGCGCGACGGCGGCTTGTTCCGGATGCGGATTGTCGCGCGAGGTATGGCAGGCTTCCAGCCAGTCGTACTGGTAGACCTTTCCCGCTTCGACTTCCATCTGCATCACATTGTCCATCGCGCCGGCCGTGCTGCTGATGTTGATGCGCGGCGCATGCTCGCTTTCCGACGCGGCGTTGAGTCGAGCCGCCACCGCGAGCGCGATGGAGGTGCCGGAATGCGTGCGCCCTGCAAGGATCTGCACCGGTCCGGATGAAGACTCCCGGCAAGTCGTGCTTGAGGAAAAGGTCTGTGTGGCGGAGCCGGGCGACTGGACAAAGCCGGAACGAATCGCCAATGGCCCCGAATAGGTTTCCGCCGTGCACAGCGAGCTTTGCAGCAGGATGTGCCGGTCCGCCAGCGAGGCCAGGCGCAGGAAGCGGACATGAATGACGCGGCCCTCCTTGTCGCTGAAACGGAACTCGCGCCGAAAGATGCCTTGTCGCATGTCGAGCATGCGGCGGTGTCCGAGCAGCGCCAGGCTTTCGGTCGCCAGACGGTTGGCGCCGGCTGCCTGCGACAGCAGCGTCCAGCCCGGCGCGGCAACCAGCTCGGGCAGGGTGGATGGCGGCACGAGGTCGAACACGCCGGCGATGAACACCATCGGCGCCGATAGCGAGGTGCCGAAGGGCAAGGACCCGCGACTGCCGAGATAGCCGTTGGCAACGGAAAACAGCGCCTCGAACTCATGCTCGCGCGTGGGCGTGAATTCATCGTCGATCATGAGCCACAAGGGATCGGCCGTAGGGTCGAACGGTGAGAAATGGCGCTCGCTCAAATCCGTCATCGTGTCCTCGTTCATTCGGAGCTTTCCGCAATCATGGACAAATCGCTGACCACCACCGTCGCGCCGGCACGCGCCAGTGCGTCCGGCCGGCCGAGACGATCGACACCGATCACCGCGCCGAAGCCGCCCGCACGACCGGCCTCGACGCCGGCGCTGGCATCCTCCACCACCACCGCGCGCGATGCCTCGACGCCCAGGCGGCGCGCGGCTTCAAGAAAGGTGTCGGGCGCCGGTTTGCCGCGCAATTCGCCGCGCGCCAGATCAAGACCGTCGACACGGGCATCGAACAGGTCGAGCACGCCGGCGGCCGCGAGGAATTCACGGCAATTGGCGCTGGAGGAAACCACCGCGATGCGGAAGCCATCGCGCCGCAAGGCGCGGATCAGTGCGACGGTCGACGCGTAAACCTCGACGCCGTCGCGATGGATCACGTCAAGGAGCAGGGCGTTCTTCCGCTTGCCGAGGCCGGTCATGGTATGCGCTTCGGGCGGATCGAAAGCATCGCCTTGCGGCAACACAATGTCCCGCGATGCCAGGAAACGGCGTATTCCCTCCTGACGCGGCAGTCCGTCGACGAAGCGTGCGTAGTCCTGCACGATGTCGAAGGGCGGCTGCGCACGGCCGTTCTGTTTCGACCATTCCCGCAGGAAGTCGTCGAACATGGCTTTCCACGCGCGGGCATGCACGGTGGCGGTCTTCGTGACCACGCCGTCGAGGTCGAACAGCACGGCATCGAAGCGGGTGCGGGTGAGGGTGAAGGCCGCGTTGCCGGTGGCAGCGGTTTGAGGCATATCCATGGGACGATCCTCGGGCGGGAATATGGATATGACTCCAAAAGCACAAAACAATTTCCGATCACAGTGCGGCGACGGAAATTCCATCCCATTATCGGGGCATGCGTCTCGTCATCCGTCCGTTCGCCAGCCTTTTTGATGCCGATCAATAACCCACCTGTCTCCCGCGCAGGACAATGGATTGGTGACTGCAGAAGAGGAAGGATCGTCATGCCGCGCACTTCCGTCATTCGCAAGACCGCATCCGATTTTCGTGTGGCGCCGAATTGGGTGGATTACGCTGAAACCCGCAATGAATTCTCCTGGGAAAATGCGCGGCGGGAACTTGCCGGCATGCCGGGCGGCGGCCTCAACATGGCGTTCGAAGCCGTCGATCGACATGTGCCGGACAAGGGCGATCGCATTGCCTTTCGCTTCCTCGGTGCGGACGCGGATCGTGTCATCACCTATCGCGAGCTCGCTGCACTCACCAACCGCTTCGCCGGTCTTCTGCGCGGCCTGGGCGTCGGCAAGGGCGATCGTCTGTTCGTACTGTCGGGCCGCATCCCCGAGTTGTATGTCGCCGTGCTGGGCAGCCTGAAGAATGGCACGGTGGCTTGCCCGCTGTTTTCCGCGTTCGGTCCTGAACCGATCGCTACGCGCATGACGCTGGGTGAAGCAAAGGTGCTGGTGACGACCGAGCAGCTCTATCGCCGCAAGATCGAAAAGATTTGCGGCAGCCTGCCCGCTTTGCAGCATGTGCTGCTGGTGCAGGAGCAGGGCGCGCAAGCAGCCGACATACCCGGCACGCTGAATCTGGCGCGCCTGCTGGCACAATCGAGCGACGCATTCGACGTCGTGCCAACCCGGCCCGAAGACATGGCGCTGCTGCATTTCACCAGCGGCACCACCGGCACGCCCAAGGGCGCGGTCCATGTGCACGGCGCGGCCATCACGCACTGGGCCACCGGCAGATTCGCGCTCGACCTGCATCCGGACGACATCTACTGGTGCACCGCCGATCCGGGATGGGTGACCGGCACCTCCTACGGCATCATCGCGCCGCTGTTGCATGGCGTGACCTCCGTCGTGGACGAAGCCGAGTTCGACGCGGACCGCTGGTATCGCGTTCTGCAGGAGCAGAAAGTCACGGTCTGGTACACCGCGCCGACAGCCATCCGCATGCTGATGAAAGCCGGCGAAGAAGTGGCGCGGAAATACGCGTTCCCGAGCCTGCGCTTCATCGCCAGCGTGGGCGAGCCGCTCAATCCTGAAGCGGTCTGGTGGGGCAAGGAAGCGCTGGGCTTGCCCATCCACGATAACTGGTGGCAGACCGAGACCGGCGGCATCATGATCGCCAACACGCCGGCCTTTGACATCAAGCCCGGTTCGATGGGACGGCCCCTGCCGGGAATCGATGCCTTCATCGTCGCGCGGGATGAACAGGGACAGGTGCGCATCGTCGACGAACCGGATACCGAGGGTGAACTGGCGTTGCGGCGCGGCTGGCCGTCCATGTTCCGCGGCTACCTCAACAACGAAGAGCGCTATCGCAAATCCTTCGCCGGCAATCTTTACCTGACGGGCGACCTCGCCAAGCGCGACGCGGACGGCTATTTCTGGTTCATCGGCCGCACCGACGATGTAATCAAATCCTCCGGCCACTTGATCGGGCCATTCGAGGTGGAAAGCGCTCTGATGGAACACCCCGCCGTCGCCGAAGCCGGGGTGATCGGCAAGCCGGATGAAACCGTCGGCGAAATGGTGAAGGCCTTCGTGTCGCTCAAGAGCGGCTACGAGGCATCCGAATCCTTGCGCATGGAATTGCTGGGCCATGCGCGCAAGCGCCTGGGCGCCGCGGTGGCGCCGAAAGAACTCGATTTCCTGCCGACGCTGCCGCGCACGCGCAGCGGAAAGATCATGCGCAGGCTGTTGAAGGCGCGCGAGCTCGGCTTGCCGGAAGGCGACACCTCCACGCTGGAGGGACAATCATGAACGCCGCCGACAAGTCCACGTCATTATCCTTCCTGACCGACATGCTGCGCATCCGGCGCATGGAAGAGAAATCGGCGGAGCTGTACGGCAGTGGGCAAATTCGCGGCTTCCTGCACCTGTACATCGGGGAGGAAGCGGTCGCTGTCGGCGCGCTGCACGCACTCGATGCGCAGGACAATATCGTCGCAACCTATCGCGAACACGGCCACGCGCTGGTGCGCGGCGTGCCCATGAACGCGATCATGGCCGAAATGTTCGGCAAGCGGGATGGATGCTCGCGCGGGCGCGGCGGCTCCATGCATCTGTTCGATCGCGCCACGCGCTTCTTCGGCGGCAATGCCATCGTCGGCGGCGGACTGCCCCTGGCCGTCGGTTTGGCGCTGGCTGACAAGATGCAGGATATCCGGCGCGTGAATGCCTGCTTCTTCGGCGAGGGCGCCGTCGCGGAGGGCGCCTTCCATGAATCGATGAATCTCGCCGCCCTGTGGCGCTTGCCGGTGCTTTTTCTGTGCGAGAACAACTTCTATGCGATGGGCACGGCGCTGGCGCGCTCCGAATCGCAAACCGATCTGTGCATCAAGGCGGCCAGTTACAAGATTCCCGTCATGAAGGTGGATGGCATGGACGTACTTGCGGTGCACGAAGCGACGAAGCAGGCGGCGCAACATGTGCGCGCCGGGGAAGGCCCGTTCTTCGTCGAATTCCAGACTTACCGCTTCCGTCCGCACTCGATGTTCGATCCCGACCTGTATCGGGACAAGGCGGAAATCGAAGAGTGGAAAAAGCGCGGACCGATTCACAGCTTTTCCGCGCGCCTGAAGGAAGAGGGCAAGCTGACCGAAGCGGAATTCCTGGCCATCGATGCGCAGGCCGAACAGGAAGTGCAGTCGGCCATCGCCTTCGCCGAAGCCTCGGAATGGGAACCTGTCGAAGCGCTGATGAAGGATGTGGTGGCGCCGGAGGCGCAGCCATGAAAATGAGCTATCGCGAAGCGTTGCGACAGGCGATGCGCGAAGCGCTGATCACCGACCCGCGCGTGTTTCTGATGGGCGAAGATGTCGGCAAGTACGGCGGTACGTACGCTGTCTCGAAAGGCTTCATCGAGGAATTCGGGTCGGAACGCATACGCGACACACCGCTGTCCGAACTGGGATTCGTCGGCGCCGGCATCGGCGCGGCTTTGGGCGGCATGCGACCCATCGTCGAAGTCATGACGGTCAACTTCAGCCTGCTGGCGCTGGACCAGATCGTCAACACGGCGGCAGCCATGCGTCACATGTCAGGCGGACAGTTCAACGTGCCGGTCGTGATCCGGATGGCTACCGGCGCGGGGCGGCAGGTGGCCGCGCAGCACTCGCACAGCCTGGAGGGCTGGTATGCGCACATTCCCGGCATTCGGGTGCTCGCGCCGGCCACGGTCGCCGATGCGCGCGGCATGCTCGCGCCCGCGCTGGCCGATCCCGACCCGGTCATCATTTTCGAACATGCGCAGCTCTACAACATGGAGGACGACATCGTTCCGGCGGCGGCATGCGACATCCGCTTCGCCGCCGTGCGGCGCAAGGGTACCGACGTCAGCCTGTTTGCCTATAGCGGATGCCTGCCCAAGGCAATGGATGCCGCGCAAAGGCTGGCGGAGGAAGGCATCGACGCGGAAGTGATCGACCTGCGGGTGTTGCGGCCGCTGGACATTGAAAGCATCGCCGCTTCGGTGCGCAAGACGCATCGCGCCGTCGTGGTGGACGAGGGATGGAAAACCGGCAGCCTGTCGGCGGAAATCATGGCCTGCATCATGGAGCATGCCTTTTACGACCTCGATGCGCCGCTGGCGCGCGTATGCAGCGCGGAAGTGCCGATTCCCTATGCCCGCCACATGGAAGAAGCCGCCTTGCCGCAGCCGCACACGATCGCGGCCGCCGCGAAACAACTGATGGGCAAGACATGATCGAGTTCAAGCTGCCATTTCTCGGCGCCGATGTCGACGAGGGGAAGCTGCTTCAGTGGAAGATTGCGCCCGGCGACACGGTCCGGCGCGGGCAGGTGGTCGCCGTGGTCGATACCTCGAAAGCGGCGGTCGATGTGAAAAGCTGGCAGGAAGGCCGTGTGTTCGAGCTGCTCGCGCAGCCCGGCGAAACCCTGCCGGTCGGCGCCGTGCTCGCCACCTTGCTGGAAGCCGGCGAATCTCCGGAAACGGCAAAGCGGACGGAACGGTCAGAACGGTCGATACGTGCGCCGGAAGTGCCTGCCATGCCTGTCGCCGTTCACGGCGAACCGGCTGCGCCACGCCAGCCGCTCTCGGCACGCCGCAGGATCTCTCCTGCCGCACGCAAGCATGCGGAGGATCACGGCATCGACATCGACAGCGTGGCCGGCACGGGCCCGGATGGCGCGGTAACCCTGCAGGACGTGCAGCGACTCGAAGCGAAGCCGCCAGCCGCGCCGCCGGACAAACATGCCGAGATGCGCAAGGCCATCGCCGCCGCCATGAGCCGGTCGAAGCGGGAGATTCCGCACTACTACCTGGGCGAAACCGTGCCCATGCGCCGCGCGCAGGAATGGCTTACTGCCGCCAATGAAAAACGCGGCATCACCGAGCGCCTGCTGATGGCATGCCTGCAACTGAAGGCGGTCGCGCTGGCGCTGAAAAAGTACCCCGACATGAACGGCTTCTACCTCGACGGCGTGCATCGTCCATCCGCGGCTATCCATATCGGGGTGGCGGTTTCGCTGCGCCAGGGAGGCCTGATTGCACCGGCGATCCATGACGTGTCGGACAAAAGCCTGGACCAGTTGATGGGCGATCTCACCGACCTGGTCAAGCGCGCCCGCGCCGGGTCGCTGCGCAGTTCCGAGATGACTGATCCGACCATCACCGTGACCAATCTCGGCGAACAAGGTGTGGAAACGGTTTTCGGGGTCATCTATCCGCCGCAGGTGGCGCTGGTCGGCTTCGGCCGTATCCGGGAAATGCCGTGGGCCGTCGACGGCATGCTCTGTACGATGCCGGCGATGACCGCAAGCCTCGCCGCCGATCATCGCGTGTCGGACGGCCACTACGGCGCGCTGTTCCTGGCGGAAGTGCGCGAGTGGCTGCAGCGGCCGGAACAACTCTGAAAGGCAGACGATGAATCGACAGGAACTCCTCGCCGTCGTGATGGCCACGCTGAGATCGATTGCGCCGGAAGTGGACGAGGGCGAGCTGGTTGCGGCGCAGCCCTTGCGCGAGCAGGTCGACCTCGACTCGATGGACTGGCTCAATTTCCTGATCGGCTTGCACCGCGAGCTCAAGGTCGAGATTCCGGAAGCCGATTACGCGAAATTGCGAACGCTGGATGAGCTGCTCGATTATCTGCAGGCGAAGCGTTGATGCCGGTGGCCGGACGATAACATCGCATGGGAAAAATAGCGCTTGCCTGCTTCTCCTTTTGTCATTAATATGTTTATATGTTTAAACGCATTGATTTGAGATGAGTAAAGAGAAAGCGCCGACGCTCGACGACGTTCTGCAGAGTTTCCGGCTTTGCGCACCGCTTTTCCATGCGCTGGGCGACAAGCAACGACAGGACATCATCATGCTGCTGGTCGAGAGCGAGCGGCTGAACGTGTCCGCGATCACCGAAAGAATGCCCTTGTCGCGGCCGGCGATCTCGCATCACCTGAAAGTGCTGCGCCAGGCCGGCTTGGTGAAGGTGGAAAGCGAGTCGCGCGAAAATTATTATTCCCTGACGCTCGACGAGGGACTGCTGCAGCTCAAGCAGCTCGTCATGCAGGCGGAGCAGTCATGTGTTTGAATTGAATTCCTGTGTTCACGCGGTGGCATGAACGCGGAATCCGGCTTGCCGGCCTTGTGTCGGCAAAAATTTTGACCAATAGGTCGATATGTTTAAACATTTGATTATAAGGAGCAGTGATGAGGAAAACCGTTTTGATTACCGGTGCATCCAGCGGCATCGGAAAAGCCAGCGCCCTGAAGTTCCACACCGCAGGCTGGCAGGTGGTCGCCACCATGCGCAAGCCGGAGGAAGCGGATTGGGCACCGTCCGGCGCCGGCTTCATGGCAGCCCGCCTGGATGTCACCGACACCGGATCGATTCGCGGCGCGATTGACGGCGCGCTGAATCGCTTCGGCCGTCTCGATGCGGTCGTCAACAATGCCGGTTATGGCCTCGTCGGGCCTTTCGAAGCCTCCACCCCCGAGCAGGTCGAGCGCCAGTTCCAGACCAACGTGTTCGGCCTCATGAATGTGTGCCGCGAAGTCATTCCGCACATGCGCGACCGGCGCGGCGGCACCATCATCAACGTCGCATCGATGGGTGGCCGGATCACCTTTCCGCTCTATAGCGTGTACCACGCCACCAAATGGGCGGTGGAGGGCTTTACCGAGTCATTGCACTATGAGCTCGAACCCTTCGGCGTACGGGTCAAGATCATCGAGCCGGGGCCGATCAGGACCGATTTCTACGACCGCTCGATGGATCTCATGTCGAAGCCGGGCCTGACTTCCTACGATGGTTACGTCGAGAAAACCATGCCCAACATGCAGAAGGCCGGCTACACGGCGCCGGGGCCGGAGCTTGTTGCGCAAGCAATCTATCGCGCGGCCACCGACAACTCGGCGCGCATGCGCTATTCCCCTAATTCCGCAAGCATTCTCGCCCTGCGACGGGTGTTGCCGGAGCGAGCGTTCTACTCCATCGTGCGCAAGGCCGTGGCGCGATGAGCGGGCGATGGGGCAAGGCCGGGATTGACTTGCGCTACCGAGCCATGCCCCGGGACGCTTGCATGCCATCGATCATGCAAGCGCGCTCTCATTCACCCTTGTCCGATTTCTTTTGCCGCACGCCGTCTCCCTGGCGGCGCGAGAACGATTGCATCACCTCGGTCAATTCGGCCACTCGGAGCGCCACCTTGTAGTTGACGCTTCCTTCGGGATAGCCGCCCGGACCGGCAGCGCCGGCGGGCACGCCTGTGAGAATGGAAACGGCCTGATCGACATTCTCGTACGCATGGATGCGGAACTGGCCAGCCTCGACCGCCGCCACCACATCATGACGCAGCATCAGGTGCTTGACGTTGGCGGCCGGGATCAGCACGCCATGCTCACCGTTCAGGCCGCGTGCCGCGCAGATGTCGAAAAAACCCTCGATTTTTTCGTTGACCGCGCCGATGGGCTGCGCCTGCCCGAGCTGGTTGACCGATCCGGTTATCGCCAGCGATTGCCTGATCGGCAGACCGGCCAGGCTCGACAGCAGCGCGCACAATTCGGCCATGGAGGCGCTGTCGCCGTCGATCATGCCGTAGGACTGTTCGAACACCAGGCTGGCCGACAAGGCCATCGGCTGGTTCCTGGCGTAACGGGAGGAGAGGAAGGACGACAGGATCAGCACGCCCTTGGAGTGAATCGCGCCGGACAGCTTGACCTCGCGCTCGATGTTGATCAGTTCGCCCTCGCCAAGCCGCGTGGTCGCGGTGATGCGTGTCGGCTGCGCGAAGGCGAAACCGCCGAGTTCGATCACCGACAGTCCGTTGATCTGCCCGGTCACTGCGCCGTCGGTGCTGATCATCAGGGTGTTGCGCAGGATTTCCTCGTGCATCCGATCGCGCAATCGGTCCTGCCGACGGATCTGCGTATCGATCGAGCGCTGCACATGGGAAGGCAGCACGATGTTCCGGCCTTCTTCGCGCGCCCAGTAATCGGATTCCCGCAACAGGTCCTTGACGCTGCCCATGTGGGTGGACAGGCGCTCCCCGTCGCCGACCAGTCGCGCGCCATGCTCGATGACCCTGGCGACCGCGCCGCGCTCGAAGGGGAGCAAGGCCTCCTGGCGGATCAGCGTGGCAATCATGCGCGCATACAGCATATGCGTGTCGGCGTTGCGCTCGATGCGCTCCTCAAAATCCGCCGCCACCTTGAACAGCTCGCGGAATTCCGGATCGTATTCCTGCAATAGGTAATAAAACAGGCGATCGCCGAACACGACGATCTTGGCATTCAGCGGAATCGGCTCCGGCTCCAGCGACACGGTGCTGATCAGGCTGTAGGCCTGGCCGAGCGATTCGATATGGATCTCGCGCGATTTCAGCGCCCGCTTCAATCCCTCCCAGGCAAAGGGCTGCATCAGCACCTCGCGCACGTCGAGCAGCAGATAGCCGCCATTGGCGCGATGCAGCGCGCCGGGCTTGATCAGGGTGAAATCGGTGACCAGCGCGCCGGAGTGCGTGCCGTTGGTCACCAGCACATTCACCTGGTAGCGGCGGAAATCCTCATGCATCACGAGGGTCAGGCCGCCGGTGTTGGACGGTTCTTCCTGCCTGCGGAAATCGTCGGCATGCTCGATCACATCGAGCTGCACGATATCCAGGTAGGACAGCACCTGCGGCAGGTCGTTGAACATCGTGCGGACTTCGTTCATCGCGTGCTCGACGGCGGACAGGATGGTGTCGCGATTGAGCTGCTTGATGCGCTCGCTGCGTTCCTTGTGCCATTGCGGCAGGCGGCGCAGGATCTTTTCCAGGCGTTCCTGCAGTCCGGCGATCTTCTCCTCGATCTGCTTTCTTTCCTCCTCCGGCAGCTTGTTGTATTCCTCCGGCGGCATGATCTCGTGGAAATGGGTCGGCGCGAAGGCAAAGCCGCCGGGCGTGCGCAGCAGCACCACCTCCTGTTGATGCGCGTCGTTTTCGAGCTCGCCCAAGGCCACTTCCTGCTGCTTGCTGAATTCTTCCTGGATGGCACCGATCTTGTCGCGGTACTCGTCGCTTTCGAACAGCGCCGGGATGGCCGATTGCAGGTAATCGACCAGTTGCTCCATCTGCACGCGCAATGCCGTGCCGCGGCCGGCAGGCAGGCGAAGCGCGCGCGGCATGTGCGGCTGCGCAAAGTTGTTGACGTAGCACCAGTCGTCCGGACCGGGTTCGCTGCTCGCCTTCTTTTCCAGGTAGCGGTGCACCATGGTGCGCTTGCCGAGACCGGATGGCCCAAGCGCGAAAATGTTATAGCCTTCGTGGCGGATGCCGGCGCCGAAGCGCACCGCATCCATGGCGCGCAACTGGCCGATCATTTCGCCCAGATCCTCAAGTTCTTCCGTGCTGCGGAAACGGAACAGCTCGGGGTCGCAGGCCTGATAGAGCTGATGTACTTGCAAGGCGGTGAGGCTTGTCATTTTTCTTGCCACTCAGGTGATGGTGTCCGTCTGGCCTCGGACGCCTTGTTCGGTTTGCTGGTACCCGGTATCGACTCCCTTGTGTTCCGGGTGATGCCTTTTCTGTTGCTGGCAATTACTATCGTAGATCGCCCATTGCGGCGATCATTGCGCCAGATCATTCAATTTCCGCCCGCGCTTGCCTTGCCGAACGCCGGCCTTCGAGCCATGGCCGACGGCTTGACGGATCTCAATGTCAGGAGGGTTTGCACGCCTAAGCTGAGTTTGTCCGTTGGCGCTCTCCGGCCGGGGCCGGCCACAGAATGAGGATGCCATGCCGCAGGATGGTTCCGCAGCCGCAAGATGGGAGCATTTCCGGCACGGCGCCGACATCGGCATCCGCGGAACCGGCGGCAGCAAGCTGCAGGCATTCGAGCAGGCGGCGCTGGCCTTGACCGCAGTGGTGACCGAACCGGAAACGGTCAGGGCCGTGCATGGCATCGAGATCCGTTGCAGCAGCAACGACGATGAATTTCTCTTCCTCGACTGGATCAATGCACTGATTTACGAGATGGCCACGCGCGGCATGCTGTTCGGCCGCTTTCATCTGGCGCAGGACGGCGCCACCCTGCATGCCAGCGTGTGGGGAGAGCCGGTCGATGTCGCCCGTCATTGTCCGGCCGTGGAGCCCAAGGGCGCGACACTGACCGAACTGAAGGTGAAACGGTCGGACAAGGGCATCTGGACCGCGCAATGCGTGGTGGATGTATAGCATGGACAGCTCACATTTCATTCGCCAATCGGAAATGACCTGGGAAATGCCACCGCAGGGTGGCATGCGTGTCCCCGCGATCATTTTCGCAAGCGAACAGTTGATGCAGGCCATGGACGAAAAGGTCCGCGAGCAGATCTGCAACGTCGCGATGCTGCCCGGCATCGTGAAGGCCGCCTATGCGATGCCGGACGCGCATTGGGGCTACGGCTTTCCCATCGGCGGCGTGGCGGCCTTCGATCCCGACCAGGGCGGGGTGGTGTCGGCCGGCGGCGTCGGCTTCGATATCTCCTGCGGCGTGCGCTTGCTGAAGACGGGGTTGAAGGATGAGGACCTGGAGCCGCACAAGCTCGAGCTGGCTTCCGCCTTGTCCCATGCGATTCCGGCCGGTGTCGGCAGTCACGGCGCATTGCGCCTCAGTGCGGAGGAAATGGACCGGATGCTCCTGGACGGGGCGCGCTGGGCGGTCGCGCGCGGTTACGGCACGCTCGACGACCTGAACGTGACCGAGGAGTCCGGGCGCATGGAAGGCGCCGACCCCGACCTCGTATCCGATGCGGCAAAACACCGCCAGCGCGATGAAATGGGGACGCTGGGTTCCGGCAACCATTACCTCGAAGTGCAGCGTGTCGGCACGCTTGTCGACGAGGCGATTGCCGAAGGATACGGCCTGCATGTCGGAGACATCGTGGTCAGCGTGCACTGCGGCTCGCGCGGGCTGGGGCATCAGATCGGAACGGAATTCCTGCGCGACATGGCCTGGGTCGCCATGCAGCACGGAATGACCCTGCCGGACCGCGAATTGGCCTGCGCGCCGATCCGCTCCGAACTCGGTCAACGCTACCTCGGTGCGATGCGCGCCGCAATCAATTGTGCGCTGGCCAATCGGCAGATTCTGACCCACCTCACGCGCGAAGTGTTCGCCCGGTTCTTCCCGCAGGCCAGCCTGGAACTGCTGTACGACGTGTCGCACAACACCTGCAAGGTGGAAGAGCATGAAATCGACGGGCGCAAGCGCAAGCTGTTCGTCCATCGCAAGGGAGCCACCCGCGCATTCGGTCCCGATCATCCATCGCTGCCGGCACAGCTGCAGCCCTACGGCCAGCCGGTGCTGATCGGCGGCAGCATGGGAACGGCGTCCTATGTGCTGGCGGGAACCAGGCGCTCGATGCAGCTCTCGTTCGGCTCCGCCTGCCACGGCGCGGGCCGCAGCATGAGCCGGCATGAGGCACTGCGGCGCTATGGCGGCAGGCAAGTCGCCGATTCGCTCGCGCATCGCGGCATCCTGATACGCAGCCCCTCCATGCGCGGCGTGGCGGAGGAGGCGCCGGAAGCCTACAAGGATGTGAGCGAGGTGGTGGATGCCGCCGACCAGGCCGGGCTGGCGCGCATCGTCGCGCGGCTCGAACCGCGGGTGTGCATCAAGGGATAGGCATGGCCAGACAGCTTCCTGCACATGCCGCGCACGGTGCGCGCCCTGAACGCCATCGCGCTGCCGGGCATGAACGAATGCGCCCGTCGCAACTGGTCGAACAAGTCGGCGGCACCTACGCCGAAGAGCTGGGCATCGACCTGCATCGTCACGACTCGGGAGAAGTCTTCAAATGGTTCATCGCGGCAGTCTTGTTCGGCGCGCGGATTTCCGAAACGCTCGCCATGCGGACGCATCGCGAATTCCAGCAGGCCGGCGTTCTTTCGCCACGCCGCATGCTCGACGCGGGATGGGACAAGCTGGTCGAACTGCTCGATCGCGGCGGCTATACCCGCTACGACTTCAAGACGACGACCAAGCTGCTGGACCTCAGCCAGACCTTGCAGGAGCAGTACCAGGGCGATCTGAATGCGCTGCATGAGGACGCGCGCGACGAGGCCGACCTGGAGCACCGCCTCATGGAACTCGGCAAGGGGATCGGTCCCGTCACGGTGAATATCTTCCTGCGTGAAATGCGCGGCATCTGGCCGAAGGCGAAGCCGCTACCGTCGGAACGTGCGATACGGGCGGCCAGGGCGCTCGGCTACATTCATGCAACGGCCAGGGATCCGGCGCGCATTCTGCAGGCACTGGAGAGCGCATGGCGGTCGGACGGAAGAAAGACGAAGGATTTCGCCGCCTTCGAAGCCGCGCTCGTGCGCCATGAATCCCGGCTCGGGAAGCGCCGGCAGCGCAGCCACTGAGGTATTTTCAGGCCACTGCTTGCCGCTTCAATGCGCCGGCAGCGAGTGCAGGATGCTCTTGAAGTTGTTCCAGTCGGTCGCGCCCCAGATCTCGGAATGCGCGCGACCGAAGGTACGGATCATGGCCGACACCTTGAGCGCGGCATTCATGTCCGGCGCGGTGAAGATGTCGAGATAATCGTACGGCCCCAGCAGTGCGTAGCTCTGCAGCCACTTCACGTCCGGACATTCCTGCTCGATGTGCTGGACGGCACGTTTTTCAAAGTCTTCCATGGAAGTCGGCGATTTCAATGCTTCCGGGGAAAGTCGCGTCAGAAGGATGAAGGTTTGCATGGTGCCGTCTCCGCGTGCGGGTGGTTCGTTCTCCCACGTTAGCAGCGCAAGGCGGGGCAGGTTTGCGCCTTCTCAAAGCGCTCCGCAACAACCGGCTTGCCTCCATGCGGTGCGGAAAACTCAGCCGATGGCAGCAAATTCGCCGCACAGCCGCGCCATTGCCACGCGCGCTTGCGTGCTGGATTGCACCGCAGCGGACCAGTCGAGGCCGGGCGGTGCCAGCACCGGGCCCAGCTCCAAGCCGATGCGGGTGCGGCGCGGCAGCCAGGTGTCGGCACGCAAGCCCGCCCGTGTGCCGCGCAGGCCGGCAACCACGATCGGTGCGGCCGCCTTGGCTGCCGCGAGGAAGGCGCCGGCGTGAAAGGGTTTCAGACCCGCTTCCCGACTGAATGTGCCCTCGGGGAAAACTACCACGCTCTGGCCGCCGCGCAAGGCCTCGGCCATGCGCTCCACATCTTCCGCTCCGCGTCGCGCGTCGAAGCGTTCGACGAACAATGCGCCGAGTCCGGTCATCAGGCCTCGCATCACGGGCTGGGCGGCGAATTCGCGCTTTGCCGCGAACGCATACCCGGGCACGGCGGGCAGCAGCGCGGTGAGTGCAATGGCGTCGAGATAGCTGGAGTGATTGACCAGCAGCACATGCGGTTCTCGCGGCAAACGCTCGAAGCCATTGGCCGACAGCGGTACGGCGGCAAGGCGGAACAGCAAGCGCGCCGCAAAGCGGGTAATGCGCCGCCCTTGCGCGGGGCTCTGCAACAGCAGGATCAATCCGCCGACGGGCAGCGCAAGCACCGCAAGCACCAGCCACATGTACACGCCGTATGCCCATGCACTTACGCGCCTTGCGGCGACACGCAGGTCCGCCAGCACGGCGCTCGCGGCGAAGCGGGCTGTGCGCAGGCGGGGCAGGGCGGACGGCTGTTCCGCCTTGCCATGCTCGTACGCATCCCTGCTGGCCAGACGCCGGATCTTGCCGCTGGACGTTTTGAGTACCGCATGCGGCGGCACGAGGACGATGTCGTCGGCCGGCATGCCGATGACGTCGACCGCGGTCTGATTGAGTGCCTGGCGCAGTTTTGCGCGAGCCGCTTCGTCGCGCTCGCGGGTCTCGGCCATGATCACCAGCCGTTCGCTGCCGGTGGCGGGATCCGGGCTGGCGAAAACCGCCACGCAGCCCTTACGTATGCCCGGCACATTGCCCGCCGCCTGTTCCAGGTCGTAGGGATAGAGGTTGCGTCCGCCGCGCTTGATGAGGTCCTTCACCCGTCCGGTGACATAGACCTCGCCCTCGGCCATGTAGGCGAAATCGCCGGAGTCGAGCCAGTCGCCGCGAAACAGCTTGCTCGTGCCCTCGGGATTGCGATAGTAGCCGGAGGTGGCGGAGCTGCCCCGGAACTCCAGGCGGCCGACGCGGCGTTCGGGCAATTCGACTTCCGCGTCGTCGACGATGCGGATCTCCTGGCCGTGCAGCGCGCGGCCGCAGGAAGGGATGGACAAGGCGTCCGCGCCGCCACCCGGCACGGCCTTGCCCTCGCGGGTAAAGGTATCGCGCGCGATGACGTCGATGCGCGGCCCGCGCTCCAGCGGCGGGAAGGCGAGCCCGACCGAGGATTCCGCCAGCCCGTAGACCGGCGTGAGCGCCTGGCGGCGCAAGCCGCACCGGGCAAAACGCGTTGCGAAGGATTCCAGCGTGGCGGGGCTGACCGGCTCCGCGCCGTTGAGCGCCAGCCGCCAGCGCGACAGATCGAGTTCGGCGAGCGTGGCGTCGCTGATATGCCGCACGCACAATTCATACGCAAAATTAGGTGCGGCGGACATCGTGCCGTGGTGGCGCGTGATCGTCTGCAGCCAGAGCGCGGGCCGCGCGAGAAAGGCGAGCGGCGACATCAGCACCAGCGGGATGCCGTGGTACATCGTGCCGAACCAGGCGCCGATCAGGCCCATGTCATGGTAGAGCGGCAGCCAGGACACGAACACGTCGTCCGGCCCGGCCTGCGTCGCCTGCCCGAGCGCGCGGATGTTGGCCAGCAGGTTGGCATGCGTCAGCACCACGCCCTTGGGGTCGCCGGTGCTGCCCGAAGTGTACTGCAGGAAGGCGATATCGCCGGCCTGCGGCTGGTAGCGCGGCGGCGCGGGCGGTGCATGCAGATCGGAGGGCGTGACGATGGCCGCCAGGCTCGGCACGGCCGCCTGCAGCATGAGAGCGACCTGTTTGGCCTGCTTGAACGTGATGATCAGCACCGCTTCGGCATTGGACAGGATGCGCGCGTGGCGCTGCAGATGGTCTTCGATCTGCGCCATGCGCGCGGGCGGGTAGATCGGCACCGGTATGCCGCCGGCAATCATCACGCCGAAAAAACAGGCGAGGTAATCGCGGCCGGTGGGGAGCATCAGGGCAACGGTTTGCTTCGGCTGCAAGCCTTGCGCCTGCAGGCCGGCCGCAATGCTGCGCGCTTCATCCAGCAGCTCGCGGTAGCTGATGGGATGCTCCTGGTGCTGTTCGTCGTGCAGCAGGATGTGGACCTCGTCGGGCTGGCGCTCGGCGTGCCATTCCAGCACATCGACCAGGCTCTGCGCGTCGGTGGGCACGCCAGGCGTCCGCGAACCGCTCAGCGCATGGGCAAACTCAGGCGCCTGCTCGGGCGCTGCCTGTCCCAGCCAGTGCAACAGCTCGCGCGGCGTGTCGGCCTGTCCCAGCGCCTCGCTCGGCATTTCGACGCCGAAAGCTTTTCCCACGCGCTGCATCAATTCCACGCGTGCCAGGCTGTCCAGGCCGAGGTCGCGCTCGAATGAGGTGTGCAGACCGACCTCGAGCACCTGCCCGGGATGCGTTTCGCGCGCGAGTTGCTGTACGATCGCCAGCAATTGCTCGGCGGAAGATGTACCGCGGTGAGTCTGATGATCGTTCACAAGGATCGATGCCGACATAGTCAAGCCTCACCATAAAACTTCCCGAACCCGCATCATTGTTATGGATCAAGCACGCGCTCTGGTCGGGCTTTCCATCGGCACCCACCGGTCTTATTCTGTTGATTCCATAGAACGGATGGCAACATGACCACAAGCACGGCTGTTCCCGGCGCGGGGAGCGTCCTGGCGCCCGGCGTTTCGCGCCGCGAGGTGTGGGGCTGGGCGATGTACGACTTCGCCAATTCCAGCTATACCACCGTCGTCATCACCGCCATCTACAATGCCTATTTCGTCGCCGTCGTTGCCGGCGGCAAGACCTGGGCGACGCTGGCATGGACCGCCGCGCTGGCAGTATCCAACCTGCTGCTGATGGTGGTCGGACCGGTACTCGGTGCCTATGCCGACTTGCGCGGCAACAAGAAGCGCATCTTGCTTGCGTCCACGGTCGGCTGCGTCGCCACCACCGCGGCACTGGCGCTGTCCGGGCCGGCCACACTCTGGCTGAGCGTGCTGATGCTGGTGCTGTCCAGTTTCTTCTACGGCATCGGCGAAAATATCGTCGCCGCCTTCCTGCCCGAACTGGCCGGCAGCGAAAGCCAGGGCAAGGTCTCCGGCTGGGGATGGAGCCTCGGCTACATCGGCGGCTTGCTCTCGCTCGGCATCTGCCTTGCCTATGTCAATTGGGCCGCGGCGCGGGGGCAGCAAGCCTGGCATTACGTACCGGTCACCATGCTGATCACCGCCGCCATGTTCGGCGCGGCGAGCCTGCCCACCTTCCTGCTGCTGCGCGAACGCGCGCCGCGCCAATGGCAGGCGCGCGGCGCCGGCCTGGCCCGACAGACCGCCGCACGTCTCATGCAGACATTGCACCGCACGCGGCATTACACCGACCTGCGCCGCTTCCTGCTGTGCATCGTGGTGTATCAGTCGGGCATACAGGCCGTCATCGCGCTGGCCGCGATTTACGCGCAGCAGGCGATGCGCTTTTCCACGCAGGACACGGTGAGGCTGATCATCGTGGTGAACATCACCGCCGCCATCGGCGCGTTCGCATTCGGCTATGTGCAGGACCGCATCGGCCACGTCGCGACCATCGCGATCACGCTCGTCGGCTGGATCCTGATGGTCGCGCTGGCATGGATGGCGCAAGGTCCGGCGCTGTTCTGGCTGGCCGCCAATATCGCCGGCCTTTGCCTTGGCGCGAGCCAGTCAGCCGCACGCGCCTTCGTCGGCATCCTCAGTCCGGATCTGCGGCGCGCCGAGTTCTTCGGCCTGTGGGGCATGGCGGTGCGACTGGCATCGATCGTCGGCCCGTTGACCTATGGACTGTCGACCTGGCTGTCGCGCGGCGACCACCGTTTGGCGATGCTGATCACCGGCGGCTATTTCGTCGCGGGCTTGCTGTTGCTGGCGGCGGTCGATGCGGAGCGCGGGCAGCGCGCGGCGCGGACCTGACCGGACGACGGGTCCGGCGAGGAGTCTGATTCGATGACGCAGTCCGTCCCAGCGCAAGACGGCATCGTCCGCGTCATGTTTGGCGGCGACGTGATGCTCGGACGCCTGGTCAAGGAAGCCATCCTGCGCCACGGGCCGGATTACCCGCTGGGCCCGATTGCCAATCTGATGCGCGGCGCCGACCTGGCCGTGGTCAATCTCGAGTGCGCCATCACCGCGTCGACCGAGCAGTGGCAGGGCGCGCCCAAGGCATTCTATTTCGGCGCGCCGCCCGAGGCCGTCGAGAGCTTGAGCAGGGCCGGGGTCGATCTGGTCAGCCTCGCCAACAACCACGTCCTTGATTTCGGCATCGAAGGATTACGCGATACGCTGCGCCTCCTGCGCCGCCACGACATCCGCTTCGCGGGTGCCGGCGAAGACCGGCGTGAGGCCCTGTCGCCGGTGACGCTCGATTGCAGCGGCATCCGCTTCGGCATGGCGGCATTCTGCGATCATCAGGAGGATTTTGCCGCACGGGGCGACCGGCCCGGCATGGCCTACCTGGATTTTGACGATGAATCCGCCGTCATGGCCGCCTTGCGCGAGGCGCTTGATCCCTTGCGCTGCGCATCGGTCGACTGGCCCATCCTGTCCTTGCACTGGGGGCCGAACATGGTGTTCCGTCCATCGAAAAAATTTCGCAGGATCGCGCACGCCGCCATCGAGATGGGATGGAAAATCCTGTTCGGCCACAGCGCGCACGTGTTCCAGGGAATCGAGATCCATCGCGGCTGCCCGATCATCTACGCGGCGGGCGACCTGGTGGACGATTACTATGTCGACCCCGACTTCAGGAACGACCATCAACTGCTGCTGGAAATGGCACTGACGCGCGATGCCCTGTGCGGCATCACGCTGCATCCGGTGTTCATCGAGAACTGCCAGGTCCGTCGCGCCAGCGGGGCGCAGGTCGACTACATCGCCGGCTGGATGAGCGCGCTCTGCCGCGAAATGGGAACGCCCGTACGCCGCGAGGCGGACACGCTGCGCATCGAAGGCCGCGCACCCTGAAACCTTGACGCGGCAGCCCCTCGTACTGCATCAGCCGTTCACGAAGTGGCAAACGTAATGCGCCGGGAATCGCGTGCTCATCGGCTCTCCTAACCCGAAATATGGTGATGGCCAGCAGTCACCCTCTTGGCTTGCAGGCCTTCGCCCGCGCCGCCTTGCTCCAGGAACTGCACGTCGGTGCCGACCGCCACCGCATTGAAATCGGGATAGACCAGGTTGTCGCGGTGAAAATAGAACTCCCGCCCGTCCGCCGTTTCGATGAATCCATAGCCGTCCTCGAACAGCTTCGTGACGCGGCCGTGCAGCGGGACTTCATGCGTTTTCACGTCGCCGCGTTGCTCGCGCACGTAATCCTGCAATTTCCGCACTGCGGCGTCGAACGCGTCGCGGATGACGATGAACACATTCTCATGCTGATGGACATGACTGATGGCAATTTCCGTTTGCGGCACGGTCAGGTCGATATGCACTTCAAACATGCGCCCTTGCGTATGGTGCTTGCCGGCAGCATCGACAGTCACATGGCAATGCATCACATGTTCGGAGAAGTGGTCGAGCTTTTCCGCCCGCTTGCGGATCTCCGCCTCGATGGCATCGGAAGGAGGGATATTCAGAAAGGTGATATGCAGAGGGATTTTCATGATGTTGTCCCGTGGATGGACATAAGCTACCGCATTCAGGGTAGAACGATGCGCCGGCGCGGAATTGCGCCAGCGCAGATCGCGAAATCTTTTTCTAAGATGAATACCGATGCGCGTAGTGGGACAGGGCGGGAACCCGTCGGGCGGCATCGATCATCACGCGCTCAGCATTTCATATTAGTCGCGAAGCTCGTGCATTGGCAGGGCTTGCCGCTTGCCGCTTGCCGACCCGCAAACTTGGCGTCGATCGAAGGCTTACGGCCTGGAGAAGGGGAGCAACAGCATGCTGCCGTCCTGATCGTCGCCGGTGTCCACGCGATACTTCGGCGTGGCGACAAAGCCGTGCGTGCGTCCTTCGGCGTCCTGGTAGTCGCCCACCACCTGGCCCCGGTTGTTGATGCCGAAGACTTCAGTCGAAACCGCGCCCGGATAGTCGATAGTGAAGTACTTGCCTTTGGCGAGCAGGAAGCCGTGCGTTCCGGCTGTCTCCCCGAAGGTGCTGCCGACGATCTGTCCGCGGGCATTGATCCCGTACGGCGTCGTCGACTGCGCGCCGGGGCGGTCGATCACGGTGATGCTGCCGCGCCGCGACAGGTAGCCGTGCTGTTTTCCGTCGCTGCCGACATATTCGCCGACGATGTCCTCGGCAATGTTGATGCCATGCGCGGTGGTCGAGATCGAAGCGGGAACGTCGACCACGGTGAAGACCTTGTTCTTGAGCATGAAACTGTGGAGGTCGGGAATGCGGGTGGAGTTGAAATTCCCGACGATGGTGCCGGCATCAGTGATTCCGCGCGCCGCCGTGACATCGAACTCGGAGGTGCTGATGGTGCTGAAGATACCGCCATCGATCCGGAAGCCGTAATCGAAACCATGTCCCATGCGGTAGGAACCGACGATCTGTCCCTGGTTGTTGATGTCGTACGCGAACTCCGCGATGTCCGGCGTTTCGCCGGGCGCATGCGGATATTCGATCGTCGTGAATTCACCGTTCTTCAGCAGGAAGCCGTGGTTCAACGAAAACTGTCCAGGGATCTGAGGATGGCTGAAGGTGCCGACGACATGGCCGAGGTCGTTGATGCCGTACGCCTTGGTACCCGACGCATCCGGCACATCGATGGTTTTGAAGTCGTACTTCACGGCAAATGGATGAGGAATGCCATCGGCCGGTGGCGCGACATTGCCGTTCGCCATGACCGCCGAGGGTGAAGCCGCAATGAAACAGAATGCCGCCGTACAGTTGAACAAAAATGCTCTCACAATATGCTCCTTCATGAATGCTGCAGGATTGAACAAGGCCTTGCTACGCAGGTACAACGATGGGCATCGTTGTTGTTTCCGGTGCTTTGTCGGTACTTCGGACGGCACGCAGACCCGACGGCGACAAAGGAGCGCGTCTCTGAAGGACGCATGGATATGGATGTGTTCACGGCGCAAGCGGAACGCAGAACGCCCCGCATGAATGACGCGAAGGTGGGATAGGCCGGGACGGCCCTGGGTTCCCCGGCATGGAGGTGGGTTAAGGTTGGTGCAGGTTGGTGAAGATTTCCATGGCGGCGACGGAGCTTGCGCATTCGCAAGGTTTCCCGTCAGCGCACGTAGACTTGATGAACTGAGTTCCTTCTTTGAAGTCACACCATTGCATTTCGATCAAAGGAACTAATTCAACGTTGGCCGACCAGAAAGGAGAACACCATGAAGTTCGGAGCAATCAAAGCAGCCGTTATCTGTGTCTTGGGAGGGGCCCTGATCGCCGGGTGCGCGTCGTCGTCGCCGTCCTCGTCGACAGTTGCATCCACCCAGAAGAATGTTAACAGCGGGAAAATTGCCGCCGTCGAAACCACCGCGGTAGTCGACCAGACGACGGTTGGATCAAGCTCCGGCAGTGGTGCCGTGGTGACGTCCGCCAGCGGCGGTCCTTCCCTCATCACCGTGCAATTCGATGATGGCACGCAAGGCAGGTATGTCATTGAGCATCCGACATCCGTGCACAAAGTCGGCGAGCCGGTGAATGTCATCACCGATGGCGATCGCATTACCATCACGACGCGCTAGCCGCAGTTGACCGTTTCAGCGCCGGCGGGCTTGCCCCGAATCGGGCAGGCTGTCGTCGGCGTCCTGCCAGCCGCTTACCCCCACCCCGACAGCAAGACTTCTTTCCGCCACGCCGGACAGGACAGGCTCCTGCGCAGGAGACCGGTCGCGTTGTATAATCTGGCCTCCCCGCCGCACCACACCTCGCCTTGCCATGCCCGACCAGAATACCGAATCCCCCGTTTACGAAGACCGCCTCTGGAAGGATGACGGCTGGACAGCCAAGGTCATCAAGAACGAAGACGACGAGGGCTGGGCGGTCGCCATGTTCAAGGACGGCGAGTCGGAACCGGCGCTGGTGGGACCGTGGACCATGGGCCGCGACAAGAAGAACCCCAAACCGCTCGATGCCAATGCCTTCTCCACGCTGGTCAAAACCGCATCCGAAGTGCTGCGGCGGCATGAACAGCAACTGCATGCGACGCTCAACAAGCGTGTCGCCATCACGTACAATGGCGCGGCCATCACCGTCACGCTGACCATCGTGCCGGATGACTATGAGCCGCACGGCGTGCTCACGGCGATCGATGAACAAGGCAGTGAAATCGCCGGCAAAAAGGTTGAGCCCAATTTCGCCCTGACGCGCGCCAGCGCCAGCGCCTGGGCCGACAAAGGCTTTGGCCGCTAAGCTGAACATGGGGCCGCAACCCCTGCAATCCTGAAACGGACTTTCCCATCATGAGCAACAATCACGACATCAAACCCGGTCAGTCCGTCGAACTGCTGAAAGAGCTGCATATCCTGACCCGCGACGGCAAGCTGAACCAGGACAGCCGCCGCAAGCTCAAGCAGGTCTACCACCTTTACCAGTTCATCGAGCCGCTGTTGCAGGAAGTTCGGCAGGATCATGCCGACATCACCCTCGTGGATCATGGCGCGGGCAAGTCCTATCTCGGCTTTATTCTGTATGACCTGTTCTTCAAGAACCTGAACGACAAATCGCACATCTACGGCATCGAGACGCGCGACGAATTGGTGAAGAAATCGCAGGAGCTGGCACAGCGACTGGGCTTTCCCGGCATGTCCTTCCTCAATCTGTCGGTGGCCGAGTCGATCAGTTCGACACAGTTGCCGGAAACTGTCGATGTCGTCACTGCGCTGCATGCCTGCAATACGGCAACCGATGACGCCATTCGCTTCGCGCTGCAGAAGAAGGCGAAGTTCATCGTGCTGGTGCCTTGCTGCCAGGCGGAAGTGGCCTCGGTGCTGAAGAAGAACAAAGGCAAGTCGCTCGGCCGCGACGCCTTGACCGAGATCTGGCGCCACCCCATCCACACCCGCGAATTCGGAAGCCAGGTCACCAACGTCCTGCGCTGCCTGCAACTGGAAGCGCACGGCTATCAGGTCAACGTGACCGAGCTGGTGGGCTGGGAGCATTCCATGAAGAATGAATTGATCATCGCCAGTTACAAGGGATTGCCCACCGGGCGTCCAAGCCGACGCCTGCAAGAGGTGCTGCGGGAACTGGGGCTGGAAGAAATGGGAGAACGTTTTTTTACACCGGACATTGCACCTGAATCCGTATCGCAGGAATGATGCAACCGAATCGGGCGCGCGTGTTCGCATGGTCTGGCGAGGCCAAGACTGGACTGGGCAACGAGGGTATGGTCAGCGCCGCGAGGATGCTTGTAGCCAGTTGCATTCGAGGGCCGACGTGGCCGACCAACGCTGAGCTCCTTGCCAAAACAACAGGTGCCAGGGCCCGGTAGTTGAACGGATAGCGCAGGCGCTGAGCGCGGCGGTCTCTGGTGCGTCACCGTGGTTGGTCCGCATCGCGTGCCGCCGCCGGCACTGCCCGCTGCACATGCGCACTCACGATACGACTGTGCGCCAATATGGAAATGCAGGTGCGCCAATCTTCATGTCTTGGCAGTGGTTTTCGCGACCTCGCCGACTCCCGCCTGGCGCAAATGCGCAAGCAGTTTGACCGCTTCAGGTAACAGAGTCGACTCGGGCTTCACGCCTAACCACAGCGTACGTGATGCCCATGCGTCGGACAGTCGGACCGCGTGTAAGCCGGCGCCCAGAAGTTCCGGCCTGACAGCGCAGTCCGGAAGCACGCCGATACCTAATCCCGCTTCGATCATTCGACAGATCGCGTCAAAGCTTCTGACTTGAATACGTAAGCGCAGTGCCTTGTCCTGGGCTGCGGACGCATCGGTCAATCGTTGCAGCAGGGAAGTGCCCTGGCTAAGCCCGACAAAGTCGTAATCCAATGTATCCGCGAAAGCAATTTCCGTCAGGGACGCCAAAGGATGCTGCGGCGGTACGAGCACGACCAGCTTGTCCGTCTGATAGAGAAATTTTTCGACGCCGTGCGAGGCGACATTGTCGGCGAAGATACCGAGATCCGCTTCGCCATCGACCAGCGCCGAGACTATCTCCTCGCTTAACTTCTCTTCCAGGCTGATGCGGATGAGAGGCTGTTCCTGCAGGAAGGAGGCCAGATCGCGCGGAAGAAACTCGATGATGGCCGAGGTGTTGGCCCATAGGCGCACATGGCCGCGAACGCCAATGGCAAAGTCGCTCATGTCGTTGGCCATCCGATTGACGGTGTCCAGCACTCCGCGCGCGTGGTGGACCAGCTCCTTGCCGGCCGGCGTCAGTTCCAGCCCACGCGGCATTCGCACAAATAAGGTGCAATCCATCGTGCGCTCGAGCTCGCCGATGCGCTTGCTGAGCGCAGAGAGCGTCATGCAGGCCTTGTCCGCTGCCTTGGTGAGGCTGCCGGTCTGGGCGACCAGGAGGAAGATGCGAAGCGATTGGAGATCGAAATGCGTGGGATTTATCACTTGTCGTCGGACCGGTCTCTCGAATTGTCGCGGTCACTTATAGCCTTCGATGATGGCATGCAAGCGCTGGCAAGCCTTGATGCCTGGGAAAGGCTAGTTGAAAAACAAAGTACTGTCAATCATGAGGCCGTACCGACTTCATGGCGGAACGGCAATGGCGCCAGGTGCAGACAGTCGCGGCAACGCAGACATTCCCCGCTGGCTCAAGGTGTGACGGGCGAATCCTCGGCAAGCGGCACGTCTGGTGCGCCAATTTCGCGTGTCCATACTCGCGGCGCGCTTCCTGACCCTTTCCATCCCGGAAAGGGGCGTTGAAATTTCACTGATTATCAGGACGCTTTTCCCTTCTTAAGATGAGTTCCTCGACAACAACGCTTCACGTGGAGAATGCAGAAATGAAGCCATTGGACGGCTTGCGAGTACTCGAACTCGGCCAGCTCATCGCCGGACCTTTCGCAAGCAAGATGCTTGCGGAGTTCGGTGCGCGCGTCATCAAGGTTGAACCGCCCGGCACCGGCGACCCGCTGCGGAAATGGCGCCTGCTGCACGAAGGGACATCGGTCTGGTGGGAAGCGCAGTCGCGCAACAAGGAATCCATCACACTCGACCTTCGTACGCCGGAGGGCCAGGCTGTCGTCAAACAACTCGTCCAGCAGAGCGATGTCCTGATCGAGAACTTTCGACCCGGCACGCTCGAAGCATGGGGGCTAAGCTGGGAAGAGTTGCACGCACTGCATCCGGGTCTTGTCATGCTGCGCGTCTCCGGTTACGGACAGAGCGGCCCATATCGCGATCGGCCGGGATTCGGCGTCGTGGGTGAAGCCATGGGGGGCTTGCGCCACTTGAGCGGCGAGCCAGGCCGCACCCCGGTGCGCGTCGGCGTCTCGATCGGCGACTCGCTGTCCGCGCTCCATGGAGTCATCGGCATTCTGCTTGCGCTGCGACATCGCGACCAGCACGGCGGGGAAGGGCAGATGGTCGATGTCGCCCTGTATGAATCCGTCTTCAACATGATGGAAAGCCTGTTGCCCGAGTACTCGGTCTTCGGCGCGATTCGCCAGCCGGCCGGCAGCTCCCTTCCGGGCATCGCTCCGAGTAATGCGTATCAGTGCGCAGACGGCAAGTATGTGCTGGTTGCCGGCAATGGAGACAGCATCTTTCGGCGCCTGATGGACTTGATCGGGCGAGCCGACCTGCGTGACGATCCAGCACTTGCGCAAAATGACGGTCGCGTGAAACAGGTGGATCGGATCGATGCGGCCATCTCCGCATGGGCGGCGCAGCACTCGCTGGACGAAGCACTGGACACGCTCAACAAGGCGCGCATCCCGGCTGGCAAGATCTATGATGCCGCCGACATTGCCAGCGACCCGCACTACCGCGCTCGTGACATGATTCTCGAGTCCCGGTTACCGGACGGGACGCCCGTTCATTTGCCGGGAATTGTCCCGAAGTTGAGTGCAACACCAGGGAGGGTATACCGGTCCGCGCCCGCGCTTGGCCAGCATACCGACGAAATCCTGGAAGGCCTTGGCATCGACGGCGCGACGCGCGACGCCTGGCGCGCGCGCGGCATAATCTGACGGGGAACATCATGAACAGGAAACGCCTGTACATCCAGGAAGTTGCGACGCGTGACGGGTTCCAGAATGAATCCAGATTCGTCGACACCGAAGCCAAGATCGCGCTGATCGACTGCCTGAGCGAGTGTGGTTACGCGAAGATCGAAGTAACATCTTTCACCTCGCCAAAAGCCATTCCAGCCTTGCGCGACGCGGAGGCGGTCATGCATCGGATCAAGCGCCGCGAGGGCATCATTTACACCGCCCTGGTTCCCAATGTGCGAGGTGCCGAGCGGGCCATCTCCTGCCATGTCGACGAGATCAACCTGGTCATGTCGGTAAGCGAGAGCCATAACCGTTCAAACCTGCGCATGACACGCGAGCAGTCGTTTGCACAACTGCGCAGCGTGATCGAGGCTGTGCAAAAAACACCGGTCTCGATCAACGTTTCCCTTTCGACGGCAATGGGCTGCCCGATGGAGGGAGATGTCCCGGTGGAGCAGGTACTCGAATGGGTGCAACGCTTTGTCGATATCGGCATTCATGGGGTGACCTTGTGCGACACCACGGGCATGGCGTTTCCCTCACAAGTGGCGACCCTCTCGGAAGCCGTGCGCTCACGCTTTCCCGCGCTGGAGGTGACGCTCCATTTCCACAACACGCGCGGCATGGCGCTGGCCAATACGCTGTCGGCACTCGGCGCAGGCATCGACCGTTTTGACGCGTCTCTTGGCGGCCTCGGCGGCTGTCCGTATGCGCCCGGCGCGACGGGAAATGTTTGTACCGAGGACCTGGTCCATATGCTTGAGCTGGAGGGGTTTCGAACCGGCGTCGACCTCGATGGCGTGCTGGCTGCCTCAGCCTTGTTGCCCGGGTTGGTCGGTCATGAAGTTCCAGGCCAGTTGCTGAAAGCCGGTCGACGCCTTGACCTTCACCCGATGCCGTCGACGGAGGGTGGAGCGTGACAATCCTCCGCCTTAACGGTTCGGAAAAGGTCATTGAAAAATACGCAATGTTCAGTGTCTTCGCTGGTCATTACTATCGAAGGATGTCATGTCGACATGAAGCCATGCGAACGTGCTCATCCGGGAAAGAAGATCTGCATTGAGCAGAGGAGGAAACATTTATTCACAATACCGGAAAACTTCAGCGTCTCGCATGGCGTACTGAAAAACAAGGTCATCATCAGCCGAAACAAGGAGATAAGCAAATGAGATATACGAAATTCACGCTTGGACTCGCAGCGCTGCTCTGCGCTGCTTCCGTCTGGGCACAAAACCCTATCGTCATCAAGTTCAGTCACGTCGTCGCGCTCGACACACCCAAAGGCAAGGCCGCGGAATACTTCAAGAAGCTCGCCGAGGAGCGCACTCACGGACGGGTGAAAGTCGACGTCTATCCGAACAGTGCGCTGTACAAGGACAAGGAGGAGATGGAGGCGCTCCAGCTCGGCGCGGTGCAGGTCCTCGCGCCACTCTCGTCCAAACTTACCTCGATGGGCGTCAAGGAGTTCCAGGTATTCGACTTGCCGTACATTTTCGATAATCTGGACGAAGCGCATAAAATCACCCAGGGTCCGGTTGGCAGGGGCATGCTGAACAAGCTTGACCGGCTGGGCATTGCCGGCCTGGCGTTCTGGGATAACGCGTTCAAGGAAACCACAGCGAACCGGCCGCTTCGCACACCGGCCGACTTCAAGGGCCTGAAAATGCGCATCACTCCATCGAAGGTCATCGACGCACAGATGCGCGCGCTTGGCGCCAATCCGCAAGTTCTGGCTTTCTCAGAGGTCTACACTGCCTTGCAGACGGGGACGGTCGACGGCGAGGAAAATCCGACCTCGAACATCGCAACGCAAAAGTTCTACGAAGTGCAGAAGTACATGACCCTCACCAACCATAGCTTCCACAACTATGTGCTGGTCGCGAACAAGCGGTTCTGGGACGCATTGCCGCCGGATATTCGCAAGATCATGGACGGTGTCGTAAAAGACAGCACCGATTACTTCAACAGCATCGCCGCCAAGGACAACAACGATGCCTTGGCTGAACTGAAGAAGACCAAGATGCAGATCGTCGATCTGACGCCGGCCGAGAAGAAGGCTTTCAAGAAGGCGCTTGCGCCGCTGCATAAACAGTTTGAGCCCGTCATCGGCAAGGAGCTGCTCGATGCGATCCACCATGAGACAAACTGGGATCCTGCCACGTTCTGACTAATTCGTGCCTTGTGAACAGGAACGCCGCGGTAGAGACATCGCGGCGTTTTCCCATGCATGCGGCGCCCAGGCCGGCCCGGAATTTCGCCATCGCATTCAACACGGATTTCCCGTCCTCAAAGGTTTGAAGATGTGCAGCCTTGACTGCCGTGGTCAATTAGAGCGCCCGGACAGAGTGCGGAAATGGCAGGCTTGCCAAGCGGCGCGCACCGGGATTCCGGCAGGTTTAAGCCGTTGCAGACCATGGGCATGAGGTCAAGCTTTGCAATCCTCGTGGATGCTTTTCTTTTTGTTGGCAAAGCTTCTGCCCTTTTGCAGGGAAATGACGGCTGCCCACAAAAGGTAAAAAAGTCTTGCCATTTTCCGTGCCTTCCGTGTTTTCCGTGGACAGTCATGGCCTTCCCGGCGCGCCGATTAAATTCATCTCGACCCGCTACTCGCGCATTGCGTGACGGTCTTTCTCAGTCGGCTTCCAGAAAGCTTCTCAGCTTCTCGGCACGCGACGGATGGCGCAGCTTGCTCATTGCGGCGGCTTCGATCTGGCGAACGCGTTCGCGCGAGGCGTCGAGTTGTTTGCCGACTTCTTCCAGCGTATGGTCGCGCGAGGTGTCGAGCCCGTAGCGCATGCGCAGCACTTTCGCTTCGCGCGGCGTCAGCGAGGCCAGCATGTCCTTGATGATAGCCCGCATCGATGCCTGCACCGCCGCATCCTCCGGCGCGGTCGTATGCGTATCCTCGATCATGTCGCCAAGCTCCATGTCGCCTTCTTCACCGACCGGCATATCGAGCGATATCGGTTCGCGAACGATCTTCATGATCTCGCGCACCTTGGCTTCCGGCAGTTTCATCTTGACCGCCAGCGTGGCCGCGTCGGGCGCTGCACCGGTTTCGCTGCGGATCGATCGCGCAATGCGATTGAGCTTGTTCACCATTTCCATCATGTGCACCGGCACCCGGATGGTCCGCGCCGTGTCCGCGACCGCGCGCATGATCCCCTGGCGAATCCACCATGTCGCATAAGTGGAAAACTTGAAGCCGCGACGGTATTCGAACTTGTCGACCGCCTTCATCAAGCCGATATTGCCTTCCTGGATCAGGTCGAGGAAGGGCAAGCCGCGGTTGACGTATTTCTTCGCGATCGAGACCACCAGGCGCAGATTCGCCTCGATCATCTCGTTCTTCGCGCGGCGCACGCGCATTTCCGCCGCCGCCACCTGCCGCTGGATGTTGCGCAGATCCGGGAGCGGAATCGCCACGTGCGCCTGCACTTCCTGCAGCCGCTCCTGCGCCTCTTTCACCGCGGGCGCATGACGCACCAGGCAGGCACTGTAGGACTTGCCGGCGGCCGCTTCGTCGTCCACCCATTGCATGTTGGTGGCGTTGCCGGGGAAGACGGCATTGAAATGCGCACGCGGCATGCCGCAGCGGTCGATCACGATGTCGGCGATGGCCTTTTCGCTCTCGCGCATGCGATCGACCTGCGCGCGCAGCGACGCGGCCAGCTGCTCGATGGCCTTGGGTGCGAGGCGGATGCCGGCCAGCTCGGATGAGATGCTTTCCTGTGCCTTGAGGTAGGGCCTGGAACGATAGCCGTAGCGCGCGCGCGCCTTGCCCATGGCGTTGAGGGATTTCGCGATACGATCAAATGCAGCAAGTGCGTCGGTTTTCAATTGCTGCAATTGGCGCGGCGACAGCGTCGTGCCATCGTCGTCCTCATCCGCGCCTTCGGCATCGCTTTCCAGTTCGTCATCCTTTTCGTCCTTGCGATGCGCGGCGGCGACTGATGTCGAACTGTCATCATCGGACGCCGGCAGCTCTGCCATCCCGCCGATGAACGCATTCACCTTGATTTCATCGCGCGCGACCTTTTCCGCCGTGGCGAGAATCTCGTCAACGATCGCGGGGCAGGCCGACAGCGCACGCATCATGTCGTGCAGACCGGCTTCGATGCGCTTGGCAATGTCGATCTCGTTCTGGCGCGTGAGCAGGCTGGCCGTGCCCATGCGGCTCATGTACAGGCGTACGGGGTCGGTGCTGCGGCCGAAGTCGCTGCCGTTGGTGGACAGCGCGGCTTCGATCGCGGCTTCGGCTTCGTCATCGACCGTCGTTGCCGTTGTGTTATCGGACCACAGGAGCGTTTCCGCATCCGGGGTCTGCTCATAGACGGCGATGCCCATGTCCGTCAGGCTGGCAATGATGCCTTCAATCGCGTCGCCTTCAGCAATGCCGTCCGGCAAGTGGTCGATGATCTCGGCGTGCGTCAGATAGCCGCGCTGCTTGCCCAGCTCCAACAAGGTCTTGAAGTCCTGGCGATGATGTTCACGCGCGGCTTCCGGCATGTCGCGAAGCGGCTGGCGGCTCTTGTTTGCGGGGGTGTCGGTTCGTGTAGTCACTGCTTCTTGCTACTCCTGATAAAGAATGAGGTTCATCCGGGGTAGTTGAGTGTGGTTTGTCTGACACCACGTGACAGCCGGAAGAGCCAAAAATACAACCTGAACGAGGTCTTTTTTCCTGTGTGCGATATGGGGATGAAGCGCCGGAATTCGAGGGCTTCGCCTAAAAAAACCGGCAGCGGCAGCAGGTGTCGCTCTGCAGGCAGTTCCTCGCCGAAAAGGGCTCAAGGCGTGTGACAAAATCGAAAGGCATTACCGCCTTCGCGTTTCACCGCGTTCATGGCCTGGTCCGCGCGGCTGAGCAGGCTTTTCGCATCATTGCCGTCAGCCGGATAGATTGAGACGCCGATGCTGGCGCCAAGTTCGATTTTTTGGCCTTCAATGATGAACGAATGGGAAAGCGCTTCCAGCAAGGCGCTTGCCATGGTCATGGCGACCTCCCTATCGCGGATATCGATCATCAGGACGGTAAAGGCGTCGCCGCCAAACCGGGCGAGGGTGTCTTCCTTGCGCAGGGTCGAACGCAGGCGGTCGGCTGCGGCCGCAAGCAGGCGGTCGCCGATACGGGAACCCAGTCTTTCATTGATGGATGCGAATTCGTCAAGGTCGATGAACAGGGTTGCAAGCATCTGCTGCGCGTGTTCGGCGTGGGTGACCGCGAGCTGCAGGACGCTGAGGAAAAACAGGCGATTCGGCAAGCCCGTCAGCGCATCATGGTAGGCAAGGTAGTGGTCGATTTCCCTATCCTTCTTGCGCTTGCTGATGTCGCGCTGGATGGCGATGAAATTGACAACAAGACCATCTTCGTTGAACAGCGGCGTGATCACTTCTTCCACGGTATAGAACGAGCCGTCCTTGCGCCGGTCGACCACTTCGCCCTGCCACACATGACCTGCCAGGATGGTTTCCCACAAGCGGGTGTAGAAGGAGGGGCTCTGCATGCCCGACTGAAGCAGGGCGGGTGTGTGGCCGATCGCTTCGGAAGCTGCATAGCCGCTCAGCTTGCAGAACGCGTCGTTGACCCAGATGATGCTGCCCGCTTCATCGGTCATGAAGACGGCATTGGCAACGGTGCCGAGCGTTTTGACCAGGGAGAATTGCTGGTCGGGCAGAGGATTGTTTGCGGAGAAACTGGTCATTGCCTGCCCGTAAATGATGCACGACAAAAGAGCGTCGCCGAATGGGCGTCAAGTTGTGCCGGGGGAAGAATGAAGTGGAACGGACGGCGAGGCGGCAGACCCGGTTGATGAAGAAATGCACTATTACATCGAGTGCCTGACACTTGGTGTACGCGCCACGTCTCCCCCCGAGCTGCCGCAGTTCCAATTTAGTGCGGCACCCGCTGTTCGTTTTGATGAAGATCAATGGGCAAGCCTGACATCAGGAAGCGCCCGCATTCATCGGCCGGCAGCGGCGGGTAGAGCAGGAAACCCTGCACGTCGTCGCAATGCTGGTCCATCACGAATTGCAGCTGTTCGTGCGTCTCCACGCCTTCGGCCACCACGCGCATGCCGAGGCTGTGCCCCATGGCGACGATCGCGCTGGCGATCGCCTTGTCGCCGGCATCCATCGGAATGCCGTGGATGAAGGAACGGTCGATCTTCAGGATGTCGACCGGGAGATGCTTCAAGGAGTTGAGCGACGAATACCCGGTGCCGAAATCGTCGATCACGATGTTCAGGCCCAGCGCCTTGAGCTCCCTGAGCGCGTCCACGGTATCCGGCTCGATCTGCAGGGCCGTCTCGGTGACTTCCAGGTCGATCCCGGTATCGGCATAGGGCGGCACGGCACCCAGTTTCTTGCGGATCTCGTCGACCAGGTGCGGGCGCTTGATCTGGCGCACCGACAGATTGATTGCCAGGCGAACCGGCGGCGCGCCAGCCGCGCGCCAGCGCTGCAACTGCTCCCAGGCCGTGTCGAACACCCAGTCGCCGATCGACTCGATCAGGTCGGTTTCTTCCGCGATCGGAATGAAGCGCGCGGGAAGCTGAAGGCCATGATACGGGCGATTCCAGCGAATCAGCGCCTCGACGCCGACGATGCGCCCGGTGGCAAGATTGACTTGCGGCTGATAGAACAACTCCAGCTGATTCAGGGTGAGGGCGTGGCGCAGGTCGCGGTCGATCAGCAGCGTCTCGGTCGCGCTGCGCGTCATCTCCGGCGTATAGAACTCGTACGCGTTGCGCCCCTTGTCCTTCGCGCCGTACAAGGCCATGTCGGCCGACTTGGAAAGCGTTTCCGGGTCGAGCGCGTCGTCCGGATAGATGCCGATGCCCACGCTGGTGGAAATGGTGAGCATCTGGCTGGACAGCGGCAGAGGCTGGGACACCAGCTTGGTCAGTTTCTGCGCGAACATCGCGGCATCCTCGATGCTGTCGACCTGCGGCAGGATGATCGCGAACTCGTCCCCGCCGAGGCGGGCGACGGTATCCTCCTCGCGGATCGCCGTTTTCAGACGCGCCGCAATGACCTGCAGCAACTGGTCGCCCGCCGCATGGCCCAGCGTGTCATTGATCAGCTTGAAGCGGTCGAGGTCGAGCAGCAGCAGCGCGGCACGCGTGTGATGGCGCTTGGCATGCGCCAGCGCCTGGGTGATCCGGTCGTTGAATAGAAGCCGGTTGGGCAGGCCGGTGAGAGCGTCATGGTAGGCCAGTTGCGTCAGTTTCTCCTCGGTCGCCTTGATGGTCGTAATGTCGGAAAAGACCGAAATGAAATCCGTGATCCGTCCGCTGTCATCCCTGACGGCGGTGATGGTCTCCCAGGCGGGGAAGTACTCGCCGGATTTCCGGCGATCCCAGATTTCGCCCTGCCACGAACCGGTCTGCTCGATGCTGGACCACAGGCTTCGATAGAATTCGTCGTCCTGCCGGTCCGACTTCAGAATGCGCGGATTCCTGCCGATCACTTCCTCGGGCTGATAGCCGGTGATCTTGGAGAACGCCTTGTTCACGGCGACGATGGTGCCGCCGGCGTCGGTGATGGTGATGGCATCGTTGGTGTGCTCGAACACGGTGGCGGCTTGCCGCAATTTCTTCTGCGCTTCCGCCAGTTCAGTCATATCGAACAGCGTGGTGCGGCTGCTGACGATACCGCCGTCCAGGTCGAAGACGATGGACGCGCTCAGCATCACCGGCAGGATGCTGCCATCCTTGCGTATGAATTCGACTTCCAGGTCGCGCACCCGGCCGGGGTCGAGGAATTTGGGAAAATTTTCGCTGAACTTCTTCTTGCTTTCCTCGGTGAGCAGCTCGGTCACCTTCTTCTTGCCGATCAGTTCCTCGCTGTCATAGCCCAGCCAGTCCAGCTCCGTCTTGTTGATCTGCAAGAACACGCCATCGCCGTCGAGCGTGTGATAGCCGCAAGGCGCGTGGTCATACAGGTCCTGCAATTCCTCGGCGTAATGCTCCAGTTCGCGCTGGATACGCATGCGTTCGCCGATGTCGCGCACGATCGCCATCCACCGGCCATCGGGCAGGATTCGCGCATTGACCTCCACGAGGATGAATCCCCCGCTCTTGTGCCGCAACTTCCATTCGCCGACCTGCGCATGTTCGCTGTCCTGCAAGAAATAGGCTCTTGCCGTGGCGAGCCGCTCCTTGTCCTCTTCCGGAATCAGATCGGTAATGCGCATGCCGATCAGTTCGTCGCGGCGGTATCCGAGCATGCGGCATGCACTCGTGTTGACGTCGGTATATTGGCCGTCCTTGTCCGCGATGAAGATGCCGTCGGCGGCATTGTCGAACAATTGTCGAAACAGCTGTTCGCTCTCCGCCAGCGCACGCTCCGCCTGTTTGCGCAAGGTGATGTCCTGCACCATGCCGACCATGACGAGAGGCTTTCCCGCCTTGTCGCGGTCGTAGATATCGCCGCTTGCCAGCACCACTCTTTCATTACCCTGTGGCAGACAGACCCGGTATTCGAGCTGATACGGTTTCTGTTCCGTGGTCGCAAGCCGCAGCGCTTCTCTCAGGACGGACCTGTCCTCCGGATGGACGCGCTGCAGGAATATGTCGAACGGTACGGATGCCTGATCCTGCGATATCCCGAACAGCTGCAGGGCCTCCGGCGATGCGCTTATCGTACCCGGGCTGATTTCCCACTGCCAGGTACCCGACAAGGACATGGTTTCCGTCTTCGCAAGATTGGTGGCGATCCGGTTCAGCGATTCCTGCAAGGTCCTGCGTTCGCTGATGTTGTCGACCGCGGCCAGCAGGTAAGTCATGCCGCCATCGCTTGAGCGTGTTGCGGACAGGCTCAGGCTGCCCCAGACGATACCGCCGTCCTTGCGGATGTAACGTTTCTCCCAGGTCGCTCGCGGGATCTTGCCTTGCAGGACCTGTTGCCGCAACTCCTGGTCTCTTGCACGATCGGATGGATGCGTGACGTCGAGAAAGGTGTGTTCAAGCAATTCGTTGCGGCTATAGCCCAGCATGTTGCAGAACTGCTTGTTCGCTTCGAGAAAACGGCCGTTCGGTGCGAATTGCGCGAAGCCTACCGGCGTGTCGTTGAAGAAGGCGCGGAAGCGTTTTTCACTGGCGCGCAAGGAGGCTTCCGCCTGCTTGCTCCGCGCGAGGTCTCTTCTTAGGTGCCTGATCGCCTCAGTGAGGGAGTCGATGCGCGCCTGCAGTGGATTTTCCATAAGTGACGGCGGCCCAAGCCTGAGTCGAAAAAAGTAAGACAACATGTTGAACGCCAAGTGTCAGTTTGCGCAGCTTTGCGAATCTGGCGTTGCGGAAAGATAAATTGGCGCGGATTAATCCAGAGCGATCTGAACAAAGTTTGCGGCAAGGGTCAATGGACCGCGATTGTGTCGCGCAGCGGTTTCGATTGACCTCGCTCATGGCGGTGTGCGGCCCAATACCTATGATGAGTGCAGTGCTCCGGCTCGGCTTGCGTCTCGCGACGAGCGGATCCCGGGCGGATGTCCTCTGCGGCGTGCGGATGTTCACTGCATGGCCGTACGCGCCGGGGAGCATGGCGTTATTCGGGTTGTTTCAATCGATTCGCACTCACCATGGAGGTTACTATGGCTAATTTGACCCGTTTTGATCCCTTCAGCGACATGATGCGGTTTGATCCCTTCCGCAACATGGATGATTTCTTCAAGGAGTTTTCCATGATGCCCTCGCTGCGCGGCATGGAAGCCGAACCGCGCATCCGCATGGACGTGGCGGAAACCGAGCAGGCCTATCAGATCAAGGCCGATATTCCGGGAGTGAAGAAAGAAGACATCAAGGTCGCAATCGACGGCAACGTGGTTTCTATCCGCGCCGAAACCAAGGAAGAGAAGGAAGAGAAGATGGAAGGCAACATGGTGCGCAAGGAGCGCCACTACGGCGAGCAGTATCGCAGCTTCACGCTGCCGCAGGATGTGGACGAATCCAAGGTGGAAGCCAGGTATCAGGATGGCGTGCTGAGCCTGATGCTGCCGAAGAAGGCCGGCGGCACCACCAAGCAGATCACCATCCAGTAGCGGCTGCCCGCGGCGCCGGCATGGCAAACGATAGCGCATCCTGGATTCGCTGGTTCGCCGACCTGGGAATTGGCGACGTCGCTCTCGTCGGCGGCAAGAACGCGTCGCTGGGCGAGATGGTGCGCGAACTGGCGCCGAAAGGCGTGCGCGTGCCGAACGGCTTTGCGATTACCGCCGCCGCCTATCGCTACCTGCTGGACCGGGCCAACGCATGGCCCGCCTTGCACGATGCGCTGGACGGCTTGAAGGCGGGCGATGTCGATGACCTTGCCCGCCGCGCGCGGCAGGCGCGCGAAATCGTCTATCGAGCAGCCATGCCCGAGGACTTGGCGGCGCAGATCACTGCGGCTTATGCGCGCTTGAGGAAGGAATACGGCAACGAACTCACGGTCGCCGTGCGCAGCTCCGCCACGGCCGAGGACCTGCCGACCGCCAGCTTCGCGGGGCAGCACGAGACCTTCCTCAATATCGCCGGCGAGGCGCGCCTGCTGGACGCGGTGCGGCACTGCTTCGCCAGCCTGTTCACGGACCGTGCGATCCGCTATCGCATCGACAACGGTTTCGATCATTTCAAGGTTTTTCTTTCCATCGGCGTCATGAAAATGGTGCGCTCGGACCTGGCGTCGAGCGGCGTGGCATTTTCGCTTGACACCGAATCCGGTTTTCTCGATGTCGTCTTCATCACCGGCGCTTACGGGCTGGGCGAGAACGTCGTGCAAGGCACCGTCGATCCCGACGAGTTCTACGTCTTCAAACCGAGCTTCAATGCCGGCCATCGCGCGGTGCTGCGCCGTTCTCTCGGCGCGAAGAAGATCCGCATGGTGTATGCCAGCTCGGCGGGGCGCGAGACCACGCGCAACGTATCCACGCCCAAGGACGAGCGGCGGCGTTTCTGCCTGAATGACGAGGAGGTGCTGCAGCTGGCCGAGGCGACCATCAAAATTGAAGACCACTACAGTGCGAAGGCCGGACATCCGATGCCGATGGACATGGAGTGGGCCAAGGACGGTCTCGATGGCAAGTTGTACGTCGTGCAGGCGCGGCCGGAAACCGTTGCCTCGCGCAAGACGGCCGGCATGCTCGAGGAATACGTGCTGGAGGGGAAGGGGCCGGTGCGCGCGCAAGGCCGGGCAGTGGGCGGCAAGGTCGCCAGCGGCGTGGCGCGCGTGATCACCGACGTCTCCCAGCTCAACCAATTCCGGCCCGGCGAAGTGCTGGTCGCCGACACCACCACGCCCGATTGGGGCACGGTCATGAAAACCGCCGCGGCAGTGGTGACTAATCGCGGCGGACGCACCTGCCATGCCGCGATCGTCGCGCGCGAGATCGGCATCCCGGCGGTGGTGGGTTGCGACAATGCCACCGAGGAAATCCGCAGCGGCGACGAAGTGACGGTGGCCTGCGCCGAGGGCGACGTCGGGCATGTGTACGGCGGCCTGATCCCGTTCAAGACCATACGCACCGATCTCTCTTCACTGGCACGGCCGCACACGCGACTGATGGTCAACCTCGGCAATCCCGATGTGGCCTTTCAGACCAGCTTCCTGCCGACCGACGGCGTCGGGCTGGCGCGCATGGAATTCATCGTTGCCGAACATATCAAGGTGCATCCGATGGCCCTGGTGCATCCGGAGCGCATCGACGATGAAAAAGTGCGTGAAGAAATCGCCAGGATGACGCGCGACTATGCGCGGCCGGCGGATTATTTCGTGCGGCAGCTTGCCGAAGGCGTCGCCACCATTGCCGCCGCGTTTTATCCCAAGCCGGTCATCGTGCGCATGTCCGACTTCAAGACCAACGAGTACGCCAGCCTGCTCGGAGGGCGCTGGTTCGAGCCGCAGGAAGCCAATCCGATGATCGGCTTCCGCGGGGCGGCGCGCTATGCGCACCCGGCCTATGCGGATGGCTTTGCGCTGGAATGCGAAGCCATGAAGCGCGTGCGCGACACCATGGGACTGACCAACGTCAAGCTCATGATTCCATTCTGCCGGCGCATCCAGGAAGCGCAAACCGTGCTGGACGCAATGGCGCGGCAAGGCTTGCGGCGCGGCGAGAACGGGCTGGAAATCTACGTCATGTGCGAGATACCGAACAACGTGGTGCAGATCGACGCCTTCTCGCGTCTGTTCGACGGCTTTTCGATCGGCTCCAACGACCTCACGCAACTCGTGCTGGGCGTGGACAGGGACTCGGAAATCGTCGCCTTCGATTTCGACGAACGCGACCCCGGCGTCAAGGAAATGATCCGGCTGACGGTGGAGGGCGCGCGCCGCAACGGACGCCATTCCGGCATCTGTGGACAGGCGCCGTCCGACTATCCGGAAATGGCCGAGTACCTGGTGGAAATCGGCATCGATTCGATGAGCCTGAATCCCGACACGCTGCTCAAGACGACCCGGCTCGTGCTGGACGTTGAGAGTCGGCTCGGGCGGGCACCACGTTAGGTCATATTCCGGTCGAGGAACAGCCTGACGATATCGAGCGAGGACACGATACCGACCATCGATCTGCCCTGCATCACCACCACGTGGTGAATCTTGTGCGCGAGCATGAGTTCGGCAACTTCCGCAATCGACGCGTCGGGCGCGACCTCAATCGGGCGGTAGGTGCAGATCTCCCAGGCCTTCACGGTTTTTGCGTCCCTTCCGGATGCGTGAAACCTCAGCAAGTCGGTTGCGGTGAGGATGCCGAGAACGACGCCGTCGCTGTCATAAACGGGAGCGGAAGAAACCTGATGCGTCTGCATCTGCGCTTCTACTTCCTCCACGGAATCGTCCATGCTGGCAGGGCTGACAACCCTGTGCATGATCGAGGAAATCGGTTTGCTCATGATGGCCGTCCTGTCTGGATTGCCGCTTGTGTGAGGGTGCTGCGGCAGTAAGCACACTACGCGCCGCAGGTATTCGTGCCTTGCGTTGGTTCAAATGTCGACGCCCGGCCGTGAACACACCTCGTTCATATGCCTCGTTAGCCATTCTCAAACGCCCGCTTGCGGTCAAGCCATCGAATCCCCGGTGCTGCGTTGGTGCGCCAATCATTCCCCTGCCGGCTGTGTTTGGATTTCAATTCCAGAGCGGAAATTAATCTTTCCCATAAAGATGGGGTTGTTTAAAAGTTGCCGTTATTATAAATTGCGCGTTGCAAAAATAACAATATGGTGCCTGAGTATGGCCAATTGGTCAGTAAATAGTGTCAGCAGCAAAACTCTCACGAAGGGCGCCTTTTTCTGGGTGCTGCAAGGGGTGTGTGCGCTCCATCGCAAACCTTTCGCGACCGAGCTGGCAAGTCAGCAATGGGTAGCGCCGTACACGATCGGGGCTTTGATTCGTGCCGTAGAAGCGTATGGCCTGGAATCGACATTGCGCAAGAGCAAACCGGAGAAGCTGCACAAGGAAGCCTTTCCACTCATTGGCTGGTTTGATTCCAGGCCCGCTTCTCGTGAGGCACAGAAATCCGAAAGTGGCGATGCCCCTGGGACCGATGACGGCAGCGCAGAAAGTTATTGTCCCGCATTGATCCTCCAAGCGGAGGCGGGCAATGTCCTTCTTGTCGAAGTGAACGATGTCACTCCGCGCACGATTTCGCTCAATGAATTCAAACTCCGCTATTCCGGCTACGTTACCCGCATTCACCCGAAAGTCGATCCTGCCACCGATCCGGACAGCGAAGCCGAGGCCAGGCAGGCACGCCGCTTCGGCTTCAGGTGGTTTATCCCCGAACTGCTAAAGCATCAGAGACTGTGGCAGGAAGTGTTGCTGGCATCGCTGGTAATTCAGATAATCGCCTTGGCCACCCCCCTGTTTACCCAGACCATCATCGACAAGGTCGTTGTTCATCACACGCAAAGCACCCTGATCGTTATTGCCATCGGCATGGCGCTGTTCATGCTGTTTTCGGCAGGCTTGTCCTGGCTGCGCCAGTACTTGATTCTGCACACCGGAAACCGCGTCGATGCGGTACTCGGCTCTTCGGTATTTGAGCGCGTGTTCAAATTGCCGCCCTTGTATTTCCAGAACCGCGCTACCGGTGTAATCGCCGCGCGGTTGCACGGCATCGAAACCATTCGTGAATTCATCGCCAGCGCCGCCGTGACCCTGGTGCTGGATTTGCCCTTCCTGCTGATCTTCGTAGCGATCATGTTCTATTACAGCGTCACGCTGACATTGATTGCCGTAGCGGTACTGGGAACGATTGTTTGTTTAAGCCTTCTGGTGGCGCCGGTGTTTCAAATGCGCCTGCAAGAGCAATTCCAATTGGGTGCTCGCAACCAGGCTTTTCTGACTGAATACATCGTCGGACTGGAAACGGTGAAGTCGCTGCAGCTCGAACCGCAACTAAACAGCAAGTACAGCACTTATCTTGCCAGTTACCTGTCCGCCGGCTTCGCTACCAGGCAATTGGCCAATACCTACAACACCTTCGCCAACCTGCTCGAACAGATGTTGAGCCTGCTGATTCTAAGCATCGGCGCCTACACCGTCATGCACTCGGCCGAATTTACCATCGGCATGCTGGTCGCATTCCAGATGTTTGCCGGTAAATTATCGCAGCCGATGCTGCGTCTGGTTGGCTTGTGGCAGCAGTTCCAGCAAGCGAAACTGGCGGTGATCCGGCTGGGCGATCTCATGAACGCACCGGTCGAGCCGTATTCTGCGATCCCCGCCCGCGACACAAACCGACGCGGGGAAATCCACATCAGTGAGATCGCCTTCCGCTACGGCGACCACCTGCCATTGGTGTACGAGAATCTGTCACTGGCCATCCAACCCGGGCAGACCATCGCCATCATGGGACCCTCCGGCTGCGGCAAAAGCACGCTGGCCAAACTGCTGCAAGGGTTTTATCAACCCAGTGCCGGTGCCATCCGTATCGACGGCGTCGATATCCGTTACCTTTCGGCGAATGAGTTGCGTAGTTACTTCGGTGTCGTACCGCAGGAAACAATGCTGTTCTCAGGCACGATCTACGACAACTTGCAGATGGCCAGCCCAAATGCAAAGTTCGAGCAGATCGTCGCTGCATGCAAGATGGCGGAAATCCACCACGTGATCGAGGCGCTGCCGCAGGGGTATCAAACCGAAATTGGCGAGCGCGGTGCGGGATTGTCGGGCGGGCAAAAGCAGAGGATTGCCATTGCCCGCGCCTTGCTCAAGCGCCCCAGCATTCTGATCTTTGACGAAGCGACCAGCGCGCTGGACGTCCCGACCGCCGAGCACTTCGCACACACTATCAATGCCTTGAAAGGCAAGGTCACCATGCTGTTCATCGCTCATGGCTTACCCAAAGGC
>NZ_DATFAF010000024.1:0-121102 GCF_035254865.1 Noviherbaspirillum sp.
GGTGGAGTATGCGGACGGATTCGGGCTGGCGCGTTCATCCAATACCACGCCGGTGGTGGTGATGCGCTTCGAGGGCGAATCGGCACAGGCATTGCAGCGCATCCAGGAAGAATTCCGGCGCGCCATCCTTGCCTGCAAGCCCGATGCGGCGCTCGATTTCTGACAGGCGCGTGATGCCGTGCGGTCTTTCCACGGATGAACGGACATTCTCTAACGTATATCAAAACGTCTCCGCGGAAAAAGCCTATTTTCAAAGAGGTTTGAAATCGGCGGTGACGTAACGGAATGCACGACTTTCAGGCGATTTTTTTCACTCGAGGGAAGAAGAAGAAAAATGTTTATCGATACGCGACGAGTTGAACAAGGTACTGCGGTTCAGGCCACTGTTTGCATTATCGGCGCAGGCGTTGCGGGTATCACGCTCGCAATGGAGCTGGACAAGCAGGGCATCGACGTCTGCCTTCTCGAAAGCGGTGGATTCTCACCGGACGATGGCACGCGCGATCTCTACCGCGGCGAGGATGTGGGCGAATGGCGCTACAACTTTGCCGACGGCAGCCGCAGCCGTTTTCTCGGCGGCAGCAGCAACTGCTGGGGCGGATGGTGCCGTCCGCTGGACCCGTGGGACCTGGAGCAGCGGGACTGGATTCCGTACAGCGGCTGGCCATTCGGCCTGGACGAACTGCTGCCTTACTATGACCGCACCCACTCGCTGCTCAAGCTCGGCCCGAACAACTACGACCCGGAATTCTGGGAGCGCTCGATCGGTCGCCCCGATGTGCGGCGACTGCCGCTGGTCACAGGCAAGGTGCGCGATACCATTTCGCAGTTCAGCCCGCCCGCGCGGATGGGCAAGCTTTATCGGGAAACGCTGAAACGCTCGGACCGCATTCGCGTGTTCCTGTATGCGAACGCGACGAATATCGACACTGACAGGTCGGCACACACGGTGACGCGCATCCAGGTTGCCACGCTGACCGGCAAGTACATGGAAGTGTCCGCGAAATACTATGTCGTCGCGACCGGCGGTATTGAAAATCCGCGCCTGCTGCTGGCGTCGAACAAGGTCTTGCCTTGCGGCCTGGGCAACGGCAACGATCTGGTCGGACGCTTTTTCATGGACCATCCGCGGCGCTATGTCGGCAACATCCGCTGGACCAAGGAATGGTCGCGCAACAAGCTTTCCGATGTGAAGTATCACTACATGAATTCGGCGGTGGCTGCGTTCGGCACGCATGTCGCGCATCAGTTTGCCTTGACCGAAGACGTGCTCCGCGAAGAAAAGCTGCTGAACGCGCGCGTCTGGTTCTGCTCCACCTTCCCCGGCGAAGGCAGCGAGGGCGCGCAGGCACTGTTCAGGATCAAGCAGGCACTGCTTCAGAAGGATCAGGAAGACTGGAGTCTGACCAAGGACGTCCTGACCATGTGCGCCCATCCGATCGATACTATCGGCTACGGCTATACCCGTCTGTTCCAGCCGCGCTGGCTGATCCAGGGCGTGAAGTTCCAGCTCATTGTGGAACCGGAACCCGATCCGAACAGCCGCGTGATGCTGTCGCCGTCGCAGAAGGACCAGCTCGGCATGAACCGTGTTCGCGTGGACTGGCGTCTGGGCAGGAACGTGCAGCGCACGATCGACCGGACGCTGGAAATCATGGCCGAGGAAATGCGGCGCACCGGCGTTGCCGAGGTTGAACTCGATCCGCCGATGGAAGGCAAGAAGTGGCCTTCGGACCTGGAGGGAACCTGGCACCACATGGGTACGACGCGCATGCATGATTCGCCGAAGTACGGCGTGGTAGACCGCGACTGCAAGGTGCATGGCATGTCCAATCTGTACGTTGCCGGCAGCTCGGTGTTTCCGACCGCGGGTGCGAACTTCCCGACCATCACGCTGGCGGCGCTGGCCTTCAGGCTGTCCGACCATATCGCTGCGCAGATACGCACATCCACTCTTCACCTGGCGGAAGAAGCGGCCTGACGGACCGCCAAGAGAGTTGAAGCAGCGTCGGTATTGATGCAACACCTGTCCGGGCGCCGTACCGGGCAGGTGCTTTTTTTCGGCAACGAGGTCTTGCCGCAGGAACAGTTCATCCGCCTAGCGGTTGCCACTGCGGCGAGGCTCTGGAACTCTCCGACATGACGACACATAAAACGATTCTGGTTACCGGTGCAGCGGGCTACATCGGCTCGCACACCAGCGTGGAACTCCTCGAAGCCGGCCATTCGATCGTCGCGCTCGACAACCTGTGCAACAGCTCCATCGAATCGCTCAAGCGGGTCGAGAAAATCACCGGCCATCTCATTCCATTCTATGACGCCGATGTGCGCGACAGGCTGGCATTGAATGCCTTGCTGAAGACGCATCGCATCGATGCCGCAATCCATTTTGCCGGACTCAAGTCGGTCGGTGAATCGGTCGAGAATCCGCTGGCGTATTTCGAAAACAATGTCACCGGATCGATCACGCTATTGCAGGCATTGCGCGATGCCGGCGTCAGGAAATTCCTGTTCAGCTCTTCGGCTACCGTCTATGGCGATCCGGAATCGGTGCCGATCAATGAGTCGGCGCGGCTCTCCGTCACCAATCCGTATGGACGTTCCAAGCTGATGGTCGAGCAGGTACTGGAAGACCTTGAGAAGTCCGACTCCTCGTGGGCGATCGGTGTACTGCGTTACTTCAATCCTGCCGGCGCGCATCCCAGCGGATTGATCGGCGAAGACCCGCGCGGCATTCCGAACAATCTGATGCCGTATGTCGCGCAAGTCGCGATCGGCAGGCGCGAACGCTTGTCGGTATTCGGCAATGATTACCCGACTCCGGACGGCACCGGCGTGCGCGACTACATCCACGTGGTCGACCTGGCGCGCGGCCATGTGGCGGCGCTGGCCGAACTGTTCCGCTCCGAGCAGGGCTTTACCCTGAACCTCGGCACCGGTCGCGGCTACAGCGTGCTGGAAATGGTGCGCGCGTTTGAAGATGCAAGCGGCCGCTCGATACCTTATCAGATCGTTGATCGTCGTCCGGGAGATGTGGCGGTGTGCTACGCCGACCCGAGCCAGGCGGCGCAGGTACTCGACTGGCGCGCGAAGAAAGGACTTGCTGAAATGTGCGCCGATCACTGGCGCTGGCAAAGCATGAATCCCGACGGCTTTCATGATACGCGCTGAACGCGATGACGAGCGTGTGGTCGCCGGCGCCTCAGGGACAATCCTCATGGATCGATCATGCGAGTAAGAAAACATCTTCGTCATGCGGCCTTGCTTGCCGCCTGCCTCGCCATTGTCTTTTCCGCCGCGTGCGACGAGGTAAGTGTGGATAACGACGTGCTGGCGGCTGTCGTGCCTGTCGCGAAGAAGACGCCGAAGACGGTCGTCAAGTCGCCATTCGGCCAGGATGCGTCGGACTATGTGCTGACCTTTGCGGAAGAGTTCGACACCTTCGACCGGCAGCGATGGAACGATCACACCTGGTACGAGACGCCCAATCCGACCAGGAACTATCTGGTCGAACACGGCGTGCTCAAGATCTGGCCGCAGCGCGACGCGTCCGGCAAGTTCTTCAACCGGACGCTCGACACGGATGGCAAGTTCGAGCAGACCTATGGCTATTTCGAAATCGAAGCGAAGCTCCCGCGCGGGAAGGGGACATGGCCGGCCTTCTGGCTCTTTGCGCATCCCGACAAGCGGCGCCCCGAGATCGACATCATGGAAGCGTATCCCGGTGGCGTCGAGCCCTGGGGAATGATCGATGACGCTGGCGTCGCGCGGCCGACCGCCTACGGAATGACCGTATGGCGCGATGATGGCATTTCAATCGGAAATCGCCAGTTCGACGCAGGCACCGACCTGTCCCTCAAGTTTCACAAGTATGCGGTGAAGTGGGAACCGCACGGACAGACTTTCTACTTCGACGGCAAGAAAGTGCTGGAAGTGGCAGAGCGCATGTCGGATCCGATGTATCTGATGGTCGACCTGTGGTTCGGCAGTTCGAGCGGCGAACCCGACGAAACAACGCCGCAGGGAAAATCGAATTCCTTCGAAGTCAACTACGTGCGGGCCTGGCAGTTCAGGCAGCACGCTCCCCGGCACTGAGAGCGCACTTCGGCAGGCAGCACCTGCAACCTACAGACCAGGCACGGCGGATACTGCGTTGCTCGTCGTTGCCACAGGCACCGCTATGTCGCCCCCTCGTGCCTTGTCTGCGCCGTTCCTGACCAGCAATCCTCAGACGCTCTTGGTGCTTCTAGCAACATCGCGCGCATAACCGAAAGTAGTGCTTTCTCAATCGGCATCGTGCCAAATTTTCCATTCTTCACAGATCGACAAGTTGTAACGACGAGTTACAAAAATTAAGTTCTATTTTATAGATTCCCCACGGAACTATTTCTGACTGGAAATGCTCAGAAGAAATTCTTGCTGAGCCACATCAGTAAATTTCATTCCGAAAAGGGGACCATCTTGTCGAATTTATCTTTCCATCGTTTATCGGTGTCTGCGCTGTCGTCCGCATGCGCAGCGGTGCTGCTTGCTGCTTGCGGCGGCGGCTCTGGAGATGCCGCAACACAGGACACTTCCGCCAACGCAGACGCGACGCTGCTGGCGACGACGACCTCCAGTACTACCAGCTGGAAGCGCTGCGCGGTTGAAGGCGGCACCTGCTCGTTTACCGGAACGCGGAAGGTGCGCTACGGCCTGAGCGGCAAGTACGCGACCAAGACGGCAACCGGTTCCATCGCCTGCACGAACGAAGTGTTCGGCGATCCGTATCCGGGCGCGGACAAGGTCTGCGATTATGCGACAACGACAACAACCACGGCACCTGCGCCTGCTCCCGCTCCTGCACCAGCACCTGCACCTGCACCGTCGACGACGACATGGACGCAATGCGCCGTTGAAGGCGGAACATGCTCGTTCTCCGGCACGACGCAGGTACGTTATGGTCTGGATGGAAAGTACGCGACCAAGACGGCAACCGGTTCCATCGCCTGCACCAACGAAGTGTTCGGTGACCCGTATCCGGGTGCGGACAAGGTCTGCGATTACGCAACAACAAGCACAACCACAGCGCCGGCTCCCGCACCCGCACCCGCACCTGCGCCGGCTCCCGCACCCGCACCCGCACCCGCACCCGCACCCGCTCCGGCCCCGGCACCTGCTCCGGCACCTGCTCCGACGACCGCTCCTGGACCGTACGGCCAGGATGCAAGTTTGTACACCTCCAGCTTCTCGGAAGAGTTCAACAGCTACAACACCAGCCTGTGGAACGACCATATCTGGTACGAGTCGTCCAACGCGACCAAGAACTACACCGTTGAAAACGGCACGCTGAAGATCTGGCCGCAACGCGATGCCAATGGCAATTTCTTCAATCGCACCATCGATACCGATGGCAAGTACTACCAGACCTACGGCTACTTCGAAATCGAAGCCAAGCTGCCGAAGGGCAAGGGCACCTGGCCGGCGTTCTGGCTGTTCAACCATATCGACAACCGTCGTCCTGAAATGGACGTGATGGAAGCCTATGCAGGCGGTGCAGCACCGTGGGGCTTTACCGATTCCAGCGGCGTGTCGCATCCGCAAGCTTATGCGCCGACCGTATGGAAGGGTGATTACGACGGCCAGTTGGTTGGTTCGCGCCAGTACGACACCGGGATGGACCTGTCCGCCGGCTTCCATAAATATGCGGTGAAGTGGGAAGCGAACAAGCAGACCTATTACTTCGACGGCAAGGAAGTGCTGACGCTGAATGTCTCGATGAGTGATCCGATGTACATCATGCTGGACCTGTGGTTCGGCAGCGCATCGGGCTCTCCGGACAACTCGACGCCGCAGGGGAAAGCCAACTCCTACGAAGTCAATTACGTCCGCGCATGGAAGTTCAAATAATGCAAGGTCGTCCCCGGCAACGAGGACACGCCCTAGCGTTGCATTGACTTGCAAGGAAGGCCAGCTCATATGCTGGCCTTCTTTTTTTGTTCTGCATCCTCACGCTCGCGCGCGACAGGCTTTCCATGGCGTTTCAACAAGGCGGCACAGCCGTCCGTATGGCGCCTTCCATGCCAATGCGCGGCACGCTCGCTTGCCATGTCATGCAAAAGAGCCAAGGGCATTGGCCATCGATTGATTGATGTGCGTGGCGCGAGCCTCGCTGTTTCAGCAAGACATTGCCGGTCTGTCCATGTCATCCATTCTGCCGGCGCCCCGGGTTTGCCACCTTCAATCTTGACGCCTCGACAAACTTGTTTGCAGGCTGCCAAGGAAAGCCTTGTCAAGACAATTACAAAGGCCAAAAAAAGCCCGCTTTCTTCATATTTCCCGGAACCATTTTCCGCAAAGCAAGCTCTGAAAGGCACTTGCTAGCGAGAATTATTGGCTATCATCAATCTGAAGAAAGAGGAACTATTTTGTATAAAATCACTTTTCACCGATTCGCGATTTCCGCACTGTGTTGCGCCTCCACAACTGTTCTGCTCGCCTGCGGTGGCGGTGGCGGCGTAGGCGATCCGGCTGCTGATGTATCCACAACGCAGACCCTCGCATCGACGCAAGCTGCTGCAAAAACCAATGCAAATGCTCCTTCCGCTGATGGCGGCGCTACAGCCACCGGTACGGCTCCCGCATCAACAACATCAACATCTACTATTCCTGAGGCTGTTTCAGCTCCCGCGCCTGCACCCAAGACTCCTTTTGGCCAGGACGCAGCTGCCTATTCACTGTCCTTCTCCGAAGAATTCGACAGCTTCAACAGCAGCCTTTGGAATGATCACATGTGGTATGAATCATCCAATGCGACCAAGAACTACACGGTCGAAGACGGCAAGCTGAAGATCTGGCCGCAACGCGATGGCAATGGCAACTTCTTCAACCGCACGGTCGATACCGACGGCAAGTATTACCAGACCTACGGCTACTTCGAAATCGAAGCCAAGCTGCCGAAGGGCAAGGGCACCTGGCCGGCGTTCTGGCTGTTCAACCATATCGACAGCCGTCGTCCTGAAATGGACGTGATGGAAGCCTACGCAGGCGGCGCGGCTCCGTGGGGCTTTACCGATTCCAGCGGCGTCTCGCATCCGCAAGCCTATGCGCCGACCGTATGGAAGGGCGATCAGGAAGGTCAATTGGTCGGCTCGCGCCAGTACGACACAGGTACGGATCTGTCCGCCGGCTTCCACAAGTACGCTGTGAAATGGGAGCCGAACAAGCAGACCTATTACTTCGACGGCAAGGAAGTGCTGACGCTGAACGTGACGATGGGCGATCCGATGTACATCATGCTGGACCTGTGGTTCGGCAGCGCATCCGGTTCTCCGGACAACTCGACGCCGCAGGGGAAAGCCAACTCCTACGAAGTCAATTACGTCCGTGCATGGAAGTTCAAGTAATGCAAGACGTTCCCCCCGGCGGGAACGCTTGATCAACTTGATCAGCGAAGAAGGCCAGCTCATATGCTGGCCTTTTTTTCGCCGCCCGTTTTTATCAAGATTAATGCGGGAGTGCGTCGCAAACGCCATCGGGATGCGCTCGATCTATGACTATCGTTGTAATAACTCAAAAGATTGCATGAACGTTGGATGATACTGTGAGATGCAATGCCAGAGGGCCATAGCGTGCCGACAAGCGCTGCGACCTGCGCGGCGATTTATGCGTTGCGCCAAGCGAATGGTTCTGGATGTTCAACAATCCGCCGGATGCGGGCCGGCTGTCGCATTGCCTCGCTATCGAATCATCACCACGGCGGCAACCATGAGGTATTGCGATCTGACGATTTCCTGCTACGACAATGAAGTACCGTCGTTTGTTGAGTCGGAAATCGAACGTCTCTACGGCAATATTTTTTCGTCCCTGCGCGGATTCAGGACCTATGGCTGGACTGAAACGAATACCAGTACATATGTCGCTCGGAAGAGCGGAAAGATCAGCGCGCTGATCCTGTTCGAACGGCGAAACGGAAAGGCCCGCGTATTGAATGAGGGGATCAGAATCAGCGGCGAGGAACTGGACCGTTTTGCTGATTACCTCTTCGCGACCGATGAGTCGCTCAATGTCATCTCCTTCAAAGCGGTTGAGACTGACATCCGCAAGTCGCGCTTTCCCTTGCAGCGATTTAACCAGCTTGAAGACCTCGCCCTCGCTTTTCCCTCGACGAGGGAAGAATATCTTGCCCGCCTGGGGAAAAACACCCGGCGCAACATCAAGCGCTACACCGATCGCCTGCTGCGAGCATTTCCGTCGTTCCGCTTCGAAGTCTGCGAGAGCGAGAACGTGAATGAAAAGGATATCCGCACCCTGATCGCATTCAACCGCGCCCGCATGGCCGGCAAGAACGTGGTGTCCTCCTTCGATGAAGAAGAGACGCGGCAAGTCGTCGATTTGGCAAAGTCATGCGGCCTGGTCGGTATTGCCAGGATCGACGGGCAGATATGCGCGGGCGCGGTCAGCTTCAAGGCAGGCGACAACTATTTCCTCAACCTGCTTTCGCACGACCCGCGATACGACGATTACTGGGTCGGCTTTCTCTGCTGCTATCTGACGATGTGTGAATGCATTGACCGCGGCGGCAGGGAGTTTCACTTTCTTTGGGGACGGTATGAATACAAGTACGCGCTCGGCGCCAAGCCGCGCGACCTCGATAACGTGAACGTGTACCGGTCACGCTTGCAAGTCTTGCTTAACGCGGACTTTGCATGGAAGGCTGCGCGGGAGGGCTATTTCCGTCGTGCCAAATGCTGGCTCAAGTATGACGACAGTTCCCTTTCGAAACATCTCAGAGAATTCATCGCGGACCTGTTCATCTTGCGGCGCTCGCTATCCGACATGTTCGGCAGCAGGAGGCGGGCATTGATCCGATCGACGCAGGAAAACTAAAACGAATCGCCGCCTGACGCGCTTCCAGGATGAATCCGGGGCGCCGGGTGCAGGGGGATTTTCTGGAAGAGGAGTGCGTTTCTATGTTGCTGCCTGTCGCGAGGCCATCGTGGTCTCTTCAAGGATTCATCACCTGCAGGATAGGTTGAGGAATTCACCTCAGTGCCCGACATCCCCGTCTGTCGGCAACTTTTCCATTAATCAACGAAACGCGGATCACGGATCGACATCACACCGCCTGGGCGAGGCGAATGGGGCCGACGCATTCGGTCTTTTTCATGATTTACGTCATCTATCGTTCCGCTGTACACATTAAGATTAATCCATGACAAGACTTGCCATCATTACCAACGAGCCTCCGCCATATCGCCTTCCCGTGTTTCAGCGCGTCAGCCGCACGCCGGGCATTACCCTGCAAGTGATATTCTGCGCCAGGCGAGAACCGAATCGTCATTGGGACCTGCCGCCCTTTGAGTTCGACCATGTCTTTCTGCGCGATCGGATCAGTACCGTCAACGGGCGTTATATCCACAACAATCCGGATGTCATACCCGCGCTCAGGCGTTTCGCACCCGATCTGCTGGTGATCGACGGCTTGAACCCGACCCAGCTCTATGCTTTCTGCTATGCGTGGATCAAGGGCATACCGCGCATCCCGCTCACCGACGGCACCTTTTTGTCCGAGCAAAAGCTGAGCAAGGTCCACAAGCTGATCCGGAGCATCGTGTACTCGCACTCCTCGGCCTACCTGTCCGCGAGCCTGGGTGGCCGCACGCTTTATGAGAGTTACGGCGTCGCTCCCGAGCGTTGCTTTCGCTCATATCTTTGCACGGACAACGATGCTTTCATGCAAGCCAGTGAAACGACGGAGAAGAAATACGATCTGATTTTCTGCAGCCGTATCGTCGCCGAGAAAGGCCCGCTGTTTGCGCTTCATGTCGGAAGAGAAACTGCCAGGCGGCTGGGGCGCAAGGTCAAGATGCTGTTTGTCGGTTCCGGCGACGAAGAAGAACGACTGAGAGCCGCGGCGGCACAGCAAACCGACCTGGTGGAGAGCGATTTCCATGGATTCGCCAAGCAGAAGGAATTGCCTTCCCTGTACCGCTCGGCACGCATCTTCCTGTTTCCCACGCATGATGATGTATGGGGCGTGGTTGCCAATGAGGCGTGTGCTGCCGGCTTGCCTGTCATCGTCTCGCCCTATGCCGGCGTGGCGGGAGAATTGGTGGTCAACGGGGAAAACGGTTTCGTATGCGACCTGGACGCCGAATTGTGGGCGGACCGCGCAGCACTGTTGCTGACGCAGCCGGAACTCCTCGAAAAATATTCCCGGCGCAGCCTGGACCTGGTGCGTGAATATTCCTTCGATAACGCCGCAGCCGGCCTGGTTGATGCTTGTCGATTCGCCATGGCGGCGGCCGTGAGCAGCAAGGCGCGGCGTCTGGTGTAAGGCGGGAGTGTCGGCATGTCATTTACTTCTTTTACTTAATCCTTGTCCTATGAATGGTTTCGGCAGCAAGCTATGGAAATAATCCGGAGTTGACGATGGGACCTCTGTTTACCTGCTCCATTGACGACGGTCATCCATCTGACCTGAAAACGGCCGAGATGCTGCACAAGCACGGCTTGAGCGGCACGTTTTACATTCCGATCAGGAATTGCGAAGGCGATGCTGTCCTGACCGAACCGCAGATCCGGGATCTCGGACGTCTGTTCGAAATCGGCTCGCACACCTACGATCATCGTTACCTGAAAAAGGTCGACATCTGGCAGGCATACCATCAGATCAATGACGGCAAGAGGAAATTGGAAGACGTGCTCGGTGCGCCGGTGAACGGATTCTGCTATCCGGGCGGGCGCTACTGTCCGCGCGACGTTGAACTGGTCAAGGCTTGCGGCTTCACCTATGCAAGGACAACGATGAACCTGTGTTTCGGCACGGGCAACAAACCCTATGAAATGCCGACCACCATTCAGTTCTACCCGCATGACAGAGCGGTCTACATGCGCAACTTCCTCGGCTCGGGCAATTGGTACAACCGGATTGACGGACTTCTGCTGGCCATGCAGCATGAAAACTGGATTCGCCGGCTCTACGCCATGTTCGACCATGCGTGCAGGAACAACGGCACCTTCCATCTATGGGGGCACTCGAAGCAGATCGACCAGTTGAATGCGTGGCATGAGCTGGACGTCTTCTTCAAGCATGTTGCCTCCAGAATCGCGTCGCCTCGCCGACTAAGCAACGAACAACTTGCGGCCCGTGCCATGTGGGTGCCGGAGCCTGGCATCGCGCATTCCATCTGAAGCCATCCAGCTTCACCCGCAGACATCTCCATATCAGGATACTGATTTCCGCCGCCGGCGGATGCGCGGCTGCACGACTCACGTCGTGCGGCCCGCTGCTGTCATCCTGTCACGAGCGCGTGCACCCGCGACAGGATGACGGTCTTGACTATTGGGACGCCTCGTCGCCAGTTTTCCCGTCCACATGCCTGGCGGCGGCGTGCACGATGCGTGGGTTGACGAAGGGATTCCCCTGGAGAACGATATATCGCTGACCGAGCAATGCCGCGGCTTTGGCGTTGATATGGTTGCCGTCCTTGTAGAGCGCGATGTTTTGCATGTAAGTCTTGCATTCCGTCTTGTCGCACATGACACGCTTGGGATCGATGACCAGCACCTGCGGATTTTCCGCCTTGACCTTGTCGATGATCGCATCCGGCGAGGCCTGGCTCTGCGCGACAAAGCGGTAGGGAATATTGCAGTTACGGTTGGGTGTTATCCAGCCGCGCTTGCGATAAAGAATGCAACGCGACAGATCGGGCTCATAGAAGGGATTGTCCTTGAACAGGACAGGCGTGGCTCCCGTTCTCATGATCCTGTCCACGAGCCGCGGAATCTTCTGGTCGAAGTGACGACCCGGCTCGGACCAGAAGCCGGCGATGACCACGTACTTGAAATTGCCTGCCAGCGCCAGCAGATCCTCGTTGCGCTTTTGACAGGTCGAGGCCTCTTCCGCGGTCTTCACGCCGGACGGCGGGAGGTCGGTGGGGAAGCAGCCGCCCTGCACATGGAACACCGCCTTGAGGCCGGCGTCCTTCGCCAGTTGCTCCACGAAAGGCTTGAAGTGATTCGCGTGCGAGTCGCCGATCAGCAGAATGTCGGCTCTCTTCTGATTCGTGTCGCCAAACGCGCAGTGCTCCATCAAGTGCGCCATCGTGACCTTCTGATAATCCTCCGCGCGGATCGAGCAGGCTCGTGCCAGATCCCGCTCGAAGGAATAGCTGGAGATGAGATCCCGAATCTCGCTGGAGAAACGATCCGGCGCGCCTTCCGTCACATAGGAATACAGGCCGACCGTCATGAACGCCGCGGCAGGTACGAGATAGAGTTGCAGAAAGGCTTTCCGGAAGCGGATCGTCTTGTTGCGCCGGATCGGACTTTCCACGCACTGCCAGGTCAGGTAAGCCAGCGCGAAAGCGAGCGCAATGGCGGCAGTGATCACCGGCACGCTGAAATCGATCTTGCGATATCGCAGGAAGGAGAAAATCGGCCAGTGCCACAGATAGAGGGAATAGGAAATCAGGCCGACAAAGACAAAGGGGCGGCTGGCGAGTATCGGCTTGATCACGTTATCCGCGTTGCCGGCATAGATCACCAGCGCCGCGCCGATGCAGGGGTAGAGCGAATTGATGCCGGGGAAGGGCGTCTCCTGGTCGATCAGGAAAAGAGAGCCGAGCATGAGTGTCATGCCGATGGTCGCAAGCACGTTTGGCACGACACCCGGCCGAGCCGGAACCCGCTGCGCGAGGAAGAAGGCGAGCGCGCCGATGATCAGTTCGTGTGCACGCGAGGTGAGCAGGAAGTAGGACTTGATTTCACCAGTCTTGAACTGGGAAATCGCGACAAACATGAGGCCGAGCAAAAGCAGCGCGGAGACGATATGCCGTCTGGAATAGCGAAAGAGGATGATCAGCAGGACAGGGAAGACGAAATAGAACTGCTCTTCGACGGACAGCGACCAGGTATGCAGCAGTGGAAATTCTTCCGTGCGCTGTCCGAAATATCCCCAGCTCAGCATCGAGAAGAAAACATTCGACAGGAAGGCCCACGACGCTGCCAGCGACGTGGTGTAGAAGATGTAATCGTTGGGAATCAGCAGATAGGTGGACACGGCCAGCGTGGCCAGCGCGACGACGATGTACGCCGGGAAGATGCGCTTGATGCGTCGTGTGTAGAACTCGGTGAAGGAGAAGTTGCCGGCTTGGATGCCATTCGCAATGAGCCCGGTGATGAGATATCCGGAAATCACGAAGAAAATGTCCACGCCGATGAAGCCGCCGGGGACGATGCGCGAGCTGGCATGAAAGGCGACAACCGCGAGTACGGCAATCGCGCGCAGGCCGTCGATATCGGGCCGATAAGAATGTGTTGGTGTGGCTGATTTCAATGTCATGGGCAGATGCTGGGAAAGGCAGAAGTTTTAACGCGGCACGAGCGGAATTCTGCTTGCCGATTCCTGAACAGAGAGGCCGACATGCGACTGGCGCACGGCCAGATTTCCATGCAGGGCCGGGCCGGCACCTGCCTGATTCGCAATGGATCTCGTTATCGACGCCATTCGCACTATCGGTGTGCGACGAAGTGTCTATGATTCCATTTCTGGCTGTTACATGATTGATGTGGCGTAAGCGCGGGATTTGAGCACACGCAATTCAAATGCGCATGAGAAATGCTTGTTCGGAGGCTGAACGCGTTGTGACAGCAGAGCCCGCAAATGGGGCCGGCCGGAAATTTTCATTATCGGGCACGCAAGGATTATGCGTCGCTCAGCGGAAGTTTTGCGACGACAATCTGGCGCAGGAATCCGAGCACGAACAAGGTATTGGTCACCAGATAGCGCTTGAACAGGCGACGCGGTTCGGAGCCGAGTCGATACAGCCATTCCAGCCCATTGCGCTGCCACCACAAGGGCGCGCGCTTGATGACGCCGGCGTGATAGTCAAAGGCGGCGCCGACACCGATCATGACCGCATTGATGCGGCCGCGATGGTCGGCCATCCATTTCTCCTGCTTCGGACAGCCGAGGCCGACGAAGACGACATTCGCTTCCGAGCTGTTGATCTCCTCGATCGACTGTTCATCCTCCTGCAGCGACAGAGGGCGGAAGGGCGGCGATGACATGCCGGCGATGCGCAACAGCGGGAATTTCTTGGCAAGCGCAATGCGCAGTTTCGCAAGGGTCGCGTCGGTGCTACCGTAGAAGTACACCTTCTGATCCAGGCGTTCTGCCTCGGCGAGGTATTTCATCATCAGGTCCGGACCGTTGATCCTTTCCTGCGAGGAATGGCCCAGGCGACGCAGCGCCCAGGCGATCGGTGCGCCATCCGGCGTTGCCATGTCCGCATTGTTGACCGCGATCTTGAATTCGACGTCGCGCGTCGTGGTCACCACCGAATGCACATTGCAGATACAGACATAGCGCGACTCCCGCGCCGCGCCCCATTGCGTGATGCGTGCAATCGCATCATCCCACGACAGCGCGTCGATGAATGCTTCGAGCACGGCCTGGCCCTCACGCGGCGCGACGTTCTCTGTGTCCTGTAGAAATAGCATCTTCATATATATCCATGAGCATTTCGTAATTGCGATCCGGCGTGTATTGCGCGTCATACTCGGCGCGCGCCGCATGGCCCATGCGCGCCATCTGTTCCGGGTGTTCGTTTGCCCAGTCTATCTTCGCGGCCAGATCGGCCGGATCGGCGGGATTGAAAAGCAGCCCGGTCACACCGTCATGCACCATATCGGCGAGGGCACCCAGGCGGCTTGCGATCACCGGCAGGCCGCAGGCAAACGCCTCGACGATCGTGCGCGGCGAGTTCTCATAACAGATGCTCGGAAGGACCATGAAGCGTGCCTTGCCCATGCGCTCCATGATCTCGGTCAATGGCCGCACGCCGAGATAGCGTTCACCGAAAGCGTCTTTCACTGCCGCTTCCATCGGGCCACCGCCGACGACTTCAATCTGTGCTTCGCGGGTGAGCGGCATGGCTGCCGTCAGCACGCCAATGCCTTTCTCCGGCGAGAGTCGTCCGACATACAGTCCTCCGCTACGACCGCCCCACACGGGCGATACGGCCGCTTGCACGAAGTTCGGCTTGATCCTGAATCGTTCAGCCGGCAAGCCGCCTTCGATGTATTTGTCGCGCGCAAACCGGTTGAGTGCGATGTAACGCGTCACGCGTTCCCGATAAGTTCCGATCATGCGGTGGGTGGCCAGCATGGCGGTGATCACTGCCGATTGCGCTGCCGAATCGCGGTAGCATTTTCTGGCGACCGAGCGCCACGGCAGTTTTCCGATGCAGTCCTCGCAGATTTTCCCGTCGCGCAGGAATATCGCTTGCGGGCAGAGCAGGCGGAAGTTGTGCAAGGTTTGCACGACCGGCACGCGCCTCTTTGCCGCGGCCCAGTACAAGGACGGCGAGATGAGGGGAAAGGTGTTGTGCACGTGGATGACGTCAGGTGCAAAACGGTCGCACAAGCTGTCGATCTCGGCGGCGGAGCGCTGCGACCAGATCGCCGACACGGCCGCCGCCGAGCGAGACATCTCCTTCAGTGCATCGTTGTGCTGGGCGTAGACTTCGACCTCGTGCCCGAACTGGCGCAGCAATGCGATCTCGGCGTCGACGACCATGTCTTCTCCGCCTCGATGTTGATATGCATTGTGTGCGATAAGTATTTTCATGGTTTATGCATGCCGCGCGAATGGCGCCGGCTGTTCGCTTCGGCCGTTCAACGGCTTTCCTTGCCTGTGTTCCCGCGCTTTCCGGAATTTTTCTTTCTCAGGGCGTAGCGACAGGCGTCGACAATGCCTGCAGCAGCGTGGTCGAAGGTATAGTTGCTGACCAACGACCCGCTCCGTTTTGCGAGTCGCCGGTACAGCACCTCGTCGGCGAGCAGGGCTGCAACACGCGCCACCCACAGGGAGGTGTCCAGCTCGCAGATGAAACCGTTTTCCGCGTCAACCACGAGTTCCCCGGCGACTCCCGCGTGCGGCGACACGATCGTGGGCAGGCCGGCCGCACAGGCTTCATTGGCCACCACGCCCCACACGTCGCGGGCTGTCGGAAACAGGAAGATGCGCGCTGACCCATAGAGGGCGGGCAATTCATCCTGCGATGCATGGCCATGAAATTCCGCCTCGATCAGGGACGACTTGTTTTCCGCTTCCGCCTTCACCTGTTCTTCCTGCTCGCCGGTACCGATGAAGAGGATGCTGATCTTGCGATTGAGCAGTCGCGCGGCGCCTTCGGCAACCGCCAGCGCGAACAAGGGATTTTTTTCCTGCACCATCCGTCCGCAGAAAACCAGATCGTGCTTTTTTTCTTCATGGTCGACCTGCCTTGCATAAAAATCATTGTCGATGCACAGGCACGACTGGAAGCAACGATTGGCGGGAACGCCATAGCTCCGGTACAAGCGCATGCCGCCATGGCTGGCGGCGATGAAAGCCTGCGAACGGGAATAGACCAGGCGGCGTATCAGCTTGTGCGGCCCGCTCAGCGATCTCTCGGAGATCTCGGTGCCGTCCGTCATGGGAACATGCGGAATGCCACTCGCCAGCGCATAAGCGAATGCATAGAGGAATGTCGGGTTGAAACCGGTGGTGACGATGACATCCGGAGCAAGCCGTCTCAACGCACCGAACACATCGGGATTGTTGTGGATGAAGTTCGACCCGCGCGTGAGAAAACGTTCCTTCAGAAAGACATGATTGAAACGGAGCGGTGGCAACTCCCACTGCCGGTTCGGTTCGCGCGCGCTGCAGAAAATCGCACGCAGGTCGACTCCCGGCATGCTCCCGATCTTCTCGTAGATCGGGATTCGAAATGGCGGCGGGTGGTTGGTGATCAGCGCAATCCGTACCGACGATATGTCGCACACCGGTCCCGATTGATGCGGTGATTCAATGGCGGCGGCAAGGCGTCTCGCCTTGCTTTTCGATTCATCCATCCTGGAATACTCGATTGGCTTCGACATGGCAGAAACTTCCCCTGCGAAACGGCCCTCCGCTATGCTCGACAAACGAGGTGACATCAGCGTTTTCATCCGGTATGTGCTTTTATTGTGGTGCCGACTATGCGGCTTCGATATGCTGCTCTCTGAATTTTGATCGCGACCCGTGCACGCGTTCCGCGTTAGATCAAAGCCGATGACTTTCTCGGGGTTTCTTTTGTAACATAGTGTGTACATTCCTCGGCAACACCGGGCAGCGCAGCCGCATCCGGACGCCGCCCGGATGGCGCGTCTCTGGATGCAAGCCGGTATCTATGACGCGTTTACGACTTGGTGCGCCGCCAGCCGAGCATGCCGTCGAGCCGTCCCAGGGTGGTTGCAAACCCGAGGGCAAGTTCCGCGCCGAACGATCCTTTCAACAAGGGGCGCAGCAGCGGCGCCGCCAGACCGCGCGCAATCACCCATGCCGGCAGGCGATGTTTGGCGTACAGGGCGCCGGTGCCGCGCGCACGATGCCTTACAGCGAGACGGGCCTGCCTGGTCGCCTGCGGTTTTTCCGGGTTGATTGCATGATGCACTTCTGCCAGTGGCTCGTACGCAAACTGCGCCCCGGCACCCAAGGCCCGCAGGACAAAGTCAGTTTCTTCGCCTGCACCAAACCACTGCCCGACGCCGAGACGGGCGTCGAAGCCACCGATTTCCTTGAACAGGGCGCGATGGCAGAACAGAGTGATGGAACTGACGGGGATGTCGCGGAAAGCGCGGGACCGCTCCCATGACAAGGAGGCGGCGGACAGAGGTTGTTCGTCCTGCTCGACCCAGCGCACGATCAGGCCGGTCGGCTTGTCCGGACGATTGAAGCGAACCGCCAGGCGCTCGAGGAGGCGAGCGTCGTACCAGCAGTCGTCGTCGGGGAAGCCCAGCCACTTTCCCTTGGCGGCGTCAATGCCGGCATTGCGGGCTGCGGCGAGATTGGCCGGATGATGCTTCAGGTGCTTGACCGCGATGCCCAGATAACGGGCGCGCTCCAGATGCGAGAGCAAGCGGTCGTCGTCGTTCTGGTCGACGACCACCACTTCGAAATTGCTATAGGTTTGTCCGGCCAGCGATTCGAACAGGCGACCGAGCTCATCGGTTCTTCCGACGGTTGCCAGGATCAGCGAAATATCAGGCCGTCTCATGCGTTCCCCTTCGCCTGGATGATGCGACGGCGCCGCACGAAGTAACGCGCGTAATGCGCCAGGCGTTCGATCGGGTTGTTGCTGGCATAGGTCAGCCGCACGCGGAAATCCTCAGCCATGGCCGCGAGGCGAGTGCGTGAAGACGTGGACAGGCTGCCTTCATGCTCGCGGAAAGCGGTCAGCGCATCATCCAGTTGCACTGGATCGCTCAGCGTGGCCAGCTTCAGCCAAAGGTCATAGTCCATCGCATACTTCAGGCTGGTATTGAAGCCGCCGGCACGCAGCATCAGATCGCGTCGCACGAAGGTCGCCGGGTGCGGTACGAAATTGCCGCGCAGGAGATTGTTGTAGCTGAAGCGCGGCGCGACATAATTGTCAGGCCGCAGCTCATGTCCGATCAATGCCATGGTGCGGCCGAACAGCCAGCCGCGTCCGCTATCTTCCAGGCGGCGCGCGACGGTGGACAGCACATCCGGACGCAGATAGTAGTCGTCCGAATGCAGATAGGCGATCACGTCGCCGGTGGCGACACGCAGTCCTTCATTCATGGCACGGCTGACACCGCCGCGCACGTTTTCCAGAAGCTTGTAGGGACGGTGCAGTGCATGAATCTGCGCGAGCGTGCCATCCTTCGATCCGCCGTCGACAAAAATGTATTCAATGTGCGGATGGTCCTGCGCCAGCACCGATGCGATCGATTCATGCAGATACTGAGCGCTGTTCCAGGTGCAGGTAATGACGGAAAAAGTAAGTGCCATGAACTAACCCATTAACAAGTGGAATGGCCCGAAGAAGCCTGGTAAATTTGCAATAACTTTTGCGCCGCGTCGTCGGCGCTGCCTAATCCATCCGGCGCGAAACCATAGCTGTCGCGCGGCTTGAAGCTGATCAGATCGTTCACGAGCGACGGCATGTCCGGATGCAATCGCAACTGCCCGGGTTCCCCTTGATAGGCGGCGAGCTCCGGCGTGCCTCCTCGATGCAGGGCGAAGGTTGGCTTGCCCAGAAAAAGTCCTTCCAGCACGGTCGTCGCACATGACTCCTCGCAAATCGAGGGCACGACCACGGCGCTCGATGCGGCAGCCAGTTTCAAGGTCTTGTCCTGCGAACACCAGCCGAGAAACTGGACCTGGTTGCTTTCAAAGTGGCCACGCAAGCGCGCTTCATCCCCGCCGTCGCCGACCACCGTGACGCGCATGTGGGAGGGAAGGCGCGGAACGAGCGTTTGCAGGAAATGCTCGACACCTTTTGCCGGATAGAGCTTGCCCGCGATGAACACATGGAATTCGTTGGAGGGGGGAAGCATTGTGGCCGCTTCGCGGATGTCCTCCAGCAGCGCGCGATCCACGAAATTGTGCACGGTGGCTCCCCAAGGGCCGGGGCCGAGGGTTCGGGTGAGATTGCACGCCAGCAGCTGGGACACAAATACCGTCTTGTGCCTGCGGAAGCTCTCTGCCACTTCGCCTCGGAACTTTCGTACCGCGATCGCCGACACCTTGCGCTGCAGGGCATTCGGCTTCTCGCGCAGGCAAGCCGCGCAATCTTCCGGATTCGCTGACGTGCAGATTTCGCCGTTCTTGAAACGCGTATGCCGAAAACAATCGCTGCCCTGGTCATGGCGGGTCTGGACAAAGTTGAGATCCGCCGGCAGGAACAGCGCAACATTCGGGAGGTGCCCGTGGTAGTGCACCACGTCATAGTTCGGCGCGTGCCGCATGATGATGGATGCGAATCGCCTGGCCAGCGCGGTTCGCTTCGGTGGCATGTACATGCCGAGGCTGATTTCTTTCCAACCCGCGTGATAGCCGTTCAGCTCCCCGATAAAACGGCCGCCGAACTGGCCCTCCTCGCCGCACACGGTAATCGGATGTTCATCGTTGCCGAGAATGTCGACCGCATGGCCGGCGCGTACCAGCGCACGCGCAAGATTCAGGACATGCTTGGCAAGGCCACCCATGCTGGGATACGGAATGTCTTCGCTGACGAGTAGAATGCGCATCAATACTATCCTCAAGAACGAAGCCGTCGGGCAAAGGCCATCATGGCGGCACGTTCATCCACGTCGACGATCAGGAACAGGCCGGCCAGGGTCAGCGTCAGCAAGGCAGCCGACACGATCGCCACCGTTCCGACCAGTCCGGCCGGCATCAACCACTTCACGGGCAGCAGCGCGCAGATGATCAGTGCGCCGACCGCGAGGCTGCGTCCGAAGCCGGTCCGCAGGGTTTCCGTGAATGTAATCGGCACGGTGCGGCCATGCACGAAGAGCAGGAAGCCGATGCCAAGTGCCGCCGACGACAGCAGATGTCCGGTCGCGGCGCCGACAATGCCGCCCGTGGTTGTGCCAAGGTAGACCATCGCCACGCCGAGGACGCCATTGGTCAGTGCGAACCTCCCGCTGATGCGAGGATGGCCAAGCGCGTCGTTGACCAGCGAGGGGATGTTGGTGAGCGAATCGACCAGCAGCGCCAGGGTCATGAGCACCAGCACCGGATAGCCCTTCAGCACGAACTCTTCGCCGACCCAGCGCCGCAGGAACTCGTCGCCGGCCAGCACGATCACGCCAAGCGCGGCCAGGTTGATGTAGGTGACATAGCGCATTACACCGAGGTAGACCGGGCGCAGTTCGTTGATGCGGCCGGCCCCGGCGAGTGCGGACGCGCGCGGATAGATCACGCTGGAGAGACGATAGGTCAGGCCCAGTATGCGGCCGGCCAGCGTAACCGGAACGGTGTAGAAGGTGAGGGCGACCGGCCCCGCGATCGCGCCGACGATCAGCTTGTCGGCGTGCTGATGCAGGGTCGATGCGATCTTGCTGAGATAGGCATAGGCGCTGAACGATGTGAGCGAAGCACGTACTTCCTTGCGCGGCCAGCACGGTGCGAGACCGAGATCGAATCCGCGAATCAGCCACACGAGGTACAGCAAGTTCACCGCCGAGACAGCGACGCGCACCGCGATCACGCCGGCAATGCCGGCACCGGCAAGCGCCGCGGCAACCGAGGCAAGATTCACGACGATGCCGAAGAAAGCCTCGCTTTGCGCCGAACGGTCATAGCGCTGCAGCGATTGCGGAACGACCAGCAGATAGTTTTGCGCCTGCGACAAGGCGAAGCCGAGCGCGCCGATCTGAAACGCCTGCACCGTTGCTTCATGCATCGCCGGCGTGACTTCGAAGAAGCGGTTGACCAGTGCATGCGCGCCGAAGAACACTACGGTCGCCCCGAGCATTCCGAGCAGGCCGTAGAACATGATGCCGAACCAGAAGGTCTCGGCAAAACGCTGACGGTCGTTCGACGCATGATGCTCCGACAAATACTTGATCGCACCGGCGCTCAGGTTGACGTCGAGTACGCCGAAGTAGCCGATCACCGAGCCGACCAGCGTGACGATACCGAAGCCTTCGGTACCGAGCGCATGAATCAAGAGCGGCACGGTCGCGAGGGCGACCACCATCGGGACCGCCGAACCGGTCAAATTCCACAGGGAGTTACGCAGCAGCATATTGGGATTGTTGGTAGAGGTATCGACGGACCTGGTAGTTCTGCATGCCGACCGCCACGAACGGCAGTGCCAGCGTGAAGCCGAGCATCATCATGCTGCGGAATTCGATGATCGGCGTACCGATCAGCAGGGTAGGGATCCAGAACAGGAAACCCGCAAAGCCGGCATCCGCGATCAGGCGCTCCTTGCCTGCGAGATGGTTTCGATGCTTGCGGTAAAAGGAAACATAGGCGCCGAGGATGCAGACAAACAGCGTCAGGCCGACAAATCCGGTCTTCAGCAGGACGTGTCCGAACCCGCTATGGACGAAGCTGAAATCGTTGCCGTGGTAGGACAGCGCGTCCTTGTCGCCGACGAAGGTGCCCCATGTGCCCCGGCCGAACAGCCAGTTCCCATCCATGCTTTGCGCCGCCGCATACAGCTCGTAGAAACGGTTTTCCTTGATGCCGCCCCGATCCGGTGCAATGTCGTAGATCAGCGATTCAAGGACGCCGCCCGTGGTGTTGAATTGCAGCCGCTGCTGGAAGAACACGGACGCAACCACCACCAGCGCCGACGCGCCGAGCATGGCAAACACCAGCTTTCTCCTTCCCGGCAACCGCAGGAACAGGAAGCCGAACATCAACGCAAGCCCGATCAGCGAGGAGCGACGGAAGGACAAGGCCACAGCGGCAATCTCCAGTCCGATGAACATCAGGATCAGCAGCCGGGTATACCAGCGCATCTTGAACTGCGGCGTGGTCAGGAGCCATGCCGCGCAGAACGCGGCCAGCGCTGCCACGAAGTTGTCGTTGATGTCGAAGAAAAAGATCTTGATGTCGAGACCTTCGAAGTTCCGATAGGGATTGGCGCTGTCGCCGTCGAACAGGAAATAGCGAACTGCGCCGAATGCCGCCCGGATGCCGGCCAGCGCGAGAATGGTCACCAGCAGCCGCGTCGAATCCTTGTCCTTGTCGAGCGCCATGATCACGATATACATGAATATCAGCATGTTCAGGATATTGAACACGCCGTTGTATCCGAGGATGACGTTGAGGTCGATGCCCAGCATGAGTCCCATGACGACATGGGACAGCAACAGAAAAATGAAGGCGACGAAATATTTCGAAATCGGCGGTGCCAGTTGTGGGCCGTGTCGGGTGGCCATGCGCTTGATCAGCGCCGCCACGCCCGAAATCAGCAGAATCAGATTCAGCAGCGAGAAATAAAACATCCCCGCGCCGCGAGAATAAATGGTCGCCTCCTGTTCGATCTGTCCCCATGTCGAATCGGAAAACATGAACAGAACGCCCAATAAACCGAACACGATCAGTTTCGGCGCCTTGATGAATATCCCGGCAACAAGCGGGATGACGAATAGCGCGGCAAGGAGATTAATGAGAATCTGGCCTGTTGTCAGTGCTGGTGTCATGGCTGTGTTCAGTGGGTTGAACGGGAGTCCAATCGGATGTGCTCACGACCGGGTCAACGCGGATGCCGTCGGCGTTCAGAGAGCGGATGCTCCGTCGACGATGGCCGCCGGGCAAGCAACAGTGCGGATTTAGATAGCTGCTGATCGCGAACCGGCGGCACGCTTCATTTGCCGCTCTTCATGTGCACCAAGCGCGGCTGGGCGATCGCTGTTTCCTCTGCGCCGCCGCGACGGTCTCGGCATGCCGGGCACGACTCTTCCTGGTACGCAAGCTTCATCTCGATGGCCTGTTCATGTTCCAATCATCTGGTTCGGCGAAAGCGCAAGCATTTTTCGTTCCCTGCCCGCGCACTTCGTTTTCCATAGTCGATTCAAGCTGTTCCCGAGCAATTACTGCTGTTGCTGCTCGGCCTTGAAGCATTCATAGGTCTCCTTGATGCCTTCACCCAGGCGCATGCCGGGCCGCCATCCCAGAGCTGTCAGTTTTGCCGTGTTCATCAACTTGCGCGGTGTGCCATCCGGCTTGCTGGAGTCGAACTCGATCGCGCCATTGAAGCCCACCACTTTCCTTATGATCTCTGCAACTTCACGTATTGTGACGTCCTCGCCTGTCCCTACATTGATATGGGACAACATAGGCGTCGTATGCTTTTCATAGGTATTACGATCGAGGTCCATGATGTGCACGCAGGCATCCGCCATGTCATCGACATACAGGAACTCGCGGCGCGGCGTACCTGTTCCCCAGATCACCACTTTGTCTGCACCGCTCATCTTTGCTTCGTGGAAACGACGAATCAGTGCGGGAATCACATGGCTGTTTTCCGGGTGATAGTTGTCGCCCGGTCCGTAGAGATTCGTCGGCATCACGCTGCGGAAATCGGTGCCGTACTGACGGTTGTAACTCTCGCACATCTTGATGCCGGCAATCTTCGCGATGGCGTAAGGCTCGTTGGTCGGCTCCAGCGATCCCGACATCAGGAACTCTTCCCTGATGGGTTGCTCGGCCAGGCGCGGATAGATGCAGGACGACCCCAGGAACAGGAGCCGCTTGATGCCGCTGCGCCATGCTTCATGAACGACATTCGATTGCACCATCAGGTTGTCGTAAATGAATTCGGCCGGATAAGTATTGTTGGCATGGATGCCGCCGACGCGCGCGGCCGCAAGATACACCTCGTCGATCTGCTCAGATTCAAAGAATGCGCGCACCTGCGCCTGGTCGGTCAACTCCAGCTCGGCATGCGAGCGTGTGACGATGTTGTTGTAGTCGCGCTTTCGCAGCGCACGCACGATAGCCGAGCCGACCAGACCGCGATGCCCGGCGACGTAAATCCGTTTGTTCAGGTTGGGTTTCATTATTCACTTCCTCTCGATGGGTTGCGGGCCAGCCCGATCGCGAATCGTCCGATGCCCGGGTTGGAGATGCACGGGGGTGCAAGGCACGCCCCGGCTTTCACTCCTGGTAGGTGGTTGGCGCGTTGTCGGTCTGCGCGAGCAACTGGTCCTTGCCTGCGGAATCCAGATCCGCGCGCACCATCTCCCTGACCAGCTGTTCGAACGACACGCTGGGTTGCCAGCCGAGTTTGTCGCGGGCCTTGCCGGAATCGCCCAGCATGCTGTCGACTTCTGTCGGCCGGAAATAGCGGGCATCCACACGCACGATGACCTGTCCTGCCTTGACGCCCGCATGCGGACCTGGATCAACGACAGTGGCGGTCTCGTCGATGGCGTGTCCGTCCCAGCGCAGCGTCATGCCCAGTTCGGCAGCGGCGGCGGTCACGAATTCGCGCACGCTATGCTGAATGCCGGTCGCGATGACAAAGTCCTCCGGAGCGTCCAGCTGCAGCATCCGCCATTGCATTTCCACGTAATCGCGCGCATGGCCCCAGTCGCGCTGCGCATCGAGATTGCCGAGATAGATGCAGTCCTGCAGGTTCAGTGCGATGCGTGCCAGGCCGCGCGTGATCTTGCGCGTGACGAAGGTCTCGCCGCGCAGGGGCGATTCATGATTGAAGAGGATGCCGTTGCAGGCATACATGCCATAGGCCTCGCGATAATTCACCGTGATCCAGTAGGCATACAGTTTTGCGATCGCATAGGGGCTGCGCGGGCGGAAAGGCGTCGTCTCCCGTTGCGGATATTCCGACGCATCCCCGTACATCTCGGAGGTCGATGCCTGGTAGAAGCGCGTCTTCTTTTCAAGCCCGAGCTGGCGAATGGTTTCCAGTATGCGCAGCGGACCGAGCGCGTCGGCATTCGCGGTGTATTCCGGCTCTTCAAACGAGACCGCGACATGACTTTGCGCGGCAAGGTTGTAGATTTCATCCGGCTGCGCCTGCTGGATGATGCGCCACAAGGACGATGAATCCGTCATGTCGCCGTGATACAGGATGAAGCGTCGTTGTTCCTCCTGCGGCCCCTGATACAGATGGTCGATGCGATCCGTATTGAAGCGCGAGGTGCGCCGCTTGATGCCATGGACAACATAGCCTTTGCCGAGCAGAAGTTCGGCGAGATAGGCACCGTCCTGGCCGCTGATGCCGGTGATCAGCGCGACCTTGGGCTTTTGGTTGGAACGGGAAGGCACCAGATGTTCCGGCATCTGAGGATTGGTCGTCATGGTATTTTCCTTCGTCTCCATGGCTTAACCCGCGCAGGCTGCCGCGTCCGCGGCAAGCGTTTCAGTGAGTGACGCTAGCGCCGGCACGGTGGATTGGGCGAACGACAGATGTTGCAAGAAAGAGCGAAACTCCTCGCGGACTTCGGGGTGGCGCAGTGCGAATTGCACCGTCGCCTGCAGGTAGCCGATCTTGCTGCCGCAGTCGTAGCGAATGCCTTCGAACTGATAGGCGAGCACGGTTTCCTCCGTCATCAGGGACGCAATGCCGTCGGTCAGCTGCAATTCGCCACCGGCGCCCGGACGCACATTGCGCAAGTGCCGGAAGATGGCCGGCGTCAGGATGTAGCGGCCGACCACGCCCAGGTTGGACGGTGCAAGTTCGGGCGCGGGTTTCTCGACGATGCCGTGCAGCTTGATCAGGCGCTCATCGAAGGCGGCACCGGCCACGACGCCATAGGAGCGGCTGTGTTCGCGCGCAATCGTCTCGACGCCGATCAGGCTGTTGCCGCGTTCTCCAAACAGCTCGGTCATCTGGCGCATGACCGGCACTTGCCCGTCCAGCAAATCGTCCGCAAGAATCACTGCGAACGGTTCGTTGCGGACAAGGCGTTCCGCGCACAGCACGGCATGCCCCAGGCCCAATGCCTCGGCCTGGCGCACGTAGAAACATTCCACGTTGTCGGGCTTGATGCCGTGCAGCACTTCCAGCAAGGCTTGCTTGTTTCGCGCTTCCAGTTCGGCTTCCAGCTCATAGGCCTTGTCGAAATGGTCCTCGATCGCACGCTTGTTCCTCCCTGTCACAAAAATCATTTCGGTGATGCCCGCTGCGATGGCTTCCTCGACCGCATACTGGATCAAGGGCTTGTCGACGATCGGAAGCATTTCCTTCGGGCTCGCCTTGGTTGCCGGCAGAAAGCGTGTTCCGAGCCCGGCGACGGGAAAGACTGCTTTGGTAATCTTGTTGTTCATGGTCTTCTTTGTAAAAAGTATCCAACGGCTGGCGCTTATTTCCGTCGTTTGACCGGGCCCGCTGCATCGGGCCCGGGTGGTATTTCCAGGGAGAGCCAATGCATGAATAGAAGCAGGACGACGCAAGACACCGAGGCAAGCACATCGAATTGCCAATCGAGCCAGTTCGCGTCTCTGTAAGGCATCAATGACTGAATTGATTCGTCGACACCGCCCAATAGCGCGACGATCATGACTGTCTGAACAGCGCGATACAGCGGTCGGCTGGTCACCGCGCCCCAGACGAGGCCGGTCAGAAACGCGTAGGCGATCACGTGCAAGAGCTTGTCATAGACCATGGCCGACAGCGCCTGTGCCTGGCCGGGGATGGCCCCGATACCCACCATGAGCGAGAAGAACGCCACGGCGGCAAACAGGTAATGGCGCGGCGTAATGGACGCAAGTAATGGCGCAAGTAATGACGCACGTAAGGGCAGCAGTGGATGACGCATGAGGTTTTGCATGTCCTATGTTGATTGTCAAAGCAGCGCGACATCTCGAACTGCGAGACAGGTGAAGAGCGGCACCTTCGACAACAGGCTTGTCTTAATAGGCATTCGTTCCTGTCCACCCCCTGAATGCCGTCCAGGCAATGATGCGAATGTCCATCCAGAGCGACCAGTTCTGGATGTAATGCAGATCGAATTTCACGCGGGCCGCCATCTTGTCGACCGTATCCGTCTCGCCGCGAAGCCCGTGGATCTGTGCCCACCCGGTGATGCCCGGCTTGACGCGATGCCGCAGCATGTACATCTCGAGCAGGTCCTTGTACATCTCGTTGTGCTGCAGGGCGTGCGGACGCGGTCCGACCACCGACATGTCACCGAGCAGCACGTTGATGAACTGCGGCAATTCATCGAGGCTGGTACGCCGCAGGAATCCGCCGATCGAGGTGATGCGCGGATCGTTCTTGGTTGCTTGCGTGACGGTGTCCCGTTCCTGGTGCACTTTCATCGTGCGGAACTTGTAGACATTGAAGTGGCGTCCGTTCAGGCCGAGCCGCGGCTGCCTGAAGAACACCGGGCCGGGCGAAGTGCGCTTGATGGCAATCGCGATCACGACGAACAGCGGCAGAAGCAGCACCAGGGCGACGATGGCAAACACGCGGTCGAAGATTTCCTTGACGATGCCGTTCAGCCCGCTCGAGATCGGCTGATTCAGGTCGACGGCGGGCAGGCCGAGGAAGTTGCCCATCTTGTTGCTCAGCATTTGCACGCCGAGTATGTCCGGCACCCAGCGCATATCCACGAAGGTATTGCGCAAGAGGTACTGCAGTTCCTGCAGCTTGGGCGATGCCAGCAGGGGGAGCGTGATCCAGATCTCATGGACGTGATTGGCCTCGACGAATTGCTGGACTTCCTGCAGGCTTGCGATGCGCGTGACGGAAGGATCGAGGATCTTGTCCATATCTTCCGGTGCGGCGTGCACGGCCTTGACGTCATAGCCGGCCCAATCCTGCTCCATGGCACGGCGATGCATTTCGCGCCCGGTGCTGCCGTATCCGACGATCACCACTCGCTTGTTGTTGAGCCCCTTGGTGCGCAGGAAGCGCAGCATGAAGTAGGCAACGGAACGGTAAAGCACGAGGAAGGCGACACCGATCGCGTACCAGTAGAACATCCACAGCCGAGAGACATTGCCGACATGATGGATCAGGAAGCTGAAGAAGAGTCCGATCAGCAATACCAGCGCCCAGGATGCCGCGAGCCGGACAAACATGTCCGGCATCGAGCGTCCGCGCCACGAGCCGTACAAATCGAGTTGAGGGAAGACGAGAAAAGCAAGGGCACTGCCAAAGTGCAGCAGAACGGTGTGGATCGGCGCCGTTTCGCTCAAGGGAATGTGGAAGTGCATCAAGCCTGCAACGGCTCCGGCAAGCTCAAGCGCCAATATGTCCATCAACCGCATTGACAGTTCCAACCGGGATGAATTTGTGATGATGAAATCTCGCATGGCGTTTCTGGCGTTTCGTCGGTTGCAACAATCTCAAACCAGTGACATGTGGTTACGGTATGCTCGTCGCTACACGCACTGGCTTGTGGCCATGCGGGTCGGCGCTGCATTTTCGTGCGATACAAAGGCTGTCTATGTGGATATCAGGTTGTCGAAAATGGCTCTCTGGATGTCAGTAGTGTTATTACCTTTTAGACAATGGTAATCACTAAAGAACCCGATAATTTGCTAAGTACTGTTTGCTTGCGTACGCTCAAACAGGCGGTTGCTGGACGTCAAACTTGCTGTTGCGAAGTATCAAACGCGGCCGGTTCGCACTCCTTTTGGCAACACTCTTTCCGGGTGAACATGGGCCGGCAGCCATTTTCGGGCGCGATCTTCTTTCCTTCTGCGCATCGTTTTCATTGCGCACAGGAACTTGATTCCGTAGCGACATTCAATGCGCTATCATTCGGGCCATGGCACTTGAAGAATCCCAAGAGAAGTCCGCGTACGAACTGGCAGGCGGAAGCGAGAAACTGCGCGAACTGGTTGATCGGTTCTATGACCTGATGGATCTGGAGCCGGAATTCGCAGACATCCGCGCGATGCATCCGACTACACTCGACGGTTCGCGCGACAAGCTTTACTGGTTTTTATACGGCTGGATGGGCGGCCCGGACATGTACATCGAGCGATTCGGGCATCCGCGCCTGCGTGCACGCCATTTGCCTTATGCCATCGCGTCGAAGGAGCGCGACCAGTGGTTGCAATGCATGGCGCTTGCAATGCAGGACGTTGGCATGGCGGAATCCTTGCAGGAGCGCCTGATGCAATCCTTCTATCAGACCGCCGACTGGATGCGCAACCAAGCCGGTTGATCGCCGCACATCGGAGACAAGCGCATTAATCCCTACGGGTCATCATTTTCATGAATTCAATCGAAACTATCATTCTGTTGCTGAGTGCAGCAATCATCGTTCTGCAAGTGGTGCTGCTGCTGCGGTCGCGCGGCGCGGACGCTTCGTCGCAGTTGCTGCAGATTCAGAATGCATTGCAGGGACATCAGCAGCAAACCGGCGAACGCATCGAACGCGAATTGCGCAATCAGGTGCAAACCAGTGCGCAGGGCACGCGCCAGGAACTGAGCGGAAATCTGCTTCAGTTCCAGCAGGCACTGACGGCGCAGTTGACCAGCGTCGCGACGATCCAGAACAACCAGATCGATTCCTTCGCGCAGCAGCTCGCCAAACTGAATGAAGTGAACGCCAAGCAGCTGGAAGCGATGCGCGACGCCATCACCTTGCAGGCAAAGGCCGGCCGCGAGGAACAGGCAACGGCCTTGAAACGTTTCGGCGACACGCTGAACCAGACCCTGGCGACGCTTACCGAGTCGAATGCGCAGCGCATGACGGAAGTGCGCGCGACCCTTGAAGCAAAGATCAAGGATCTGCAGGCCGATAACGGCGCGCGCCTGGAAGAAATGCGCAAAACCGTTGATGAGAAACTGCACGCCACGCTCGAACAGCGCCTGGGCGAATCGTTCAAGCTGGTGTCCGATCGACTGGAAAAGGTGCATCAGGGCCTGGGCGAGATGCAACAGCTTGCCATTGGCGTTGGCGATTTGAAACGTGTGCTCACCAATGTGAAGACGCGCGGCACCTGGGGTGAGGTCCAGCTGGAAATGCTGCTCGAACAGGTGCTCACACCCGATCAGTACGCGAAGAATGTGGAGACCGTGCCGGGTTCCGGCGAACGCGTTGAATTTGCCATCAAGCTCCCCGGTCAGGACGACGGCGGCCGGCCGGTCTGGATGCCGATTGACGCCAAGTTTCCGAAGGAGCAGTACGAACGCCTGGCCGAGGCCGCCGAGCGCGCCGACACGGACGGCGTTGCGGCGGCGGGTCGCGAGCTGGAACGCGCAGTGCGGCTGGAAGCCAAAACGATTTCCGAAAAATACCTGTCGCCGCCGCTCACCACCGATTTCGCGATCTTGTTCCTGCCGACCGAAGGCCTGTATGCGGAAGTGATGCGTCGCCCGGGATTGGCCGACGAATTGCAGCGCGCATGCCGCGTCAGCATTGCCGGCCCATCCACCTTGTCGGCGCTGCTCAACAGCCTGCAGATGGGTTTCCGCACCCTGGCACTGGAAAAACGCTCTTCGGAAGTGTGGCAGGTGCTGGGCGCCGTCAAGACCGAGTTCGGCAAGTTCGGCGATGTTCTTGCCGCCACCAAGACGACGCTGGAACGTGCCGCAAAGAACATCGAGCAGGCGGAGACGCGTACGCGGCAAATGTCGCGCAAGCTCAAATCGGTCGAAGCATTGCCGTCGGAAGCCGCCCAGCTGCTGCTGGGAACCGATGGTTCCGAAATCAATGACGAATAGTCCTCATCCGGGGTCGGATCATCGCCCCAGAACATCCGATCAGGCGGAATTTCCGCGCTACGGTAGACGGGCGACAAGGCGTGCTTGTCGCAGGCGGATTTAGCATGCAAGTATCGGTAATAAATTCTCGACATCCTCCTGCCCTGCGGTCGCAGGGCAGGTCGCATCTGTCTTTCACACCTCGAACGCCCGATTGGGACTGATCTATGGAAATCGCGATATTACTCGGTCTGATTCTCGTGAATGGCGTGTTTGCCATGTCGGAAATTGCATTGGTAACAGCGCGCCGGGCGAGATTGCAAAGACTGGCGGAAGCCGGCGACGCGGCGGCCGGAGCAGCGATCGAACTCGGTGATGATCCGAACAGATTTCTCTCGACGGTGCAGATCGGGATCACGTCCATCGGCATCTTGAACGGTATCGTGGGCGAGGCGACGCTTGCGCATCCATTCAGCATCTGGCTGGCGCAAATGGGGGTCGAGGGGCGGCTGTCGGGCTACCTGGCAACAGGGCTGGTCGTGGTGTCCATTACCTATTTTTCGATCGTGCTGGGCGAACTGGTTCCTAAGCGGATCGGCCAGATCAGTCCGGAGCCGATCGCGCGCATTGTCGCTCGTCCCATGCTCTGGCTGGCCGCGCTGACCAAGCCGTTTGTCCGATTGCTCTCCGGTTCGACACAGCTCGTATTGCGCACCTTTGGCGTGACCGAACGCAGCGAACCCAGCGTTACCCAGGAAGAGATCAACCTCATGCTCGCCGAAGGTTCCAGCGCCGGCGTGATCGAGCATCACGAGCATCAGATGGTGCGTAACGTGTTTCGCCTGGATGATCGTCAGATCGCGTCGCTGATGGTTCCGCGCGGCGAGATCGTCTATTTCGATGTGAACGATCCGCTGGAAGACAATCTCATGCGCTTCGAGGAAAGCGACCATTCGCGCTACCCGGTCGTGCGCGGTGGCTGGGAAGAAGTGCTGGGCGTGGCCAACGCGCGCCAGATGCTCGCCCAGACCTTGCGCGGGGAAAAGCCGAGCCTGACCGAGAATCTGCAACCCGCGGTATTCGTGCCCGAATCGCTTACCGGCATGGAGCTGCTGGAAAATTTCAGGAATTCCGGTGTCCAGCTTGCCTTCATCGTCGATGAATACGGCGAAGTGCAGGGCATCGTCACGCTGCAGGACGTCATGGAAGCCATTACCGGCGAGTTCAAGACACACCGCGCGGAAGACGCCTGGGCGGTGCAGCGGGATGACGGTTCATGGCTCTTGGACGGCTTGATCCCGATTCCCGAGCTGAAGGACCGCTTGTCCCTCAAAGGCGTGCCCGAGGAGGAGCGAGGCCGCTACAACACGCTCAGCGGCATGATCATGCTGCTGCTCGGCCGGATCCCCCAGACGGCGGACCACTGCGACTGGGAGGACTGGACCTTCGAGATTGTCGACCTGGACGGCAAGCGCATCGACAAGGTGCTGGCGACGCGCAGGGCGCCGCTGCAGGAAGAGCTGGCACTGCCATCTTCTTGACCGAGATCGTGGGCATCGTGGGGATGACTTGCTATCCTGAGTGCGACCGCGTTCGCACGGACGCAATTCAGGCATAATTACCCGCAGGCATTATCATTCCGCCAACGCAGCCGAGGCGGCCGGTTCGACAAGCCATTACGGAGGCATGCATGGTACATCGCATCCCGGATCCCATGTCAGGCGGTTCGCGTCCTTCCAGTCGACACAAGATCGTCTCCGCGGCCGAGGCGATCCGCCTGATCCATGACGGCGACACGATTGCCACCGGCGGTTTTGTCGGCATCGGCTTTGCCGAAAACATTGCCGTCGCCCTCGAGAAACGTTTCCTCGACACCGAGGACGAACTGCTCGGCATCGGAAAACCGAGCAATCTCACGCTGATCTATGCCGCCGGGCAAGGCGATGGCCAGGATCGTGGCCTGAACCACCTGGGACATGAAGGGCTGGTCAGGCGCGTCATCGGCGGGCACTGGGGTCTGGTGCCCAAACTGCAGCAGCTCGCGATCGCCAACAAGATCGAAGCCTACAACCTGCCGCAAGGCGTCATCACGCATCTATTTCGCGACATCGCCGCCGGCAAGCCCGGACTGCTTTCCACTGTCGGCCTCGGCACCTTCGTCGATCCCCGCTACGGCGGCGGCAAGATCAGCGAATCAACGACCGAAGACCTGGTGGAGTTGATGACGATCGGCGGCAAGGAATACCTGTTCTACAAATCGCTGCCGATCAACGTCGGCATCATTCGCGGCACGACTGCCGACCAGGACGGCAATGTAACGATGGAAAAGGAAGCCCTGACCCTGGAAGCGCTCGCCATTGCGATGGCTGCGCATAATTCCGGCGGCATCGTGATCGTGCAGGTCGAGCGCATCGCGGAAAGCGGCTCCCTGCATCCGCGGCAGGTGAAGATTCCCGGCATTCTGGTGGACTGCGTGGTGGTCGCGGAAAAGCCGGAATACCAGATGCAGACCTTCATCGAACCATACAGTCCTGCATTTGCAAGCGAAATCCGCGTGCCCATGTCATCCATCCCCGCGATGGAAATGAGCGAACGCAAGATCATCGCCCGCCGCGCACTGCTCGAGCTCAAGCCGAATAATGTCGTCAATCTCGGCATTGGCATGCCGGAAGGTGTCGCCAGCGTGGCGGCCGAGGAAAAGGTGCTGGACCTGGTGACATTGACCGCCGAACCTGGCGTCATCGGCGGCATTCCCGCCGGTGGCCTGAATTTCGGCGCGGCCACGAATGCTGCGGCGATCATCGATCAGCCGTATCAATTCGACTTCTATGACGGCGGCGGACTCGACGTCGCCTTTCTGGGGCTGGCGCAGGCGGACCGCCAAGGCAATCTCAACGTCAGCAAATTCGGCCCGCGACTGGCTGGCGCGGGCGGCTTCATCAACATCAGTCAGAATGCGAAAAAGGTCGTGTTTGTCGGTACCTTCACCGCCGGCGGGCTGGAGATCGCGATCGCCGACGGCCAGTTGCATATCAAGCGCGAAGGCGCGGCCATGAAATTCGTCGAGTCGGTCGAACAGCGCACCTTCAGCGGCGAATACGCAATGCGGCGCGGGCAAGCGGTTCTGTACATCACTGAGCGCTGCGTATTCCGTCTCGCGCAGGAGGGGCTGGAAGTGATCGAGATCGCCCCCGGCGTCGATCTTGAACGGGATGTGCTGGCGCGAATGCGATTCCAGCCCGCAGTCAGCCAACAGCTGAAGCTGATGGACGCACGCATCTTCCGAACCACGCCGATGGGACTGCGCAACGATATCCTGTATCTGCCGCTGGAACAGCGCCTTGCCTATGACGCCAAACGAGACATGTTCTTCGTCAATTTCGAAGGCTACGAAGTGAAGAACGTGGCCGACATCGAACAGATCCGCGATCTCGTCGAAGCCCACCTGCGGCCGCTCGATCGCAAGGTTCCTGCGATCGTCAACTACGATAATTTCTCGATCACGCCGGATCTGCTGGATAACTACATCGAGATGGTGCACGAACTTGCCGAGCGCTTCTACAGTCGCGTCACGCGCTATACCAGCAGCGCGTTCATGCGCAGCTATTTCGGTACGGCCTTCCAGCGACACCATACCGATCCGGCTCTATACGCCAGCCGCGAGGAAGCGATATCACACCTGCACGAGTAGAACGCGCAGAGCGCCTGTCACTTTCAGCAAAGCCCGTCGAACAACACCACATCCACGGCATCGCCGGCGTTCACGCTGCCTTGTTCATGATGCAGGATGATCATGCAATTGGCTTCCGACATCGAGCGCAGGATGCCCGAACCTTGCGAGCCGGTGACGCACACCTGAGGATGGCCATTCGTGTCCGCCGAAAGAATGCCGCGCTGGTACTCGGTGCGTCCCGGCTTCTTCCGGATCGACGACTGTGAAGTGGCGCGCATCAGCGGCAGGGGATCGTTGGCGGCTCCCATCATTTGCAGCAGTGCGTCACGCGCGAAGAAGTAGAACGTCACCATCACCGCCACAGGATTGCCCGGCAGGCCGAACAGATACGCGCTCTTGCCGTTCGACGCGATCCTGCCAAAGCTCATGGGCCGCCCCGGCCGCATCGCGAGTTTCCAGAACATGACATCGCCCAGCTTTGCCATCATCTCCTTGGTGTAATCGGCCTCGCCAACGGAAACGCCGCCGGACGTGATGATCGCGTCGGCGCTTTCGCATGCCGTGCGCAAGGCTGCTTCCAACGATGCGCGATCGTCCTTGACGACACCCATGTCGACAAGCTCGCAGCCGAGGCGGGTCAGCATGCCATGCAGCGTGTAGCGATTGCTGTCGTAGATGCAGCCCTCGTCAAGGCGCTCGCCGATGGAGCGCAGTTCATCGCCGGTGGAAAATATCGCGACCCGCAGCCGGCGCCGCACCGGTGCACTTCCGATGCCGAGGGATGCCAGCAGGCCTAGGTCGGCGGGACGCAGGATTTTTCCTTTACGCAGCGCCGGTTTGCCGGCCGCCAGATCTTCGCCTTTCAAGCGCCGGTTGTCGCCGGGCTTGACTACGCCTGGCTCAAGTGTGATCGATACATCGTTCGCGTTTTTCACCAGCTCTTGCGGCACCACCGTATCGCAATCCGCAGGCATGACTGCACCGGTCATGATCCGCACGCATTCGCCTTCAGCGACAGGGCCATCGTACTTGCGACCGGCATAGGCAACGCCGACGATCCTGAATTCCCGGGCAGCGGCGGCGAGCGCATTGCCGTGAAACGCGTAGCCATCCATCGCCGAATTGTCATGCGCCGGCACGTCGATCGGCGAGATGAGATCTTCACTTAGTACTCGGCCCAAGGCAGCATGCAGGCCGACTGTCTCGGCAATATCGACAGGCCGCACGAATTCACGAATCCACTGCTGCGCTTGGGTGACGCTCAGCGATTCGGGGTTGTGTGAAGGCAGGCGAGAGCTGATTTCGGAAAGTGTGGAAACGGTCATGGCGCTTCGAGCTTGTGCAATTCTTCCAGCGTATTGATGTTTTGAAAGGCCTCTTCGTCGTCGAAGTGCACCTTCACCGCGCGCAGCGATCCGAACCAGGTGCCCATCTTGCGTCCACCTGTCTGCAGGTACGCGCTCAGGCTGGGCAGCACCGAGGTCTTCAACAGGCAAAAGACGGGATGCGATTGGCGGGATTCGCCTTCGCCGGTCTCGGCAAAGGAGAGGTCGGCGCTTTCGGCCTGCAGAGCATCCCTCAGTCGTGCCACCAAGTCCATAGGCAGAAAGGGGGAGTCGCAGGGCGCCGTGACGAGATACTCCGTATCGCAATGCATCAGTCCCGTTTGCAGGCCGGCCAAAGGGCCGGGAAATTCATCCATCCGGTCCGGCCACACCGGCAGGCCGAAACCCTGGTAAACATCCAGGTTCTGATTCGCATTGATCGCGAGTATGCCAACCTGCGGCGCAAACCGGCGCATCACATGCGCCACCATCGGTTCGCCGCGAAAGACTTGCAGGCCCTTGTCCACGCTACCCATGCGCGTCCCTCGTCCACCCGCAAGAATCAATCCGGTAATCGACATAGCTCAGCCTCCGATGTAGGACATCTCGACTTTCCTGGTTGCCTGATCGAACCCCGTCGTGTTGGCGGTTCGCAGTTCCGAATACCGGTCCGCCCGGGCGCGCCACACATGCGCAATTGCCGTCGAAATCTCTTCATCACTACGGCCGGCGCGTACCAGTGCGCGGAGATCGTGTCCTCCGGTCGCGAACAGGCAGGTATACAACTTTCCTTCGGTGGACAAGCGCGCGCGGGTGCAATCGCTGCAAAAGGCCTGCGTCACGCTGGAGATCAATCCGATTTCTCCCCCGCCGTCGCGGTAGCGCCAGCGTTCCGCCGTTTCGCCCGTGTAGTTCGGGTCGATGGCTTCGAGCGGCATCTCGGCAGCAATGCGGCGCATGACTTCGGCGGAAGGCACTACTTCGTCCATCTTCCAGCCATTGCTCGTGCCGACGTCCATGTATTCGATAAAGCGCAGGATGAAAGGCGAGCCTTTGAAATGGCGGGCCATCGGCAGAATTTCCTGATCGTTCATGCCGCGCTTGACCACCATGTTGATCTTGATCGGACCAAGCCCGGCCTTGTGCGCCGTCTCGATTCCGTCGAGCACATCGACAACCGGAAAATCGACGTCGTTCATGCGACGGAACACCGTCTCATCGAGTGCATCGAGCGAGACCGTCACGCGCTTTAAGCCAGCATCCTTCAATGCCTGCGCTTTTCTCGCGAGGAGCGAGCCGTTCGTGGTCAGCGTCAGGTCAAGCGGCTGCCCCTCCGGGGTGCGCAGCGCGCTCAGCATGTCGATCAGTCGCTCGATGTCCTTGCGCAGCAAGGGTTCGCCACCGGTGAGGCGAATCTTGCCGACGCCATGCGCGACGAAAATACGGGCCAGGCGCGTGATTTCCTCAAACGAGAGCAAGGCCGCGTGTGGCAGAAAGGCATAGTCCTTGCCGAAGACAGCCTTCGGCATGCAATACACGCAGCGGAAATTGCAGCGATCGGTCACGGAAATACGCAGGTCCTGCAGCGGACGCGCAAGCGTATCCGAAAGCAGCCCGGTGGGCGCTTCCAGGGATGATGGAATTGTCGGCCCAGTCGTCGCCAGGCGCCGGTCGACGAGGGGAATGAATCTGTCTGTCATGCTCGGAAAGAAAACGGAGTGCGCAAGGAGAGTTACGCTATCGAAGATAAGATACCACGAGCCCCGCCAGCGCACATGCGCCGATCAGCTTGATCGTGCCGAGCTTGAAGCGGAAGAGTGCAAGCATTGCCAGCAGTGCAATGGCAATGGACGCGAAGTCCCATTGCATGACAGGCATCGTCAGCCTGAAGACATGCTCGGCAAAGAATACCCCCAGGCTCATGATTACCCCCACGACGGCCGCGGAAATGGCCGTGAGCGGCGCGGTCAGCCGGATATCGTCGCGTGTGGATTCCACCACCGGTCCGCCGGCGAGAATGAACAGGAAGGAGGGCAGAAAGGTAAAAAACGTGGCGACGGATGCTCCGGCCACGCCGGCGAGCAGCAGATGGTCCGGGCCGAACAGGATTTTGGTCCAGCCACCCAGGAAGCCTACGAATGCCACGATCATGATCAGGGGACCCGGTGTCGTTTCTCCAAGCGCCAGGCCGTCGATCATCTGTATCGGTGTCAGCCATTGGTAGGTCTCGACCGCGCCTTGATATACATACGGCAACACCGCATAGGCACCGCCGAAGGTCATGAGTGCGGCCTTGCTGAAAAACACAGCCATTTGCGGCAAAGGGTGATGCACATTCGACATCAGAACAATTGCCCCCCAGGCTATAACCCCAAGGAGTGTTCCTGCCATGCAGAACGCTATCAGTTTGCGCCAGGAAAAACGCGCATGTTGCGGAGGCGGCGTGTCGTCGTCAATCAATGCCGCGCCAAACGAGGCGGTGGTAGCGGCATGATTGCCCCCAAGCCGGAACAGGTCGGGTGCAACTCGCCCGCCAAGCAAACCGATCGCGCCGGCGGCAATAACGATGATCGGAAACGGCAGTTGAAGGATTGCGATCGCCACGAAGGCCACCACTGCGATCAAGATCAAGAGCGCGTTTTTCAGTGTCCTGGAGCCGATGCGCCAGGCGGCTGCCAGTACAATGGCCACAATCGCCGGTTTGATGCCAAAAAGAATGCCCGCCGCCAGCGGCACGTTGCCAAATGTCAGGTAGATCCACGACAGGATGCACAGGATAAACAGCGACGGCAGTACGAACAATGTCCCGGCAATGATGCCGCCCCAGGTCCGATGCATCAACCAGCCGATATAAATGGCAAGCTGGGTCGCCTCCGGGCCGGGCAGGAGCATGCAATAGTTGAGAGCATGCAGAAAGCGGCGCTCCGATATCCAACGGCGCTTTTCAACGAGATCGGCATGCATGACAGCGATCTGACCTGCAGGGCCCCCAAAGCTGATAAAGCCAAGTTTCAGCCAGTACCAGAAAGCTACGCTCAGGGTGATGTGGGCAGGGCGTTCTTGCTCGTTCGTGGGCATTCGTAATCTGTGTCGGCTTGTGGTCGAGGATTTGTGACGGCCTGAATGAAAAAAGGGAGCATTCGCTCCCTTTTTGAAGTAACAGCTGGCGCTCCGGCGTTGGACGCCGGAGCGAAAGTGTCATTACCGGCGAGTTTCAACCTGGACCAAGGGCTCGTTCGACACCGGCGGCAAGGGCTTGCGCTCACGCGGAACGCGAGGCGCGGGCACATTGCGCGACGCGGCTTCCTGTGCGGCGCGCAGCTTCTCCGGATCGGTAACAGCCAGGGTCAGGCCGGCTGCTGCCAGCATGTCACTCAGATGTTCCAGTGGCATGGGCTCCGTGGCGACCGTGGCCGGTGCAGCCACAGGGCTTGCGGTCGGCGTCACTTGCGCTTCAACTGCCTGTGCGGGTTCCGGTGCTGCTTCCGCCACAACGGGAACAGGAGCCGGTTGCGGTTCAGGATGGATCTCCGGCGCAGCAACAGGTTCCGGCACAGGCTCTGCAATCGGCGCCAAAATCGACTCAACCACAGGTTCAGCGGCAGGCTCCGTTACCGGCGCCGGCGCAACCTCTTCCGGACTCGCAGCGACAGGTTCTGCAACTGGAGTCGGAGTAGCGTCGACTTCCTTGGCAAGCGATTCTTCCGGAGCGCTGACAATCGCAGCCTCAGGTGCCGAGGCAATGGGCGCTTCCGTTTCCGAAGGGATAACCACTTCGGAAACCGCCACCGCTTCAGTTGGCATCGCCACTTCGGCGATTTCCAGCTGAACCGCTTGCTGCCTGACGACTTCATCGCCTGCAGTTTCCTGCTCGGTTCCAGCAGCCAGTTCACCGCCTTCACGCTCACGACGGTTGCGATTGCGACCGCCACGACGACGGCGACGGCGGCGCTCTTCACCTTGCTCGGCAGTTCCTTCTTCACCGCCCGGAGCACCCTCCATCAATTCTGCTTCTTCGGCAGGAAGTTGTACCTCGGCAAGAGCGGCGACAGGGGCTGCCACCGGAGCCGTCAACAACTCTTCGGTGGGCGCTTCCTTGCGCTCTTCGCGCTGACGCTGCTGTCGTTCGCCACGCTCGCCACGTTCTCCACGCTCGGGTCGTTCGCCACGTTCAGGGCGCTCACCGCGCTCGCGCCGCGGCTCATTGGCCTCGCGCAGCTCGCGTTGCTCGCGTGGTTCACGCGGTTCGCGCGGTTCACGAGGCGGACGCGGCTGACGTTGTGCCGGCTGGGCTTCAATGGCAGGCGCCGCGGACTGCTTTGTCGTCTCGTCGCGTGCTTCGACACGTCCGGTTTCGCGCTCCTCGCCGCGCTCGCGACCGCCACGTCCGCGGCCGCGATTGCGACCACGTCCATTGCGCTCGCCGCGCTCACGACTCGGCTGCGGCTTCTCTTCGACCACTGGAGCCGGCGGCACGACTGGCGCGACGGCCTTCTTGCGGAAGAATCCGAACATCCGGCTGAAGAAGCCTTCCTCGGCAGGCGCGGCCACAGGAGCCGGAACCGGGACCGGTTCGACCGGCTTGCGCTCCACGATCGGCGCCGGCTGGTCCGGCGTAATGCCTTTGACGACGGCTTCCTGGCGCGGACGAATTTCTTCCTTCTGACGCTTGCCGTAGCTGATGTCGGTATCCGCTTCCTCGGCCATGTCGTAACTGGCCTGCGGCTCTTCCAGGCGCGGGTCGTCGTGCTTGATGCGCTCCAGCTTGTAGTGCGGCGTCTCGAGATGCTTGTTCGGAATCAGGATGATCGTGACGCGATGGCGCGTTTCGATCTTCAGGATTTCGCCGCGCTTCTCGTTCAGCAGGAAAGCGGCCACATCGACTGGTGCCTGTACGTGGATGGCGGCGGAATTTTCCTTCATCGCCTCTTCCTGGATGATGCGCAGGACTTGCAATGCGGACGATTCGGTATCGCGGATATGTCCGGTTCCGTTGCAGCGCGGGCAGGTCACATGGCTGCCTTCGGAGAGCGACGGACGCAGGCGCTGACGCGACAATTCCATCAGGCCGAAGCGGGAAATCTTGCCCATCTGGACACGGGCGCGGTCGTAGCGCAGGGCATCCTTCAGGCGGGTTTCGACTTCGCGTTGATTCTTCGCGTTCTCCATGTCGATGAAGTCGATCACGATCAGGCCACCGAGGTCGCGCAAGCGCAACTGGCGGGCCACTTCATCGGCGGCTTCAAGGTTCGTATTGAGCGCGGTGGTTTCGATGTCGCTGCCGCGGGTGGCGCGGGCAGAGTTGACGTCGATGGAAACCAGAGCCTCGGTGTGGTCGATGACGATGGCGCCGCCCGACGGCAACGGCACGGTGCGGGAATACGCGGTCTCGATCTGGTGTTCGATCTGGAAGCGAGAGAACAGCGGCACATCGTCGCGATAGCGCTTGACCCGATGCACCATGTCGGGCATGACATGGCTCATGAACTGCTGGGCCTGCTCGTAGATCTCGTCGGTGTCGATCAGGATCTCGCCGATGTCAGGCTGGAAATAGTCGCGGATCGCGCGGATTACCAGAGACGATTCCTGGTAGATCAGGAAGGCGCCCGGGGCGGATTGGCCGGCGCCTTCGATTGCACGCCACAACTGCATCAGGTAGTTCAAGTCCCACTGCAATTCCTCGACGTTGCGGCCGATACCGGCGGTACGGGCAATGACCGACATGCCGGAGGGCAGATCCAGTTTGTCCATGGTCTCGCGCAGTTCCTGCCGGTCTTCACCTTCGACCCGGCGCGAAACGCCGCCACCGCGCGGATTGTTGGGCATCAGGACCAGATAGCGGCCAGCCAGCGAGATGAACGAGGTCAGGGCAGCGCCCTTGTTGCCGCGTTCTTCCTTTTCCACCTGGACCATGATTTCCTGGCCTTCGCGCAGGGCGTCCTTGATGGATGCGCTGCGGACATCCACGCCATCCTTGAAGTAGCTGCGAGCCACTTCCTTGAACGGCAGGAATCCATGACGTTCTTCGCCATAGTTGACGAAGCAGGCTTCGAGGGAGGGTTCGATGCGGGTGATAACCCCTTTGTAGATATTCGATTTACGTTGCTCGCGCCCCGTTGTTTCGATATCGATGTCGATCAGCTTCTGCCCATCGACAATGGCCACGCGCAACTCTTCCTGCTGCGTGGCGTTAAACAACATCCGTTTCATTTTTTTACTCCGTGACTCTAAGGTCAACTCTAAAGCCGCAAAAGGCAGGATTCACCAATGCGGCAAAGTACAAGGATGTACGCGAGGGCGGAGTGCTTGATGGAGGGAACTGCCTTAGTGTGCGGTAAATCGCAGCAAGAGCGCGAAAACCGCAACGGGGCGCGGATGGGGTTGATAGCGATGCCGAGTATGCTGTTCATCCGCGCCGCGCAGGTCGAACGGGCCGCAATGGGCCGGGTCGGGCGCAGCGTCAGGTAGCGAACAGCTTGGTGGAGCCAAACAAAACATAAGGTCCAGCAGAATCGGCAAACAGGGTTCTCAACCACATCAACCAGCAAGCATCCTTCGCAGGAAGTGCTTGCCGGACTTATCCTTGAATTTCAAGCAATCTTGTCCAACACCGATGCGCGCGATCCGATTGCAACTGCGGTGCAACCTTGATTCGCACAAGGGTGATGCATACACATCTTCCGGCCATCTCTAATCATTATTCGCCTAAAGCGCACACTCTCAAGTCCGCGGTGCTAAAAGTATTTAACTACCTGTCCACGTCGCGGATCGGCCTTGGGCGCCTATGTCAATTTTTAGAGATGCCTTTTCCATCGAATTTGCAAATCGGCAGGGCCGATGGAGACGCCCCTGTGTAGAATGTGCTTTTTATTCTTACACACGCACCGGATTTGTAACCGATGCGAAACAATTATATATTCAAAATGAAGGACTTAGCGAGATTTTCTGGGGGACAGGCGAATCCTGCTGTGCTTGACCGGCCCCCGCAGGCGCCCGTGCAAGTCCGACTGATCACGATTTCCGGCGAAGAAGCAGAGCAGCGCATCGATAATTACCTGTTGCGCATATGTAAAGGCGTGCCGAAAAGCCATATCTATCGCGTCTTGCGTTCCGGCGAAGTCAGGGTGAATAAAGGTCGTGTCGACCAAACCTACCGCCTGAAAGAGGGCGACGTTGTTCGCGTCCCGCCTGTACGTATTGCCGAAAAAGCAACCCATTCGGTGCCTGGCGCGGAATTCGAGATTCTTCTTGAAGATTCCCATCTTCTGGTCATCAACAAGCCGGCCGGTGTTGCCGTGCATGGGGGCTCAGGAGTCAGCTATGGCGTGATTGAGCAGTTACGCGCCGCACGACCCGAAGCCAAGTTTCTGGAGCTGGTGCATCGCCTGGATCGCGAGACCTCGGGCATTCTGCTGCTCGCGAAAAAACGCTCGGCATTGACGAACCTGCATGAACAGATTCGGGAGGGGCAGCTCGACAAGCGCTACCTGACCCTGATTCACGGTGACTGGCAAAATGCCCGTCAGCATGTCAAGCTTCCTTTATTCAAGTACACCACACCGGAGGGTGAACGGCGCGTGCGCGTCCAGACGGATGGCATGCCTTCGCATACGATTTTCAGCCTGGTCCGGCGTTACGGTGAATTTGCGCTGCTCGAAGCCGAGCTGAAGACGGGCCGGACACATCAGATCCGTGTTCATTTGGCCTCCAGCGGCTTCCCCATCGTCGGCGATGAAAAGTACGGCGACTTCGGACTGAATCGCGCGCTGCAAAAGGCGGATGGTTCGCGAATTGCTCTCAAGAGAATGTTCCTGCACGCGCACCAAATTACTTTCCGGCATCCTGAAAGCGGCCTTCAGGTTACGCTGAAAGCGCCGCTGCCACAGGAGTGCATGAAGTTCTTGAAAAGTCTGGAACTGCCCAACAACTAAAATCGTTTAATTTCAGCAATCCAGATAAGGCAGTTGCACGCACTTCGACAAACATGGCAAAAAAGCAATTTGATTTAATCGTCTTCGACTGGGACGGCACGCTGATGGACAGCACCGCCACCATCGTTGCCTGCATCCAGGCTGCGGCAAAAGACCTCGGGCTGCCGGTTCCTGACAAGAAGCAGGCATCGTATGTCATCGGCCTCGGCTTGCAGGACGCGATGCAGGCCGTATTGCCGGGGCTGGATTCCAAATACTATCCACACATGGTTGAACGCTATCGCTATCACTATCTTGCCAAGGACAAGGGGCTGACACTGTTCGACGGCGTGCGCGAAATGCTGAAAGACTTGTCGCAACAGGGCTACTTCCTCGCAGTCGCAACCGGCAAGAGCCGCGTCGGCCTCAACCGGGCGCTCGATGCGGTCAACTTGTTATCGGTATTCGATGCCACCCGCTGTGCGGACGAAACCTTTTCCAAGCCGCATCCAGCCATGCTGCATGAGCTGACTCGCGAGCTTGGTCAAGACATTCAGCGTACGGTCATGATCGGCGATACGACGCATGATCTGCAGATGGCAATCAACGCGGGCGCCGCAGGAATTGCAGTGCATTACGGGGCGCATTCCGCGCCTGAACTGCAGGCGCTCAGTCCGACCTATGCCGCAGCATCTGTGTTTGAGTTGCACGCTTGGTTGAATGAAAATGCATAATTCGGAAATGGACGACGTTTTCATTCCAATTTGCGCATCCTCTGATCTGGCGGAGGGCGGAAAAGGCATTCGATTCCCCCTTACCGCCGGCGGGGAAGACGGCACCGGCTTTGTGGTCCGCTATGACAACGCGGTCTATGCCTATCTGAATCGATGTGCTCATGTGCCGATCGAGCTGGATTGGAATGAAGGGGAATTCTTCGAATCAAGCGGCTTGTATCTGATGTGCTCCACCCATGGCGCGATTTACACTCCAGAGAACGGACGATGCGCCGGTGGCCCGTGCCGCGGTGGACGCTTGCGACCAATTACCGTATTCGAAAAGGACGGCCAGATATTCTGGCGTCCCGACGATTACATCAAACCTGCGCGAGCTTGAGTCGCGCTGAATAACCAGAGCAAATTGCGATGATGGACAATAATTTCGAGCAAAACAATCAATCGACATCCGGCACGCCGTCACGCAAGGAAGGGTGGGAGCGCGACGTTCTGGAAAAACTCGCCCTCGCCACGCTGAACGAACAGCGCGCGCGACGGCGCTGGAACATTTTTTTCCGTTTTCTGACGCTGGGCATTATTGCCTTCGGCCTGTGGATTGCATTCGGCATGGCCAACAAGGAGGACGAAATCCTCGGGCCGCACACGGCTTTGATCGAGATTGACGGCACCATCGAAGCGGGCACCTCGGGCGCCGCAGATTCCGTGATTCCCGCTCTGGATCGCGCCTATTCCGAGGATAACGCTGTTGGCGTCATCCTCCGCATCAATAGCCCGGGCGGTAGTCCGGTACAAGCCGGCATGATCAACGATGAAATCGTTCGTCTTCGCAAGGAGTATCCACGCAAGCCTCTCTACGTCGTGGTCGATGAAATCTGTGCCTCTGGCGGGTATTACATCGCTGCCGCGGCGGACAAGATTTTCGTCAACAAGGCCAGCATTGTGGGTTCGATCGGGGTGCTGATGGACGGTTTTGGTTTTACCGGATTGATGGACAAGCTAGGCGTCGAACGGCGCCTGATGACGGCAGGTGAAAACAAGGGTTTCCTGGATCCGTTCAGTCCGCAAAGTGCAAAGCAGAAATCCTATGCACAGGAGATGCTGAATGAGGTTCATCAGCAGTTCATCGATGTGGTTCGACAAGGCCGCGGCAAGCGCCTGAAGGAAACGCCGGAAACATTTTCCGGATTGTTCTGGAGCGGAAGCAAGGCTGTCGAAATCGGCCTGGCGGATGGTTTCGGCACTGTGGATTCCGTCGCACGGGACGAACTCAAGGCGGAAGACATCGTTGACTATACGCAGCACGAAGGCCTGTCGGAGCGCCTCCTCAAAAAATTTGGTGGCGCAGTCGGCACTGCGGTAATGGCATCAATTTGGAGTAGTGCGGCGAAACCAGGTTTCCGGTGAGATGCGTAGTCCGGCGAGCGAGGGAACGCAGAACTCCTTCGCCTCGATTGCGCCTTGAAACTTGGCGGTCGTGACATATACTTTGCTTGTCTGATTCTGTTTCGATCCTGTCACGCATAAAAAGCACGTTTCGGGAAAAACTCACGAATCGGACGTACGATACCGCGTCTCGGACGCGGTTCCGAGAAGCTCCTGTCTTCTCGAAAACTGCCCAATCGGGCATGCAAAACGGCGGCGCAATACCGCCGTTTTGCGCGTCTGGCGCCATGCGTTTTTATGCGGCGAGCAGCAAGAATACGGTAGGCTTCTTGTGAAAATCCGGCGCTGTTCTGGCGGCTAGATCGGCTTTCCATTTTCCTGCAGTCTGGGTCCTGATTGATTCAGTCGCGAGGCTCAGATCGGTGGCGATGCAAACCAGGGTATTTGCATTGCAAGTCGCGACAATCGCCTCCAGCAAGGCCCCGTTTCGATAGGGGGTTTCAATGAATAACTGGGTTTGCCTTTCCGCTCGCGAACGTTCCTCCAGCGCTTTCAAGCGTTTCGAGCGCTGCGCTGCGTCGGTTGGCAGATATCCGTTGAAGGCAAAACTCTGGCCGTTCAGCCCGCTTGCCATAACGGCAAGCAGTATGGATGATGGGCCGACCAGCGGCTTGACTGGAATGCCATGGGAATGTGCCAACCGGACGAGATTCGCGCCAGGGTCAGCAACGGCCGGCACACCTGCCTCTGAGATCAGCCCCGCGTCTTGTCCTGCCTGCAATGGTTCCAGTAACTCTGGCAGGGTGGCAGCATCGGTGTTGACATTGAGTTCGCGGATCAGGATTTCTTGCAGCGATACAGTCAACGGGTGCTTGATGGCAATCAGCTTCAAATAGGCCCGTGTTGTCTTGGCGTTTTCTGCGACGAAATAGCGGAGCCCGGCGGTGACGGCCTGTACATGTTCCGGGATGCATTGCGCGAGAGGGTTTTCCTGTGAGACATCCGCCGGGCCCAAGATGTTTGGAATGAGATAAAGAGTACCGGGCATCGCTTTACTCGCCAAAAAAAGAAACGCCCGCATGGCGCAGCATGGTGGTGAGGGCGATGAGCGGCAACCCAGTAAGTGCAGTGGGGTCGTCGCTTTCGATTTTTTCGAGAATCGCAATGCCTAGCCCCTCGTTTTTTGCGCTGCCAGCACAGTCATAAGGCTGCTCGATGCGCAGGTAGGCATCCAGTTCATGATCCGGAAGATCGCGAAACATGACGAAGGTCTGTACATTCTGTATTTGTGCTGCCTTTTCGTCACCCTTGCGCCGCCCATCCCACAAGCACAATGCGGTGTGAAAGACGACTTGGCGGCCCCGCATCTTGCGCAATTGCTCAAGCGCGTTGGCGTGCGTGCCTGGTTTGCCGATTTGTTCGCCATCGAGAGTCGCTACCTGGTCGGAACCAATCACCAAGGCGTTCGGAGCTTGTTGTGCCACGGCAAACGCCTTCTCTTTAGCGAGCCGCAATGCGGTCGTTTCCGGCGCTTCTCCAATGTGCGGGGCTTCGTCGATTGCCGGCACCAAAATCTCGAACGGGAGACGCAAGCGGGAGAGTAATTCCTTTCGGTATTTCGAGCTGGACGCAAGGATAAGGCGAGGTAGAGCGGTCGAGGAAGGCATCTTTGCTGTCTTATTTGAATAATCGCCCAATAAAAGCAAGCTAACGCTTTGACGAATAAGGGAAAAGCCTGTTATTATCGCAGGTTTTCCGGGTTCGGCTTGTGATATGAATGCTTTTGTAATCGACGCGTTCGAATTCTGCCGTCTCAAAGAGCGTCGCGAGGGCGAAGTCGCGGTTGCTGATTTGCCCAGGCTGGCGGAGGAGTCGGCTGATCAGTCTGGTACAGTGCGGTGGTCGCTGCAGGGAGGAAGTAGTCCGCAGGGGCATCCGCAACTGGCGCTTTCAGTGGCAGGGGCAGTTAGTCTGATGTGTCAGCGTTGCTTGAAGCCGTTTGCCTTCGATATCGTTTCCGAATCGGTCCTGGTGCTCGCGCCGGATGAGGCAAGTGCGGATGAAATCGAAAATTCGCTTGATGATGAATCCGTTGAGGTCATCGTCGGAAGTCGCAATTTCGATGTCGCGCAACTGATTGAAGATGACGCTTTGTTGACAATTCCATTGTCGCCAAAACATGCGACTTGTCCGGATCAGCTGATGCCGGAAATGGATAAAGAGGCGGAAAAGGTATCGCCGTTCGCGGTGCTGAAAGGCTTGAAAAAATAGAGCTTTGTGCGGCGAAAGATGCTCGCCGAAAATCAATAAACGCAGCAGGAATTCCCGGTTTGCAAGAGATTGGCAGGCCGGATATGTTAAAATTTCAGATCTTTAGGTTTAGGAGTCATCATGGCCGTTCAACAAAATAAGAAGTCCCCGTCCAAGCGTGGTATGCACCGTTCGCACGACCACCTGTCCGTGCCGCCGCTGGCAGTCGAGCCGACCACTGGCGAGACGCACCTGCGTCATCACATCAGTCCGAATGGTTACTATCGCGGCCGCAAGGTCCTGAAGACCAAGAACGACGAGTAATTTCGGTCATTGTTTTTCGATAAAAAGCGGCGCGGGGAGTTTGACTTGGCGCCGTTTTTTCATATGCTGAAAAAACGTATTGCGTCATTTTGAATCGCACCGGATCTGGCCCGCCGGGAGCCCGCAGGCTCCGGAAGTTAGGGCGAGGTACTGAGTCAAAACAATGACAATCAAAATTTCTATCGACTGTATGGGTGGTGATAATGGCCCGTCAGTCACCATTCCTGCTGCCGTCTCCTTCGCTAATCACGAACCTGACGCCGAACTCATTTTGGTCGGCCTTGAGGATGTTATTCGTGCTGAGTTGAAAAAGCAGGACGCATCCACTCACCCCCGCCTATCCATCGTTAATGCGACGGAAGTCGTCACCATGGACGACCCGTTGGAGGTTGCCTTACGTCGGAAGAAGGATTCGTCGATGCGGGTTGCCGTCAACCTTGTGAAGGATGGCAAGGCGCACGCCTGCGTGTCGGCCGGCAATACCGGAGCGCTGATGGCGGTGTCTCGCTACGTGCTGAAAACCATTCCCGGCGTCGACCGTCCTGCGATCTGCTTTCCAATGCCGAATCAAAAGGACTCGCCGACCTATATGCTGGATCTTGGCGCGAACGTCGACTGCGAGCCGCAACATCTCCACCAGTTCGCACTGATGGGTTCCGCGCTGGTATCTGCACTGGAAGACAAACCGAAACCCACTATCGGTCTGCTGAATATCGGCGAAGAGGATATCAAAGGCAACGAAGTCGTGAAGCAAACGGCCGCGCTGCTGCGTGTCGATCACGAAAAAGGTGTTCTCAATTTCTACGGTAACGTGGAAGGCAACGACATTTTCGAAGGTACCACTGACGTGGTCGTTTGCGACGGCTTCGTTGGAAACGTGGTGCTGAAGGCTTCGGAAGGATTGGGGCGCTGGGTCAAAACGATCTTCAAGAGCGAATTCAAAAGCAGTCCGATCAATATTCTCGGCGCTTTCATCGCCCAGGGTGCGCTCAAATCGATTTCACAGCACATGAATCCGTCCCGCTACAATGGGGCCAGTTTCCTCGGTTTGCGGGGACTGGTGTTCAAAAGCCATGGCGGTGAAGACGCCTACGGATTCGAGTGGGCGATCAAGCGTGCGTATGACGCAGCAAATCATGATCTTCTCTCGCGCATAACCAAAACCATCGCGGAACTGATGCCGCAATCCGGTCCGAGCTCAGAACCTGAGGCCGCAAGCGCACTCACTGAATTAACCAAACAGAAAACGGCATGACTCTCTATAGCAAAATTATAGGTACGGGAAGTTATCTGCCACCCAAACGCGTCACGAATCATGATCTCGCCGCACAGTTGGCGAAAAAGGGGATCGAGACTTCAGATGAGTGGATCGTGTCCCGCAGCGGGATTTCGGCTCGCCACTACGCTGAACCGACCGCGCAGTCGAGTGACCTTGCGGTCGAAGCCGCGAAGCGTGCACTGGACATGGCTGGCCTGAGTCCGAATGATGTTGATTTGCTGATTCTTGCAACCTCCACGCCGGACCATTTCGGTGGATTTCCGAGCACCGCATGCGTCGTGCAGCGCAAGCTGGGCATCAGCAATGGTAGTCCGGCGTTCGACGTGCAAGCGGTGTGCAGCGGGTTTGTCTACGCGGTTTCAATTGCCGACAGTTTCATCAAGAACGGGGTGCACAAGAATGTACTGATCATCGGTGCGGAAGTGTTTTCAAGAATTCTCAATTTCGACGACCGCACCACGTGTGTGTTGTTTGGTGATGGTGCCGGCGCAATGGTCTTAACCGTCGCCAGCGAGCCGGGTGTACTGGCAACGAGGTTGCATGCCGACGGCCGCCATGGCGATATTCTATGTGTTCCGGGCAGCGTTAGCGGTGGCGCGATCGAAGGCAGCGCATTCCTGTATATGGACGGGCAAGCTGTTTTCAAACTCGCCGTCTCCGTGCTCGAGAAGGTCGCCAATGAGGCGCTCGACGCTGCCGGCATGAGCTCGTCTCAAATTGATTGGCTGATTCCGCACCAAGCCAACATTCGCATCATGCAAGGCACTGCGAAGAAACTTGGATTGCCGCTTGAAAAGATGGTGGTGACTGTCGACCAGCACGGGAATACGTCTGCTGCATCGATACCGCTGGCACTTGATGTTGCCATGCGCGACGGCCGCGTGAAACCGGGCCAAAACGTCATGATGGAAGGCGTAGGCGGCGGATTCACCTGGGGTGCGATCCTCGCACGCATGTAAACCTTTTTCATTAATCAAGCATGACAAAATTCGCATTCGTCTTCCCGGGCCAAGGCTCGCAAGCCATTGGCATGTTGAATGGCTTTGCCGATAACGCCATCGTCAAGCAGACGATCTCGGAGGCGTCAGATGTTTTGCAATTCGATCTCGGCAAACTGATTGCAGAGGGCCCGAAAGAAGAGCTCGACCTCACGACAAACACGCAGCCGGTAATGCTGACCGCAGCCGTCGCTTGCTATCGTGCGTGGATCGCTGGCGGCGGTAAGGCGCCGTCTATCGTTGCCGGACATAGCCTTGGCGAATACTCGGCGCTTGTCGCTGCAGGCGTGATTCCCTTTAAGGATGCGGTACCGCTGGTGCGGTTTCGCGCGCAGGCCATGCAAGAAGCGGTGCCAGTCGGGCAGGGAGGTATGGCGGCGATTCTCGGATTGTCGGATGACGACGTGCGTGCGGCCTGCGCGGAAGCGGCGGCAGGTGAAGTGGTAGAGGCGGTGAATTTCAATGCACCGGCGCAGGTCGTGATTGCCGGTCACAAAGCTGCGGTGGAGCGCGCTTGTGAAGTCGCAAAGGCTAAAGGTGCAAAGCGCGCGTTGCCACTACCGGTCTCTGCTCCATTTCATTCCTCACTCTTGAAGCCTGCTTCGGACCGTCTGCGCGAGTACATGCAAAACCTGGCGTTCGCGGCACCCCGGATTCCCTTGATTAACAATGTTGATGTCGCTATTGCACAAGATGTGTCCAGCATCAAGGACGCCCTAGTCCGTCAGGCTGCAAGTCCGGTGCGGTGGGTTGAAACAGTGCAAAAAATGAAGACGGAAGACATAACGCATGTCATTGAATGCGGCCCGGGCAAGGTGCTGGCAGGCTTGACCAAGCGTATCAATAGCGAACTGATCGGTGAGGCAATCGTCGATCAGGCATCTCTCGACAAAGTTTTGGAGCTTCTCAAGTGAATCTGGTTAATCAAGTGGCGCTGGTCACCGGCGCTTCGCGCGGCATCGGTCGTGCCATTGCGCAAGAGTTGGCGATGCAGGGTGCGAAGGTCGTGGGCACGGCAACGACAGAGGCAGGTGCTGCAGCAATTTCCGCGTATCTGGAAACGGTTCAACCTGGATGCGGTCGAGGTGTGGTGCTGAATGTCACTGATGCCGAGCGCTGCTCCGCCGTAATAGACGAGGTGCAAAAGGAATTCGGCAGCCTGTCGATCCTTGTCAATAACGCTGGCATCACGCAGGATCAACTGGCGATGCGAATGAAAGACGAGGAGTGGGATGCAGTCATTGCAACCAACCTCACTGCTGTTGCGCGCCTCTCACGCGGGGTTTTGAGGGGAATGATGAAGGCGCGGTATGGCCGTATCATCAATATAACCTCGGTGGTGGGATCGGCCGGCAATCCTGGACAAATGAATTACGCGGCAGCGAAAGCCGGTGTGGCAGGAATGAGCCGTGCTCTCGCACGCGAGATCGGCAGCCGTAGTATTACGGTCAATTGCGTCGCCCCCGGATTTATCGACACGGATATGACCAAGGAACTGGGCGAGCAACAAGTGTCTGCGCTAATGCAACAGATCCCGCTTGGCCGATTCGGCATGCCGGAGGATATTGCTGCTGCAGTGGCATTTCTTGCCTCTCCACAAGCCGGTTACATCACGGGTACAACGCTGCATGTCAATGGCGGCATGTACATGAGTTAAGCAATAATTAGACACAATTGGCTGAAGTTAAAGCATTATTCAAAACAAAAGCCAAAAGTGAATTTTCACTGCGCAAACCTGATAAAATGCGCGCACTTTCTGTAACCCACTGGAGGGATAATATGTCCGATATCGAACAACGCGTTAAGAAGATCGTCGCTGAGCAACTGGGCGTCGCCGAAGCCGACATCAAGAATGAATCGTCTTTCGTCGATGACCTCGGCGCCGACTCTCTTGACACAGTCGAACTCGTGATGGCACTCGAAGACGAATTCGAAATGGAAATTCCGGACGAGCAGGCTGAGAAGATTACGACGGTGCAGCAGGCGATCGACTACGCCAAGGCTCACGTCAAGGCTTAACATAGATTTGATTGAATCCAGGAGAACCGCTTGAGCCGCTCACGTGAACGTCGCGTCGTAGTGACTGGCCTCGGTTGCGTTTCACCCATCGGCAACACGGTCGCCGATGCGTGGGCCGCGCTTACCGAAGGCAAATCGGGCATTGCGACCATCACAAAATTTGACGCCACGCCTTTCTCCACGCGTTTTGCGGGTGAAGTAAAGGGCTTCAATATCGAGGATTACATTCCCGGTAAGGAAGCGCGCCACATGGACACTTTCATCCACTTCGGCATGGCTGCGGGGATTCAGGCTGTACAGGATAGTGGCTTGGCTGTTACCGATCAGAATGCCGAACGCATCGGCGTTATCATCGGGTCCGGTATCGGCGGCCTGCCGATGATCGAGGAGACGCATGCGGAACTGACAAATCGCGGACCGCGAAGGATCAGTCCGTTCTTCGTGCCGGCATCGATCATTAATATGATCTCCGGCCACTTGTCGATCAAGTACGGCTTCAAGGGCCCGAATCTCGCGATCGTGACGGCATGCACGACAGGTCTGCACTGCATTGGCGCAGCCGCCCGAATGATCGAATACGGCGACGCCGACGTTATGATTGCCGGTGGTGCCGAATCAACCATTTCGCCATTGGGTGTTGGTGGATTTGCCGCTGCGCGTGCGCTATCAGCGCGTAACGACGATCCTGCCACCGCGTCGCGTCCATGGGACAAGGACCGCGACGGCTTCGTGCTTGGCGAAGGCGCGGGTGTTATGGTCCTCGAGGAGTACGAGCACGCAAAGGCTCGTGGCGCGACGATCTATGCGGAGGTGCTTGGTTTCGGCATGAGCGCGGATGCTCACCACATGACAGCGCCGCTTGACGATGGCGATGGCGCGCGGCGGTGCATGATCGCGGCGATGAACAATGCACGGATCAACCCTGATCAGGTCGATTACGTGAATGCGCATGGCACGTCCACGCCACTCGGCGATCTGGCAGAGACTATTGCGATCAAGCGCGCTCTCGGTGAACATGCGAAGAAAACAGTCGTCAACTCCACCAAGTCGATGACCGGGCATTTGCTTGGTGGTGCCGGCGGACTGGAGTCGGTTTTCACCGTGCTCGCGGTACACAAGCAATTGTCGCCACCTACGATCAATATCTTCAATCAGGATCCCGCCTGCGATCTGGACTATTGTGCGAACAACGCGCGCAATATGCCTATTAATATCGCAGTCAAGAACTCGTTCGGCTTCGGTGGCACGAACGGGACGCTCATCTTCGGCAAGGTCTGATATCGCGCTTCCTTCCTCACAAAGAGGAGGGAAGCTGTCCTTGGCTTATCTTCGTCATGTCTATCGCGGTATCCGCCGTAGTACGTCCATCCCGGCTTTTGCGAACCATGCTTGGCACTATGTCGGCTGGTGGTATTCTCGTCGGCGCTGCAATCGGCGCCGGTTGGATCGGTGATCTATCTGCCCTGGCTCGATTCGTAATGGCAGTCGTCACGATTTTCCTGTCATTTTTTGGGTTTTATCATGGCGCGCAATACCGAAAACCCATACATATTGATATCACCGGAACAGGACAGTTGCGATTGACTGAAGTGAGCGCCGAAAGGCCTTGCGCAGAAGCCGACTGGCCGCATCTTAGGGAGAATGGCGATGTCGTTCACTTATTGAGAGGAACGACATTGTGGCCGTATTTGCTTCTGCTGCATGTGCAGAACGAACACGGTGTGAAAAGATCTTTGGCTATCTTGCCGGATTGCGTGTCGAAGGATAGTTTTCGGGCATTGTCGGTGGCGTGCCGATGGATGATGGGGCAGGCACACAACCCCAAAAATTCTAGAAAATGTTCGAAATAAATTGAACTTCTTGCATTTCCTACAGTCAACTACTCTAGCCGCGCATATGTTGCAACGAAACAAGGGAACGGGGATTGACGACAGAACGCGACATTGATCAACTGCTTGTCGAGCGTGTTCAGCGCGGCGATAAAAAAGCGTTCGAGCTCTTGGTTACCAAGTATCAACGGAAACTGATGCGGCTCGTGTCGCGGCTTGTGCGCGACCAGGCTGAAGCGGAAGACGTAGTGCAGGAAGCCTTCATCAAGGCATATCGTGCATTGCCGCAGTTCCGTGGAGACTCTGCTTTTTATACGTGGTTGTACCGGATAGGTATTAATACTGCGAAAAACTACCTGGTTACGCAGGGGAGGCGCGCGCCTACATCGACCGAAGCGGATGCCGAAGAAGCAGAAACTTTTGATGACGGTGAGCACCTAAGGGACATCAATACGCCTGAGTCGATGCTCGCGACGAAACAGATCGCTGAGACGGTGAATGTGGCAATGGATGCACTGCCTGATGAGCTTCGCATTGCAATTACGTTGCGTGAAATCGAAGGGTTGAGCTACGATGAAATCGCGGAAGCAATGGGATGCCCGATAGGAACCGTACGAAGCCGGATTTTTCGGGCTCGTGAAGCTATCGCAGAAAAGTTGAGACCATTGCTTGGTACTGCAATAGACAAACGTTGGTAGTGGACGAGACGAATAGACAAGGTTCTTTGTGATGAAAACGAGGGTTGGCGCAGCCCGAACGAGGTAGTGATGAATACGAATGAAATAACTCGGGAACAGATTTCTGCACTTGCCGATGGGGAGTTGGCTAACCAGCAGCTGGATATGGCGTTGGCGGCATTGCGGCAAGCGGAAGGGCGGGCGGATTGGGAGGTCTATCATCAGATCGGCGACGTATTGCGCTCCGTCGATATGGCTGCACCGTTGAGTGCCGGCTTTTCTGCACGCATGGCCATGCGACTGGAAGCCGAGCCGACAATCGTCGCCCCCGGTTTGATCGCCTGCAACATTGATGAGCGTCCGGCTTCTTTGCTGCAGCCACGCTCGATAACGAAACGGTGGACAGTGCCGAGCATGGTTGCTGCAGCCGCCGTTGCTGCAGTGGCATTTGTCACGACGCCACAGTTGATAGTGGCCATCAAAGGCCGGCCCGATGGCGCTGCGGATTCCGCAGTTGTCGCCGGATCATCGGCTGTGCAAGGTTCGGTGATTGCAGCATCGGCTCCTGAAGGTGTCGTCCTGCGCGATCCGCGTATCGATGATTATCTGTTGGCGCATCAACGCTTCTCTCCTTCCGTGTTCAGCACAGCGCAATACGCACGTTCGGCTACCTTTTCCAATAAATGATTCATATGCGGCAAACACTTGTTTTATTTCGGTTTGTCGTTGCTCTGTCTTTTTTCTGGGGATTGTCGGCACAAGCCGAGAATCCCGAACCGCTGGCAGAAGGACGGGAGGCTCAGTCGTGGTTGAAGAGAATTCAGTCATCGGCGCAGAGGCTCAACTATTCCGGAACGTTTGTTTATCAGCAGGGCAATCAGATGCGCACTTCGCGTATCACGCATGTTGTAAGCGGAAAAAACGAAGTTGAGAAGCTCGAGATCCTGGACGGCAAACCGCGGGAGTACATTCGCAATAACGAAGAGATTGTCTGCTACGTTCCGGAGACAAAAACGCTTCTGGTCGAAAAGCGCGTAACGCACGACATTTTTCCCGCAATACTGGCTGCCAATCCTGCTGATCTGACGCAGTTCTATGACGTCAGGAAGGCTGAAGCCGGGCGAGTCGCAGGGCACGACTGTCAGTCAATCGTGCTTGAGCCGAAAGATAACCTCCGCTACGGTTACAAGCTTTGGGCAGATAAATCCTCGGGCTTGCTACTTCGCGCCCAAACCTTGAATGAAAAGCGCGAAGCTGTCGAGCAGATTTCCTTTACCCAGATTTCGATCGGCAATATCGACCGTACGCAGGTAAAACCGAGCATATCGAATACCAGCGGCTGGCATGTCGAGAACGCGGAGATGACTCAGGTGAATCTCTCAGGATGGACGGTAAAGTTTCTTCCGCCGGGATTCAAGAAGATTCGTGAAGTCAAGCGCATGGTATCGGATCACCCGCAGTCAGCGGGCGCATCTGCGAGCGCAACGCCGAATCAGCGCGAGGTCTCGCAGATGGTTTTTTCGGACGGGCTAGCGGCGATTTCGGTTTTTATCGAGCCGGGATCTCAGAGTCGAACCGAAGGATCGATTCAACAGGGAGCATTGAATATCGTTGGTAAGCGTCAGGGCGATTTTTGGCTTACCATCGTTGGAGAAGTGCCGTCAGCGGCAATCAAGCAAGTCGCCAATTCGATTGAATTCAAACCAAAATAGCTAAAAGAAACAGGATTCTATGAAAACAACGCCTTTTGTCCGCAACACTGTTCTGGCAGTCTTTCTGACGGCTGCTGCCGCATTGATCGATTCGTCGGCGTTCGGTATCGTCATTTCATCCGCGCATGCCGCCTCCGTTGCAGGATTGCCGGATTTTGCCGACCTTGCAGAGAAAACCGGACCTGCCGTAGTCAATATCCGCACAACGGAGAAAGTCAAGCCCGGTCAAGGGGCAATCCCTGGCGGAGATGATGAAGAAATGCAGGAATTTTTCCGTCGCTTCTTCGGCGTTCCCATCCCGCGCCAGCAGCAACCAGATCGTTCACCGCGTAACCGGAAACAAGCCCCTCAACAAGAAGAGGAAGTGCCGCGCGGCGTCGGTTCTGGTTTCATCATTTCCGGCGATGGATTCATTCTCACCAACGCGCATGTTGTGGACGGCGCTGATGAAGTGTATGTGACGCTGACCGACAAGCGCGAGTTCAAGGCAAAGATTGTCGGTGTGGACAAACGCACTGATGTGGCAGTGGTCAAGATCGAAGGATCGAGTTTGCCGCGCTTGACGATCGGAGATCCGAACAAACTGCGTGTCGGCGAATGGGTGATCGCGATCGGTTCGCCTTTTGGATTGGACAATACCGTGACGGCCGGGATTATCTCGGCCAAGGCTCGCGATACAGGTGAATATCTTCCCCTGATCCAAACCGACGTTGCGGTCAATCCGGGTAATTCGGGCGGCCCGTTGATCAATATGCGCGGAGAAGTTGTTGGAATTAACTCGCAGATTTATAGCCGCTCTGGTGGCTATATGGGCATCTCCTTCGCTGTGCCGATTGACGAGGCGATGCGTGTTGCTGAACAGCTGAGAACGACAGGTCGCGTTACGCGCGGCCGCATAGGTGTGCAAATCGGTGAGGTGACAAAGGATGTCGCGGAATCGCTGGGCTTGCCGCATGCACAGGGTGCGTTGATTCAGCGGGTGGAGTCGGGTGGGCCCGCAGAGAAGGGCGGATTGGAAGCCGGCGACATTATCTTGAAATTTAACGGAACTCCGATCGAAAAGGCCACGGACCTGCCTCGTATGGTTGGGGCAACCAAGCCGGGTACGCGCTCTACGTTGACGATTTGGCGCAAGGGTGCAACCAAGGATGTGGCCTTGACGGTCGCAGAGTTGGAGCCCGAAAAAACTGCCAAGAAAGAGGAGCGCAAAGCAAAACCCGAGCAGACGCCAAATGCTTTGGGTCTGGTGGTCAGCGATTTGACAGAGGCTCAGAAGAAGGAGCTCAAGGTCGATGGTGGTGTGATTGTCGATGCTTCCGAGGGGCCTTCGGCGCGAGTTGGTCTGCGCGCTGGCGACGTTATTCTGAGATTGAACAACAGTGACGTGAAGGACGCAAAGCAGTTCAATTCACTTGTTGCTCGATTGGAGCCGAAGAAGATGGCCGTACTGCTGGTGCGACGCGGAGACGCGTCGCAGTTTGTGCCGATCAGGCCGAACGGGCAGTAAAGACAGAATCTGTTGAAAGCCGCAATCCTGTTAGGGTTGCGGCTTTCTTTTTACTATACTGATTTAGTTGCTTTCCCACCCAAGCTCGGCCGGTCAACTTCAGACATCCATGGTTCATTTCACGCTCTATTCTCGCGCATACTGCCATCTATGCGACGATATGCTGGAAGCCTTGCAGGCATTAAGCGGCGAGTATCCGTTTACCGTCGAGGTGATGGATGTGGATGCGGATGAGGCTTTGCTCGCCCAGTTTGACGAGTTGGTTCCGGTCTTGTTTGGCCAGAAAGGCAACGCCGAGTCGATCCAGATTTGCCACTATTTTCTGGATGAAGGCAAAACCAGAGCGTTCTTGACGGAGGCATAGGCTTGGCAAAGGCATACAAGCTTGTGCACGTCTTTTGCAAGCGAAATTCACGGTTACCGGCCATCATTGGTCGCTCAACCCGCGGACAATCAGCCTCACGAGGCGAGCACCCCAGTGATTTTCGGGCTTTCCCCTCTGAAATCCGGTAAAATGCCGGCTATCGAACAACCTTCAATCATAAGGCGCTCGCTTGGGGTAAATTTCCCCGCTCAGAGCGCCTTTTTTGTAGTCGCATCTTAGTTAATGGACAACATTCGCAATTTTTCCATCATCGCCCATATTGACCATGGGAAATCTACGTTGGCGGACCGCATCATCCAGATATGCGGCGGCCTGTCCGACCGCGAAATGGAAGCACAAGTCCTCGATTCGATGGATCTGGAGCGTGAACGCGGTATTACCATCAAGGCACAGACAGCCGCCTTGTCGTACAAGGCGCGCGACGGCAAAACCTACAATCTGAATCTGATTGATACTCCGGGACACGTCGACTTCAGCTACGAGGTCAGTCGCTCGCTGTCGGCGTGCGAGGGAGCACTGCTCGTTGTCGACGCATCACAGGGCGTTGAAGCGCAGACCGTGGCCAATTGCTATACAGCGCTTGATTTGAACGTCGAAGTGGTACCGGTTTTGAACAAGATCGATCTGCCCTCAGCGGATCCCGAAAACGCGATCAGTGAAATCGAGGATGTCATCGGCATCGATGCGACTGACGCTGTACGTTGCTCTGCGAAGACGGGCATGGGGGTCGAGGATGTGCTGGAGGCGCTGATCGCCAAGGTGCCCGCGCCAAAAGGAGATCCCAATGCGCCGCTACAGGCGCTGATTATCGACTCGTGGTTCGATAACTATGTCGGCGTTGTGATGCTGGTGCGCATCGTCAACGGCACATTACGGCCAAAGGACAAGATTTCGCTGATGGCGAGCGAGGCGCAGTATCTGACCGAAAATATCGGTGTCTTTACCCCGAAGTCCGAATCACGCGAGTCACTCTCTGCCGGGCAGGTAGGATTTGTGATTGCCGGCATCAAGGAACTGAAGGCAGCCCGCGTAGGCGACACGATTACGCTCGCAAACAAGCCTGCTGCTCAACCGCTGCCAGGTTTCAAGGAAGTGCAGCCCCAAGTCTTTGCCGGATTGTTTCCGGTAGAGGCCAACCAGTACGACGCGCTTCGCGATTCGTTGGAAAAACTCAAGCTCAACGACGCCGCGCTGCAGTATGAACCGGAAGTGTCCCAAGCTTTGGGTTTTGGCTTCCGCTGCGGCTTCCTGGGTCTGCTGCACATGGAAATTGTGCAGGAACGGCTGGAGCGCGAGTTCGACATGGACTTGATTACGACTGCGCCGACGGTCGTCTATGAAGTTGTCCAGCGCGACGGCTCGATCATGATGGTCGATAATCCATCCAAGATGCCGGACCCGTCCAAGATCGAGGAAATTCGGGAACCGATCGTAACGGTCAACCTGTACATGCCCCAGGAGTATGTCGGCTCGGTCATCACTCTTTGCACGCAGAAGCGTGGCGTCCAAATCAACATGACCTATCACGGCAAGCAGGTGATGCTCACCTATGAAATGCCGATGGCGGAAATTGTGCTCGACTTCTTCGACAAGCTGAAGTCGACCTCGCGCGGATACGCGTCGATGGACTACGAGTTCAAGGAGTACCGGGCTGCTGATGTCGTAAAAGTCGACATGCTGATTAACAGTGAGAAGGTGGATGCGCTTGCGATCATTGTGCACCGATCCAACAGCCAGTATCGCGGGCGCGCGGTAGCGGCCAAGATGCGGGAACTGATTCCTCGCCAAATGTTTGATGTGGCGATTCAGGCTGCCATTGGAGCGAACATTATCGCGCGTGAAAACGTCAAGGCCATGCGGAAAAATGTGTTGGCAAAGTGCTACGGCGGCGACATCACACGCAAGCGAAAGCTGCTCGAGAAACAAAAAGCGGGCAAGAAAAGGATGAAGCAGGTTGGTTCGGTCGAAGTGCCCCAAGAGGCATTCCTGGCAATTTTACAAGTGGAAGATAAATGAGTTTGCAAGCTATTCTCGGCAACTTTGCATTAATCCTGTTCATCCTGACAATCGCAACGGGCATAGTCTGGTTTCTGGACGTTTTTCACTTTGCCAAGCAGAGGCGTGTTAAGGCAGATGCCGCCTTGGCCGAGTTCGACGCGCGTCACGCGAAATTGCGCGCCGATGGAATCAAGACTGATGACAGTGGTCGCGCCAAGCTTGAGGCCGAAATTCTCAAGCAGCCAACATGGATCGAATACTCTGGCAGTTTTTTTCCTGTTATCGCCTTGGTATTCTTCCTCCGCTCATTTCTTTATGAGCCGTTCAAGATTCCGTCGAGCTCGATGGTCCCGACGCTTGTGATTGGCGATCTGATCCTGGTAAACAAGTTCACCTACGGAATTCGTCTGCCGATCATAAACAAGAAGATCGTCGAAATCAGCAGTCCGCAGCGCGGCGATGTGATGGTCTTTAAGTATCCCAAGGATCCGTCCTTGGATTACATCAAACGTGTCGTTGGTGTGCCAGGTGATAAAATTGTATATAAAAACAAGCGCTTAACGATTAATGGTAAGGAACTTTCTTATCAGGCTTTGCCGGATTACCTGGATGAAGAACATCTGAGCTATTCGAAGCAATTTCTCGAGGATTTGACTGGCATCCGGCACAGGATACTGAATGATGACCGGGCGCCGGCCTATGTGCAGAACCCTGATCCGTTCCCGGGACGTGAACTGTGTACCTACAATCTGGAAGGATTTGCATGTACGGTCCCCTCTGGACATTACTTCATGATGGGGGATAATCGGGATAACAGCCTGGACAGCCGGTATTGGGGCTTTGTTCCAGATGAAAATATTGTCGGTAAGGCATTTTTCGTTTGGATGAACTTCGGCAACTTCCGGCGCATCGGCAGTTTTCAATAAACAGAATCAGGGAGACGGCATATGGAGCTAAGGGCGGTTGCTGAGCGCAAGCAGAATGGCCTTTCGTTGGTTGGTTTCTTGTTTGTTATTGTCATCGTGGCGGTCCTTGCCGTGTTAGGAATGAAGATCATCCCAACTGCTGTCGAATATACGGCGATCAAGAAGGCGATAGCCAATGCCAAGGCAAACGGGACGACACCTCGAGAGATCCAGGATTCATTCGATAAGCAGGCTACAACGGCTTACATTGATTCGATTTCTGGCAAGGATTTGGAAATTACAAAGACCGCGGATGGTTTTGAGGTCAGCGTCGCATATCAAAAAAAGATTCCGTTGATCGGCCCTGCGAGTTTGGTGATCGATTATGTGGCAAGCACCAGCAAGACCCCATTGACCAAACCCGATCAATGAATAGAGTTTAGCTAGGCGGCAAATCAAGATGGACTTCAAGTTATTGCAAACTCGGCTGGGACACACGTTCAAGGATGCTGCACTCCTGCAGCAGGCCTTGACGCATAGAAGCCATAGCAGCTTGCATAACGAACGGCTTGAATTCCTTGGCGATTCGGTATTGAACTGCGTAGTGGCATCGCTCTTGTTTGAGCGCTATAGCAAGATTGATGAAGGCGACCTGTCTCGATTACGCGCAAATCTGGTAAAGCAACAGTCGCTTTACGAAATTGCTCAGCGCTTGGAGCTGTCGCAATTTTTGCGGCTGGGTGAAGGTGAGTTGAAATCCGGCGGTTTCCGCCGGCCCTCGATTCTGGCTGATACCCTCGAAGCGCTGTTTGGCGCCATTTTTCTCGATGCGGGATTTAATGCCGCACGGGATGTCATTCGCTCCCTATATATCCCGATTCTCGATACGGTAGACCCCAAGACGCTTGGCAAAGATGCCAAGACCCTGTTGCAAGAATACCTTCAGGGAAAAAAGATTGCCTTGCCTCAATACAATGTCGTGGCGACACACGGGGCGGCCCATAATCAGGAATTCGAAGTCGAATGTCTTGTTCCCAAGCTCGAAATCCAGGTATTTGGGACAGGGGGCAGCCGGCGTGCTGGTGAGCAGGCCGCAGCGAAATTAGCCTTGGAGGCCGTCCAGAGCGCCCTCGTGAAGAACGCCACATCTGGTCGCAAGAGCCGTCCGCGCGCATCGCAATTGAAACTGGCGGGTATTGCAACCATTCAGCCCGATGCCCCGATCGAGGGCGAGAGCAAGAAACCAGTTAAGGCACCCGTAAAAGCCGAGATCAAGGCCGAAGCCAAGCAGGATGCAAAGCAAAATAAGCTGGATTTGAAAGACGACGGAAAGACTGAGAACAAGCCTGAGCCGCCGCCGGACGGAAAGCCCGCGGTTGATCAGCCCGCCAAAGCGGATGCGCCCGTTACCCTTCCCACACACTCAAAGACCGCATGACGTCAACTGATGTTTCTCCCGACTTTCGATGCGGCTATATCGCCATCGTCGGTCGTCCCAACGTCGGCAAGTCGACACTAATGAACGCCTTGATCGGCGCCAAGGTAAGCATTACATCGCGCAAGGCACAGACTACGCGTCATCGCATTACCGGTATTCAGACGACGGAGCATGCTCAGTTTGTTTATGTCGATACGCCAGGTTTTCAGACGCGCCATTCGAATGCATTGAACAAGACTCTGAACCGGACAGTAACCAATACGCTTACGGCTGCAGACGTCATTCTCTTCGTCGTTGAGGCGGGCACCTACGGCCAGGCTGACAAGCAGGTGCTGGACCTGATACCGAAAAACGTTCCGTGCATCCTGGTCATCAACAAATCCGACCGCATCAAGGACAAGGCGGTCATGATGCCCTTCGCCCAGAAGGTCGCGGCGGACCATGACTTTTCAGCAGTTGTGCCTGTGTCGGCCAAACAGCGTTTCCAGCTCACGGTGCTTGAAGGTGAAATTCAAAAATATCTCCCGGTAAATCCGCCTGTTTTTAGTGAAGACGACATTACCGACCGCAGTGAAAAATTTCTCGCGGCCGAAATTGTGCGAGAGAAGGTTTTTCGTTTCGTCGGCGACGAGCTTCCGTACACCAGCACGGTCGTCATTGAAAAGTTCGAGGTAGAGGGAAATCTGCGTCGAATTTTCACGGCCATTCTCGTCGACCGGGATAGTCACAAAGCCATGGTAATCGGGCAGAAGGGCGCCAAGCTCAAAGAAATTTCAACGCAGGCCCGGCTTGATATGGAAAAGCTTTTCGGTGGCCCGGTTTACCTTGAGATTTGGGTCAAGGTGAAGTCTGGCTGGGCGGACAACGAGGCTGGTTTGCGCGCGTACGGTTACGAGTAGGTTTGCCGCAGCCAATTGCCGGCACTGCGGCTTGACTTGACCAGGTTATACATGTCCCCTCCCATCACGCGAGAAAGTGACCTTCCGGTTAACGCTCCGGATGAAATGTCCTTGAATGTGACGGATACCAAAGTGTTTCAAGCACAAGCTGGTGGCACAAAGGTTCACACAGCGCGATCCGCTGCCCGCAACAAGGCGCACGAAAAGGAATACCGGGTGGCGAACCAGCCGGCGTTTGTCCTGCACAGTTATCCATACAAGGAAACCAGCCTGATCGTCGAGGTATTTTCACGCGACTATGGCCGTGTAGCGCTGATTGCCAAGGGGGCAAAGCGGCCGCATTCCAAATTGCGAGGCGTGCTGCAGACTTTCCAACCCCTTTCCGTTGGATGGAGCGGCAAGGCCGAGGTTCGGACGCTGACTTCGGCAGAATGGATCGGCGGTTTGCTGCCAGTGGAAAAATCGGCATTGCTTTGCGGCTTTTACCTGAATGAACTACTGGTCAAACTTCTCGCACGCGACGACCCGCATCCCGCGTTGTTTGATCACTATGTCGCCACATTGAATCAGCTCGCGCACGATGAGCCCGCGCCCATCGTCTTGCGCAAGTTCGAGCGGGCATTGTTGAAGGAAACCGGCGTCGGCGGCAATTTCACGCTATGTGCGACTACACGCCTCCCGATCGAGGCGGAGCAGATCTATGTCGTCGATCCGGAGCGAGGTCCGCGGCCTGCACATCCAGCGGATAATTCACCGCGTGTATCCGGGAAGACCTTGCTCGACATGGAACGAGAAGATTATTCTGACAATACAACCCAGTTGCAAAGCAAGTTTTTGATGCGATTTCTTCTTTCGCATCATCTGGGTGGCGTGCCGCTCAATACGCGGCAGATTCTGATAGATTTGATGCAGTTATAAGCCAAAATTATCTCCTATGAGTCTCTTACATCCCCACACTCCCGTCATTGATCTTGGCGTCAACATCGACCACGTTGCCACCTTGCGTAATGCGCGCGGAACGAGCTATCCCGATCCTGTGCAGGCGGCACTTCTGGCGGAAGAGGCCGGAGCCGATTGCATTACCTTGCATCTGCGCGAAGATCGCCGTCACATCAAAGATGCAGATGTCGAGGCGATCCGACCTCAATTGCGTACGCGCATGAACCTTGAATCGGCGGTAACGAGCGAGATGCTTGACTTTGCCTGTCGCATCAAGCCACAGGATGTATGTTTGGTACCTGAGCGACGCAACGAGGTGACTACCGAAGGCGGATTGGATGTCGTCCAGTATTTTTCAGGAGTTCAGGCTGCGGTAAAGCAACTGGCGGCAGAGGGCATCCGCGTCAGCTTGTTCATCGATGCCGATCCGGCACAAATTCACGCAGCAGCCGAGACTGGTGCGCCGGTAATCGAAATTCATACCGGCCGGTATGCGGATGCAATCACCGAAATCAATATTAAGCAAGAGCTGGAGCGTGTACAGGCTGGCGTGCTGGAGGGCGTCAAGCACGGCTTGCAGGTGAATGCCGGACACGGCTTGCATTACACTAACGTGCAAGCGATCGCCGCGATTCCAGAGATCGCCGAATTGAATATCGGCCACGCGATCGTCGCTCAAGCTATTTTTATCGGATGGCAGAACGCAGTGAAGGAAATGAAAGCGATCATGACTGCGGCGCGCCTGGGCCTTCACAAGAAATGATTTACGGCATAGGCACTGACATCATCCAGATTTCGCGGGTGGAAGCAGCGCTCGCGCGCAACGGCGAGCGTTTTGCCGAAAAGATCCTGGGGCCGGAAGAACTCGATAAGTATCGCCGCCGCAAGGCGAAGGTGGAGGCGCGCGGAATTCGATTTCTGGCAACGCGATTCGCAGCAAAGGAGGCATTTTCCAAGGCAATCGGACTCGGCATGCACATGCCGATGACTTGGCGCGCGATGCAGACTCTGAACGCGCCGAGTGGGAAACCTATTGCGGTCACCAGCGGTACGCTGAAAGAATTTATGGAAAAAAACGGGCTGACCGCGCAGATATCGATTACCGATGAAGCCGAGTACGCGGTCGCCTTTGTTATCGTGGAGAAGAAATGAATGCAATAGCAGCAAATGCCAGTCTCGGCCCCGTCATGCTTGACGTCGTCGGAACGACATTGACCGACGACGATATTCGACGGATTCAGCATCCGTTGACCGGAGGGGTGATCCTGTTCGCCCGGAACTACCAGAATCGGAAACAATTGACGGCATTGACCGACGCGATTCATACTGCCCGACCGGGTGTGCTGATCGCGGTCGATCATGAGGGCGGACGCGTGCAGCGCTTCAAGTCCGACGGTTTTACCAAGCTGCCCGCCATGCGCAAGCTGGGAGAAATGTGGGACCGGAACGTTCTGGAAGCGATCAAAGCGGCGACCGATGTCGGTTTCGTTCTCGCTGCCGAATTGCGGGCTTGCGGCGTCGATCTGTCGTTTACTCCGGTACTCGATTTGGATTACGGTGAATCGAGCGTGATCGGCGATCGCGCGTTCCATCGCGATCCGCGTGTGGTGACCGTGCTGGCGAAGAGTCTGAATCATGGCTTGGCGCTGGCGGGAATGGCCAACTGCGGCAAGCATTTTCCAGGGCATGGTTTTGTCCAGGCGGATTCGCATATTGCCATCCCGGTTGATGAGCGTGGTCTCAAGGAGATTCTGAGTGAGGACGCAGCACCGTATGACTGGCTTGGCCTGGGCTTGTCGGCCGTGATGCCGGCGCACGTGATTTATCCAAAGGTCGACAAGAACCCGGCGGGCTTCTCCAAAAAATGGCTGTCGATACTGCGCCGCGATATGGGCTTTCAAGGCGTGATTTTCAGCGACGACCTGAGCATGGAAGGAGCGAGTGTCGCTGGCAGCGTAGTCGATGGGGCAAGGGCTGCACTGTCGGCAGGCTGCGACATGGTCCTGATCTGCAATGCGCCTGCCAAGGCAGATGAATTGCTGGGCGGGCTGAAAATGAAGATGAGCGCTGCAACGAGAGAATCGTCTGCGCGCATCGCTGCACTGTTGCCGCAAACGCCCGTCCTCGATTGGGACGACTTGCAGATCGATCTTCGCTACCCCGCGGCGAAGCAGAGCGTGCAGCTGTTGACGGGCGCATAAGAACCATTGGATCCGATGTCTGAAGCTGTTACTCCCGATCCGCGTGCGGCTGTTCTGGAGACGGTCGCGAAACTGCCGCATTTGCCTGGCGTTTATCGCTACTTTGACGCGGACAATAATCTTCTGTACGTCGGAAAGGCGCGCGATCTCAAGAAGCGCGTATCGAGCTATTTTCAGAAGACGCTGAGCAGTCCGCGCACGGCAATGATGGTCGAACGCATCATGCGACTGGAGACGACCGTCACACGAAGCGAGGCGGAGGCCCTCCTTCTGGAAAACAATCTGATCAAGACGCTGCAGCCGCGCTTCAACATTCTGTTTCGCGACGATAAGTCTTATCCCTATCTGAAAATTACCGCAGAGGAAACGCCGCGCATGGCGTATTATCGCGGTGCGGTCGACAAGAAGAATCAATATTTCGGACCTTTCCCCAGCGCGTGGGCGGTGAAGGAGTCGATGCAGATTTTGCAGAAGGTCTTCCGCCTGCGAACCTGTGAAGACTCCGTATTCGCAAACCGTACCCGTCCTTGCCTTCTATATCAGATTCAGCGTTGCAGCGCGCCGTGCGTGCACGCAATCAGCAAGGAAGATTACGAGCATGACGTTGAGAATGCCGCGAAGTTTTTGCGCGGGCGGCAGACCGAGGTGCTGGAAGCGCTGGAAAAGAAAATGCATGGATTTGCCGCGGAGCTGAAATTTGAACAGGCGGCGGCAGTGCGCAATCAGATCACCGCATTGTCGCGCGTTCTTCATCAGCAGAGCATGGAAACCGTCGGTGATGCCGACATCGATGTCATTGCCGTCGTGGTGCAGGGTGGGAGGGCATGCGTCAACCTGGCGATGGTCAGGGGTGGCAGGCATCTTGGTGATCGCGCTTACTTTCCGACGCACGTCGACGATGCGATGGTGACAGCTGATGGCGCCGTCGAGGTTGAAGTGCTGAAGGCGTTTTTGGCACAACACTACATCGAGAAATTCATTCCGGGCACAATTATTCTCAATACGGAGCTCGACGAGCCTGCGCTCATGACAGCGCTGATGGAACAGTGCGGCCATCGAATCACGCTGGTGTTTCAGCCGCAGGGCCAGCGCCGGCAATGGCTTGAGATGGCACACAAAGGCGCGGAAATCGCGCTCGCCCGTTTGCTGTCGGAGCAGGGCTCGCAGCAAGCTCGTACGCGCGCACTGATTGAAGTTCTCGGGCTGGATATCGCCGACATTGACGCCTTGCGGGTGGAATGTTTTGACATCAGTCATACGCAAGGCGAGGCCACCCAGGCATCGTGTGTCGTGTTCCACCATCACGCCATGCAGAACGGCGAATACCGCCGATTCAATATTCATGACATTACACCTGGCGATGATTATGCAGCGATGCGGCAAGTGCTCACCCGACGGTATGAGAAGGTTGCCAATGGCGAGGGCGTGATGCCGGACATCGTGCTGATCGACGGCGGCAAAGGACAGGTCGAGATTGCACGGCAGGTGTTCAGCGAACTTGGTCTGGATATCGGGCTGCTTGTCGGCGTGGCAAAAGGCGAGGGCCGGAAGGTTGGCTTGGAGACCTTGATATTTGCCGACGAGAGGGCGCCGCTCGAGCTGGGCAAGGAATCGGCAGCGCTGATGCTGATCGCGCAAATTCGCGACGAAGCCCATCGCTTTGCGATCACCGGAATGCGTGCAAAACGGGCAAAGACCAGGCAAACGTCGCGGCTGGAGGAAATCGAAGGCATTGGCGCGAAAAGGCGCCAAAAACTATTGGCCCGATTCGGCGGATTACGTGGCGTCGCGGACGCGAGCGTGGAAGAACTGGCGTCGGTCGAAGGTATTTCACGACAGTTAGCCGAGGAGATTTACCGGCAGTTGCATTAATCGCAGCAATCGGCTGCAGCGAATTCGTAATTGCAGCGAAGGCAATTTCCACGCGATAATCAGGCTAATTCAAAGGCGCTGACTATGCCCCTCAATATACCGATTCTTCTTACTTGGCTGCGGGTAGCACTTATTCCGCTCGTGGTGGGCGTGTTCTATCTGCCCGATGTCTGGCTGTCGCCTTTTGCCAAAGGCATCGCTTCCACGGCGGTCTTTATCGTCGCAGCGATTACCGATTGGTTTGACGGATTTCTGGCGAGGCGCTGGAATGAAACCTCGACCTTCGGCGCCTTCCTCGATCCGGTTGCCGACAAACTCATGGTCGCCGGCGCGCTCCTGGTGCTGGTGGAGTTTTATAACGTCAATGCAGTCCTGGCATTCATTATTATCGGTCGGGAGATTGCGATCTCCGCATTGCGCGAATGGATGGCGCAACTGGGTGCGTCAAAGTCGGTTGCTGTCAGTTCCATCGGCAAGATAAAGACTACCGCACAGATGATCGCCATTCCGATGCTCTTGTATCGCGAGGCGCTGTTTGGGATTGACACGCGCTTCTGGGGCACACGTCTGCTTGAAATCGCCGCAGTTCTCACTGTTTGGTCGATGTTTTATTACCTGAAGAAGGCGTGGCCGCTCATCAAGGAAAAGGCGGGAAGAATCGTTTAGCGACCCGGATTAACGCTTGACAAAAAACGGCAGATCTCTATAATGCTTGTCTGTTGTCGACGCGGGAGTAGCTCAGTTGGTAGAGCGCAACCTTGCCAAGGTTGAGGTCGAGAGTTCGAGACTCTTCTCCCGCTCCAGATTCAATGAAGGCATTTCACTTTCATGCGATGTGAATGTCGTGTCAAGTCCGGCAAGTGTCGGACCAAATTGGCGACTGCAGCATGGCTTCAATTTTGTGGTTACAATACATGCCCATGGCGGGGTAGCAAAGTGGTTATGCAGCGGCCTGCAAAGCCGTCTACGCCGGTTCGATCCCGACCCCCGCCTCCAAATAATCAAGGGCTTAGCTCATTCTGAGCTAAGCCCTTAGTCTTTTTGGTCCCTCAATTGCTGTCGCATTCCACATCTGAAGCGGCCAGCTTGCCGCCGACATCACACGGCAAGCAACAAAACGAACCGCTCGAACGCACCAATTCCGGCAAGGAGATCTGAACTGTATCGCACTGTATTGCCGAGTGCATTCTCCATAAGGCAGTGCCGTTGCCGGGCATGAAACTACCTGATACGGTGCGTCTGCAACCGCCAGGCAATAGCACCGGTCATCTCACCTGCGATTGGGCGGAGGCGTAGATGCGCAAAACGAAGCGCGAGTAGAACCTGCTCCCTCCTTCAACAATTCGGTGCGCGCGAGCGGCGCGCTGCTTCCTGTTTTCCCGCTCGTCACTTCCCTCTGAATAATGGGTTCGAACAGCTTCGCACGGACGATGAGCCGCATGTCGTCCTACCCAAGATCCAACCACAACCCGATCATGCGCTTCCCAACCCGTGACGCGTACATTATTCCGGCCAAGGGTGTCGCCACAAGGTTCAGTTCGTGGCGGTTGATTGGCTCTGCGTCCGCTGCCAGCCGAATGTCGATTGCTTCAGTAAGCGTACTGTGTTTGACGCCGCATTTGGCACGACCACGCGGATCAGGGCTCGGCTCGTCGCAAATATCAATGCGCCCTTTGGAACTTATTTCCGAACGTTTCCACCAACAAAACACATTAATTCGTGCGGCACTCTTCGGCACGAATATGTGGCAATCACGCGCATTGCCTGTCCTGATAACCGGATGACATTGGATGCGTTACAGGGCGATATTCGCCTGTCATGTGCCAGGAGCGATTTTGATGAGCCAGGAAATCGAGATAGCGCTGAATGAATTCGGGGGCAGCATTGGCTTAGGCCCTCTTTCATTTAACGAGTCAGGGCAGTGCCTCCTGCTGTACGACGATTTATTGGTAGTGTTTGAGGTTTCTGGCGATCGTCGTGCACTGAGCATGCTGTGTCAATTGAGCGATGGCCAGGAGCGTGTGCACTCGATCCGCGCACTGGCACGATCCAATTCGCTTTTTAACAAACATGGCTTTTGCCTGGCTGTCGAGCCGCAGACAAAAAGCATGATGCTGTTGTGTCGCGTACCCCATACCCGACTTGACGTGCCCGGCTTGAGTGAGCTGCTGTCGGAGTTCATCAACACGGCGAAGATGCTGAGCGGCAGTCTGTTCGATGCTCCACGTCCGGTCGCAGAATCCGCTGGCTGGATGTCAGGCGTCATTCCAGCATGAGGATAAGAAATGCCTTGTTCCATTTTGATGGTGATGCTCAATACAGTAAAAAGGAGACTTTATGAACGTGAATAATTCAAATCCCTACACAGGCCCTTCAGCATCATCTGGCCAAGTAAACCCCGATACTGCCGCCAATCAGGGAGTGGAGCGACTTCGCAAGGCAAACGAGAGGATGGCTGTGATTGTGGGGCATTTAAATGCGGAGCCGGGAACTGTGCCGCATGCGCTCGGTAATTCTTCCGACCTGGCATCTGTGCCGGCGGCGACATTGACGAGCAATGCCCCCACCGCGAAGTCGACGGAGAAATCCGAAGTCGGCGTTCAAGACGTCGATAACGTTGGACCGGATTGGCCTAAAATTACTGCAAAAGACCTGCGACGCGGTGATATTTTGTTCGAGAGATTTATTGGTGACAAGGCTCATCTGGGTATATGGGATCTCCAGTTTAATTCGGAAGGACTGAATGGTTTTGAACCAAATCTTGGTGATTCGAAAGTTACTCATGCCGCGATGGTCACGGGGAATGGTCCAAACGGGCCGGAAGTGGCGCAGGCGAAAGGCAAGCCAGAAAAGCAGGTAATAAATGGGCCTTGGACACCAAAAGACGGCGCATCATATTATGTGTACAGATGTGTAGCCGACGAAAACCTGACCGATTGGGCGGCTCTAATATTCCAGTGCTGGGCCAGTGAAGGCAAGATCCCATACAACTATGAAGACAGGATGGAATTGGTGGGAGACGCTAGATTTACCCCAGAGATGACGAATTATTTTCGGACGTTGCAAGAACAGGCCTTTGATCCTAATCCCAAGCTGTTCGGCCCGGACGAGACGCGTAATTTGAAAATGGGAGGGCTCACTTGTGGAGAATCCGTGGTTGCGGCGCTCGCTGCGGCGAAATTGAATATCGCAGCAGCGCAGCACGCCAACATTGAAGGTTACGATCCGATCAACGCTCTGGAAGGCGCGGAGAAGGTCAATCCTAGAAGTATCATGCCGCGGACCCTTCAACACTTAATGGAGACGGATAAGCGATTCGCGCGCGTCGGTTTTTTTACGCCAGAGTCGGAGAAGAAACCTGCGGAAGCTCAGCAGTTAAAGAAAAGCGCTGAAACTGAGTGAACATCCAATCAGTAGCCGCACCATGCTCTGCATTGTTTGAGTAACGGATGAAAATCCATCACAACGCCCTTTCACTATCGCAGGAAAGGGCGTTGGTCTTTTTTCAGTCAAGACGAACAACATCATGAATTCCTTTTTGAAGCTTCTGCTTGGCGAGTTCGGCAACAGTATTGGCGTATCGGTTTTGCCCTTTGACGATGCAGGCAACTGCGCTCTGGTTGTCGGCACCACTCCACTATCTCTGAATATTTCGGTGGACAGTCGCGTGCTTACGCTGTCCTCGCGCCTGGATGCGGTGGTTGACGAACGCCGGGCGGAGCAGGCCCTTACGGAGACGATGCATCTTTTCAGGCTTCACGGCTTTTGTCTCGTAATCGAACCGGGGGTGGGATTGATGTTGCGATGTCGTTTGTTCAGCGAGAATCTGACTTTGTCTTCGCTAAGTGAAACCATGTCGCAGTTTGTTGGCGCCGTTGAATGGATCCGCTCCGGCAAAACAGGTTCTGAAAAACGAAGCGATGCTGACGACTATATGAATCAACTGTGCGTTCGCGCTTGATGTCTGCTTGCAGCTTGCAGCTGCGCGAGACCTTAGTTGCGCTTCGCCGGGCTAGGCGCATCGTCTGCGCGCCACCAGCGGCGTGTCGAGCGGACCGCATAGCGACGCCGGTATTCGCTCGGGGTGAGTCCGGTCTCGCGTCGAAACAGGCGACGGAATGCGGATGCATCCTGGTAGCCGCAGATTTCCATAATTCTCGGCAAGTCAAACAGCGTGAGCTCCAATAACTGCTTGGCGCGTTCGATCCGCAATTTGTGCAAATAATCCAGCGGAGTCATGCTGAGCACATCGTGGAAGTAACGCAGCAGGGTACGCGTGCTGACCGCCGCCGCTTGCGCGGCAGCTTCCAGGCTGTACGGTTCGACGATGTGCTGCTCGAGCCACTGCTTCGCCTTGTACACGACGCCGTCGCGGGTGGTGAGGGGCAGTTCGGTCAGCATCAATCCTGACTGTTCGAAACGCAGCGGCTCGTACAACAAACTGTTGGCACAGGTTTGGGCCACTTCATCGCCTGCGAAATGGCGCACCAGTGCCAGTGCCAGGGAAATGTGGGAAGCCGGTGCTCCTGCGCAAAACAAGGAGCCATCGATCGTCATCGGACGATCCATCATGAGTCGGACTTGTGGGAAGTTGCGGGAAAACCATCCCACGATCAGCCATGTAATCGTTGCATTGCGCCCATCCAGAATGCCCGCGCGGGCCAGCATCGCCGGCCCCGTGTAGCTGGCGGCAATGACACTTCCGGCTGCATGGCGCGCCGCAATCAAGGCGATTTCGGCTTCAGCGTTATTCAGTAGTTGCGTCAGGTGCGGCACACTGCGCATGGCCAACCCCGGCACGAACAAGGCGGTTTGCTCCGGAGAGAATTCCGGTTCGGGCTCGGGTAATGCCAGCGTATTGGCCAGCCAGGCGGGCAGGGGAAGCGTGGCGCCGCTCGCATCGATCAGACGCCAGTACAGCGGCCAATTACGACTGCCGGGATTACGCAGGCGCCACACGATATTTGCGCTGCGCAGAACATCAATCGTATTGAACAAGGCGCCTGACATGCAGTCGGGGCTAAACAGCAGATCGATACGAGCGCTCATGATGAGATTGTGGAATTGAGGAATGGTGGAACAGGTCCAATTTGGGGTAAGGGCTACGCCAATACCGTCTTCCATGCGCGTCTGGCCTGGGCCGCGCAGCCATCAAGTTTGCCTTCGACTGGTTACCTTCCGAGAGTAAGAGCACGACGGGCCAATAGTGAATAGAGGATAGAGCCAATCCTGCCATTGCCGCAAGTTTAATGCAGCGCACCACGGCATGTTGCATGTGCGCACGCCATGACGGCTGGTTTCGTGCTGTCGCGTACTTGGTGGCTCGACGATGAAATCAGTTCCATCAGACATGGCGCCAATTCGGATATGGCGAGCGGGCTGTGGCGAAATCGGCTTTGCAGTTGTCGATTTCCATTACTTACAAAGCGCCGTTCGCCTACTAGACTGTCGTCAAGAAAGTTGCCAATTTCTTGCGTCGAGATCAGCGCATATATCGCATATGCCGATCACGCGCCGGAAATCATATAAGAAACGAAGGCCAACAAGGAGACAGATGATCATGTTCAAACATGCGAGCAGTATTTCAACAATAAGCGAAGGCGAGACGGAATCAAATCCGTCACTTTCAGTCTCGGATTCAATGCGCCGTCGCGCTACGATCGCCTCCGTCCTGGGCAATGCGCTGGAGTGGTTCGATTTTGTGGTGTACGGCTTGCTGAGTGCCATGATAGCGCGACTGTTCTTCCCCTCTGACGACCCGACCAACTCGGTGCTGCTCGGTTTCGCGACCTTGGGGATCTCCTTCGTGGCGCGCCCGATTGGCGGGTTGGCGTTCGGCATTTACGCGGATCGCTATGGCCGCAAGAAAGCGCTGACTCTGATTTTCACCCTGATGGCGCTCGGGACACTGATGATCGCCTTTCTGCCGACATATGCATCGATCGGCATCGCGGCACCGCTGACGCTGGTGCTGGCTCGCATGATCCAGGGTTTCTCCGCCGGCGGCGAATTCGGGAGCGCGACAGCGACCCTGATCGAGTTCGCGCCCAAAGGGCGGCGCGGTTTGTACGGCTCGTTCCAGATGGTCTCCCAGATTGTTGCGATTCTGCTGGCATCGCTTTTCGTGGTCGTCCTGACGAAGACGCTCCCTGAAAGTGCGCTGACGAGCTGGGGTTGGCGTTTGCCGTTCCTGATCGGCGCACTGGTCGGTCCGGTCGGCGTCTATCTGCGTCATCGCCTTGCCGAATCGCCAGAATTTCAGGCTGAGGTCGAGCGCCTGGGTGATCGTCCATCGACTCCATTTCGCAGCGTGATCGAGAAACATCGTGTTGAACTCTTCGCGTCATTCTGCCTGGTGGCCGCGTTGACGGCACCGAATTACGTCAACTCCATCTATCTCCCCAACTTCGCGGTCACCCATCTGGGAATGGCTCAGGCAAATGCCTATCTCACCGTCATGATGGCAGCCTGCGTAATGGGTGTGCTCGTTCCCATCACCGGCTGGTTGTCCGACTACGTGCCCCGACGCCGGGTGATCGGGTTCGGCTTGCTGGCCAATGCGGTGCTTTATCCGATTTTGTTCGCCCGGTTCGCTGAAGCTCACACGTTCGCCTCGCTTCTGCAGCTGCAACTTGGCAGCGCCGTCGCTTATGCATTCGTAGTGGGCCCTGCAGCGGCACAGATCGCCGAGATCTTCCCGGTGGGCGTGCGCTCAGTCGGTGTGTCCCTGGCATACAACGTCGCGGTCATGCTGTTCGGCGGCATGGCTCCGTTTATCCTGGCCTGGTTTGGATCGGTGGCGCAGAACGTCTATGGACCGGTTTACTTTCTCGCGTCTGTGGCCTTGCTCGGCCTGATCGGCCTGCGGCTTATCGCCTCGTCCAGGGAGCGCCATCCGTTTCAATGCGCGGCCCCCGCTGAGGATGCCGTTGTGAGTCCTGCGCAGGGGCAGCAGGCATGACCCACAGCGCGCACTTCTCCCAAAGCTATGCTGAAGCCCGCACGAAGTTCCTTGCGATGGCCGCGGCAACAGGACTTGACGTCAAGTCGCACATGCATCCATTGCGTGGGCGCCATGACGAGCCGTTGGCGATGGACGTTTTATTCGATGGCCCGAAGGATGCGCAGCTGATGTTGATCATCTCCAGCGGATGCCATGGCGTGGAAGGCTTTGGAGGCTCCGGCGTCCAGCTTGCGTTGCTCAGTGATGCGGCCTGGCGCACAGCCGCGCGCCAGGCCGGCGTGGCAGTACTGTACATCCATGCCGTCAATCCGTATGGGTTCTCGTGGTGGCGACGCACGACCCATGAAAATGTCGACCTGAACCGCAACTTTCATGACTTCTCGAAGCCGCCGCCCGCTAACCCGGCTTACGACAAGCTCGCTGCCTTGCTGGTGCCGCCTCAGTGGCCGCCAACTCTGATGAACAAGCTATCACTTCTGAGTTTCGTCGCCACACATGGCACCAAGGCGACCCAGGCTGCCGTCTCCGGCGGCCAGTATCGTCATCCACGCGGCCTGTTTTACGGCGGATGCAGCCCCACCTGGAGTCACAAGACCTTGCGCGAGGTGTTGCGCGAGCATGGCCGGCAGCGTCAGAGGATTGGCTGGATCGACTTGCACACCGGTCTGGGGCCCAGCGGAATAGGGGAACGCATCTTCGCTTGCCGAAACGAGGCAAGTGCTCTGCAGCGCGCAGGTGCGTGGTGGGGGCCGAACGTGACTTCTGCTCACGACGGCAGTTCTACCTCGGCGGTGCTCGAGGGGCAAATGTGGAGCGCTATCTACGACGAATGCCCGCAAGCGGAATACACGGGCATCGCGCTGGAATACGGCACGCTGCCGATGCGACAGGTGTTCGAGGCCTTGCGCGCCGATCAGTGGCTGGAGATCCATCCCGAGGCGTCCGATGGAAAGCGGCACCGAATCAAACGTCAGATCCGGGACGCGTTCTACACGGATACCGATGTGTGGAAGCGGCAGGTGGTGGAGCAGGCGAAGGAAGCGGCGCAGCAGGCGATCCAAGGTTTGGTCTCCAAGTGAAATGCCGCGTGCACCGCGGCGGCTACTCGTGGCACAGACCACACTCAGAAAATATTTTCATCAGGGAGCAGCACATGAATTTGAATGATCGAATAAACGGCATATTGGCCTTGTTCGCGGTAGCGGCCACACTGGTTGCGTTCCCCGCTTTCGGCGTCGAAGTCGATGGCATCCAGCTGGAAGACTCGGTGCGTATCGCGAACGATGATCTGAAGTTAAATGGCGCCGGGACGCATTACAAGGTGTTTTTCAAAGTGTACGCGGCGGCTTTATATCTGCCCGACAAAAAGACAACTGCATCGGAGGTGCTCGCACTTCCCGGCGCCAAGAGGCTGACGATGGTGATGCTGAGGGATGTGTCAAGCGAGACATTCGCGCAATCGTTCATGACGGGCCTGAAGCGAAACACGAGCTTCGAAGACAGAACAAAGATCATTAACCAATTACTGACCTTTGGGCAGATGTTTGCCACGATCCCGGAAGTCAAGAAAGGTGATGTCTTGACCTTCGACTGGATTCCCGGTGCGGGTACCTTGTTTCGGATCAACGGGAAGAAGGTTTCCGAACTTATTCCGGATGTCACCTTTTACAACGCTTTCCTGCGGATATGGCTGGGACAAAAACCGGCTGATGAGAAGCTGAAGCGACTGATGCTGGGCGAGAAAACGGAAGAGCGTGGACGCGTGAATTTCTGATATCCGGTGTTTACGCTCTTGACATACCCGATGCCAGCAGTCGAACGAGTCATTGGGTTGCCAATAGCTCTTGATTTGCTGTCAAGCGTGAATGAGCGGCTTGGCTGATGTTTCGAAAGCGGCCAGCAAGGGATCGATGCAGACAGGGGCGGTTCGCCTGCTCGGATTCCTGACGGCGTCGAACAACGCTGATGGCCCTGCCAGGTGCGATTAATGTGCTGGCTATCGCCAGCAATCCCGGAGTCGTTCAGCACCACGCCGCGTACGCGGCCTGCCTTCATTCCGATGCCTTTCGGCACATACTTTGGTATGGATTAAAAAGCAGAATATGCGCTGCTATTGTTCATACCAAGGTTGTAGATCGTCAACCGCGATCTTCGCACTCTGTGCTTGGTGGATTGCGGTGAGGATGGAGCCTCGATTCCGACAGACGTCGCGGGAACATTGCTACTTATTGCACGCTCGTGGGAGACATGGATGGAAGTGACTTTAAAAGTAGTGAACAGAGACCTGTTTTCGTTTCTTTCAAACGCGGTTTGTTCCCTGCCTCGCTCATTCAAATGTGTATCGATCAAATGGAAAATCGAACTCGTTGAAAGCGAGCTCAGGCCGGCAGATTTTGTGGCGTTTTCCGATTCGCCGAGTACATTTCTAGTTTGCGCGAGCGATGCCGCAACGATCCATTCGATTCGCACGATGCAGAATGAAATTCATGCACTCAAGAGCAAAAATCTCGGTCTCCCGCTCGTGCTGGCGCCGGTTATCTGCGCAGTGCAGGAAAATGCCGGGGGCAACCGGATCGACGATTTGCCGGATTTTATGTCGGACTGGATTTATGCTCCGATCAATATTCAGGAGCTGGGGCGACGCATCATTTCTTGCCTGGTCCGGCAAAAGCTGATGACGGCGCATTTGCGTGCCGGCATGGTCACGCTGATGCCGGATACCCGTTCCATATCCTGTGGAGGCAAGACCTTGCGTTTGTCGCCGTCTGAATTCATGTTGGCCGATTTGTTTTTCAATCAATTCGGCACGATCATTTCATTTGACCAGCTCATTCAGTTTTTCAGGTCAAAAGGCAAATCGACGGAAGCGAGCAATATTCGGGTCGCGATCTATCAGTTGCGCCTGAAGCTCGACATGCTGACCAAATCTCAAATCAGTTTGACGAGCGTCTACAAAAAAGGTTACTGCCTGCGCAGCGATGGCGGCAAAGGCACTACGCATTGGGATTCGCCGTATGGGTCGCAGTATGTCATGGCGGATAGAAAGACGGAATCCTGGACAGCCAGCATGGGAGCACAGCATGATTAGTATCGGAAGCGGAGCTGGCAACGCGTTCGGGATTGTGGCGTCCCCTGATAATGCAGGTACACCGGTCAAGCAAACTTTGTCCGGGTTTGGGCAGCACAGCTATGACCTTCCTCGGGTAATTCGGGAAGCGCTAATGACTGACGCTGATCGTTCATTCGACCTGGATTCGAAGTTGTCGGAATCACTGAAGCCTCTCTCCGTTTCTCCGGGCCCGTTCGACGGTCTGCCCGCTGCTGTGCGGGCACATCTCACCAGGCATGCATCAGGCGCTTGACGGCTGCGGTGGCAGTGCAGCAAGCCGGGAGTCATGAAGCAGGGCGGGAAATTGGAAAGCGGTGCTGTGCCGATCGGCTATTCCGTTGCAATCAATGCGAGTCTATCCATGCATAATCCTCTGTTTTCGATGCTGATGCTTGGCGTATTCGAGGAGCTGGGCTTGTCCGGCTCGACGGAGCCAGGATATGAAGTGTATACACTGAACTTCGAGCACGACGAAAGCCTGCACTTTATCAATCGCCACGATGATTATCTTGATGTAATCACTGAGGCGGGCAGACTGAAGGAGCCATATTCCTCCGAAACGCTGCTGTCTCTGCTTGAACTCAATGGCTACGACGGCATGGAGTTTCCGTTGAGCGTCAGTGTCGAGCGCGAAAGCGGCGCGCTTTTAGTATGTTACATGCAGCGTCTCGCGATACTGGATGTGCCGACCGTGATCCGCCTGACAGGCAGCATGCGGGCAAAGGCGGCGATGGTATTGCGCACGCTGATGGAACCTTCCGATTGCAGGCCCACCACGGATGAGGACAGTTTGTTGTTGATGAAGGCCTGATTCCTCATCGTGGTGTGCGAACGTCTGCAGACCTGACTGAGCGAACTCAAGGCAGGCCGGGCTCGATGGCTGGCACATCGGAGGACTGTGGACTCACCTGCAAGAGCTGCTCAAGCGCTTCGCGCAATGCGGTGGCCTGAATCGGTTTGTGCAGCACGGGCAAGCCGCTCGCCAGGGTTTCCCGGATCAACTCGGGTGTGGTATCGCCGGTAATCAGCAAGGCCGGGATAGGCTCATTGAATTCCATATGCAAGTTATGCACGACATGCAGCCCGGTTTCCCCGTCGAGCAGACGGTAATCGCATATCATGCCATCGGGTATCCGCCGGATCGAGCCTAGTTGTTGCAGGGCGTCCTGACCGGAAGTGGCAGTGAGCACGATACATCCCCATTGCTGCAGCAGCACCCGCATTGCATCGAGAATCGTTTTTTCATCATCCACAACCAGGACAAATTTGCCGGCAATCTCGGCCTGTGCTCGCAGGGGCATGGCGCTTTGCACCGACGTCTTGCCCGGGGAAGTTGCCCGGGGCAAATCGATGGAAAACATCGAGCCTTGTCCCGGTTTCGATACCAGGGTCAGCGGTGTCGATAACAGCCGCGCCAGGCGTCGCACAATGGCCAGTCCCAGGCCGAGGCCGTTGGCGCGGTCGCGTCCGCGATTGCCGGCCTGGTAAAACTCGTCGAACACCGCGCGTTGCTCGTCGGGCGCAATGCCGATGCCGGTATCATAGACCGCCAGTCGCAATCGCCGGTCTTGACGGCGACAGCCGACCAGGACCGTGCCACGCTCGGTATAGCGTATTGCATTAGTGACAAAATTACGCAAGATGCGTTCGACCAGGCCGCGATCGCTATGGACGAATGCGGTGCAAGGAACCACGCGCAAACACAGCCCCTTGGCCCGTGCCTGGGGTTCAAATTCGACCCGGACGCGTGCCAGCAGTGATGCGATCGGAAAGACTTCCTGGTGCGGTTGCACGACGCGGGCATCCAGGCGGGAAATATCCAGCAGCGCCAGGAACATGTCGTTCAGGATTTGCGCGCATTGCCGTACGTCGGCCAGCAAGGGGCGCACGGATTCGGGCAAATCATAATTGACAAAGGCGCCCAGATAGAGATTCAGCGCATGCATCGGCTGCCGCAAATCGTGACTGGCCACCGCGAGAAACCGCGTCAGCTCCATCGTACGGGCGACGACCCGTTCTTCCATATACGCATACAGACGGGCATTTTCAATCGAAATCGCAGTTTGCGACGCCAGGAGCTGCAATACTTGCAGGCGATGCTCGGCAAATGCGCCGGAGACCGCATTGTTTTCCAGGTACAGCAATCCAGTCAGTTCGCGCTGATGCAGAATCGGCAGCATCAGCAATGAGCGCGGATGGCGGGTTTGCACATACGTATCCTGGGCGACCAGTTTCGCCTGGGTGGCGTCGTCGATCACCACGCTTTGCCTCGTATTGGTCACGTACCGCACCAGCGACAAGGGCAGCAGTTGTGCGGCGCGCGCCGATTCATCCACCAGCACCGATTGTAGTACTGTCGCCTGCGCCTCTTCGTTGGTCTGCGACGCTTCCAGGAACCAGCGTTCATCCTTTTTGAGCAACACCATCCCGCGCTGCGCTCCGGCGTTTTCAATGACCACCTGCATCAAGCGCTTCAACAAGTTTTCCAGCACGATTTCCTGCGACAAGGCTTGCGACGCCTTCGTGATGGCCGCAAAATCCAGCATGCCAGCGGTGCCGGCATGGCTGACGGAGGTTCCGCGGCTTGCCGGCACCATTGGCCCATCCACCGCATCCGGCATGCGCAGCCAGCGCGGATAACGTTGGGCCAGATCGTTTACCTTGGCCATGGCGCCCCAACGGAGGTAGCTCTGCTGTGCTTGCGCCAGGTAAACCCGCGCCAGCGTTTCCTGGTCGCGCTGCAGGTAAAATTCTCCCGCCAGTTCTTGCGCCAGCGCTTCTTCCTGCATAAATCCGTTGTCCGCGGCGAGCCGGATCGCCTGCTCATAACAGTCGATCGCCTTCAGTGCCTCACCGCGATGGCGTGCCAGTTCCGCTTCCACCAGCATCCACTTGTTCCGGAAATTCTCGGGCCCATGTTTGGCCCAGTGCTGCAGCTTTTTTTGATTCTTCTTCACGCGTCGCAGCACGCTGACCCGATTCATGCCTCTGGTTTTGCCCAGCAATGCCAGATGCGCCAGCGAGTCATAGAAATAAAACTGACTGCATCCAAACGAACCCAACAGGGATTTCACATACCTCGCGGCAGTGACTGCCTGCGCGTGCGCTTCGCGAAAGCGTCGGAACAGATAAAACAGGAAGAGTCGGCAGGAAGCCAACCTGAACATCAGAATCTGATCGTCGGTCATACGTTGCGCTTCCTGCAACTGATGCGCATCGTAGATCGTCCCTTGCAGAAGGGTCGGGTCAGGGTGGTCGCCCCTTAGATTCTGCACAAGCTGCCACTGGCATTTGTGCGCATTGAGGTGGGATGACCGTTGCGTCAGCGCTGCCACGTAATCGGCGAATTCCTTTTCCACGTCCTCCAGTTCATTCCCGCAATGGAAGGAGATGTAACACAACAGCGATGCTGCGTTCGCCGCGTATTCGGTGTCGCCCGAAGCGATGGCGGTAAGATAGCTTTGCCGTAAGCCGTCCACGCTCTTACGCAGTGGATATTTCCATGGCTGAATGTACCCATGGACCAGACATAGCGTGGGACTCCTTTGGATCGCCATTTCAGGCCGTTCCTGCAGTCGCAATGCCAGTTCGCCGAAGCGTATGCTCTGCTTGATGTCACCAACGATGCCACGCAGGATCATGCCACCGTAGCCGGCACAATTGGTTGCCGCTCCCGGCCCATGTCCATACTGCAGTGACAAGTCAATCGCCTTGCACAAAAGGAGCGGAAAATACATTGGCATTGTGAAGTATGCCGCGACCCCGATCTTGTGCAGGAGATTGCTGACGGCCAGCATATGCGGATTGGTCATGGTCGGCAAACTTGCCAGCTGCTCCATGCTCTTGCCGCGCAGCGCCCATTGGGTCCTGATCACGGAGGCGATAACATGCCATCGTGCAGGACGACCGGGAAAGGACACTCCCAGCAAATCGAGTGCTTGCAGCCCCTGAGCCACGGCTTCCTGTGGCCGGCCTTCCGAGAGGTGGGCCTGAATCCGGATTTCATAGGCTTTGGCCTGATCCAGCACATCGCGAGCATGCTGGAGGGCGCGGGCGAGATAGCCCTCCATTTGTTCAACTCCGGCGCAAAGATACGCTACTTCCGCTGCTTCCAGGTGCAGCGCCAGCATCAGGTCGTAGTGCGTTTCCCAGTCTTCGGAGGACACCAGTTCGAGCGCAACTTGCGCATATCCCAGCGCCGGCTTGTATGCCGCCGATGCCTTCGCGCGGCGCGCTGCGTCGAGGTTCAGGCGGGCCAGGTGCTGGCGCTGCAGCGCGTCGGTGATCAGGTGGCGTCCCAGGTTGAAATGATTGACCCACTCGAACAGGCGCGCTTGCTGTTCTGCCGGCGGCAATGACTGCAGCCAGAGCCGGCCGATGGCCAGGTGCATTGCAGGCTTGTCGGCTGCGCTGCCCAGCAGATACGCCGCTTGCTGTATTCGGTCGTGCCGAAATCGGTAGGTGGCCACCAGGTCGGGCGAGCTTCCCTGGCCGGACTGGCTCACATACTGGTAGCTATCCTCCAACGGCACTACCAGCTCTTCGTGCAATGCGTCCCACAGCAATTCGCCGGTGTCGGCTTCGGAACGTTCGCAGATCAGGGCCAGCATGCGCAGATCGAACGCGCCGCCCAGGCAAGCCGCCGCTTGCAGCACCTGCTGCGTGGGCAGCGGCAGCTTGTGCAGCTTGGCCACCATCAATTCCACAATGTTGTCGGTGATGCCGGCTTGCTCGATGCGGTTGATCTCCCATTGCCAGTGCCCTTGGGTGGCGTCAAAGCGCACCATGCCGTCCTCGGCCAGGATCCGCAGGAACTGCTTGAGAAAAAAGGGATTGCCCTGCGTCTTGTCAACGCACAGGCGTGCCAACCTGTCGACCGTTTCCGTGTCGGCGCGCAGCGTATCGCACAGCAACTGGTGCACATCGTCCTGGGCCAGCGGCGCCAGCGTGACGCTACTCAGCGAGGCGCCTTGTTGCGCTATCTCTTTCAAGATTGCCGATAGCGGATGGTCGGGCGTGACCTCATTGTCGCGATAGGCGCCAATCAGCAGGACATGCGGCAGCGCCGGTGCACGCAGCAGCAAGGACATCAACTGTAACGATGGCAGGTCGGCCCACTGCAAATCATCCAGAAACAGGACGAGCGGATGTCCGAGCGCGGCAAATACCCCGACGAACTTCCGGAATTCATGGTTGAACCGGTTCTGCGCCTGGTCCGGCGGTAATTTCGCTACCGCCGGTTGCGGCCCGATCAGCAAGGCCACATCCGGAATGACATCGATGATCACCTGGCCATTCTTGCCTAAAGCCTGCAGTAACTCGGCGCGCCATTGCATGACCGCGTTCTCGTCTTCGGTCAGCAACTGGCGCACCAGTTCCGTCAGCGCCTGCACCAGCGCGACATACGGAATAGCACGTTTGAGCTGGTCGAATTTGCCTTCGATGAAATAGCCGCGGCGCTCGGTGATCGGCTTTTGGATTTCATGCACCAGGGCCGATTTTCCGATCCCCGAATAACCGGTCACGAGCAGTAGTTCCGATGGCCCGTGACGAGCCCGTTCAAAGGCCGCCAGCAGCGTCGCGACTTGATTTTCGCGGCCATACAGTTTTTGCGAAATCTGCAAACGCTCGGAGACATCGCTGCTGCCGAGCGCAAAAACAGGAATATCGTCTGCGTCGTCCAGTGTGCGCAGGCAGGTCTGCAAATCCGCCATCAGGCCCGCCACACTCTGATATCGCTCTTCCGCCGTCTTGCCCATCAATTTGCCGATAATGGCAGACAGCATGGCGGGAATGCCGGGCCGGACGCGCTCGACCGGCAGCGGCTGGCGCGCGATGTGCGCATGCACCAGTTCGAGCGCGTCGTCGCCGGAAAATGGCAATTGGCCCGTCAATAATTCATAGAACGTGACGCCCAGGCTATAAAAATCGGTACGGTAATCAACCGCGCGGTTCATGCGGCCGGTCTGTTCGGGGGACAGGTACGGCAAGGTGCCTTCGATCCATTCCGGATGCCGGGTTTCCGGCAGCTCGCGCGACAGGGGCGTCGCCAGGCCCAGATCGATCAGCTTGACTTCACCGGTGTGGCGATTCCAGATGAAATTGGAGGGATTGATATCCTTGTGCATGACCTGCTGCTGGTGAAGTTGCCCCAGACACCGGGTCATGCGTATGGCCAGTTGCAGCCAGGCGGCGAGCGGCAAGGCGCCGGCAATCGACAGGCGATCGAGCGAAGTGCCGCCAATGTCTTGCAGGACCATCGCCTGCATGCCGCGATACGACTCGAAATGGTATGCGGTTATGATGCCTTGCAGTTGCAGCCGATGGGTAAGCGAGTATTCCTGTCGAAAGCGTGCACGCCTTTGCGCCGATGCGTCCTTGTCATTCAGGATCTTCAGGATCACCGGCAAACCGTCATGTCGGCTACCACGCCATACCTGGGAATGGCGGCCTTCATACAGCAATTCCCCAAGGTCGTACTCCGGCATCTCCATCATGGTCGCTTACGCTCCCCACTTAAATAAGGCGGCTTTGCCTGCAGATTGGTCGTCGCGGCGATTTGTCGATCGACCTGGCGCATATCTAATTCCGCTGCGATGCAGCACGCGACTTGTAAGCGGCGCGTGCCATGGCAACGATAGCAGAATTGCATCTGCATCGTAATCCAAATGCCGGCGGGTGTGGCGAATGAGGCACGAATGGGGGACGTATGGTGTGCGAGTCGGTTGATCGCCGAGTCGAGTTCTTGTACGCCGCAAGGTCGTGCGAGATGGCTACGATGTATAAATGTTTTGCTAGTGTTTGTCCGTCATTCCGGCTATGCTTTTTCTGTCTTAATTGGCAGGCAAGGAGGCGCTTCCTCCGTGCACACTCCCCATCTGACAAGGTGACCGCTCATGATTAACGTGCCTGGCTACCGCGCCGATGAACAGCTGTATGAGAGTCGGCAATCGCGCATTTATCGTGGACATCGACTGCTGGATGGCGTGCCGGTGGTGTTCAAACTCATGAATGACGAGCTGCCATCGCCTGAGAAGCGTGCCCGGTTCAGACAAGAGTTTCACCTGATGCGCAAGCTGCAATCGGATGGCATCGCGAGCGCCTACAGCCTGGAATCCCATCAAGGGATCCAGGTGATGATCGTGGAAGACTTCGGCGGCACCTCGCTCGACAAGTTGCCCATCGCTGCCGCCATGCCGCTTGGCGAATGGCTGGCCCTGGCGATCCGTATTACCGGCTGTCTGGAAAAGCTGCATCAGCAGCGGATCATGCACAAGGACATCAACCCGTCCAATATTGTGTGGAATCGCCAGACTGGCCAGGTCAAACTGATCGACCTGGGAATTTCCACGGAGCTGACGCGCGAGATCCCGGAAATCCGCAATCCAAACTACCTGGAAGGCACGTTGCCGTACCTTTCCCCCGAACAGACTGGCCGCATGAACCGCGCGCTGGATTACCGCACCGATTTTTATAGCCTGGGCGTCACGTTCTATGAACTATTGACGGGCCAATTGCCATTTGTCGGCGACGACGCGCTCGAACTGGTGCACGCGCATATCGCCAAGCAGCCTGTCCCGGCACACCAGATCGATCCCCGGATTCCGGCGGTGCTGTCGGCGATCATCGGCAAGCTGATGGAAAAGACGGCTGAAGCGCGCTACCAGAGTGCGGCTGGCTTGAAAGCCGATTTGCAATGGTGTCTGGACACGCTGGACGCGAAGAACAATATCCAGGAGTTTGCATTGGGCAGAAGCGATTTCTCCGGTCGCCTGCAGATTCCGCAAAAACTCTATGGCCGCGATACACAAACCGCCACGCTGATGCAAGCGTTCGAACGTGCGAGCAATGGGCCCGCTGAATTGCTTCTGGTGAGTGGCTACTCGGGAATCGGAAAATCCGCGTTAGTGCATGAAGTCCAAAAGCCGATTACGCAGCGCCGCGGCTATTTCATCGAAGGCAAATTCGATCAGTTCAAGAAAGATATTCCCTACGCGGCCTTGACGCAGGCGTTTGAAGAATTGATCCGGCATCTGCTGACCGAAGGCGATGCGGAGATCCGGCGCTGGAAGGAAAGGCTGTTGCAGGCCCTGGGCAGTAACGCGCAAGTGATTATTCAAGTCATTCCGAATGTGGAATTGATCGTCGGCGCACAGCCTGCGGTTGTGGAACTGCCGCCTGAACAAGCGCACAATCGTTTCAATCAGGAATTCCGGAAATTTGTCAGCGTATTTGCATCGATGGAGCATCCGCTCGTCGTCTTCCTGGACGACCTGCAATGGGCGGACTTGCCCACCTTGCAGGTGATGTCCTTGCTGCTGCGCTCGCCGGCCACTCCGCATTTGTTATTGATCGGTGCCTATCGCGATAACGAGATCACGCCAGTCCATCCGTTGCCTCTGATTTTGCAGGAAATGGAAAAGAATGGCGCGGCGATACAAACCATCACACTGCCGTCGCTCCAGCTTGAAGAAGTGAAGCGGCTGTTGAGCGACGCACTGCATGTCAATTCCGATGGCGTCGAATCGCTGGCCCAAATCTGCTTGAGCAAAACCCAGGGAAATCCATTCTTTTTGAGCCAGTTTCTGGGATTGCTGGTCGATCGGCAGATGCTGCGAGGCGACGTGCTGATGGGCTGCTGGCAATGGGATATCGCCGCGATTCAACATGCGGACATCACGGATAATATCGTCGAGCTGCTGGTGGCGAAGCTGCAAAGACTATCGGCCGCCACGCGACAGGTGCTGCAGGGCGCGGCTTGCCTGGGCAACCAGTTCGACTTAAGGACTTTGGCCATTGTTTGCGCCATGGCCGAAGCCGATGCCGCCAGTCTCTTATGGGATGCTCTGGCCGAAGAGCTGATTGTGCCTCTGGATGACTACTACAAGTATGTGCGCCAATCCGACAATGAAGTCGAACGGGACCTGGTTCCTGCGTACCGGTTTCAGCATGACCGTGTACAGCAGGCGGCTTATTCGCTCGGCAGCGCAGACGACAAAACGGCGATCCATCTGACTATCGGCAGGCTCTGGCTCAAGTCGCTTTCCGCGGCCGAACAGCAAGGCCGGTTATTCGATTTGGTCAATCATTTCAACCTCGGACGTGCGCTCATTACGGACGATACGGAGCGTGAACATGTGGCGCGTCTGAATCTGGATGCGGCGCGCCGGGCCAAGACATCCGCCGCGTATAAACCGGCGCTGGCATATTTGCAAACGGCCATGGAACTCATGTCCGATCCGGCCTGGCAGCGAAACTATGAGCTGCAGCTTCCGCTTCACCTGGACGCCGCGGAAGCTGCCTATTTCTCTGCCGATTTTGCACTGATGGAGCGCTACCTCGCTGTCGTCCTGCAGCGGGCGCGCGATGTGCTGGATCTCGCCAAGGCCTATGAAATCCGGATTCAGGCGTACATCTCTGAAGACAGATTCCACGATGCCGTGATGCAGGGGCTGGAGATACTCCATCAGTTGGGTATGCCGTTTCCCAAACAGGCGACGCGGCTTCACATCGTGACCAATCTGATCAAAACCAGAATGGCGCTGAGCAGGCGGGAGATCGAATCTCTGGCGCAGTTACCGGACATGACCGATCCGCACATTCTCGCCGCCAGCAATATCCTGCTCAAGGTCATCATGGCCGCTTATTATGGAATGCCGACGCACTTTTTCCTCTTTCTGTGCAAGACGATTCGCCTGACGTTGAGATTTGGTCATAGCCCGGTATCGTCGATGAATTTTGCCGGCTATGGCATGGTGCTCAGCGGTGCGCTGGGCGATGTGGAACAGGGAGCAAAGTTCAGCGACCTGGCCTTGCAATTGCGGAAGCGCTCGACGGCAGTGGTAAGCAAAATCCGTACGATGCTGATGGTGTATAGCAGCCTCGAAGCATGGACAAAGCCGCTGCATACTACCCTGGATCCATTGCGGCAGATCCACCTCGACAGCATGGCAGCGGGCGACCTGGAAACGGCCGCGAACGCAGCCACCTTATACTGCATTTACGCGCTCTTTTGCGGCCATGAATTGACGCAACTCGAAAAAGAAACCGCGGCATATTGTGGCGCCATCGAGTTATTGCAGCGGCCGTCGATTTTCAAGAATCAGAAAATTCTATGGCAGTTTCAGCAGAATCTGATAGGGAAATCTCAGGATCCGGCCATCCTGCAAGGCGAAATTTGCGATGAACGGCAGCTACAAGAAATAGAACTGATGGCCGATGACCATTTTCTGACGAGTACGCTGTTTTTCTTTCGCTGTTTGTCGCTGTATTTCTTTCGCCGTTATCGTGAAGCCCTTGCGGCCATTGAGGTCAATGGCAAGTACGTGGATCGGCTCGTCGGCAATTATGGGGCCAGCCAACACTATTTCTACGATTCCCTGGTCCGCCTGGAGGTGCTGGGCGATGCGTCCTTCGCCGAGCGTGTCGGCCATCTGCGCAAGATCAGGAAAAATCAGAAAAAGATGCAGCACTGGGCCAAACATAATCCGCAAAATTTTCTGAATAAATGGATTCTGGTTAAAGCCAGGCTAGCGCAGCACGCGGGCAAGCCATTGAAAGCGATGCGGCACTATGAACAAGCAATCCGGCTTGCGAAGGATAACGGGTTCTTGCAGGAAGAGGCGCTTGCAAAAGAACTGGCCGGAGAATTTCACCTGCATCTAGGACAGGACGCGCTGGCTCAGTTTTATTTGCGGGAAGCGCAGCAGAGCTATCACCGCTGGGGGGCGCTTGCCAAAGTGGCCGACCTTGTCAAGCGTTACCCGCAATGGTTGCACGAGCCGAGCGCCGCTCAGGCAATCGCAACGCTCGCCAATCCGACAATGTCTACCACCAACAGCGAAATCAGTTCATCGGGTATTCTGGATTTTGCGACCGCAATGAAAGCATCGCAGGCATTGTCGCAAGAAATTGTTCTGGAGCGTCTGCTGAAGCGTTTGCTGCAAGTCGTGATTGAAAGTGCCGGCGCCCAACGAGGCATGTTATTGCTGAAGAAGGACGATCGCTGGTTCCTGGAAGCCGAGCAGGGAGACGGCGACACCGCTGCCACTGTGCTGCAATCGATATGCCTGGATGAATCGAGCCGGGACGAGATTCCGCTGCCCTTGTCACTCGTGCATTACGTGGAGCGCACCAGGGAAAGTATCGTGGTTCATGAGGCGACGCAAGAGAAACTGTTGGCCAATGATCCCTATGTTCAACGACATGCGCTGCGTTCTTTGTTGTGCCTCCCGATTTTGAATCATCGGGAAATGACCGGCATGTTGTACCTGGAAAATAATGCGGTGTCCGGCGCCTTCACTGTAAACCGTCTGGAAGTGCTGCAGTTGCTCGCATCGCAGGCCGCAATCTCGATTGAAAATGCACGGCTGTATGCTGATATGGAGGGTCGTGTAACCGCGCGCACCGCCGAATTGAAAGTCATGTCGCAGCGCGACGGATTGACTGGCGTGGCGAATCGCAAAGCCTTCGATGAGCGGATGCAGGAAGAATTCAGTCGCGTGCAACGCAGCGGCCAATCCTTGTCGCTGCTGATCATCGATATCGATCATTTCAAGCAGGTCAATGATTCGTATGGTCACCTGGTTGGCGATGAATGCTTGAGGCGGATGGGAAAAGTCCTGGCGGGCGTTAGTCGGCGCGCCAGCGACTTCGTCGCGCGCTATGGCGGGGAAGAGTTTGTCTTTATCCTGCCCGATACGGATTTATCCGGCGCGGTTTTATTCGCAGAGCGCGCGCTGTGCGCAGTGAGAAGCATAGATCTTGAAGTGGACAGGATTCACCATCCCATTACGGCCAGCATTGGCGTAGCGACCGCAAGTGGAAATTCGAACACGGATATCGCCGGGTTGGTCGCCAAGGCGGATCGTTGCCTGTATGCGGCCAAACGAGCGGGCAGAAATTGTATCGTTCACGTTGATCCTATGAGTCATCCGTCTGCAGAAATGTTCAGTACCGGATGATTAAGCGTGATGCTTCCTCGCTCCCGCAAAGGCGATGAAGCTGTCGCAGCCTCTTCCATGTGACGAAGCAAAGCCATGCACAGCAAGTCGTCGAATTCATGGTTTGCATGGAATGCCCTTCGTTTCACTCCTTCAAGGACGAATCCCAGCCGCTTATATAGTCGAACCGCGTTCGTATTACTGCGGCAGACCTCCAGTTCGACGCGACAGAGTCCATTTTCCCAAGCATTGCCCAAGGCCGTATTCAGCAGCGACTCGCCGATGCCATGGCCGCGCCAGCCACGCAGAACACCCATGTATAACTGGCCGGTGTATCGCATGCGAACGATCTGGATCGGGATGACGGAGCACCAGCCAACAAGCTTTTGTTCGACAAGAGCGACAAAGAACGGATGTCCGGAATTGCTATGGTAGTGAAGTTGATCGACGAACCAATTGATGGGCGGCGCGGCGGCAATACCCAGATAGGGGACTTCCTTCGCAACGCTGTCTATTGCAGCATGAAGGCTTTCTGCATGTTCAGGTTTGACGGGTTCGATACAAAGCATGGCAAGAGCTGGTCTTCGGGCTGGGTGTGCAAATTATTTGGGGCGTTAGTAACGGGGGCGACGGCCGAACCAGTCACTTGACCGCGTTCTCAGGATGGCGAGCATCCAGAAGAGGAACCTCATTCTTGCTCAGCTGGTTTTTTCAAGCATCGCAGCTCCGAGATGGGATCATGCAGGGACATTTTGAATGGCCTTCCAAAAAAAGCCGCTGGCCTTTTCGCCAGCGGAGAATCGTTCCAGGAGGCGAAACGAAATTGAACCTACAGAGGCAGCTTAAGCTCGACTCCGCCGCAAGGGAATAAATATTAGCGCTTGCTAACAAGCTCTTCCGCGGTACGGCCAGCGCGTCGTCAAGGCCGTCTTGCCGCATGCACCGCCATGTTGAATGAGGGCAGAACAGGTGAATTCAGGTCGCCGTCCGGCAAACTCGTCGTGAGAGATAACGGCAATTCTTTCTGCCTGAAGCAATACCTGCTTCCTTAATCGTCAGCGTTCACGGCTCGCACAGTCGCGCCGAGGAGCTCGGCGCGTATTCCCGTCACCGTTGCATTTTGCTGTTTTTCGTCCAGCTCGTTCCACGCGTTGATACTTGTCTCGATGGCGGCCGGCATATCAAAATCGGGAGAATCGATGCCAGACATGCTATCGAGAACGAACAGCAGGCGCATTGCCAACGGGCCGCATGCGTTGGGGGTACAGGTCTGCATCGATGCGTCTTTGAAATAAAACTTTCCCATCTGATCGTCAAGAGCCTCTTTTAATCCACTTTCGATTTGCTCGGACAGTTTGCTTCCGTCCTGATGATTGCTATCGACAACGTGACAATTGATCTTGTCGCCCCGATTTCGTTGCAAAATCAAAGGCACCCAGTGCCCGCCCGTGTTGACAAAGATCGTGGCGGGAGCGCCCTGTTTCAGATGAGATTTGATTTCTCCGATCGCTTTTTTGAATCCGGCCTGATTGGCGAGATCGAGACAGGTCTCATGTGGTCTGAGGTGCCGCAGCTGCTTGCTGCCGTTGATCAGTTCATGGCCGAATACCAATCTGCCGCGCGACAGCAAGTCCTTGTCCTCTTCTGGAGCATTGCCATGCCTGTACACCTGCCCGCGCAAACGCGCATTAATCATGTCTTCCGTATTCCGCTGATTCAGGCTATGTGCTCGTTGTCCTGCCAGATATAGGATTTGCGCCGATATTTCGTGCGGCACAAAGCCGCTATTCTCTTTTGGGGCAGCGTTGGCTTTTTCTGTCAACTCATGGAAGGCAAGTGCCTGTTCTTCGATCTGCGATTTCGTATGATCGCTCACCGTCGGGTCCGTATAGAGATCGATGAGTGATTGCTCTGCCAGTTGACGAATCTCCGAGTGATTCGCGCCCGCAGAAAAGTTGATCAGCATTTCAATGGCATCGTCGTTTCCTGCCTTGGCTTCTTCGGCAAGCGAGGCAATACTTGTTCTACAGGCCTTTTCGCTTTCGCTGGCGGTCGATCCTATTGGATGGGTAAATAAATGTCTGCCCTGGTCAAAGGTTCGTTCAAAATTCAGCATTGCATTCCTCTCGAGTGAACTGGTTGATCGCTTCTGAAGGAGTTGTCATGGAGTTCATGATTTCCGCACTGGTCCTGCATTGCAGGCCAGGGTAAAGCACACGGTTCAAAAGAGCCTGGCTACCAGGCAGGCCCCATATCCCTCACCGCGCGCAACACCTCCACCGTGGCATCCAACAGATGGGCTGGCACATAATCGTCGAGCCTGGCGTCGCTGATGAGTGAGCGGGTAAGATAAATATTCTGAATCACAGGAACGCCGGCGTCGCGTGCGTCCTGTGCGATGATTTTTGCGTAACTTCCTTCGCCCATGGCCACGACGACCGGCAATGGCGTGTCGCCTTCCTTGTAATACAGCGCTACGGCAAAGTGGGTCGGGTTAACCACGACGGCTGTGGAATCGCGCACCATTTGACGCCTCGACTCTTCGGCCAGTGCACGATGGTGTTGCTTGCGATGGCTCTTGATGTGCGGATCGCCTTCCATGTCCTTTCTTTCCTGCTTGACTTCATCTTTGGACATTTTGTTTCGCTTCATGTACAAGAAGCGCTGCAGCATGATGTCGGCACCGGCGACAATGCTGAACAACAGGGCGGTCGCCAGCAACATGGCCTTGAGCATCTTGCCGAAGGCGGACGCCAGCGCATCCATGCCGGCTGGAGGAACCAGGGCCAGTGTCCCGATGTTCTCCTGGATGATGGCCCAGAGAACCCAGGCAAGCACGATGACTTTCAGGATGGATTTCAACCCTTCAAGAAGATTCCGCGCCGAGAAGACTTGTTTGGCGTTGTTGATGACGTTGAATTTGTTGAGGCTGGGTTTGATTTTTTCCGGCGCGAAGATCACGCCGACGTGAAGAATATCGCCGAACACGCTGGATAGCACCACGATCACGACAAACGGGAGCATCGTGTCGATCAGGAGTTGGATGGAAACCTCCAGGATTTCCTTCAATGCGGCGGGAAATGGGCCGTACGCGCTGGTGCCGCTCCACCGTATCAGGTTCGCCGCCGACTCCGCGACACGCGGTCCGTAGAAGATCAGGTAAATGAGGCACGCGCATACCAGCAAGGATTTCGGTGCGTCCTTGCTGTGCGCGACATCACCCTTTTCGCGCGAATCGTCCAGTTTCTTGGGGGTGGGTTGTTCGGTTTTTTCACTCATCGCATGAAACCGCCAAGTGTCTTGACCAGGACCGGCATGTCTGCGAAGGTCGTGCCGAGATAGTGAAGCAAGGTCGGAAAATAAATCAGCAACACAAACAAGGCGATGCCGCTTTTGATCGGCATCGCCAGAAAGAACACCTGCATTTGCGGTGCGAACAGGCTCACGATGGCAAGCGCAAGCTCGCTCAACAGCATCGCAATCATGGCCGGCGCGGCGAATACGATCGCTGTGCGCATCAGCTTATCGAACAGTCCCAGGTAGTGCGGCGCGAACTCAGCGGAAAATTTCGGCAGCACCGCCGCCACCGGCCACACGGCGTAGCTTTCATAGATAGCTCCGAGGACAAGGGGCAAACCGCCCAGCGACAGGAACAAGACCAGATACGCCTGATTCACAAAGATGCCTAGCGGGGAGGACTCGTTTCCGCTGGTGGCATTCTGCATAGTGGAGGTGGACGCGCCGCGCTGGTTATCGATGACAAATCCGATGGCTTCGGCCGCCCAAAAAGGAATGGCAATGGCAAAGCCGAGACACAGCCCGACGGCAGCCTCCTTCACGATGCTCATGCATATCCAGCCTGCCTCGATCTCTTCCTTGCTAACCTGCCCAATCAGCAGCGGCAGCGCCGGAAGGACAAAGGTGGCCGTAACGCAGGTGCGGATGAAGGGTGTACTGTTGCTCCCCGAGAAGAACGACAGCATCATCAACGTCACCAGAATGCGCGGCAGCCCTATGCCAAAGCTGACCAGTGCAAGTTCAATGGCGCGCACGTCGAGCATCAGCTGGCGCCCACGCCGGGAATCAGGCCGAACAGGATTGTGGCGTACTGATAGATTTCAATAGACATCCAGCGCAGAGTGAGGAGCAGGGTGGCAAATGTGGCAACCAGCTTGGCAACGTAGGAAAGCGTTTGCTCCTGTATTTGCGTCAGCGCCTGGACGATGGCAAACAGTGTCCCGACCGCTGCCGCGACCAGGATCGACGGCAGTGACAGCATCAGGCTGAGGTAAAGGGCTTGCGTTGCGTAGTGTGCGAGGTTGTTGGGCATGCAGTGATCCTCAGGCGTACGACAGGATGAGGCCCTGCAACAGGCGCGTCCATCCGTCCACCATGACAAATAAAAACAGCTTGAGGGGCAGGGCGATGGTGGATGGCGACACCATCATCATGCCCAGGGCCAGCAGAATGTTCGAGACGATCAGATCGATGATCATGAAGGGCAGGTAGAGCAGGAAGCCGACTTCGAATGCCGCTGTCAGCTCGCCGATCACGAACGAGGGCATCAGCACCAGGAAATCCGTCTCCTTGACCTGTTTTGCTTGTTCTTCCGGCCACATGCGCTTGCCGGTATTGATGAAGAATGCGCGTTGCTCCGGCTTGCTGTGCTTGAAGAGAAAATTGCGTATGGGTTCGGCGCCGATGCTGCTGACATGAATGATGGACGCAACACTGGTAACGCCGCCGGGCTCGTCGCGCAGCGCATCGCTGACCTGATTCACCACCGGTGTCATGACGTACAGGCTGAGTATGATGGACAGCCCATAAAGCGCAATGTTCGGCGGCACTTGTTGTACGCCAAGAGCGTTCCGCACCAGGATGATGACCGTCGAGATTTTCAGGAACGAGGTGGTCACGACCAGGAACAGCGGTAACAGGCCAAGCAACGCCAGCAAAAGCGTCAGTGAGATGGGATCGACGGCTTTCATCAGTGCGGGGCGGCGATACGCATGACCGCGACGCCAATGCGGCCACCGATTTCCACCAATTCGCCTTCGCCCACGCGAACGCCATTGATGCGCAAATTCACTGCGCTGTCCGGCGCAAGGCCGAGATCGAACAAGTGGCCGGGCGCAATCGACGCCAGTTCACGCAAGGGAATATGGCGTTCACCCAGATCGAAAGTAATACGTAACGGGATGTCGGCCAGTTCGGCCACGCCCGATTCAACGGCAGGCAAAGCACTATTGGTTGGCAGCTGTGCATTGCCCGGATGCTGTACGAGGGAGTCGTCTTGTTCCATTCTCTTTACCTTTGTCGTTGCACGTAGATGTTCGTCGATGGTGAACTGCGCCCCGATCCCAAGCTTCGGGCTGATGCGAATGCACAAATCTTTCCTGCCTTTGCCGCTCCACCATCCATCTGGCAGCAGCACGTCTTGCGGCCGGATAGTGGCAATTTCGTCGAGTGTCATATCGACCCAGCCGAGCTCCAGGGTCAGCAAGATCGGCAGACCGGCCCACGGCTCTGCCTTGGGCGGCTCGCTTTCGGCGCGCGCGGCAAGCCGGGCAAGCTTGGTTAAGCCCTGCAGATCGGTCAGCAAGCGGGCGGAGGCCGGATCGCCGCCATCGTGCCTTGTCATCCTCAGGTCCATGGCAAATGGCACTGCGCAAGCCTGCTCGGCAGTGGCCCAACCGTCGATGCGGATCGGACCCAGTTCTTCGCCTGCGAGGTCGCGGCTCAATTCGTCGACAGCATCTTGCAGCAGCGCCAGCGCCAAATCGGGCGGCACCTCATTCAATGCCATGTCTCCCCACTTGACCTCAAGCAAAGTCTCCGCCGATGCGTAGGAAAGGGCGAGAACGCAGTGGACGCCTTCCCAGCTCGCGGCCAGCAGGATATCGGCCGGTCTTTGCGGCGAGCTGACCGGCCCGGTCAGCGCCAGGTTCCATATTGGATCGCGCCCTAGGCCCGACCAGCGACGCCCGACGGCCAACTGGTTGATTGCCGCCACTGCGTCCTTATCGACGCTGCGCAGGCGCGGTCGCATGCTGCACATTTCATTTCCGATCTGTTCCCTGATCTCATGCCTGGGCGGCGGAAGAGAAACGACGCCGCCAGACCGGGCGCGCTTGTCTGTCGCGCTTTCGGCATTTGCGGCAACCAGTTCATCTTCCCAGGCCAGCAATATATTTTTCATGATCGTCGTGTTTGGCAGAACAGGCTCTTACATTGCGCGCTGATCGGCCTCCGGCCGAATCGTGACGCGCCGCTGCAGGCTTGCGCTCAGTCGCTGTACCAGTGCATCGGCATTGGATCCGAACCAATCCGTTTCTTCTGCGCTGCCACATTCGTAGCCCACTTCTATCGAATCCTTGTCTCCGCGAATTTTCAGGCGTGTACTGGAAAACATGGCATGGCTTAACGATACGGCGACCTCCGAACGGCGGTTGTCGATCGCCACTTGCGCGCCCATCTGGCATATCAGGTGATGAAACTCCTGCATTTTCAGCTCGGTCCTGGCCGGGTCGGAATAGGCCGATTGAGCCGCGCTCGGGTCGACGGCAGCTGGCAAGTGCTGTGTGAAATGGAAAATGGCCGGCGGCGCATCCGGCACCCGATCGACATCGATTGCGTTGCTCTTTCTGCTGATTTTTCGCTCCATGGGGAACGTGAGCTCGGTTTGGGGGACGGTGTCTGGCGAACCGTCTTGTACTGGCACGTGCCGGCCGCGCGTGGTCGTCGCAAGGGACGGCTCGGCATTGGCCGGCAATGGCGGCGCGGCGGCATAGATCATCTCACCGCCGGTGACTGACGCGGGTTGGAGCGCCGCATCGTTCGGCGATTGTCCTTGCCCCTGCGTGCTGTCCGGCCAAGGCAGTTGGGCCAGCAAATCAAAAAGAGGACCGTCGCGCACATCTGCGTCGGCAGGAAGGGGGGCGCGCCGATTCAACGCATTGGAAAAATTCTCAGCCGCGAATGCGTCTGGCGGCGACAGTCGCCTGGCCGGATCGGTGCCGGCGACGGTGAGTGCCGGGCTGTCGACTGCGTCGCTGTTCTGATTGCCACGGGTTTCAATTGCGCTCATCGCTTTGCTCCGATTATTTCCTCAAGCTCCAATTCTTCTTTCCTTAGCAAGCCGAGGGCCGCCGCCTTGTCCAGCCTTTTTTCGAAATCGACATATTTCTCGGTTCGTGCCGCTTGCCGGTTGTAGGCGTTACGAGCGTCGGCGACTTGTTGTGTTGCCGCATCGACGGCCTTGCCGGCTTGTGCAAGTGCGGCTTCCAGTTCGACGCGTCTGCGTGAGATGGCGACCAACTGCGCATTGCATAGATCCACTTGCTGCTTGTTCACCACGCATCCAAAGAGACGGGCATTGATGGCGCGGACCATCTCAACGGCTTCCGTGCAGTACTTCTCGAGCGCCGCGCGGCATTGCTCCCGCTCCTCCTTGCACGCTGCAAGTTCTTGTTGTTTCTTCAGCAGAAAGGATTCCGCCTCCTGCTGGCGGCGCTTGTGCAGCTGAACGATGCGACGGATGGGATTCATGTCGCCAATGCCTTCAACTGATTGAGCGTGTCGTCAAAGGAAAACGCCTGCTCGGGTTGTTGGCACAGGAAGGCATTGATGGCATCGTTGCGGTCAATGGCGATATCGGCCACGGCATCCGATCCGCGCTTGTACTCGCCTATGCGCAGCAGTAATTCGACTTCCTCGAATTTGGCCATCAGCTTGCGCAGGTTCTGTGACCAGGCCCGATGCTCGGGGCTCACGATCGCTGGCATCACGCGGCTCACGCTATGCAGGATGCTGATCGCCGGATAATGATTGGCCGCACCCAGTTTGTGGGAAAGGATGATGTGGCCGTCGAGAATGGAACGTGTTTCGTCGGCGACCGGTTCGTTCATGTCGTCGCCTTCCACCAATACCGTATAGAAGGCGGTGATAGAACCCTTGTCGTTAAAACCGGCACGTTCCATCAGTCGCGGCAAAAACGCAAACACCGACGGCGGGAAGCCGCGCCGGGTGGGCGGCTCGCCGGCCGCCAGGCCAATTTCGCGTTGTGCCCGGGCCAGGCGGGTTACCGAGTCCATCAGCAGTAGCACCCGCTTGCCCTGGTCGCGGAAATATTCTGCAATCGAGGTCGCGACAAATCCGGCTTTGACACGCTCCAGCGGAGCGCGATCGGAGGTGGCGCACACGATTACGGCACGCTCACGCCAATTTGGGCCCAGCTCGCGCTCAATAAATTCGCGGACTTCACGCCCGCGTTCGCCGACCAGCGCGATCACGACGATATCGGCGTCGGCATTCTTGGCAAGCATGCCGAGCAGCGTACTCTTGCCGCCGCCGGCCGCGGCGAAGATACCGATGCGTTGGCCCTCGCCGCAAGTCAGGAGAGAGTCGATCGCACGCACACCCATGCACAGCGGCCGGGAAATCATCTGCCGAGTCAGCGCATTCGGCGCCTCGGCATAGACCGGATAGTAGGCTTCCGGTTCGGCCTCATTCTGCTGTCCGTCAATCGGGCGCCCGAAGCCGTCCAGGATGCGGCCCAGCAGATGCGGGCCGACGCCGATGCGATGAATATCTCCGGTGGACGTGACAAAGGTTGTCGAGCAGATGCCCTGCAAGTCACCGATAGGGGACAGCAGCACATCGCCTTCTGTAAAGCCGATGACCTCGGCCTCCAGCGAAAAATCCTCTCCCGGCGTGCCAAGTGTGCATAACTCGCCGATGCGCGCCGACGGCACGGCAGCGCGAATGATGGTACCGATCACTTCCCGCACCCGGCCCCGGACCTTTACCACCGCGGCAGTGTCGATGGCATCGTTCAAGGCCCATGCCAGGCTGGTCGGCCCCGGTGATGGCATGCCCGCGTGCTGATCCATGTCCATGTTCACCAGTCGATCTCCACAGGGCGCTCGCCGGAAAACATGAGCTTGTGATCCCTGACCGCCGCCAGCCTGAAGCCTTTGTAACTAGCCCCGATGAACATCCGCACACCATCGTCGGTGACAATGTGAGGCAGCGGGCCCGAGGCTATTTGCGTTATCCCGAACGGGAGATTCCTGGCCGGAGGAATAATGCTCGCGTTGATCGCCAGCATGTCTCCATACTTTTTGACAAAGGGGACCAGGATTGCTTCAAGCACCTGCTGTTGCTCACTGTCCAGCTCGCCGCTAATCCGGATGCCGTTACCTTCATCGATAACCTGAAGCTGCTTGCTCAACTTGTGATTCACCAGGCTCTGCTCGAGTTCGGGTAATGCGTTGCTTGCCGATCTCGATTCATGGGGTGTGGCAGGCACCGCCGGTTTGGGTTCGATCACCATCGGTTCCGAAGCGCGGACAGCATCCTGGGTTCTTGCTGCTGTCTTGCTGATCTCCGGCTTTAGTTTCGGATCGAGTTCCGATGTCGGCTTCATGACGTAAGCCAATGCACTTCCGCAGGCAATTGTCGCAACACATCCGACAAGAAGCCAGCGGCCGACCCGCGGAGGCGCAGCATCCGGGGTGGCGGACATCACGGAGGCCGCACCCGCATTCTCTGCGGCGAGGTGCAGCGCTTCACCAGCAGGCAATTGCTGCGGCGCGTCTGCGTCTGCATCGGCGATCATCGCCTCGGGCTGCTCCAGCCATGAGCGCTTGGACGGCCACGGCTTGTCTTCCATGTCGACCGCAAGCCAGATATCCGCGACATGAAACGCTTGCCCCGGTGCCAGTCGGAATTCTTCGGCAGCGCTTTCATTGGAGCGCACGCCGCAGCCGGTCTGGCGCGGCGTTGCGAGGACGGTCTCGCCGTCGACGGAGAGCTGCAGGGCGGCAGCTTCGATGCCATGACCAACGAGGACGATGTCGCAGTCATCGCTATCGCCAATCAGGTATTGGCCATCCGGCAGCTTCAGTCGAGCGCCGGCTTGCAAACCGTCTAAGATGCGTAGTTCAAGCATGATGTGTGTTCTTCAAAATAATGCTCGGTTTACGGGCAAATGTCGGACAAGTGCCGGGCGATACAATTGGTCACGGTACAGGCTCGGGCGTGCTATGCAAGTCGATCCGCGCCAGAGGTTGAATATTCACTTCCTGGGACAGTTCCTGGTACGAGACGACGTTCAGCTCGAACAAATCCTGTTCTATGATTTTGCGAACATAACGCCGTATATCCATGCTGGTGAGAAGTACCGGCAACTGACTGACCACCGACAAATCGCCAACCGCGCGCTTGATGTTGTGGACAATGGCGCGCGACAGAGCCGGGTCGAGGGCAAGGTAGCTGCCGGCCGATGTCTGTCGGACCGCATTGCGCACGGCATCTTCGACGCCGGGCGACAGCATGTAAGCGGGAAGCAAGGACTGCTTGGATGCGCATTTATAGGAAATCTGGCGCTTGAGGGCTGTACGCACATGCTCGGTCAGCAAGACCGAATCCTTTTCTTTTTGTCCCCATTCGATCATCGCCTCGGCAATGCCGCGAAGGTTTCGAATCGAAACGCCTTCCGATACCAGCCGTTGCAGGATCTCGCCGATTTTTTGCGGTGACATCAGTCTTTGCAATTCCTTCACGAGGTCGGGGAATTTCTCTTCCATCTTCGAAATCAGGAAGCGTGTCTCTTGTACCCCGATAAACTCGCCGGCATAGCGCTTCAGCACGACCGCCATGTGATGAATGGGGATTTGCAGCGGCTCCATGAATTGCGCGCTATAGGTGCGCAGCTGATCGCCGTACTCCGCCGCCACCCAGCGTGTCGGAATATTGGGCAGGAATAACTTGTCTTCTTCAAAAGGGATGCCCAGGTCGGTCAGTGTTTTGTCGGCTTCGCGCGCCAGCACATAGCCCGGCCGTATGCGGCCCTGCGTGACCGGAATTTCATGTACCAGAAGCGCATAGGTTTCCGGCGGCAGATTCTTGTTGTAGCGCAGATGAATTCCGGGAAACGGCACGCCAAGATCAAAGTAAAGCGCCTTGCGCACGCTCAGCAATTCGGTATTGAGCAAATCGGCCTCGAATAGCGCTTCCAGTTCTTGCGACACGTCCATCATCAACGGCACCGTCAAGGAAAAATTTTCCTCCGCATTTTCCGGCCGGGTCGGCGCCAGGTCGCCGGAGCGCGCCATCGCCGGCACGGGTTTTCCCTTGTCATCCGTCATGACGAGCTTCGAGGTCCTGAACAATACAAAACCGACCCCACCGGCCGCGACCGCCAGCGCGGCAAACACCGCGGACGGCATGCCGGGAACGAATGCGAATCCGAAGAGAATTGTCGCAACCAGCAATAGCGCGCGCGGCTGCGCCAGAATCTGATTCGAGATGTCGCGGCCGATATTGCTCTTGGTATTGTCGCTGTTGGTGACGCGCGTGACGATGATGCCGGCGGTAATCGCGATAAACAGTGCCGGTATCTGCGCAATCAGGCCGTCGCCGACAGTCAGCACCGAATAGACGCGCATCGCGGCGCCGGCGCTGAGATCGTGTTGCGCGGTGCCGATGAGCAGGCCGCCGATCAGGTTGACCGCAACGATGATGATGGACGCGATCGCATCGCCTTTGACGAATTTCATCGCCCCGTCCATGGCCCCGTAGAGCTGGCTTTCCTTTTCCACCTTCGCACGTCTGTCGCGCGCCTCGTTCTTGTCGATCATGCCGGCGCGCATGTCGCCGTCGATCGACATTTGCTTGCCCGGCATGGCATCGAGCGAGAAGCGGGCAGCCACTTCCGCAACGCGTTCCGCGCCTTTGGTGATGACGATAAATTGAACGATGGTCAGGATCAGGAATACCACCAGACCTACTACCAGATTGCCGCCGACCACGAAATCGCCGAAGGCCTGGATGATATGTCCCGCGTCCGCCTGCAGCAGAATGAGGCGGGTGGTCGCAATCGAGAGTGCCAGGCGAAACAGGGTGGTAATCAGCAGAACCGAGGGAAACGAGCTGAATTCGAGCGGATTGGGAAGATACATGGCCACCATCAGCAACAACGCGGATGCCGCAATGTTCAGTGCGATCAAGACATCGACCACGCCAGTCGGCAGTGGCAGAATCAGCATGAACACGACAGCAATCAGGATGACGGCAAACACGATGTCGGCTCGCTGGGACGCGGCCAGGACCAGGCGCTGCGATGTTTGAAGTAGTCGTTCCATCGCTATTGCCTTCGCGTGGTGCTTGGGACGTTAACCGGGCCGACCGGCATTGTGCGGCTTGCTGCCTGCTTGTACAGCATGCAGTAGCGCGCGAATTCCGTGCGTGCATCCTGAGGCCTGCCGGTCTGCGCCAGGGCCCGGCCGCGCAGGAAATGCGCTACCGCGTGGCGCGAAACCTGGAGAGCAGCCAGCGTCTTGAGCGCCTCGACGGGCCTGCCGTTGCACAAGAACGCATAAGCCAGGGCCAGCCGTATTTCGCTATTCACGGGTTCTACCGCTACCAGCAATTCCAGCAAGGGCTCGGCGCGATCGGCTTTGCCTTGACGCAGATACTGATGGGACAGTATCTGGAGCGCTTCGATGCAGTGTGGATCAAAAGTTTGCATGACACCCTCTAGGCTTGTAGCAAAGCGTTGCGGAACGAATCGAGTAATTTGCGCAAGCCGATTTCTTCCTGCAATACGGCATGGGCGCGGGCAGCCAACTGAGGAGCGATGCTTTCCCTGCCGTCATGCGAATGGCACAGCGCTTCCAGCGAATGCCCCAGCGCTGCCACGGCCGCATTAAAGCGTTCCGGTCGCAACAGCAGACGATTCAATACGCGCGGTTGAATGGCTGTCAGCACAATGTCCTCGATATTGGAGCGGCCAAGCATGCGGTCGATTTGCGAGGCAATGACGACTTCCGCCGGCTGCAGCAAATTGATGTCCGGTAGCCTGAAGTCATGCTCCGGGCCGGGCAGCATGCCTTCAACGCCCCGCTCTGAAAAGATGCTGTCAAGGTCCGTACCTGGGCTATTCTTGACGGGAGACAAAGCCATTCGAGTTTTCCTTGCAATGTCGGATTCAATCAGCCGACGACGATGACATAGGTCCTTACGACTTGAGGCAGACTTCCAGAAATCGCAACAGAGACTGCATGGCCGCGTCCAGCAGCGTCGTATTCGGCGGGTTGCGCCCCAAGTTCATGCTGAGCACCAGTGCATTCCTGTGCACGCCCAAGGCAATCGCGGGGGCAGGCCGCTTGCGCAAGCTGATGTTGCGCAGTCCTTGTTCCGCCGCTTCGAAGAGAGTCCATGGGCACGGTGCAAACAGGCTCATGATGTGCTCTTCCTCCACCGTTTTATCCAGCATCAGCCAGCGCCCGTTCTCCAGATCGAGCATCATGCTCTCCGTGCCATACGGTATCCAGCTCACTTCGCCTGCTGCGCTCCCTGACGAGGACATGACTTCAAGATTCATTGCCCCTCCGCCAGAAGTAAGCTATCAATCAACTGCTGCACTGCCGCGATGGTCTGCAGCCTTTGCTCGTCGCCGGAAAATATCTTCGGGGGCAGGCTGCGCAGAATGTCCAGGACGCCATTCAAAAACAAGACCTGGGCTTTCGGCTCATCGTCATCAAACTCGCCGGGATCATCTTCATCCGGTTCTTCTCCATTCGAGTGTTTCGATCCGTTATTTGAGTGTATACCGGCCTCATTCGATTTTTCATCGATTATGTCCAACCCATACTTTTGTATTAGTCGGAGTACGTAATGACTCTCGATCCATTGCTCCGCGGTGAACTTCACCAGGTCCGTCATGAGCACGACGGGCTTCAGATTCAGCACCGGATAGGCGCGCTTCAGCCATTCCACTATGTTGCGACAGCGCTGTAGTACGGCCACCGCGGCGGACAGCTGATACAGGTCCTGCAGGATGGCGTGCAGGCGTTCCGGTTCGGACGAGGGGCGGATCGATGCCAGGTCGGAGCCTAGCGCCTTGCGCAGGAGATCGACGCCGCGTTCAAGTTCATCGCCGAAGCGTTCGAGCACCAGGGCAAGTGTGGCAGAGAATGTGGCCTGCCCCAAAACCGCGTCCCGGTAAGTGGTGCGAAACATGTCCGCTGCCGCCGGTTCCTGGCTGAAGGCCGTCGCTTCTGCGACCGTGTTGATGTCGGCTCGTATCGTGGGCGCATGCAGTGCGTGCATCCACTCGACGGCGTCGCGCAAGGCTTCGACGACGTCGGGGTTGCTTCCATTGGCGCGTGCCATGTGATAGGCATGCTCGAGTGCCAGATATTGCCTGGTTGGGTCGCGACTGAAATTGCGTACGGCCGCGAGCAGGGACAGGCGTTGCCCTGCAATGTCGATCAGACGCGCCGCGAAACTTGCCGCATCCTCCGCGTTGGAGCTCTTTCCCAGGATTTGCAGTAATTCTTCTATCTTGGCTGCCCGCTGAACGATATCAGCTTGCGGATGGGTCAGTTCGAACTCGTCGAGTTTCTTGTCTTCCGCACGTTCTTGATGCGCGAATCCAAGCTCTTCCGCAGCATCGGTAAGATTGAATTTTTGGCCAGGAACGCCGGCGCCCTGCGCCGGAACCTGATCAAAGTGCGATTGCGCGGACAGAACGTCGACAGCATGCTCCACCCGGACGGTGCTGATGGTCGATATGCCGTTGATGTTCGCAGTGGACATGGTGTTGCGTTGCTTGATTGACTGACTGATTAGCGCTTGGTGGAAGAAAAACGAATAGAGTTCGGTCGACCGCTATTAACAACATTAACAATTGGCTGCATCCGGGCGTCGCGAGCCGCTCCCACGATCGATCTTCCCTGGCTGCCCGCGCCAAATTGTCCGCGTCGTGCGGGCATCTTGCAGTAAAGAGATGCTGCTTCCCGAGGGATGGAACCTTATTCGTAAAACTTCCACTACAGGCTTTGTAGAACTCCCGGACGGAAACTTCACCACCTGTTCGGCTACGAAAAATTTCTCTTGATTGCAGCCTGACTCAAGGGCGGCACGAGATGGATGGGTATCCAAAAACTTGAGTTGTTTTGCGCGCAGGCGCAGGAAAAGCGGAGGAGTAAATCATGGCTAATGATATTGGCATCACCATGGGATCGCAATTTGTTCAAGTTGACGGCGTTGAGCTCCAGTCGACGCTGAATGTGGAGCAGTGGATGCTGTTGGTCCAGCAGGAGCGCGTCGGCGAACTGGATAACGTGGTCACGCAACAGGCCGAGCAAATCCATAAACGCAATCAAGCTATCGCCAACCTGAACACCGCACTCAGTGCAGTCACTGCGATTCAAGCAAAATTTGCGAGCGATGCCAAACCGGGTGACAAGGTCAGAGATGCGGTAGGAGGTGAAGGGCCATGGAGCGCAGGTGACTACCAGCTGGAGACGGACGTCAATGAGGCATTGACTGCTGCCGGTGTAGACAATCTGTTTAATACCCCTATGGGACAGCGAGATACAAATGAGGGGGGGAGTGGCAATCATCTTAATTGGCAAGGGCACGGCATGTGCGGCGACCGGACAAAAGGAGACGTCGACGGCGCCATCAGCAAGCTCAAGAGCACGATCGACGCTCTCAGCAACTTGCAACAGATGGATACGCTGCGTCTGCAAAGCGTGATGAATAAGCGCAACGAGGGCTTCGACATCATGTCCAACTTCATCAAGAAGTACTCGGACGTGCTGGACTCCATCATCCGCAATCTGGCATAAAGCGGCGCCTGCGCAATGCATTGACAGCGCGAGCCGAGGGAAAAACAGGGAAGGTCGATATGCAAAGCATGCAATTTCCAGTCGAAAAACTGGCCGAGCAAGTGAGCGAACTGTTCAACAATGGCGGCACTTTGGGCGATGTGTACGGCTACACCGAGACGGATTACGAAGTGGTGTACACGCTCGGCTCGAATTTGTACAAGCAGGGGCGCTATTCGGATGCGATGAAAGCGTTCGGTTTTCTGGTAATCCATAACCAGTGGGAGCGGCGCTTTGTCAGCGCCTTTGCCGCCAGCTTGCATATGTTGAAGCGCTACGAGGACGCGATTCAGTACTACTCGATTGCTTCCGTCATGGATATGCGTGACCCGGTACCGACCTTTCATACCGCGGAATGCATGATTCCGCTGGGGCGCGTGGACGATGCGAAAGAGGCGTTGGGATTCGTGATTCTGCAGTCTCGCGATGAACGGTATGCGGGCCTGAAAGCACGCGCGCAGGCGATGCTGGATTCACTGGTCGCAAACGAACGCAAATCGAAAGACAGAGAGGGAGATCATGGCTCAAACAGTAAGTAACAGTTCCGCTGCGTCGCCGTATGCAAGCGATGTCTCGGCGATTATCGGCGCCGGCCGGTCGAACGGCTCGGGAGAGGTTGATTCGACGGCACTGCTCGATGAACTAGTCGTATTGTCACGCAGAGTCGACCGGGAATCGGGCACGGGTTCGTTGCCGGATGCGCCGGAGCTGGATTTGCCGACGTTAGGCTTTACGACGGATGACATGGCCATTCTGCTGACCGCCTTGCGATCGAAAACCTTCGACGAGCAGATTAAAACCGGCAAGGACGGGCTGGAAATCGATCGCAAGAAAACGCAAGACATCAATGATCGCGCAATGAAGAAGATCCAGGAGTGGGTCGATAAATGCAAGGAGGCGCAGGAGAAGGACAAGGCGGGCGGCATTTTCGGCTGGCTTACCAAGATCTTCTCCTTTATCGCCGCCGCGATCTGTACCGCGCTTGCCGCTGTCGCGACCGCGGTAACGGGTGGCGCTGCCGCGCCACTGCTGGCGGTTTCCGTCATTCTTCTTGCCGGGACGACGCTGACTCTGGCGAGTGCGATCAGCCAGGAATGCGGAGGTCCGGCGCTGGAGCCGTCCGCTTGGTTATCCGACCTCATGACAAAAATGCTCGTCAGCTTCGGCATGGATGAGGAAAAGGCGAAATCCCTCGGCAAGATCCTGGCTACCGTGGCCGCTACCGTCGTCACCGGGGGAGCGGCTCTTGCAGTCGATCCGCAACTGATGGGAAATCTGGCAGGTGGTATCGCCGAACTTTCCGGCGCCGCCAAGGATACCGCGATGTGGCTGAACATGGCTTTTACGATCGCCGCGTCGCTTGCCGTCATGGTGGTCGCGACGGTCATGACAGGCGGCGCTGCGATGACGCAGGCAGTGGACAAGCTCAGCAAATTTGCGGCAATGGCGATGAAGGTCGGCAGGGCAATGCAAGCAGGAGCGGGCATTACCGCAGGCGCGACCCAGGTGGGCCACGGCGCCATGCAGATCCAGGCTGCCGACGCTCAGCACTCGGCGGATAGAGCCATGGCGCAAAAGAAAGAGCTGGAGGCATTGCTGCTCAAACTGCAAAAGATGATGGAAGAGGGCCGCGAGGACTTGAAGAAGATCATGCAAGCCGTCGAAGAAATGATGAGCAACTGTATCCGGATGCTCACCACGAATAGCGAGACCCACCTGCAGCTGATCGACAATATCGGGTCAACAGGCTCAACCGTGTAATGCGTCTGCAAATGAATAGAGTGGTTCAAACGGCGGTGCGAGAAATGCTCCCACGGGCAACCTGCGGCAACGACCTCGGCGGTCGCCAGGAATTTCTCGCCCGCCTCACTTTCGAATAACGGAGGACAACATGGTAAGCAGCGTTACAAGTACTCAAAATATCTATTATCTCGATGGTATCGGTGACCCGAAACTGTCTGCGCCACGAAGCGGGCAATCCGATCAAGCACCGCCGCCGCCTTCTTCGGTCGCTGAATCTGATTTGTCGCCGCCCAATGCAACGGACGGGCCAACGCAGGCACATATCCTGGAGCTGGGCTTTGCTTTCGAGCATACGCAAACGGATATCGAAGATGTCATGAAACTGCTGTATGACTTTGCAAGCAAGACGCGCCAGGCGCAGAAGGCGATACGCCAAAGCGAGCTTCGGGCCCAGGTGGAAGTGCTGCTGAGCGCCGCGCAGAAACTGAAGGACGCGGCTGAAGCGAACTTCAAGGCCGCCATCATTAGCGGTGCTATGGGAATAGCTGCTGGCGCCCTGGGGATCGCGTGCAATGCATACGGACTTAAATCGTCGATGAAGAGTATTTCGACTGATAAGAAGATTGCCGGCCTGGAGAGCAAGCTGGAGACCTTGAGGTCCGATGGCGTGGCCACCAAGGAAGTCGGCAAGCGCATGGATGCAATAACCGAGGACATCGCAAAACTCAATGAACTGTCGAAACGGAAAGCTGCACACGGCATGATATGGCCGGGAATGGGCATGGGCGTCAGCCAGATGGTGAGCTCGGCAGGCGATGTCGCTGCTGCGCCACTCAAGCGGGAAGCCGACCTGGACACCGCTGACTCCAAAAAGCTCGATGCATTGGCAACGACTCATCAGGCACTGTCGGAACACGCGGCGGAGTGGGTGCGCGAGATGCAGGACCTCATGCAGGACCTACTGCAAAAAATGCAGGCCCTCATTCAACTCCAGCATGACACCAACAGCAAGATTGCGAGCTGATCATGGGCGATCCAAAGGCAGAGGGATCCGGCGATTCATCCACGAATGAACTGATTGATCAGTTGCGCGCCTTGCCGTCGGCGCGGCGATTGAGTCCGGAAACGCTTGAATCGGTGTATGGGCTGGGGTTCAACCACTACTCGCAGGGGCAGTACGAGGCGTCTCTCCGCTACTTTGGATTTCTGACGGTGTACCGCCCCACGGAGCCGCGCTTTCTCAATGGACTGGCACTCAGCCATCAGCGTCTCGGCAATTACGAGCCGGCGATCCAGGCGTACTCGATGGCTGCGGTAATCGACCCGTTGACGCCGCAACACATGATGGGCGTGGCCGATTGCCAGCTGCTCGCGGGCCAGTTTGATGCGGCTCTCGGGACGCTGGAGACGGTCATTTGCTATTGCAAGGAAGCCGGTGGCTTTGACGCGGTGTTGCGACGTGCCGAAGAATTGAAGGCCTATATAAGCAAGCATGCTTGCGCATGAACTGCGATTCATTTTCAAGCACACAAACAGGAGATCACTATGTCAAACTTTCATGATCCCAAGGTGGCGGAAATCGTGAAACAAGCAGAGCGGCTGGTTGGCAAGGCGCGGCAACAACGCGGCTCGACCGACGACCTGTATCGTCAATACGGACTGGATCCGGATAAGGTGCGTGCCGTCCTGGAAGCACACGGCGGACCAGGACAGCGTGAAAAAGCGCGGGCCCTGGTCAAGGCTGATCTTCAGGAGATTGAGCAGGAGCTGGCCGAGGAAAAGGCGCGCAGAAGAGGGACACAGTCGAAGCTCAGGGTGAAGCGCCCACGCGACATGATTTGAATTGCACCTGTCGAAAGGCCGTCTCTTCAAAACCGCTTGTCTGAAATTTCAAGCAGACCACGCGCCGCATTTTTTCAAACTGGTTCCGGCAGTGCCCATTGCCGGAACCATGCTTATCGCAACGCTCCATTCTCAACGCCGTAGATAGCACTACCGGTACGAGTTCAGTCGGGCCATTCAAACGCATCCCAAAAACATGGCCGATCTTGCGTCATGTATCTCGTGGCCGACATTCGGCATACGCAGCAGGCCTTCATGTTCTCACTGCAGACGGCGGGTCATGGCAGGACGAAACCTGCACACCCTGCCTGGAAGCGAAAACGGCTCCAGCAGACTGTTGAAAAACTACTGCGCGGGCTGATCCTGGGGCCTGAGGTGCTCTGCGTACAGGCGTACGCGTGCGCTCCTCGGTCCCAGTCTCGGCCCGCTCGCTACGTTTCTCAACAGCCTGCTAGGCCATTAACAAGCACTAATAGTTAGTGCAATAAAAAACGGCATCTCGGATGATGGTTTTACGGGCTAATTTGATGAGATTGAATACCCTGAACTGAATGCGATCGGTGATGCCGCCCAGGCGGATTGATCCGAAACTCGGGCTGACGCATGCCTGCTTCAATTTGCCGGGATTGCAGATGGACACTACAGAACAACAAATATTAAGTCGGTCTGATCATGAAGGAAATTTGTTCGCGCTTGCCGAGCTTGTGCGGGAGCGCCGAGCACACCTGTTCCGTTTCATATTGCGCCGGGTGCGCGATCCGGCCGAGGCCGAAGACATCATGCAGCAAGCATTTTTCGAGGCGGTGAAAGGCATCCAGCATTTTCGTGAAGACTCCAAGATCAGCACCTGGCTGTATGGGATCGCTTCAAAGCTTGTGACGAATTATCTGTGCAAATCGCCGCGCTGCATCTATCGCTGGGTAGACGACAGCGTGTTAGAGCTGGACAGCAGCTACTCCTGCGATCCGCACGCCGCAGTGACACTGCGTGATCTGTTGAGTCGACTGCAACATCACCTGAGTCTGCTGCCGGAAGAGATGCGCGAGACGATTTTTCTGGTGGCCGTAGAGGAGATGTCCTACGCCGAGGCCGCGGCCTGTTTGCGCATCCCGATTGGTACCGTGCGCAGCAGGATTTCCCGCATTCGATCCTTTCTGGAGGAGCGACTGGTCGAAGAGGGCGCCGGCTATGCGGGCGCAATGGAAGACTGCGCTGCACCTTAGCAGGCGCGCTTTGTGAACAGGAGGTGCCATATGCGATCACCGATGCAAACGCAACATACAGTCGATTTTTCAAGGGGCGACGTGTCGCAGGATGAGTCTCGACGGTTACTGGAAGTGTTGAGGCGAGGGCGATACGCGCTGGAAGCGAAACTCAGAGCCGGGTGTTCAGGAAATGAGTTCAGCCAGTTGGCGCAGTTGCTGGTTGCCGTGGAAGCCGCGGAAGAGTTTGTCGAATCAGCTGCCGTCTGACCATCCGCAAACAAGGACTTTCCTACTTCATGACAGGAGTCATACCATGCCGAGCACACACTTCTCCGGAACCGGGGTTTATACCCAAATGTCGGGCACTTTGGATGCTGCCAACACCAGAATGCAAGACATAATGAATTCTCTTGCCGGGACGACGGAACTCAGCCCACAAGAACTGCTGCGAATGCAGACCGAGCTGGCGACGTTGCAAAACGTTACGTCCCTTGTCGCCACCCTGATCAAGGACGCCAATGACATGATCAAGGACGTTCTGCAGAAAATGTAAGCGCATCTGTATTGAACAGATGAATGACGACATACCGACGTAAGGATGTGCAGCAATCGCGGCATCCTCGATGCGGGAGAGGCTGTAGTCAACGCGCGACGCTTGTCACTCACTGAGTTTCTTAATCGGGACGGGGCGGATTTGTGGATACCTTGCTGTTGCCAAAAAATATCCGGCTGCTGCTTGAGACGCGAGGAGTCTCGGTGCGGGAGTGTCTGCGCACCGATGGCCGCTATTCGTTAGCTTATGACGGCGGTCGCCTCGACGTCTATCCGCTTGCCGGTGGGCGCCTGGTGCTCGAAACCATGCTGGCCGAATTGCCGACCGAAACATCGCAGCGCCGCGTCATGCTGGAATCGGCCCTGCGCTACTCCACATCGCAAATGAAGATACGCCAGGATACCTTGGCGCAAACGCCAGCCGCCGATGCCTTGGTCCTGCAGTGTGAACTTGATTCCACCGCGTCCCTGCTGGACATGGAGGCGTCGGTGTCACAGTTCCTGAATGCGGCCGAGCGTTGGCGGCGTGTCCTGCGCCCGACGCAGAAAAGCGAGAGCGTGCCATGGCAGCGATAGCAATTCGGACGTGTCTCCGGCGAGTAATGGCTGCGCTTCTCAAGGTGTTTTCGGCCGACGCGATGTCGTTTCGTCGCTTTCTGCTGTTGACCTTGCCCTTGATTGCATTGGTTTCCTATCCTCTGACAGTACATGCCGCGCCGCTGGCGCGCGACACTGGCGCATATGCGTACTACGCGACCAATACGCCGGTCGCCAAAGTGCTCGCCGATTTTTGTGCGAATTTTGGCATTCGGCTAAAACTGGGGCGTGATATATCCGACAAGCTCAACGGACGTTTGAACGCACCGACTCCGTCAGAATTTCTCAATCAGGTGACATCGACGCTAGGTCTCACCTGGTTTTACTACAACGGCACGCTTTATGTGAGCCGCGCAGCGGAATGGCAAACCCGTACGCTGGCGGTGCCCAAAGGTGCGGTAACGAACCTGAAGCAGGCGATGATCGATCTGGGCGTGTTCGATGCGAAGTTCGGCTGGGCGACGATGCCGGATCCCGGCCTGGTTTTCTTGTCCGGGCCGCGCGAGTATATCGATCTGGTTGACGCGACCGTGCAATCGCTCAGGGTCACGCCGGGTGGCAAGCAAATCGCCTTGTTTCGCCTGAAGCATGCGAATGCAACAGATCGTACGGTGGACGTACGCGGAACGAGCATCGTCATTCCCGGAGTGGTGACCATCTTGCGTAGCCTGGCCGGCAGCGGGCAATCGTCGGCATCGCCGAGGGTACGCACGGGCGGGGATGCAAACAGGATACCGCCGAATGGCGGCGGCGCGGTCGACGGATCGGGCGGGACGAAGATGATGAACGTCAGCGACGATGCAAGACCCGCGGCGTCGGAACAGGTGATAGGCAGCGAACTTGGCAGCGGCGCAACGATCGAAACGGATACGCGTCTGAACGCCTTGATCATCAAGGACACGCCTGAGGCCCTGGCGATGTATCAAAAGCTCATCGAAGCGATCGACGTTCCCGTCGCACTGGTGGAAATCGAAGCGATGACGGTGGACATCAGCAAAACCCGTCTCAGTGAACTGGGCATCGATTGGACGATCGCCGGCAACCACAAGTTAAGCGCTACCTTGGGTAACAATGAGGTGGTGCCGACCGCGGGCGCGCTGTCGCTCGGCTATAACACCAATGCGGTCACCTTGGTCGGCAACCAGGCAGCCGCATTGATTGCCAAGATAAAGCTCCTTGAGACAAAAGGCGATGCGAAGGTGGTCGGCAAGCCGTTTGTTCTTACCACCGATAACCTGATCGCAGTCATTGACCTGAGCCAGACCTTCTATGTGCCGGTGCAAGGCGAACGCGTGGCCACGTTGACTCCTGTGACGACCGGCGTCATGTTGAAAGTGGCGCCGCATGTGATCTCCCACGGGAAGGCGCCGGCCGAAATACGGCTGGTGGTCGATATTCAGGACGGTGCACTGGTCAATCGAACCGGACTGAGCCTGCCGCTCGTTCAACAAAGCAGCATCAGCACGCAGGCCACCATCCTTGAGAATCAGAGCCTGCTGATCGGCGGTTACGACAGGACTGCCGATTCGAACAGCACTGCCGGTGTACCCGGCTTGTCGAATCTTCCGGTCATAGGCGGATTGTTTCGCAACAACATCGTCCAGACCGATGACACCAAGCGCTTGTTTCTGATTACTCCGCGAATTGTGAATATCGACAACGGCGGGCCGGACAAGACGGACAGCGGGATAGAACACAAGTCGTCGCTTCGGCGTGATAGCCAGGCCTCGTCCGCGCCATTGTCGCCAGCCTTGATGACCAGCGCCGCACCGCCGGCACTATCCGTAAAAGAGTCAGCATCGCCTGGCGGCAGAACCCTATTCGATTGAGGAGATGCAGACATGACGAGTTTGATGAATGGCCAGACTGGCAGCAACGATATTTGTGCCGACGAGGAGCAAACGTGTTCATCCTCGGCATCGGCTGCCGCGAATCCCGGAGACCGGATGTCAGGTGGACTATTGCCCAGGGAACTGTCGAGGGCATTGGCCGAAGTCGGCTTTCGCGCGATGTCGACATCACATCGTACAAAGTCACAACTGATATTCAATGCGTTGCGGCAGCTTCTCCCGGAGTCCGAGTTGCCGGTGATAGGCCTGGCATTGTTCGCTATGAGCAGTGACGACCCGTACGCAGCGGTGACGCTGCTGGAGGACGCACTAGCGAAGATGCCGGACAGCCTGGAGATGAGGGCATTGCTCGGTCGCGCTTTTTTGCGCGCCGGCCGCTTCGATCAATGTGCGCTGGTACTTGAGCAGTTGGCGTGCTGCGATGTGCAGTCATCGGTCGGGCGCTATGTCCAGGCCTTGCGTGATGATTTGTTGTACAGGTCCGGCCCCGCTGCAGTCCATTGCATGCAAGTGGTTAAAGACTCGCGTTTGTAGACCTACATTGAAGGAGACAACATGGATCCAATGACAACTCTAGGCGGGGCTGCCGCGGTCTCGCCGGCATTAGCGCCGAATGCACCGAATGCGCCTGGTCGCCGTGAGGTGAGCACAGGCGATGCGCAAGGATTTTCCAGCATGATGGCGGATATGGCGCAGATGGAAAAAAACGTGGCCGCATCACCGTTTCGAGTGGCAGCGCCGGCCGGAAGCGTGGACCAGCCTGTCAATGCGCTCTATACCGGCGGCGATATGCGGTCTTCGGGACTGGGCGACAAAATCCTGGTAGGCCTGCAGAAAATCGATGAAAGCGTCAACGGCAGGATACAGGAAGTTCATCAAAGACTTGAAAAGTTCGAGTCGCAGAAAACGGAACTATCCATGCTCGATGGTATGAAGTTGATGGTCAATATGACGTCCATGATGACCGAAGTCGAGTTTTTTTCCGGCGGGGTCAAGAAGCTCGATACCGCGGTCGACAGCTTGTTGCACACGTCATGAACCGCGACCGGATTCTTCGTCACATCGTTTGTCGGACGGTGTCCGGAATGCAGCGTCTTTGGGCGCGTGGCGTACCGGCGATGATCATGTGCACCGCGCTGCTGTTGACAGCATGTGGAAGCGAGGTGGAGCTGTTCGGCGGATTGCTGGAGAGCGAGTCCAATGAAGTGCTGGGCGCGCTTCTCAATGCTGGCATCGAGGCACACAAGACGAGCAACAAGGCCGGCGTGAGCATCAGTGTCGAGCAATCGGCCGTCGTGCGCGCGATCGATGTGCTGCACCAGCAGGGCTTGCCGCATACGCGGCGGGTAACGATGGGTGACGTATTCAAAAAAGAAAACCTGATCTCTTCTCCGCTCGAGGAGCGTGCGCGTTACTTGTATGCGTTGTCCCAGGAGTTGGAACTGACGCTTTCGCGCATTGATGGCGTGATCGCCTCTCGCGTTCACATCGTTCTGCCGGAACGCAGCGGAGTGGGGGAGCCTATCGTTCCGTCGTCTGCGGCCGTATTTCTCAAGTATCGGCCTGGGTATGGCGTTGAGAATGTGGTGTCGCAGATCCGTTCTCTTACAACGAACAGTATCCCGGGGCTGGCACCGGACAAGGTGGCGGTGGTATTGGTGGGGGCCGCAAACACGCAGAATGACGCCCAGAACCCCCATCTGGATAATGTATTGTTCTTGCGTGTCGAGAAAGGATCGGTCGCCTCGGTGCGGTTGATGTTCGCCAGTTTCATGATCGCATTCCTGCTGGCGTTGGGAATGGCGATCTACCTGGCGGCACGCGATCCCCGCTACGGACAAATCAAATTCATTGCCGGGATGAAGAAGGCTCTGCGTATATCCTCCGCAAGCTGAAGCATGCGGGCTCTGCGCAAGGAAGGAATTGCATCGATGTCAATCATCTCTCTATTGCAGCTTGGCGGACGTCGCGCGGCCGATTTCGCACTGCGTCCCAGTCTGTCTATGGACGAGAATTGGAAGAGGAAAATCCTGCCGCCGATGTTTCAGGCGAACGAAGTGAGCATGCGCGCACACCGATTCGTGTCGCGCCATATCGCATCGCAACGTGCGCTTGTGGCAGCCCCTTCGGATGCTGGGACGGATCGCCTGGTGTGGGCTATCGTGCTGCTCGAGCCATGTCGCCTGGATGCGTTTCTGCTGCACTTCGGCGCGCTCTTTGCCGCACAGGAAGTAAGGCAGGTCATCGGCAAAAAGGAAGTTGACGCATACAAGCAAGTGCTTGGCGATGCGCTGTACTGGTTCATGCTGCATCGTGCGCCATTGCTGGGCGCGGCTGCCCTTGCCGAGCCGCGGCGTCACGGACCGGATCAAATCATGGCTGCCATACGTGGCGCCGGGTACGCCGCCTTGTCGCAATTATGCGGCCAGCATGAAGCCGGACTATGGGACCGCGTGCAACTGATGCTGCCGGATGTGGCGCAGGCAGAGGCAAGCGCGTATTCAACCATCCCCGAAGCGCCGACATTGCGGCGCATGGCGGCAAAACTATTGCGGGAACTGGAGACCACATGGGCGAGCAGATTCTTGGCGGACAACAGGTCCGTCTAGCGAGACAAGGAAAGCTCGTCCGACGCGAAGAGATCGAGCTTTGGAAAACCGGGCAGCAATGCCTTGAACTGGCGCAGGCGGATGCCCGGACCATCATCGCCACAGCCCGGGAAAACGCAGTACGCGAGGAGGCACGCGGGTACGCGGAAGGGATCCGGCAAGCGCAGGAAAAGCAGGCCCGGATCACGCTGGACATGATCGCGCGGCGCGACGCCTATATCGCAAAGGTGGAACTTGAGTTGGTTGCTGTTGTGATGAATGCGATGCGCAAGATCTTTTCAGAATTCGATGATGCAGAGCGCGCCCGAATTATTGTTTCCAAGGCACTCCACACTTTGCGTAATCAAACCCAGGGAACGATTCGTGTACATCCGGAGCAATATGAGGCCGTACGCCGATCCGCCGATACCTTGGCGAGCGCCTGCCCTAATCTGCGCAGCCTGGTTGTCGAGAGCGACCCGAGAATCGCCGCGGGATCCTGCGTCCTGTTGAGCGATATCGGTATGATAGAGACCGATATCGACACCCAGATCAATGCGATTGAGGCTTCCCTTACTCGTGCCGCCGCGGCAAAGGCGGGCATCGGGATTGAGCAAGGAGGCGTCCCGGATAGTTGATGTGTCGCCGGCCCGATTGCGCAGATATCGTTTGCTATCAAACGCCCTGGTCTTGCATTGTCCAGACCTCGATTTTATCTGCCGCCACACGCAAGGATAAGGGCCCCCACGAAACTTCAATAATGTGGAATTTCGTGCCGGCGGGAAGTTTGGAATTGACATAGAGCGAAATCGCACTTTGTTTTAAAACGCCATTCCTTGTTCTCATCGCATCATCCGCATTTCGAGTGACAACGAATATGTCGGTGGCCTGGCCATGCTTCGGGGATGCCAATAACTCGTCCAGCCTGTCCGTTATATAGGCTTCCGCATGGTACAAGGCCATTGGTACGTCATTATCGGAATCCTCCCCGTCTGCCGGGCGGTAATATGCGAACACCGGGACACACGGGCGAAAATCGCAGGAGTACATCCTTTGCGAACTATATTCCATGCGCCCAATCCCTACCTTTTTATCGGTGGCGGCAATGCGCTTTGCGATCTCGCCATGGGAAATTTCGCTATGTTCAATACTTAAATCAGGCGGCAACGCTCCGCCAAAGGAATAGATTTTGAAGCCAATGCCGTTTGAAGAACTTGCCGCGACGTCTTTAACGATCAACGGCGGGTCGATCGGGCGCTTCCCCACTGCCTCATGATTGATGGAAGGAACAGCTGATGTTCTCGACTGCGGCGAGTCAAGCGGCGGGCCTCTGTCAGTTATTGCGCGGTTGGCTGCGTCCACCAGTGGCGTGGCGCGCGTCTGCTGTATGCGCACGGATGGCCCGTTATTGCCTTGAGAAGGCGGCGGCGATGCGCTGTTCGCGCAATATCCGGAGAGACAGTCACCAAGTATTCTCCACATATTTTTCTGCTCCGCCCTAAAACGCCTGGTTCATATCGAAAAAGTGACGGAGGCCTGGCCGCTCACATTTTTGATCTTCCATTAATTGGATATATTGTTCGGTGAGTCCGATGAGATGTTCAACATGCTCATGCAATTTTTCAGCACAATCGATCTGGATCGGGTGCAGGCAGTAAACCAGAAGCAGCTGGTTGTATTCATCGTCGATGGCCAGGAATGCACCGCGATTTCTCGATACTCTCAAATTTTCACTCAACAGAATCCGGTACGCTTCGGCCGCACTTTCCCTCTGCATCGACATGAGCCATACCGTTGCGATCACCTTGCCGTCTTCAGGATGCCAACGAATACGAAGCATCTTGCTATTGAGTATTTTCAAGGTGACATTATTGGCATCGGAAATCTCGATATCCGGTATTCCTATAATCCTTCCAAATTCGAGCGCAATATACGGAAAGTTGAAATCCATTTTTTCCTTCTGGCGATTTGTGCCTGTCATCGATTGGTCTGGGAGTGCGAAGATGGGCAGGCGCCGCTTTGCAATGGATATGTCCGAATGGTTGTGGCGTGCTTGCTTGACTTATGGGGCACGCCTTCACAACATCCTAGATTTTGTTGAACCCGGTAAACACCGCGCGGCTGAATGATCGATCGCTGATCACTTGCCCCATTTTTGACAGCTCGGCGAGGGCCAGGATTTTGTCATGCAGTTGTTGGCCGTTCAGGCCATGTTTTTCATCGAGCGAGATCGTCGATACCAATGCAAGCCGGTCTGTTTCCGGCACCGAAGCGAACGCGAGACCTTCTACAGGCAGCACGGCATTTGCCTGCAACATCTGAAGATAGACGCTTTCCTTTCGCTCCGATGGCGGCAGATTCAGTTCAACGATGATTTTCATGCACGTTGGATTGATTACGCCAAAATGCATGAAGCCTATATGCACATCGCCTAGTGTCACCCCGTCTGAAGCCACTACTTCTTCAAAATTCAACTCAACCAGGCCGCAGAAATCTCGTAGCACATCCAGATATCGCTCCGGTGGCTGAGCAATTTTTTCTGCCAAATCTGCGTTGTCGAATATGTCGTCTCGCATGCCTGCTCCGTGAACTTATGCTCGCTCCAGCGCCGCAGTGTTGACAGGCGGTTCTGCGGGAGGACTGGACAAGTTGACAGTAGGATGTACGACGAGGCCGTCAGAGGGTGTCCTCTCTTCTTGGGCTGCACTGTCAAGCGTGTCCACAGCGGGAGGAAGATCCTGCATTTCAACATCGCCCGGATTGTCTTGTGCGTTGGCAGCGTGTCCTGAACTCAAATAGTTCATAAAGTTCTGAATATGCGGCGGCGCAAAGGATGCCAATCCAGCAAATATCAATACGGCGACCGCGAGCGGAATATAACTCGTAACTTCCGGGGGCACATGTTCCAGATCAGAGGCCGGTATCGATTTCAATATTGCATTTGCAACATCAACCACTCCTCCGGCGGCTGCCCCAAACATGCCGGTCATCAATGACGTTACCAAGGTTTTTCCGAGGGTCGAGCGTGTCACATCTTGCTCCGTGACTTCGTTGCCCATAAGTGTCTGCAGAATAAACGGAAAATGTGTCACCATCTGTCCGGCTCCTGCCGATATCGCGAGCCCCCCCACAGTTGCTCCAGGGCCGGACACATGCTTAGACAACTGATCATTGGCCGTAAGAGCCGTGAAATATGTCGCAGCGATTACGCAAAACTTAAGTCGCGCCTGGAGTGCTGCGTTTTCTGGGTCTACCCTAAATTCCTTGCTGCCATTCGGCAGGCACCTGGTAATTCCAGCGTTCGCGGTTGGCCCAGCAAAGCCAGCTACAAAATACGGCAGAGCATTGCCTAATTCCGGCGCCGCCTTCTTCAAAACAGGAATGAGAGTTAGTACAAGGCTAGCAGCGCCGGCTCTTGCAGTTCCAGTACCGAATCCACCGGGTGCCCATCTCGGCGGGATCTCCTGCGCAGGAGGTTCAGCTGCTGCGGGAGCGTTCGCCTCGCTATCGTTATCGCTGACGCGTTGGAGCTGAGAATTGAAAAGGTTTGGGCTTGGGGTGGCTGAGGCGGGAATCATGTCTGCTCCGGAATAGGGTTAGGCGAGGTGAAAGTCCGATTAACCCACTAAGTGGAAATAATTTTCTTTTGGTTCCACGTCCTTGCGCTCAATGAATTCTGTTGAGGTGGTTCCGCTACTCGCCCACCTGTTGGCCATATGCCGAGGCTGCCCGTCTGCCACGCATTACAGAGGTGGTGTCATGAAATTTCTGAATGCACCGATTCGAATCATCCTTGCTGCACATGCCCCCCAGCGCGTGATGCATGCTGCCTTGCGAGAAATGCTTGCCGCACCGCCACAAT
>NZ_DATFAF010000025.1:0-90683 GCF_035254865.1 Noviherbaspirillum sp.
GCGTTCGCCTACCTCGGCACGGTGGAGCCGGAAGCCTACAGCCTGGACCTGTCCTTCCGCATCCTGTTCATGATCATCATCGGCGGCGTCGGCTCCATCATCGGCGCCTTCTTCGGTTCGGCCTTCATCGTGCTGCTGCCCATCCTGCTCAACATCGTTGCGCACGGACTGGAGCTGCCGACCTCGGTCGCATCGAACCTGGAATTGATGGTATTCGGCGCGCTGATCATTTTCTTCCTGATCGTCGAGCCGCATGGTCTGGCGCGCTTGTGGCAGATCGCGAAGGAAAAGCTGCGCTTGTGGCCGTTCCCGCATTAATCGGTACGTTGGTTTAACAGTCGTCATTGCTGTCTTATAACAAGGAGGAGCACCATGAAGTTGATCAAGTCAGTCCTGCTCGGCGCCGCACTCGCCGGCACAGTCAGCGTCGCTGCAGCACAGGAACAGTACATTCCGATTCTGTCGTATCGCGTCGGCCCCTATGCAGCTGGCGGCTCCGGCTTCTACGGCGGCGCCATCGACTACTTCAACCTGATCAACGCGACCGGCGGCATCAACGGCGTCAAAATCAGCTGGGAAGAATGCGAAACCGAATACAACGCCTCGCGCGGCGTCGAGTGCTATGAGCGCCTGAAGTCGAAGAGCGGCGGCGCTTCGCTGGTGGAACCGCTCTCGACCGGCATTGCCTACGGCATCCTGGACCGCGTCGCTTCCGACAAGATCCCGCTCACGACCCTCGGCTACGGCCGTTCCGACGCCGCCAACGGCAAGGTCTTCCCCTACGTCTTCCCGCTGATCAGCAGCTACTGGAATCAGGCAGCCGCGATGATTACCTATCTGGGCAGCCTCAACGGCGGCGTGGAAAAACTCAAGGGCAAGAAGATCGTCGACCTGTATCACGACTCGGCATTCGGCAAGGAACCGTTCCCGGTTTTCGACGAGCTGTCGAAGAAGTACGGCTTCGAGCTGATCAAGATTCCGGTCGCGCATCCGGGCAACGAGCAGCAGTCGCAATGGCTGCAAATCCGTCAGGCCAAGCCGGATTACGTGATCCTGTGGGGCTGGGGCGTGATGAACGCGGTCGCGATCAAGACGGCGCAGCGTAACGGCTTCCCGCGCGAGAAGATCCTCGGCGTGTGGTGGGCAGGTTCGGAAGAGGACGTGATCCCGGCCGGCGACGCCGCCAAGGGTTACACCACGATGACCTTCAACACGCCGGGCAATTATCCGGTGCTCGACGACATCCGCAAGAAGGTCTATGACGCCGGCAAGGGCAACCTGGACGACAAGAGCCGCCTCGGTTCCGTGTACCACATGCGCGGCGTGACGGCCTCCATCCTGTGGGTCGAAGCGATCCGCAAGGCGCAGGAAAAGTACGGCAAGGGCAAGGTGATGACCGCGCAGCAGATCCGCTGGGGCTTTGAAAACCTGAACATCGACGAGGCCCGCCAGAAGCAGCTCGGCGCGCTCGGCATGTTCCCGCCGGTGAAGACCTCCTGCGACGACCACGAGGGTTCGGGCGCGGTCAAGGTGCAGCAATGGAACGGCAGCAAGTGGGTGCCGATCTCCAAGACCTGGGTGACCGGCGACAAGGCGCTCACGCGCAAACTGGTTGACGAATCGTCTGCCAAGTACGCCGCCGAGAAGAACATCACCCCGGCCTGCGCAAGCTGAGTATCTGAGTAGCGAGAATGGGCCACTCCTGCGGGAGTGGCCTCGCGCGAAGGCTTCCCCGCCGCTCCGGAGCCTTTGCGCGAGACACCTCCATTCCGTTTGAAACCGATTCAAGAAGAGACATCATGACAACGCAAATCGGAACGCCGGCCGCCAATGGCCAGTCCTCTGCCGGGCGCCCTTATCTATCCGTCAACAACATCGAGGTCATCTACGACCACGTGATCCTGGTATTGAAAGGCGTTTCGCTGCAAGTCCCGCAAGGGAAGATCGTTGCGCTGCTGGGCGCCAACGGCGCCGGAAAATCCACCACCATGAAATCGATCTCCACGCTTCTGCGCGGCGAACGCGGCGACGTGACCAAGGGCAGCGTCGAATTCAAGGGCGAACGCGTGGATCAGCTCACCCCGAACGAACTGGTCAAGCGCGGCCTGTCGCAGGTGATGGAAGGCCGCCACTGCTTCGGCCACCTGACGATCGAGGAAAACCTGCTGACCGGCGCCTATACGCGCAGGATCTCGCGCGCCGAACTGAAGGATTCGCTGGAAATGGTTTATCACTATTTCCCGCGCCTCAAGCAGCGCCGCATGTCGCAGGCCGGCTACACCTCGGGTGGCGAACAGCAGATGTGCGCCATCGGCCGCTCGCTCATGGCCAAGCCGTCGATGATCCTGCTGGACGAACCGTCGATGGGTCTGGCGCCGCAGATCGTGGAAGAGATCTTCGAGATCGTGAAAGACCTCAACAGCAAGGAAGGCGTGTCCTTCCTGGTGGCCGAGCAGAACACCATGGTGGCGCTGCGCTACGCCGACTTCGGCTACATCCTGGAGAACGGCCGCGTCGTGATGGAAGGCGACGCCAAGGATCTGGCCGCCAATGAAGACGTGAAGGAATTCTATCTCGGCGTGTCGGGCGCGGGCCGCAAGAGCTTCCGCGACATGAAGTTCTACCGCCGCCGCAAGCGATGGCTGGCCTGATGGTGCACCCGGAATGATTTGTCCACGGAAGGCACGGAAAGCACGAAAATTTTCGCCGGCCACTATTCGTTTTTTTCCGTGCCTTTGGTGTTTTCCGCGGACTAATCGGTTTTTTCTTAATTACTCGCGACCTGCGCACTACGCGCTTGCTCATCAGAAGTAGGCTCATCATGACCGATTTTTTCGATCCCCTGGAAACCCGCGACCCGGCACAACGTGAACGCGAGCTCATGGCTCGCCTTCCGCAACTGGTCAAACGTGCGCAGGGCGCGCCGGGATGGGCGCGCATCCTGCAGGGCGTGAACGCGTCGGATATCCATTCGCGCGCGGCGCTGGCGCAGTTGCCGGTCACGCGCAAATCGGATCTGAAGGATCTGCAGGCGAACGACGCGCCCTTCGGCGGACTGACCACGACGACGCCGCGGCAATTGCGCCATCTGTTCATGTCGCCCGGCCCCATCTTCGATCCCGAAGGCCATGACAAGGACTGGTGGCGTTTCGCCCGTCCGATGGCGGCGCTCGGCCTGCGCGCGGGACATGTCGTGCAAAATTGCTTTTCCTATCACTTCACGCCGGCCGCTTTCATGACCGAAGGCGGTGCCGCGAAGCTGGGCTGTCCGGTGATCCCGGCGGGCACCGGGCAGACCGAAATGCAGGTGCAGGCGATGGTGGAGCTCAAGCCGGATGCCTATGTCGGTACCCCTTCCTTCCTCAAGATCATCATCGAAAAAGCGCGCGAGATGCAGGCCGACATCAGCAGCGTGACACGTGCGCTGGTCGGCGCGGAAGCGCTGCCGCCCTCATTGCGCAAGTGGCTGCAGGACAATGGCGTGCAGCACGTGCTGCAGATGTATGGCTCGGCCGACATCGGCAATATTGCGTACGAAACGCAGACCGACGGCGAAGTCAATCCGGGCATGGTCCTCGACGAAGACCTGATTCTCGAAATCGTTCGGCCGGGAACGGGCGACCCGCTGCCGGAAGGCGAAGTGGGCGAAGTGGTCATCACCTCGTTCAATCCCGATTATCCCCTGATCCGTTTCGCCACCGGCGACATGTCCGCAGTCATGCCGGGTGTCTCGCGCTGCGGCCGCACCAACACCCGCATCAAGGGCTGGATGGGGCGCGCCGACCAGACCACCAAGGTGCGCGCGATGTTCGTGCATCCCTCGCAGGTGGCGGAAGTCGCGAAGCGTCATCCGCAAATCCGCAAGGCGCGCCTGGTCGTGACCGGCGAGATGGCCAACGACATCATGACGCTGCATTGCGAAGTGGATGGCACCATCGTCGAGGACGCGATCGTCGACACGATTCGCGATGTGACCAAGTTGCGCGGCGAGGTCAAGCTGGTTGCCTGCGGCAGCCTGCCTAACGACGGCAAGGTGATCGAGGATGCGCGCAAGTACGAGTAAGCGCGAGAAGGCAAGATTCAATATGGCTTCTTGATGACCTTGTCCGGCGATTTCCCGGGGCGCGGATTGACCACCGCGTCCACCCCGCTCGTTTCGCGCAGGTCCGTGTCCACCTGCCCGTTCTGCAAATCAAGATAGCCCTGCTTCATATCGTCACGCACCGTGCTTTCCTGGCTGTCGTCGGACTCGTCGCGTTCATGCGGCAGGCGCGGCGTCGCCTCCGGTTTGGTGGGCCGCTTGGTCTTGACCTGATGCTGCTTCAATGCGGTTTTCATGGCCTGCTCCCGGTAATGACAAGCAATAGGGTTTCGAGCCCGCGCCGCCATAAAGATTCCCCGCAGCCGCACTGATTCCGGGATTGACCGTCAAACTTTTCCGCTGGCAAGCATCTTTGCCACGCGTCTATTGCATTTCGCCGTCTTTGCATCCCATCAGCATCAAGTACGGGAATCATGCCGGCGCACCTGAGTCCAATCAACTGGCGATGTGCGCCGGCACATGTTTCGGCTAAAGAAGAGCGCTCTACTTGCGTTGCCCGCACCGACGCTCCCCCGCAGACGATCACGCCGGTTACTGCATTCCCGAAGATCGGGACGGTGAAAGCGATGCAAGATTTTTCAGGCGGCAAAAACGATGCGGAGGAGCGTGCGCTGCTGCGCTCGATGCTGTCCACGATGCTGGATTCCGTCATCGTGATCAATGAACGTGGCATCGTGGAAACGATGAATCCGGCCGCGGAGAAAATGTTTGGCCTCGACGCTGGCGAAATGGTGGGCCGCAATATCAGCGAATTGATGCCCTCGCCGCACCGCGAAAGCCATGACGAATATCTCATGCGCTATCTGCGCACCGGTGAAGCCCGCTTCATCGGCAGGAATCGGGAGATGACGGCGCTGCGCAAGGACGGCACGGTGTTTCCGATCGAGCTGGCGGTCAGCGAGATGATGATCGACGGCCAGCGCAAGTTCACCGGCGTGATCCGCGACATTACCGAACGCAAGCGCAACGAGGAAGCGCAGGCGGATCTGGACCAGCGCTTTCGCGCCGTCTATGAAAACGCTGCGATCGGCATTGCCGTGCTCTCGCCTGAAAAGCAATTCCTTTACGTCAATCGCAAGCTCACGCAGATCGTCGGCTATTCGCAGGAGGAAATGCTGGGCCGATCCACCGATGAGTTCGCATATCCGGTCGACATCGTGATGGGCGAAGAGCAGCGCCGTCGCTTGTTGGCGGGCGAAGAAGACAGTATCCAGGTCGAAAAGCGCTTCCGGCGCAAGGACGGTACGACGATCTGGGTGGACGCCAGCGTATCCTGCGTGCGCAAGACGAACGGCGATCCGGCCTACATGATCGCCGTCATCGAAGATGTGAGCACGCGCAAATCCGCCGAAGAAGCGCTGCAGAAGAGCAAGCAGGACTTGGACGTGGCGCTCGAAGGCGCGAATGTCCATTTATGGCATCTCGACTGCAACGCACGTCTGGTGCATTACCTCGACAAGCTGCCGAATGCGCTCGGTCTCGCGCAGGAGGATGCGCGCCCCGAACTGGAGTTCTGGCTGGCGCTGCTTCATCCGGAAGACCGCGAGCATATCCTGCATTGCCTGGCCGAGGTCGGCCATGCGCCGCCAGGCCCGATGGACAAGGAACTTCGCGTGCACTGCGCGGATGGCAGCTGGAAGTGGATGTTCGTGCGGGCGCAAGTGGTGGGGCGCGACGACCAGGGCATGCCGCGGCGCGTGGCCGGCACCTGCCTCGACATCACCGCGCGCAAGCTGGCGGAAGAAAAGATGCTGCTGCTTGCGCAGCATGATGCCTTGACCGGCCTGCCGAACCGGGCGCTGACGCGGGAACTGGGCGAGCGCGTGCTGGCATCCGCCCGGCGCGACGGCCTGCGCAGCGCAGTGTTGTTCGTCGATCTCGACCGCTTCAAGCCGATCAACGACAGCTACGGCCATGATGCCGGCGATGCTGTGTTGCGGGAAGTGGCGGCGCGCCTGTCGCACTGCATTCGCGCGGAAGATGTGGTTGGGCGGATCGGCGGCGACGAATTCATGATCGTGCTGGCCGACGTCGCCGGTGCGCGCGGCGCAGCGCATGTGGCGGCGCAATGCACCACGGTGCTTCGCCAGCCCTGTTTGTACGGTGAACTCTCCTTGCAAATATCGTCGAGCATCGGCATCAGCCTGTTCCCGGCTGACGGCAAGGATATCGATACGCTGATCAAGCATGCCGATACCGCGATGTACCACGCGAAGGAAATGGGGCGCGACAATTACCAGTTCTTCACCGGCGAGCTGAACCGGCGCGCGGCCAAGGTATTGAGCCTGGAAAGCCGCATGCGGGTCGCGCTTCAGAAGCATCAGTTCAAGCTGTATTACCAGCCGATCGTGGAAATCGATTCGGGCGCGGTGATTTGTGCTGAGGCATTGCTGCGCTGGCCCGATTCGGGTATCACGCCTGACCAGTTCATTCCGGTGGCGGAATGCACCGGGCTCATCAACCCGCTGGGCGAGTGGGTGCTCAACGAGGCCTGCCGTCAGCAGAGCGCCTGGCATGCACGAGGTGTCGGCGATATCCCGGTGTCGGTCAAGATAGCGACCGGGCAGTTCCGGCAGCCAGGATTCCGCTGCATGGTGGCGCGTGCGATGAAGAACAGCGGCATCGCGCCGTACCGGCTGCGCCTGGAGATCGGAGAGAACGCGCTGCTGCAGAATTTTTCCGCGGTCGTGGATGCACTGCACGCGCTCAGGCAGCTCGGCCTGTATGTCGTGCTGGAAGATTTCGGCAAGGGGAACGCGAGCTTGTCTTATCTAAAACAGCTTCCGGTCGACGCCATCAAGATCGACAAGGACTTTGTCCACGATCTCAACAGCGACCGCGGCAACATGGCCATCGCCGCGGCCATCATCCATATCGGCAAGGAGCTCGGACTGCAGGTGATCGCCGAGGGCATCGAATCGGAAGCAATCCTGCAATCGCTGCATGCGCGCCACTGCGAAGCGATGCAGGGATTCTATGTCTGCGAGCCGCTGGCAAGCGCCGATTTCGAGAGCTGGTACCGCAGTCGTGCCGGCGTGGCAATGACCCAGGGTTGAATGTTCTGCAACTGTTGCTGCACGCAATACTGCTGTAGGATGGCACCCGTGCGGCGGATCGGCCGCGAGAATCATTCAACACTTTGCCCTGAGGTCCGGCATCATGCCCTACAAAATCGATAGCGAATTCCACCGAGACAAAGCGCGTGCACTGCTCGCCGACGCCGAGCTCATTTTTGACGAAGCCGCCGTGCAGCAAGCCGTCGACAAGATCGCGCATGACCTCAACAAGCGTTTCAACCGCACCGAAGGCGCGGCGTTTCCGCTGGTGTTGGGCGTGATGGGTGGCGCGGTGGTTTTCTGCGGACAGTTGCTGACGCGCTTGAAGTTTCCGCTGGAGTTCGATTACATGCACGTCACCCGCTACGGCAGCAAGGATCAGGGCGGAAAGATCGAATGGAAAGTCATCCCGCGCTCGAACGTCGAAGGCCGCACGGTGATCGTACTGGATGACATTCTCGATGAAGGCGAAACGCTTGCGCATGTGAAGGAACGTCTGCTCGAGATGGGTGCTGCAGAGGTCGTGCTTGCGGTGTTTGCCGACAAGGACATCGGCAAGACGAAGCCGGTGGCTGCGGATTATGTCGGACTGGTTTTGCCGAACAAATTCGTGGTCGGCTATGGGATGGATGCCTACGGCTACTGGCGCAACCTGCCTGCGATCTGGGCGATCAAGACGCAGGGGTAGTCCGCTAAAAGCAGGTGTCCACGGAAAACACGAAAGGCATGGAAAAATTCCTTGAGGTTTCTTTCCGTGCCTTCCGCGTTTTCCGTGGACCCGATCCCTTACAGCGCCAAGCGCTTGCGCGCTGCCATGTACTCCGCCTTCAGCTTTTCCACCACTTCCGCCACGCTCAACACCTGGTCCATCAGACCGACGCCTTGACCGGCGCCCCAGATGTCGCGCCAGGCCTTGGCCTTGCTGCTGCCGCCGGAGCCGAAATTCATCTTCGTCTTGTCGGCGACCGGCAGGTCGTCCGGATCGAGGCCGGCGGCAATGATCGATTTCTTCAGATAGTTGCCGTGCACGCCGGTGAACAGGTTGGTGTACACGATGTCGGCCGCGGTCGAGTCGATGATCATCTGGCGATAGGCGTCGTCGACATTGGCTTCCCTGGTCGCCAGCCAGCGTGAGCCGACGTAGGCGAAATCCGCGCCCATGGCTTGCGCCGCGAGGATGGCGTCGCCGCTGGCGATCGAGCCGGACAAGGCAATCAAGCCGTTGAAGAACTTGCGCACTTCGCCCACCAGCGCGAACGGCGACAGCGTACCCGCATGGCCGCCTGCGCCGGCCGCGACCAGGATCAGGCCGTCGACGCCCGCCTCCAACGCCTTCTCCGCATGGCGGATCGAGATCACGTCATGCATCACGATGCCGCCGTAACTGTGGATCGCGTCCAGCATTTCCTTCGGCGGCGCGCGCAGGCTGGAAATGATGATCGGCACCTGGTGCTTCACGCAGACTTCCACGTCGTGCGCGAGGCGGTCGTTGGATTGATGCACGATCTGGTTCACCGCGAACGGTGCGACCTTGGTGCCGGGATGCGCTTGCCGAAAGGCGTCGAGATCGGCCTTCATGTCGGTCAGCCAGGTATCGAGCATTTCCGCCGGCCGGGCATTCAATGCGGGGAACGAACCGACGATGCCCGCCTTGCATTGGGCCTTGACCAGCTCGGGACCGCTGGCGATGAACATCGGCGAAGCGATGACGGGCAGGCTCAGGTTTTGCAGGGCTGCCGGGATGCGATTGCCACTCATGAATACTCCTTTGGTTAGGCACGAACGCCCGGCGCAACAGGGAGACCACTGGCGTTCATTGCGAAATTTTCAACACGTTTCTCGGAAATCCGATTGCGTTTTTCTGCAGTCTGTTTATCATGTTATCAGAAAAAACAATGTTTTTGTCAAACGGATTTTTGAATGAAACCCAGAAAACAAGCTGTTGGCGAGCGTGCTCCGATTGACTTCCGCCAGGCCCAGGAAGACCTGCGCGTCAACCTGCGCCAGGGAATGCTGGACGCCGCGACGCGCCTGCTGACCGAGGAAGGTCCGTCCGCGCTGACGGTGCGACGCGTGGCCGATGCGGTCAACTGCTCGACCACCCTGCTCTACTCTTTGTTCGGCGGCAAGGACGGGCTGGCCAATGAGCTGTATCTCGAAGGCTTCGCGCGGCTGAAGCAGGAATTCGCCGCCGCGAACGCACAGCCGGCGAAAGGCAAGGACAACAAGGACGGGCTGGCGCCGCTGCTGCAACATGCGCGCATCTATCATCAGTATGCGAAGCGCAACCCGAGCTACTACATGGTGATGTTCGGCGACGCGATCGCCGGCTTCGTGCCGCCAGTCGAGTCGCGCAAGAAGGCGTGGGAATCGCTCGCCGCCCTGATCGACACCTTCGAGCAAGTCATGCAGAGCGGCGCGCTGCCGCCGTCCAATCCGACCGCCGCCGCGCGCCTGTTATGGGCCGCGATGCACGGTGCGGTCAGCCTGGAACTCAAGGGCTACTACCTCAAGAGCGAGCGCGCCGATGAACTGTTCGACGCCGCAGTGAACGCCGTGCTGCGTTCGCTGCAAATGGGTCCCGCGGATGCCAAAGAGACACCGTCAAAACGATAACGACAAGCAAAGGAGCCGTCATGCCGTATCAATGCTTTGAACTCAGCATCACCGACAAAATCGCCCACCTCGTGCTCAACCGTCCCGCCGCGCTGAACACGATGCAGCCGGTCATGTGGCGCGAACTGACCGAGATCCTGCAGGAGCTGCAGCGCAACGCACCGGCACGCGCGCTGGTCATCTCCTCGACCGGCAAGCACTTCACCGCCGGCATGTCGCTCGACGTCTTCGCGGGCGAATCGAACGTGTCGATCAACGACAGCACCGCCGGCGGACGCGCCAACGTCGTGCCCGTGCTGGAAGACATGCAACGCGTGTTCAACCTGATCGAGGAATTGCGCATGCCGGTCATCGCCGCCATCCAGGGCGGCTGCATCGGCGGCGGCGTCGACATGATCTGCGCCTGCGACATCCGCCTTTCGACCAGGGATGCCTTCTTCTGCATCCAGGAAATCAACATCGGCATGACCGCCGACCTCGGCACCCTGCAACGCCTGCCCAAACTGATTCCGGAAGGCATCGTGCACGAACTCGCCTACACCGGTCGCCGCCTGCCGGCGCAACGCGCACTCGCAGTCGGCCTGGTCAACGACGTGTTCGACACGCAGGAAGCGATGCTCGAAGCGGCGATGCAAATGGCGCGCGAAATCGCCGAGAAGCCGCCAGTCGCCATCTGGGGCAGCAAGCAAGCGATCCATTACGCGCGCGACCATTCCACGCAAGACGCGTTGCGCCAGATGGGCTGGCTGCAATCCGGCATCTGGCGCACCGGCAACCTCGTCGAATCCTTTCTGGCCAAACAGCAAGGGCGCGCCCCCAACTTCGACGATCTGCCTCCGCTGCACTCCTTCGCCGAAGCGAAGTATGAATTGAAATAAGAGGCCACGGTCAAACAAGGCGACAAGCCAAGGGCAAATACGGCTGCGCCCAAGGCTGTTGCCTTCCCGCTGTGAGCTGCCGGCAAATGGGACGGCGAAGCGGATAAAGAAGCGAAACATGTCTGAGCCGAAGGCGAGTTGGTTTCGCTTCCCGCTTCGGCGTCCCATTTGCCGGGGACCCCGCAGGGGCAGCTCGCCGCGGTCGCCTTTTTTGCCTACTTTTTTGGCGAAGCAAAAAAGTAGGTGGCCCGCCGGGGCCGGTCCCGGCAAGCCTCCACGGAGAACCTCCAGCACCGCATCACCGAAGAAAAACCCCCGCCTACCACCAAAAAAAGGAGAACAAGATGTTCCAACCCAAGCTCATGCAAGGCAAACGCATCCTCGTCACCGGCGGCGGCACCGGCCTCGGCCGCGCGATGGCGGAAAAATATCTCTCCCTCGGCGCCGACCTCTACATCTGCGGCCGCCGCAAACCGGTCTGCGACGACACCGCCGCCGAAATGATGGCCCAATACGGCGGCAGCGTGAAAACCTTCGGCATCGACATTCGCGATGCGGCAGCAGTGGACGACATGGTGGAACAGATCTTCGCCGACGGCCCGCTCACCGGCCTGGTCAACAACGCCGCCGGCAACTTCATCTCGCCGACCTCCGCACTATCGCCACGCGGCTTCGACGCCATCGCCAACATCGTCATGCACGGCACCTTCTACGTCACGCACGCGGTCGGCAAACGCTGGGTCGAGATGGCGGCAAAAGGACAATGGAAGCCCGAAGACGGCTACCGCAGCGTGGTCTCGATCATCGTGACCTGGGTACTGAACGGCGGGCCCTTCGTCGTGCCATCGGCGATGAGCAAATCCGCGATCCATGCGATGACCATGTCGCTGGCGACCGAATGGGCGCAATACGGCATCCGTCTCAATGCCATCGGACCTGGCGAAATTCCGACCGAAGGCATGAGCAAGCGCCTGAACCCCGGCGAAGCGCCTGGCGCGCGTTCGGCCAAGATCAATCCGATGGGCCGCGCCGGCAAGATGGAGGAATTGCAGAATCTCGCGACCTTCCTGATGGCCGACGGCTGCGACTGGCTGACCGGCCAGGCGATCATGATGGACGGCGGCAATCACCTCGCCACCGGCGGCAATTTCTACGAGTTGCGTTCGTGGACGCCGGAGCAGTGGAAGGAAGCGCGCGATCGCATCGAGGCGCAGAACAAGAAGGACCGCGAGCAGCGCACGGCCTGAGCCGCTGTCACTGCCCGATCGCCGTCCGGTGATCGGCACGCGACAGGCTGGGCGGCGCGTCTTCAAATTTCTTCCACACGCGCCGCAACTGCCGGCTCGAATGAAAGCCGGCCCGCTCCGCAACACGCTCCATGTCGAGCTGCGATTGCGTCAGCAGGTCGCGCGCCAGGGCAATGCGGATGCGGTGCAGATATTCCACCACGCCGGTGCCGGTATGCTCGCGGAACAGCCGCGTCAGATGCCGCTCGCTGGTGCAGGCGATCTCCGCCAATTGCGCGTTGCTCCAGTCATTGGACGGATCGGCGACGATCGCATCCTGCACGCGGTGAATCGCCGGATGCAGGTGATTGCGATACGCGAGCCATGGCGACAACTGCGGATCGCTGCCGGTACGCCGCATGTAGATGACCATATGCCGTGCAATCGCGGCGCTGCACGCGTAGCCGGCAATCTGCGCCACCACATGCAAGGTCAGGTCGATGCCGGCGGTTGCCCCGGCGCTGCTGAAGGTCAATCCATCTTCAACGAAAATCCGGTTCTCCAGCACGTGCGCGCGTGGCGCGAGTTGGCGCAAACGGTCGCAATGCGCGTGATGCGTGGTGCACTGCTTTCCGTCCAGCAGGCCGGCATATCCCGCCAGTTGCGCGCCGGAACAAATGCTCAGCACCCGATAGCTCGGCTTCACCATGCGCTGCAACCATGCGACGGTGGCCCGCGCCGCGTCGCTGCTGAAATCATCGTCACTGCCGATGCAGGCGACGATGATCAGCATGGCATTGTCGGGAAGCGCATCCGGCAAGGGACTGAAGCCGGTGAGCCCCAATCCGATCGAGGTGTTGATATGCGATTCCGCGCTGATGTAGTGCACGCGAAAGTAGGGCGCCCTGCCGCCCTCTTCCGCGAAACGGTTCGCATAACGAAAGATTTCCGCAGGGCCGACGAGATCGGTGGCGAAGGTGCCGTCACGCAGCACGAAATAAACCGGGATCGTTTGATCTGACATGTTCGGTGCTTCCATTGGCATCCCATCGATATTCCATCTGTTTCGCCGTTGCCAGCGCCAGTTGCCGCCCGGCCAGCCGCTCGACCAGGTGCAGGCTCATGTCGATGCCGGCCGAGATGCCGGCTGATGTCACTACTTTACCGCAGTCCACCCACGGCGCATCGTGCTGCACGCGCACGGCCGGATAGCGCCGCTGCAAGTCATCGCCATCGTCCCAGTGCGTGGTGGCGGGCAAGCCCTCCAGCAGCCCTGCTTCCGCCAGCAGGAAGGCGCCGGTGCAGACCGATGCCGTGATCGTCGCGCTACCCGCCTGGGTGCGTATCCATGCGACCAGCTCCTTGTTGCCGAGCACGCCGGAGACATCGCCGCCCGGCACGATCAGCACATCGATATCCGGCGAGGGTGGCGGCACACAATCCGGCAAGATTTTCATGCCGCCTCGCGCATGCACCGGCCGCATCCCGGGCGCGACCAGGAAACAGCGGAACAGCGGTGCCGCATGGCACATGCGCGCCTGCACCCGCGATGCGGTGGAAAATACTTCAAAAGGACCGGCGAAATCGAGAACTTCGACCTCGTCAAAAACCAGTATGCCTATGCTCAGCATGATTCGCCTCTCGTGTCGATGCCTTGTTATCTGCATCGTAGGAGACGGCAGCGCAAGTCGATAGACGCGCGGAAGACAAGAAGCGGACAAAAACGGACATGCGCCGGAGGGAAGACTGGCGGTCCGCATAGATCAATATGCAAGCCATGTCTTGTCGCGCTGTCTTAGAACCTGTTTAGTGGTCCGAGCACGATGAGTGTCCAGGGAAAACACGGAAGTCACGGAAATCGGCAGAGATTTTTCCGTGTTTTTCGTGTCTTCCGTGGACAAGATTTTCCGCGCAGTGGATGCCGGACTAGCTAATCCTTGTTGACGAGCTGATCGACATGCACCTGCGCGGCACCGGCGCGCACCAGTTGCGCGACAGTCCAGTGCGCGAGTTCGGACGGTGATTTGTGCAGGTAGCGCCGATTCGCTTCCTCAAACAGGGAGATGCCGGACAGCAGCGACTCGAGTTGCGACAACGGAATGCTTTGCCTTTCCAGCAGCAGGAACTTGAGCAGCACCTTGACCGCGTTCTGCGCATTGCGCACCGGATCGCCGACGAAGTAGTCGAGGCGCGAGAAGGCGGTGTCAAGCGCCTTCTCGACCTCGGTGAACGGCGCGCCGTGGCCGGGAATCACATACTTCACATCGAGCGAGGCGATCAGCTTGAGCGTGTCGCGCACTTCCGCGAATCCGGACGCGCCTTCGAGTTCGGGAAACACGACGCCGAAGCCGTTCTCCCACAATGCGTCGGCGGAAATCAGGATGCGCTCATCGGGGCAGTAGAGGATCAGCGAATGTGGATCATGCCCCGGTGCGGCCAGCGCCTGCCATGTCATGTCGCCCAGCGTGAGGACATCGCCCGAGGCGATGGTGTCGTCGAAATCAAAGCGCTCGCATTGCTGGCCGGTCGCCTTGTAGGTCAACTCGTCATCATTCCAGGCACGCACCTTTGCGGCCTCGGCGGCGGGAATCGCGGTGCGGCAGGCGAAAGCGCGCTGCAGGCTCGCATTGCCGCCGCAGTGGTCGGAATGCAGATGGGTGTTGATCAGCAAATCGAGATGCCTGCCCTGCAGCGCGTTCCGCACCAGCGCCACGGTCTGCGCGGCATGCGTCACATAACCGCTATCGACGAGCGCAGTCTGCGCATGTCCGAGGAAGAGGATGTTGTTCGACGACAGCCAGCCGCGTTCGAACACGCGCATCGTTGCAGGCAGTTTCATTTTTTCATCTGGTAGGCCAGGGAAATCTTGGCGAATTCAACCAGCACCGCTTGCGAGCCGCCGTTGAACGTGGTGAAGGAATTCCCGGTGCGCACCACGAGGCGCGGCGGAAAAATCGCGCTCAGGAAGGGAATGCCGATCATCTTGGCGCTGCGGATATCGCGCCATTCGACATGGCGGTTGTACATCCAGCTTTGGGTGATGCCTTTGTCATCGACCGTGACGGTCGAGCGCAGGAACCAGTAGTAGCTGATCGCCAGCATCACCGCTGCGCCGAGCAGCAATGCCTTGACGCCGATCCCGTACTGCAGCAGCGGAAAGCGCGTGGCGATATTCACGCCGTATGCAGCGAGCAAGGCGGTCACCGCGGTGGCCAGCAATTTGAACCACGGGTTGTATGCGGGGCCGGAGACGGTGCGTTCCGGTTTGTAAAATTCGAATTTCATGGAGTTACCTGTTACGTTGTATGCCCTGCGGCAGGGTCTGCGCGCGCTTGAATGCGTCCGAGTCGAAGAACGGATCGCCACGCAGATAGGCCATCAGCATGTCGGTCGAATCCAGCCCCCAGAAGCAACGATTATCCACGACTGCGGTCGGGACGCCAAATACTCCTGCGGCGACGGCCTGTTCGCCATTGCTGCGCAACTGCTGTTTCACTTCCGGCGCGTTCAGCATTTCCGGGCTTGCATGCCGTTCGCGCAACAGTTCCTGCCAGTTGGCCTCCTCGGTCGGCAGCTTGCCTTCGCGCCAGACGTAACGGAACAGACGGTGCACCACCTCCGGCGTAATGCCGAGCGCAATGCACAGGCGCAGCAGCGGCAAGGGATTGAACGGATGATGCGCCGGCGGCTGCATGGGGATGCCGTGCTTGTGCGCCAGCCAGGCGCAATGCTCGTAGGTCCAGATGCGCTTGGGCAGGATTTCGGCGGGGCCCTTGTTGTCCCAATGCTGCAACAGGCCGGCGAACAGGACGGGCTTGAAATTGATCTGCACGTCGGCGGGCAGCGTGTGCAGCAGCTCGCTCTGCAGGTAGGAGAAGGGAGAAATGAAATCGAAATACCAGTCGAGTTGCTTCATCGCTTGCCTGCCTTTCGGTATTCAAATTGCATCGCGCATCTTCTCGATGGATTCAGAACAATGCTTCGCGCCGCCTTCTGATCTCCACCCACACTTGCCGCTTCACCTCTTCCGATGCAGTGCTCCACGCGGCGATCTCGTCGATGCTGCGCAAGCATCCCTCGCACAGGCCGGTCTGCGGATCCATTCTGCAGATGCTGATGCAGGGCGAAGGCACCTTGCCGGTATCGGTGGCCGGGTCGAAATCGATCATCACGCGACGGCGCTCGCCCTGGCCTTTTTCTCATCCAGCCTGGCGTTGAATTTCTCGGGCAGGATGATCATGCGTTCATGCTCGCCTTCAGTGATCTTGTCCACGCCGTCCCAGGCCTCGACCCAGAATTTGACGCGGCGCCCCTCGACGGCAGTCACCTTGCCGCGGATCTGCAAGCTCATCCCTGGTGGCGTCGCCGCGAGGTGCGAGAAATTCACATGCACGCCGACACTCTGCTCGCGCGGCCAGTCGACGTAGGGCATGATGCCGTTGGTGCAGGCCAGCTCCATCAGGCCGACCATATAGCCGGTCGCGAGCACGTCCGGCATGTCGCGGCAGAACGCGGTGTCGTGATAGAGCTGCGGCACGGTCGAGCGCTCCGGCACGACATAGGTCCATTCAAATGCGATACCTGGTTTGAGATCCGGGCTCATCTTGTCTCCTTCTCGTGTTTCTTTTCAGGCGGTCGTTTTCAGTGCCACGTCGGCCACCGGCGCACCCGTCATCTTCACCAACTGCTGCGGCGTCAGGTTGAATACCGCGTGCGGATGTCCGGCCGCGGCCCAGACGCTGTCGAGCTTGAGCAGATCTTCATCGACCAGCATCACGGTCTTCTGCAGATGCCCGATCGGACAGACGCCGCCGATCGCGTAGCCGATGCGTTCCTTGACGAATTTCGCATCGGCCTTGCCGAGCGCACCGACGATCGCCGCAACCTTCTTTTCATCCACGCGGTTGGCGCCGCTGGCCACCACCATCACCGCCGCGTCGTCGGACAGGCGGCGGAAGACGATGGACTTGGCGATTTCGGCAACGCTGCAACCAAGTCCGGCGGCGGCTTCGGCAGAGGTCTTGCCGGTTTCAGGCAGCATCACGACCGGCTTGTCATGGCCGATCGCGCGCAGCAGGTCGGCCACGCGTTGCGCGGTGTCGGGCAGTTTTTCTTGTGTTGAATCGTGCATGGGGTTTCAATCCGTGATCAGCAGGGCGACGCGGCGGCGCAATTCAGGCAGCAAGTCGCGTTCGAACCAGGGGTTTTTCTTCCACCAGGACTGGTTGCGCGGACTCGGATGCGGCAGCGGAAAATAGCGCGGCAGATATTCCTCCCAGGCCGCGACCGTCTCGGTCAGGGTCGGCTTGCCATTTTCGCGCAAATAGAACTCTTGTGCATAACGGCCGATCAGCAACGTCAGTTGCAAGTTCGGCATCGCCTTCAGCAGGCGCGGATGCCAGGCCGGCGCGCATTCCGGGCGCGGCGGAAGATCGCCGCTCTTGCCCTTGCCGGGGTAGCAGAATGCGGTCGGCACGATCGCGACCTGCTGCGCATCGTAGAACACCTCGCGCGACAGGCCGAGCCAGTCGCGCAACCGGTCGCCGGAAGGATCATTCCACGGGATGCCGGTGTCATGCACGCGCCTGCCGGGCGCCTGTCCGACGATCAGCAGGCGCGCACTCGCGCCCGCCTGCACCACCGGACGCGGACCATGCGGCAAATGCAGCTCGCATAGCCGGCAGGCACGGATTTCCGTCAGCAGCGACGGTAACTTGCGATGACTCACCTTCGCGGTATTCCCTGTACTTTCCTATCCTGCGCGCTTGGCGGCAATCGCATTGCCGGCACGGCTGACCGCCTTGCGTCCGAGATGCTGCGAGATGAACTGCCCCGCATCGACCACCTTGTCGAGGTCGATGCCGGTGTCGACGCCGAGACCGTTCATCATGTACAGCACGTCTTCCGTCGAGACATTGCCGGTTGCGCCCTTGGCATAGGGGCAACCGCCCAGTCCCGCGACCGAGGAATGGAAAGTCGCGATGCCGACTTCCATGCTGGCATAGATATTCGCCAATGCCTGGCCGTAGGTGTCGTGGAAATGACCGGACAGCTGCGCGATCGGGAATTCCTTCACGGCCCGCTCCATCACGGCCTGCACCTTTTTCGGCGTGCCCACGCCGATGGTGTCGGCGATGTCGATTTCATCACAGCCCAGCTCGCGCAGGCGGCGCACCACATCGGCCACACTTTCCGGCGAGACATCGCCCTGGTAGGGGCAGCCGAAGGAACAGCTGATGCTGCCGCGCAGGCGGATCTTGTTCCGCTTGGCGGCTTCCGCCACTTCGCGGAAGCGTTCGATGGATTCCGCGATTGAACAGTTGATGTTCTTCTGCGAGAACGCTTCCGACGCCGCGCCGAAGATCACCACTTCATCGGCTTTCGCCGCGAGTGCCGCTTCAAAGCCTTTCATGTTCGGCGTCAGCACGGAATAGATGACGCCCGGCTTGCGCCTGATGCGTGCCATCACTTCCGCCGAGGTGGCCATCTGCGGCACCCATTTCGGCGAGACGAAGGACGCGGCTTCGATGTTGACGAAACCGGCATCGGTCAGGCGGTCGACCAGCTCCACCTTGACGTCGGCGGAAATGGTTTCCTTTTCATTCTGAAGGCCGTCGCGCGGACCGACCTCGACGATCTTTACCTTGTTCGGCAATCCCATGTGCATCTCCTTGTCAGGCGGCCTTGAAGGCGAGCAGCTGCGCACCCTCGCTCACCTGGTCACCGACTGCATACAGCAGGTCTTCCACCGTGCCGTTTGCCGGCGCGGCAATGGTGTGTTCCATCTTCATCGCTTCCATGATCAGCAGCGGCTCGCCCTTTTCGACGCTCCGACCCTTGTCGACCAGCACCGCGACGATCTTGCCCGGCATCGGCGCGGTGAGGCGACCGCCTTCGGCTTCCGCTTCGCCGGCGTGCGCCAGCGGATCGTTGTAGTTCAGCGGGAAATGCGCGCCGCCGGTGAATACATGGAACATCTCGCCGTCGCGCACCACGGTGCCGCGCACCGTCGTGCCGTCGAGCTTGATGACCAGATGATCGCCCTTGCGCTCGACCAGGGTCATGGCGGAAGAGTGCGCGCCCAGCGTCACCGACCAGCCCGCGTCACGATATCCGACCGCTACTGGGTAAGCGCTTGCTTCGTCGGCAAAGTCCAGCTGCCGCAACAGCGTGCCGTTCATGCGCCATCCGCTGGTGTCGGCCCAGGGATCGTTGGCGGCGGCGTCGGCACTCCGCTCCGAGCTGAGGAGTGCTGCTGCCGCGAGTGCGAGCACCTGCACGGCAACCGGCTGCGTCGGCGGGAACAAGGCCGCGTGATGGCGTTCGATCAAGCCGGTGTCGAGGTCGGCGTGGGAGAACGGCTGGCTTTCCACTAGGCGTTTCAGGAAAGCGACGTTGGTGGCGAGGCCGACGATCTGGTATTCCGACAAGGCCTGCGCCATGTGGCCCAGCGCTTCCGCGCGGTCCTTGCCCCAGACGATGAGCTTGGCGATCATCGGGTCGTAGAACGGCGAAATCGCATCGCCCTCGCGCACGCCGGAGTCGATGCGCACCGCGGCCGGCTCGGTGGCGATGCTGCCCTTGCCGAGTTCGAAGCTCACCGCCTGCGGCGTGCGCATGTGACGCAGCGTGCCGATCGACGGCAGGAAGCCTTTCTCCGGATTCTCCGCATAGATGCGCGCTTCCAGCGCATGTCCGTGGATCTTCAGTTCGTCCTGCTTCTTCGGCAGCGCTTCGCCCGAGGCGACGCGCAACTGCCATTCCACCAGGTCGAGGCCGGTGATCATTTCCGTCACCGGATGCTCGACCTGCAGGCGGGTGTTCATTTCCATGAAGTAGAAGGAGCCGTCCTGGTTGGCGATGAACTCGACCGTGCCGGCACCGACATAGCCGACTGCCTTGGCCGCGGCGACCGCGGCTTCGCCCATCGCGTTGCGCCGCTCGGGCGTCATGCCCGGCGCGGGCGCTTCTTCCAGCACTTTCTGATGGCGCCGCTGCACCGAGCAGTCGCGCTCGAACAGGTAGACGCAATCGCCCTTGGTGTCGGCGAACACCTGGATCTCAATGTGGCGCGGACGCGTCAGATATTTTTCGACCAGCACCTTGTCGTCGCCGAAGCTGTTGATCGCTTCGCGCTTGCAGGAGTCGAGCGCGGCCTTGAAGTCGGCACTCTTCTCGACGATGCGCATGCCCTTGCCGCCACCGCCCGCGCTGGCTTTCAGCAGCACCGGATAGCCGATCTTGTCGGCCTGCTCCTGCAGGAAGTCGGCTTCCTGGCGGTCGCCGTGATAGCCGGGCACCAGCGGCACGTCCGCCTTTTCCATCAGCGCCTTCGCCGCGGACTTGGAACCCATCGCACGGATCGCCGAGGCCGGCGGGCCGATGAAGACCAGGCCGGCCTTGGCACAGGCTTCCGCGAACTCCTCGTTCTCGGACAGGAAGCCGTAGCCGGGGTGGATCGCCTGTGCGCCGGTGGCAAGCGCGACTTCGATGATCTTGTCTGCGCGCAGGTAGCTTTCCTTCGCGGGCGCCGGCCCGATCAGTACGGATTCATCGCATACGGCAACATGCTTGGCGTTGGCGTCCGCTTCCGAATACACCGCGACGGTTTTGACGCCCAGACGATGTGCGGTTGCGGCAACACGGCAAGCGATCTCGCCGCGGTTTGCAATCAGGATTTTGGTGAACACGCTTGCTCCTTTGAGCGCTTGCCCCGGCGGGCAGCCAAGGCAGGCGACGGGTTGTTTTATTGGTGGTAAATCTTCCCTGCCATCCCTCGCCCTGAAGGGGAGGGAATGTTCTTGATGACTAAATCAGCATTTCACTTCCTGCGTCACGTGCTTGGCGTGCATGCCCAGCTTCTCCAGCAGTGCGCTGTCGGCATCCGCATCCGGGTTGCCGGTGGTGAGCAGCTTGTCGCCGTAGAAAATCGAATTCGCGCCCGCCAGGAAGCACAAGGCCTGCACCGACTCGCCCATCTCGCGACGACCGGCCGACATGCGTACGCGCGCGGTCGGCATCGTGATGCGTGCCACCGCGACGGTGCGCACGAATTCCAGCGGGTCGATCGGCTCGGCGCCATGCAGCGGTGTGCCTTCCACCTGCACCAGGTTGTTAATCGGCACCGAATCCGGATAGGGATCGAGATTGGCGAGCTGCGCGATCAGGCCGGCGCGCTGGCGGCGCGATTCGCCCATGCCGACGATGCCGCCGCAGCAGACCTTGATGCCGGCATTGCGCACCTTGTCCAGCGTGTCGAGGCGGTTTTCATAGTCGCGCGTGTGGATGATGTTGTTGTAGAACTCCGGCGCGGTGTCGAGGTTGTGGTTGTAGTAATCGAGGCCGGCTTCCTTCAGCCTCTCGGCCTGTCCGTCTTCCAGCATGCCCAGCGTGGCGCAGGCTTCCATGCCGAGTTCCTTGACGCCGCGCACCATTGCTTCGACATGTTCCAGATCGCGATCCTTCGGACTGCGCCAGGCGGCACCCATGCAGAAGCGGGTGGCGCCATGTTCCTTCGCCTTGCGCGCGGCGGCGAGCACCGTTTCCAGTTCGAGCATCTTCTGCGCCTTCACGCCGGTGTCGTAGCGCGCGGCCTGCGGGCAGTAGCCGCAATCCTCGGGGCAGCCGCCGGTCTTGATCGACAGCAGCGTCGCCAGTTCGATTTCCTGCGGATCGAAGTTTTCGCGATGCACCTGCTGTGCGCGGAACAGCAAGTCGTTGAACGGCAGGTTGAACAGTTCCAGCACCTTATCGACCGGCCAGCGCTGCGCCACCATGGCCTTGCGCGCGGCGGGGGTCGAGACTTCGTGGAACGTAATCGTTTGCGACATGAATCACTTCCTTTGCACTAATTTGAAACGGGACAAACCGGCCGGCCTTGCGGCCAGCCCGGCAAACTTGAAAAATCGAGATGATCCGCCGCCGCCGAGGGCGACGCCGCAGCCATGCGGGGAATGCAGCCGAGCGAAGGCGCCGGCAGGCGAGCCGCCAAGGCTTCGAGATTATCCATGCCGTAGCGCATCTCTAGGTCGACCACATTGCCGACCCAGCCGGCCAGCTTCAGGCCGCGCGCCGCGATCGCCTCGGCGGTCAGCAGCGCATGATTCAGACAGCCCAGCCGCAGGCCGACCACCAGGATCACCGGCAGGGCGAGCTGCTGCGCCAGGTCGGCGGTGTCGCAGCTGTCGGACAAGGGCACGCGGAAGCCGCCGACGCCTTCGACCACCACCGCATCGGCCGCCGCCGCAATGCGGTCATAACAAGCATGGATATGCCGCAGGTCGATGGCGACGCCTTCCTGTGCTGCGGCGATATGCGGCGCCGCGGGTTCACGCAGCAGATAAGGCGTGGTCAGTTCGGTGGGCAGCGCGACGCTGGACGCCGCCGCCAGCAGGTCGGCGTCCTCGTTATGCAAGGCGCCGTCGCGCAGTTCCGCGCCCGCGGCAACCGGCTTCATGCCGGCAGCGCGCAAACCCTGCTGCGTCAGTGCGTACAACAAGGTACTCGACACCAGCGTCTTGCCGATTTCGGTGTCGGTGCCCGTCACGAAATAAGCGATTGAAGCACTCATGCAAATGCCTCCAGTAGATTGATCGCGCTGGCCAGTTCCGCCACGTCGCGGGCGTTATGCGCCGCCGACAAGGTCACGCGCAGGCGCGCGGTGTCGGGCGGAACGGTTGGCGGGCGGATGCCCGGCACCCAGAAGCCCTGCCCGTACAGCGCGGTCGCGGCGCGCATGGTTTCGTCATTGGCGCCGATGATGATCGGCTGGATCGCGGTTTGCGAAGGGACCAATTCCCAGCGCTGCAGGTTCAGCGCGCCGCGCAGTTGTTCGATCAGCGCCTTCAGATGCGCGCGCCGCGCCGCGCCCTCGTCCCCGGCGATGATATCCATGCTGGCCATCAAAGCATGCGCCAGCGCGGGTGCCGCCGCGGTCGTGTAGATGTAAGGACGGGCGCGCTGCACCAGCCACTCGATCACGGTCTCGTGCGCGGCGACGAATGCGCCGCCGACGCCGGCCGCCTTGCCGAGCGTACCCATGTAGATGAGGTAAGGCGAACGCAGCTCGAAATGCTCCAGCGCGCCGCGCCCGTTGGCGCCGAGCACACCGAAACCGTGCGCGTCGTCAACCACCAGCCAGGCGCCGTACTGTTCGCACAGGGAGAGCACGGCCGGCAGCGGCGCGAGATCGCCATCCATGCTGAACACGCTGTCGGTGACGACCAGCTTGTTCTTCGCCTTGCTCTGCTTGAGCATGCTTTCCAGCGCATCGGTGTCGCCGTGCGGATAGACCTTCACTTGCGCGCGTGACAAGCGCGCGCCGTCGATCAGCGAGGCATGGTTCAACGCTTCCGAAAAGATTTCCGCATCGCGTCCGCCGAGCGCACTGATGATCGACAGGTTGGCCATGTAGCCGGTGCAGAAATACAGCGCGCGCGGCGATTCCAGATGCGGCGACAGGAATTCGGCGAAGCGCTCTTCCAGCTGCGCATGCGCGCGCGAGTGGCCGCTGATCAGATGCGATGCCCCGCTGCCGACGCCGTAACGCGCGGCGCCTTCCTGCAAGGCTTCGACCAGGCGCGGATGCGCGGCCAGGCCGAGATAGTCGTTGCTGCAGAAGGCCAGCATGTCGCGGCCGTCGACCTTCACATGCGGCGCGCAGGGCGTCTCCGCGATGCGCAGGCGGCGGCGCAGGCTTTGCGCATCCAGATGCTGCAGTTCGCGTTCAAGTGTCACCAGCAGTTCCATGTTCATGCTCCGATCACTTTGTCGAACACGGCTTGCGTGCGGGATGCGAGGCCGGCGATTTCCTCGTCGTCGAGGATGTAGGGCGGCATCAGGTAGACAGTGCGTCCGATCGGGCGCATCAGCAATTCGTTATTCAGTGCTTCGGTGAAGAAGCGGCGCGAGAAGCTGCTTGCGGCGGCCACGTCGTCGATCACCGCATCAAACGCCCAGATCATGCCGCGCTGGCGGAAATTCTTCACGCGCGGATGTTCGGCGAGCGGCGTCAGCGCTTCGGTCATGCGCGCGGCGCGTTCACGATTGCGCTTGAGCACATCGTCGTCGTCGAAGATCGCCAGCGTCGCCAGCGCGGCGCGGCAGGCGAGCGGATTGCCGGTGTAGGAATGCGAATGCAGGAAACCGCGCCGCACATCGGCATCATAGAAAGCTTGGTAGATTTCATCGCGCGTCATCACCAGCGACAAGGGCAGGTAGCCGCCGCTGATGCCTTTCGACAGGCAGACAAAATCGGGCCAGATATTTCCCTGCTCGCAGGCGAAGAAGGTGCCGGTGCGACCGCAGCCGACCGCGATCTCATCGGCGATCAGATGCACCTGGTAGCGGTCGCACAGGGCGCGTACTTCGCCGAGGTAGACCGGATCGTACATCGCCATGCCGGCGGCGCATTGCACCAGCGGTTCGATGATGATGGCGGCGATATGCCTGCTGCGCTCCTGCAGCAACGTTTCGAATGCCTTCGCTGCGCGACGCGCGACATCGGCCGGCGTCTCGCCCTGCTCGGCGGCACGCGCATCGGGCGACATCACCACATGCGCTTGCTGCAGCAAGGGGCCGTAGGCATCGCGGAACAATTGCACGTCGGTCACCGCCAGCGCGCCGACCGTTTCGCCATGATAGCTGCCCTGCAGGCACACGAACTCGCGCTTGTCGGCATGGCCGGTATTGCGCCAGTAATGGAAACTCATCTTCAGCGCGATCTCGGTCGCCGATGCGCCATCGGATGCATAGAAACAATGGCCGAGCACATGATTGGTGCGCGCCGACAATTGTTCCGACAGGGCGATCACCGGTTCATGCGTGAAGCCGGCCAGCATGGCGTGCTCCAGCGTATCGAGCTGCTCCTTGAGCGCGGCGTTGATGCGCGGGTTGGCATGGCCGAACAGGTTGACCCACCATGAACTGATCGCATCCAGATAGCGCTTGCCATCCGTGTCGTACAGCCATGCGCCGCGCCCGTGGTTGACCGGCACCAGCGGCACCGTTTCGTGGTGCTGCATCTGCGTGCACGGATGCCAGACGCTCTTGAGGCTGCGTGCGACCTGGTCGGTTGCGGCACGGTGGGTTTTCAGACTTGCGTTCAAATACTGCTCCAAAACTGTTCCGTTCACTTCCCGTTCCTTCCTCGCGCAGGAGGAAGGAACGCGTTCTTCCTAAGTCAGCCAGTTCGGCTTGCGCTTCTCCAGAAACGAGCGCACGCCTTCCTTGCCTTCCTCGGAACTGCGGATGTCGGCGATGCGCGTTGCCGTATCCGCGATCAATGATTCAGTCAACGGCTGTCCCGCCACATCCTGCACCAGACGCTTGGCGTCCTTCACCGCATTCGGACTGTTGGACACCAAAGCCTTCACGATGTCCGCGGTGGATGCGTCGAGCGCATCGGCGGATACCACCGCATGCACGAAACCGATGCGCATCGCTTCCTGCGCGGAAAAGCGTTCCGCCGTGAGGAAATACCGGCGGGCGGCGTTTTCGCCCATGGCCTTGATGACGTAAGGCGAGATTGTCGCAGGAATAAGGCCCAGTTTTGCCTCGCTCAGACAAAAATTAGTTGCCTCATTGCAAATCGCGATATCGCATGCAGCGACCAGGCCCATGCCGCCGGCGTAGCAATCCCCTTGCACTTTTGCCACTACCGGTTTCGGGCAGGCATAGATCGTTCGCAGCATCTCGGCCAATTGCATCGCATCCGCACGGTTTTCCTCGTACGTATACCCGGCCATTTTCTTCATCCAGTTGAGATCGGCGCCGGCGCAGAATGCCGGGCCGCTGGCGGCGAGCACGATGGCGCGCATGGCCTCGTTCTGTCCAAGTTCGCGGAAGGCCTGCGTGATTTCGGCGATGGTGGTTTCGTTGAACGCGTTGCGCACCTCGGGGCGGTTGAGGGTGACCGTGGCGACGCGGCCTTCCATGGCGACAGTGAGTGTTTGGTAAGACATGATTACATCCTGAATACGCCGAACTTCGTGTCCGGAATCGGCGCGTTCAGCGATGCGCTCAATCCCAGTCCCAGCACCATGCGCGTATCCGCCGGATCGATCACACCGTCGTCCCACAGGCGTGCTGACGCGTAGTACGGATGGCCCTGATGCTCATACTGCTCGCGGATCGGCGCCTTGAATGCCTCTTCCTCCTGCGCCGACCAGGTGCCGCCCTTGCCTTCGATGCCGTCGCGCTTGACGGTCGCCAGCACGCTGGCCGCCTGCTCGCCGCCCATCACGGAGATGCGGGCGTTCGGCCACATCCACAACATGCGCGGGGAAAAACCGCGTCCGCACATGCCGTAATTGCCGGCGCCGAAGCTGCCGCCGATGATCACGGTGAATTTCGGCACCGAAGCGGTCGAGACGGCGGTCACCATCTTCGCGCCATTGCGCGCGATGCCTTCATTTTCATATTTGCGGCCGACCATGAAGCCGGTGATGTTCTGCAGAAACACCAGCGGGATCTTGCGCTGGCAGCACAGCTCGATGAAGTGCGAACCCTTCAATGCCGATTCGGAAAACAGGATGCCGTTGTTGGCGATGATGCCGACCGGCATGCCGAAGATGTGCGCAAAGCCGCACACCAGCGTGGTGCCGTAGCGCGCCTTGAATTCGTCGAATTCGCTGCCGTCGACGATGCGCGCAATGACTTCGCGCACGTCGAAGGGCTTGCGCGTGTCGGTCGGGATCACGCCGTACAGTTCGCGCGCGTCGTACTTCGGCGCGACCGGCTCGCGCAGCACCATCTGCTGCGGCTTCTGGCGATTCAGGTTGGAGACGATCTTGCGCGCCAGTGCGAGCGCATGCATGTCGTTCTGCGCCAGATGGTCGACCACGCCGGACAGGCGCGTATGCACGTCGCCGCCGCCGAGGTCTTCTGCGCTCACCACTTCGCCGGTCGCGGCCTTCACCAGCGGCGGGCCGCCGAGGAAAATCGTGCCCTGCTCCTTCACGATGATCGATTCGTCGCTCATCGCCGGCACATACGCGCCGCCTGCCGTGCAGGAACCCATCACCACGGCGATCTGCGGAATGCCCTTGGCCGACAGGTTGGCCTGGTTGTAGAAGATGCGGCCGAAGTGGTCGCGGTCGGGGAACACGTCATCCTGGTTCGGCAGATTGGCGCCGCCGGAGTCGACCAGGTAGATGCACGGCAGGTTGTTCTGGTCGGCGATCTCCTGCGCGCGCAGATGCTTCTTCACCGTGATCGGATAATAGGTGCCGCCCTTGACGGTGGCGTCGTTGCAGACGATCACGCATTCCTGCCCGGCCACGCGCCCGATGCCGGTGATGATGCCGGCCGCGGGCGCCGCATTGTGATACATGTCGTAGGCGGCGAGCTGCGAGAATTCCAGGAAGGGTGTGCCCGGATCGAGCAGCATCTGCACGCGGTCGCGCGGCAGCAGCTTGCCGCGCGACGTATGCTTCTTGCGCGCCTCTTCGCCGCCGCCCAGCGCGATCCTGGTGACCTTTTCCTTCAGGTCGTCGACCAGCGCCTGCATCGCCGCGGAATTGTCCTTGAACTCTTCGCTGCGCGGATTGAGTTTGCTTTCTAAATGCGACATTTCAACATCCTTTGTTGTGATTTTCCGCGCGCTTACGCGGTCTTTTCTTCATCCAGCTGCAGCTCTTGCTTCATCAGTTCGCGCATCTTGAATTTCTGCACCTTGCCGGTGATGGTCATCGGGAAGGCGTCGACGAAACGGATGTAGCGCGGCACCTTGTAGTGCGCAATCTGACCCTTGCAGAATTCGCGAATGCTCTCTTCATTCACGGTCGCACCGGCGCGCGGAATGATCCACGCGCACAATTCCTCGCCGTACTTCTTGTCGGGCACGCCGACCACCTGCACGTCCTGCACGCCGGGATGGCGATACAGGAATTCCTCGATCTCGCGCGGGTAAATGTTTTCGCCGCCGCGAATGACCATGTCCTTGATGCGGCCCGAAATATTGACGTAGCCTTCCGCATCCATCACCGCGAGGTCGCCGGTATGCATCCAGCCTTCGGCATCGATGGCTTCGGCGGTCTTTTCCGGATCGCCCCAGTAGCCGTGCATCACCGAATAGCCGCGCGTGCACAGCTCGCCGGAGGTGCCGACCGGCACCGTCTTGCCGGTGTCGGGATCGACGATCTTTACCTCCAGGTGCGGCTGCGTCTTGCCGACCGTGGACACACGCTTTTCGAGCGGCGTATCGGTCGTGCTCTGGCAACTGACCGGGCTGGTTTCCGTCATGCCGTAGGCGATCGTGATTTCGCTCAAGTGCATGTCGCTGACCACGCGTTTCATCACTTCGATCGGGCAAGGCGAGCCAGCCATGATGCCGGTGCGCAGCGTCGACAGGTCGAACTCCTTGAAGCGCGGATGATCGAGTTCCGCGATGAACATGGTCGGCACGCCGTGCAGGCCGGTGCAACGCTCCTGCTGTACCGCCTGCAGGACCAGCAGCGGATCGAAAGCGTCGTTCGGATAGACGATGGTGGCGCTGTGCGTCAGGCAGGCCAGGTTGCCGAGCACCATGCCGAAGCAATGGTAGAGCGGCACCGGGATGCACAAGCGGTCAGCCGGCGTGAGGCGCATCGCCTCGCCGATGAAGAAGCCGTTGTTCAGCACATTGCGATGGGTCAGCGTCGCCCCCTTGGGGAAGCCGGTGGTACCGCTGGTGAATTGAATGTTGATCGGGTCGGTGTTCTTCAGTGTCGCACCGATCTGCGCAAGACGAGGATCGGCGGGATCGCCGGTCGCCATCAGGTCGGAAAAACGCATCATGCCCGGCACCTGTTCTTCACCGAGCTGTATCACCGTTTTCAAGGATGGCGCGCGTGCCGCGCTCAGCCTGCCCGGCGTGGCGTTATCGATTTCCGGCGCAACGGCGCGGATCATCTCGAGGTAATCGCTGGTCTTGAAGGTCGTCATCGTGATCAAGGCCTTGCAATCAACCTTGTTCAACGCGTATTCGAGCTCCGCGATCCGGTAGGCCGGATTGATGTTGACCAGAATGATGCCGGCCTTCGCCGTCGCAATCTGGGCCATCAGCCATTGGGCGTTGTTGTGCGACCAGATGCCGACACGGTCGCCCGGCTGCAGTCCCAGGCCGAGCAGCGCGCTGGCCAGTCGGTTGGACTCCTGCTGCAGCTCGCGATAGGTATAGCGAAGCTGCTGATGGCAGGACACCAGTGCTTCGTTCTCGGGAAAACGGCTGACCGTGGCATCGAAGAAATCGCCGATCGTCTGTTCGATCAACGGCGACTCCTGACTGCCCCGGTCGTAGCTTGTAACCAACTGCGCCATTTACTCTCTCCAGTCATTTTGTTGTAAAAAAACTGCCATCGACGTAATACCACCGGCCCTCTTCGCGCACGAAGCGACTGGTTTCGTGCAAGCGGTGCGCGCGACCGCCGATCTTGTAGCGCGCCACGAATTCGACCGTCGCGGCATCACCCGCCGGAACATGCTTGCGCACTTCCAGACCCAGCCATTTCGTGTCTTCGTCCTGCGCCACCGCCTCGGCCGGCCGCGTGCTTGCATGCCAGGTCGATTTCACATAATCCTCGTTGTGCAAGGTGTAGGCGGTGTAACGCGAACGCATCAGCTGCTCGGCGGTTTGCGGGATGTCACCCTGGTCGATGAAACGCCCGCAGCACTGCGCGTAGTGATTGCCGCCACAGGGGCACGGGGTCGGCTTGGAAATGCGTGTCATGAGTTCTTTTGAAAATGCTTGTCCACGGAAATCACGAAAAACACGGAAAGAAAACCAATGAATTTCTTTTTCCGATGAGGGGTATTTGTGAAACCAAGACCGGTCAGATGAGTCCTTGAACTTTTCCGTGATTTCCGTGAACAAACAAGAATCAATGCTGGCCCTTGCTCTCTTTCACGCCGACCGGCGCGCCTGCCGCCTTCCATGCGCCGAAGCCGCCTTCGATGTGTGCGACGTTTTCCAGCCCCATGTCCTGCACGGTCTTGGTGGTGAGCGCGCTGCGCCAGCCGGCGGCGCAGAAGAAGATGAATTCCTTCTTTTCGCCGAACACCGGCTTGAAGTACGGCGAATCGGGGTCGACCCAGAATTCGATCATGCCGCGCGGGGCGGAGAAAGCGCCGGGAACGATGCCTTCGCGTTCCAGCTCGCGCACGTCGCGCACATCGACGAACTGCACGTTCGGGTCGCCGAGCTTGGCCCTGGCCTGCTCCACGCTGTAGGTCTTCACCTGCGCCATCGCCTCATCGACGAGCGCCTTGTATCCTTTTTTCATTGGCATGATGTCTCCTCCGGTGTCAGATCTTTCCGTACTTTAGAAATGCCTCGAGCTGGTCGAAGCGGTCGAAGCCCCAGAACGGTTCGCCATCGACAATCACGAAGGGCGAGCCGAATACGCCGCGCGACATTGCCGCGTCGACATCGGCTTTCAACTGCTCCTTGACGGGCGCACTGTTGGCGCCGTCGATCACCGCCGCCGTATCCAGTCCTGTCTTGCCGGCGATCGCTGCGATGGCATCGGTATCGGCGATATTGCTGCCGTCAACGAAATAGGCGCGGTACACCGCCTGCGCGAACTCGACTGCCTTGCGCTCGCCGTGTGCCTGCCGCACCCACAGCATGGCGCGCGCGGCCAGCTGCGTCGCCAGCGGAAATGCGGGCGGGCGCTGATACGGAATGCCGTAAAAGCGCGCGCTGCGCTCGAAATCGCGATACGCGTATTCCCCCTTCAAGGGCACCATCGGCAAAGGCACGCCGCCGGTCGTCTTGAACACCGCACCCAGCAGCAGCGGATGCCAGTTCACCTTGCGGTCGTACCTGGCCGCGAGATGATCGATGCGCGTCGATGCGAAATAGCCGTAGGGCGATGAAAAATCGAAATAGAAATCGATGGCATTGCTCATGGTCTCCTCCGTCTTTTATTTCACGCCAGCGCGCGGCCGATCAGGATCTTCTGGATATCGCTGGTGCCTTCGTAGATCTGGCAGACGCGCACGTCGCGATAAATCCGCTCGACCGGAAAATCGCTGACATAGCCGTAACCGCCATGGATCTGAATTGCATCGGAACAGACGCGCTCGGCCATTTCGCTGGCGAACAGCTTGGCCATCGCCGCCTCCTTCAGGCAGGCGCGGCCCGCGTCCTTGAGGCTGGCCGCATGCCAGATCAACTGGCGCGCCGCTTCGATTTGCGTCGCCATGTCGGACAGCTTGAACTGCACCGCCTGGTGCTCGAACAGCGGCTTGCCGAAGCTGGTGCGTTCCTTGGCGTAGGCAAGCGCGGCGTCGAACGCGGCGCGCGCCATGCCCACCGATTGCGAGGCGATGCCGATGCGACCGCCTTCCAGTCCGGACAAGGCAATCTTGTAGCCCTGCCCTTCGTCGCCGATCAGGTTCTGCGCCGGAATGCGGCAGTTGTCGAACAGGATCTGCGCCGTGTCGGAGGAGTGCTGCCCGAGCTTCTCTTCGAGGCGCGCCACGACGTAACCGGGTGTGTCGGTCGGGACCCAGAATGCGCTGATGCCGCGCTTGCCGGCCGCCTTGTCCGTCACCGCCATCACGATCGCGACATCGGCATACTTGCCGCTGGTGATGAACTGCTTCACGCCGTTCAACACGTAGTGGTCGCCATCCCTGGTCGCCGTAGTGCGCAAGGCGGCGGCGTCGCTGCCCACATGCGGCTCGGTCAGGCAGAACGCGCCCAGCATCTCGCCGCGCGCCAGCGGCTTCAGCCATTGCTCCTTCTGCGCGTCGTTGGCATACATCATGGCGATGCTGCACACCGGGCAGTTGTTGACCGAGATGATGGTCGAGGTGCCGCCGTCGCCGGCTGCGATTTCTTCCAGCACCAGCGCCAGCGAGAGGTAATCGAGCCCCGCGCCGCCGAGTTCTTCCGGCACGGCGACACCGAAGGCGCCGAGCGCCGCCAGCCCCTGCAGCTCGTCCTTCGGAAAATGATGTTCCTTGTCCCAGCGCGCGGCATTCGGCGCGAGGCGTTCCTGCGCAAAGCTGCGCAGCGCATCGCGGATCATTTCGTGTTGTTCTGACAGAACCATCTTGTTTTCTTTTCCCTGTTGGCGATGCGCCGCGCGCACCGATCGATGTTTACCAGTCGAGTCTCTTGCCGCTGCGGCTGCGATATGTCCCCGTATCGGCCGGCGTCAGCGATGCCATCACCTGCAGCAATCCGCGCACGCTTTCTTCCGCCGTGATCGCCGCGCCCGGCCCGCCCATGTCGGTCTTCACCCAGCCCGGATCGAGCGCGACGAAGGTCGCCTTCGGGTAGTCGAAGGAAGCGCTCTTGACGACCATGTTCAAGGCCGACTTCGATGCGCGATACAGCCAGCCGTAGCTCGACTCCGTGCCGCTCACGCTGCCCATGCCGCTGCTGAGAAAGCCGAACCTGCCGCCAGCGGCTTCCACCATCGGCGCCACCAGCGGAATCGCCTGCATCGCGCCGAGCACGTTGGTGTGCATCACCTGGTCGAAGTCCTTTAGCGTCGGCGCAGCGCTCGCGCTGTCACGCGGCCCGAACACGCCGGCAACATACACGGCAAGATCGAGCTTCACGCCGTCCAGCTGCCAGCCGAGTCCGGCCTGCGAGTCAGGGCTGACGACGTCGAGCTTGAGCGCTTCGGCGCCGTCCGCGCGCAATGCCGCCAGCGCCGCGTCGTCGCGTGCAGTGGCGAAAACCTTCCAGCGGTCCGCCAGGAGCTGGCGGACAAATTCGTGGCCGATGCCGCGAGAGGCACCGATAATGAGTGCGGTAGGCATGACGAGATCCGGGACAGGAAGTCAAAAAACCTTGATACGGGTTCCCTCCCCCTGCATGGAGGAGGGAACCGGGCAGTGGATCGGTAAATGAAGCCGCTTACACCAGCTCGATTGCCATCGCCGTACCTTCGCCGCCGCCGATGCACAGCGAAGCGACGCCCAGCTTGCCGCCGGTCTTCTTCAGCGCGCCGATCAGCGTGACGATGATGCGCGCGCCGGAAGCGCCGATCGGATGGCCGAGTGCGCAGGCGCCGCCGTGGATGTTGATCTTCTCGTGCGCAATGCCGTGGTCGCGCATCGCTGCCATCGGCACGACCGCGAACGCTTCATTGATCTCGAACAGATCGACATCCTTGGTGGTCAGGTTCAGCTTCTTGTACAGCTTGTCGATGGCGCCGACCGGTGCGGTGGTGAACCAGTTCGGCTCCTGCGAATGCGTGGCATGGCCAAGCACGCGGGCGATCGGCTTGCAGCCGAGCTTCTTCGCGGTCGAATCGCGCATCAGCACCAGCGCGGCGGCACCGTCGTTGATGGAGGACGAAGATGCCGCCGTGATCGTGCCATCCTTCTTGAAGGCCGGCTTGAGCGAAGGAATCTTGTCGAGCTTGGCCTTGAGCGGACCTTCGTCCTTGTCGACCACCACGTCGCCGCCCTTGCCCGCCACCGTGACCGGCGCGATTTCCCATTTGAAGGAGCCGTCGGCGGTCGCCGCCTGTGCGCGCTTGACGGATTCGATCGCGAACGCATCCTGCGCTTCGCGGGTGAACTCGTATTTGGCCGCGCATTCCTCGCCGAAGGTACCCATCGAGCGGCCCTTCTCGTAGGCGTCTTCCAGGCCGTCGAGCATCATGTGGTCGTACATCATGGCGTGGCCGATGCGATAGCCGCTGCGTCCCTTCGGAATCAGGTAAGGCGCGTTGGTCATCGATTCCATGCCGCCGGCGACGACAATTTCATTGGAGCCGGCGAGGATGGAGTCGAAGCCGATCATGGCCGCCTTCATCGCCGAGCCGCACATCTTCGACATGGTGACCGCGCCGGTGGAAACCGGAATGCCGGCCTTGATCGCCGCCTGGCGTGCCGGCGCCTGGCCCTGGCCCGCCATCAGGCAGTTGCCGAACAGGACTTCGCTCACCAGATTCGGTTCCAGCCCGGCGCGCTCGACCGCTGCGCGAATTGCCACCGCGCCCAGATCGGAAGCCGACAATGCCGCGAAATCGCCCAGGAATGCGCCCATCGGGGTGCGTGCGGCGCCAACAATAACAATAGGATCGTTCATCATTTTCTCCAAAGGTCTGCGAACTAGGCAGCTTGCGCCGCCGGGGGTAAGGGTTTGTAGCTGAAACGCAATTCCTGCGGATACGGGAACACATCTTCGACGATGCCTTCGAGCAGGCGCTGCTTCGCGTTCTGCCAGTACTGTTGCGTCAGCAGGTCGGCATGGTGCTTCAGGAAGTACTTCCGCACTTCCGGGTTGCCGAGCAGGAAGGTCTCGAACTGCTCCGGGAACACGTCGTTCTTGGCGACCGGATACCAGGGCTCGCTCGACATTTCATCTTCCTCGTTGCGTGCCACGGGAATCGTCCGGAAATTGCAGTCGGTGATGTATTCGATTTCATCATAGTCGTAAAACACCACGCGTCCATGACGGGTCACGCCAAAGTTCTTGTACAGCATATCGCCCGGAAAGATGTTGACGCCGACCATATCCTTGATGGCATTGCCGTACTCGACCACGCCGTGTTCGACCGCCGCATGGTCGCCGCGCTTTTCCGCTTCCGACAGCCAGATGTTGAGCGGCGTCATGCGGCGTTCGATGTACAAGTGCTTGATGATGATCTCTTCGCCCTCTTCCTCGACGATGGAGGGCGCGACCTCCTTCAGTTCGGCCAGCAGATCCATCGAGAAGCGCGAGCGCGGAAAGGCGACGTTCGAATATTCGAGCGTATCGGCCATGCGGCCGACGCGGTCATGGTATTTCACCAGCAGGTATTTTTCCTTGACCTGGGCACGGGTGGTTTCCTTCGGCGGCGGGAAATGATCCTTGATGACCTTGAACACATAGGGGAAGGACGGCAGCGCGAACACCACCATCACCAGGCCGCGGATGCCGGGCGCGGCCTCGAAGCAGTCCGAGGAATGATGCAGGTGATGCAGGAAGTCGCGGTAGAACGCATTTTTGCCCAGCTTCTGCAGACCGAGGATGGTGTAGATCTCGCTGCGCGGCTTGTACGGCATCAGCGTGCGCAGGAACTGCACATAGGCCGAGGGCACCTCCATGTCGACCATGAAGTAGGCGCGGGTGAACGAGAACAGCACCGTGATCAGGGTCGGGTCGAAGATCACCGTGTCCAGCACCATTTCGCGCTTGCGGTTGTACAGGATGGGCACAACGAAGGGATAGATGCGGTTGCCGTTGATGCCCTTGCCGACGATGTAGGCGCCCTTGTTGCGATAGAACAAGCTCGACAGCACCTGGATCTGGTGGTTCGGCTCCAACAGGTCGGAACCGAACAGCGCGCGCATGCGCGACTCGACAAAACCGACGTCGCGGTCGAGATCGGCGAAAGGTGCCGCGAGTTGGAAATTGGTGACGATGCGCTTCAGGGTGTAGTGCAAGCCGTCCGTCGCCGGATAGTACACGCGGTAGGTCGGCAGCCCTTCTTCCGGCTCGATGTACTCGGTCGAGACGGCGGGCCGCACGAAGATGAAGTCGTTATGGAAATAGGCGCGGTGCAGGATGTTGCAGCACACCGAATTGAAAAAGGTTTCCGCCAGTTCCGGCTGCTTGTGGTTGATCAGCAGGCCGATGTAGTGCAGTTTCACTTCGCGCCAGACATCGTCGCTGATTTCCTCCTGGTCGTATTCATCCTCCAGGGTCTGGACGCATTCATGCACGCGGTGATCGTAAAAGGCGATGCGTTCGCGCGCCTTGATCTGCGCGGTTTTCCAGTCGCAGGTTTCGAAGTAGCGCTTGGCATCCTGGCTGGCGGCGCGGAACAGGCGATAGTGCTTGTCGAAGCCGTCCAGCATCGTGCGCGCGATATCGAACGCGATCTGCGAGGAGAGGAGCTTGGGAAAGGCGGTCAATGGCATCGTGATAGCTCGAATTGTTTAATCCAAGCCTCCAGTGTAGCCAAATCCATGCGCCCGCCGTCGCAAACCGCACTCCGCAGCATGACGCCGGGCAGCGCATTTGCCGCGCGGCGGTGTCGGAGTATCGAGGTGAGCGGGATGTCCATGATGGATATTACTTCGCCATGTCAAAAGATCACTACCGTAAGACTACGAGTTGCCATGCCTTCAACTTTCGGCACCGTTTGCGTCGGCGAGCAACACTTGAGCGGCATCAAGTACCGATGGCGGAAATTCGGTGGTCTTGCGCGTATCCGTATCGAGGAACGCGCCGACCAGTTCGGTGGTCGCCACTTCCTGCCCGGTTTCGCTGTTGAACATGCGGTGCAGGAAGCGCACCGTCTTGCGCCTGATTTCAAGCAGTTCGCTGGTCACATGCAGCAGCGAACCGGCATGCACTTCCAGCTTGTATTGCGTGCGCTGGTCGAGCGCGACCATGCCGCGCCTGTTCTCCTTCAGGAAGCCGGGCGTGAGGCCGATTTGCGCGAAGAAATGCCAGGTCGCCTCGTCAAAGCGCGCGGTGTAGAACTGCACGTTCATGTGCCCCACATGGTCCATCGACCAGGGATAGACGAAGCCGCGATATGTTTCGATCTGCATGGCCGCTTCCTTTACATGCTGGTTGAATCGCCCTGCTCGCGCGGCAGCACCGCCATGGTGGCGGTCAGCTTGCTGATGAGCGTCTTCTTGTCGCCGGCCATGGCGAAGACTTCGGATTCGACCACGTGGAAGGCCTTGCCGGGCCTGAGCACGTGCGCGCGGCATCGCAGTTCTTCGCCCTTGCCGGGACGCAGCAGGTGCAGCTTGAACTCCAGCGTCAGGATGTACTCATGGGCGGGCGTGACCGACATGGCCGCGCCGCCGGCGGTATGGTCTGCCAGGGTCGCCTGGACACCGGCGTGGATGACGCCGGTGTGCTGCAGATGACGCGGATGGATGCGCAAGGATGATTCGCACCAGCCGGGGCCGAAATCGACAAGCTTGATGCCGAGATCGGTGAGAAAGGCGGCTTCACGGAAACCGTCTTCCACAACCTGACGATAATTGGGATCGGGCGCTCGCATTGGCTGGTCTCCTGCGCGCTACGAGCACCTCGCAGGAGGAGCTCTGCGGCGGTCTGTTTTTATTTTGTCTCTGCAAACAATTCGCGCCCGATCAGCATGCGGCGGATTTCGCTGGTGCCGGCGCCGATTTCGTACAGCTTGGCGTCGCGCCACAGGCGGCCGGTCGGGTTTTCATTGATGTAGCCGTTGCCACCCAGCGTCTGTATCGCTTCGCCCGCCATCCAGGTCGCCTTTTCGGCGGAGTACAGGATCGCGCCGGCGGCGTCCTTGCGCAGTGCGCGCACCAGTTCCGGACTCTTGGCACGGTCGCAAGCCTGACCGACAGCGTAGACGTAGGCCTTGCATGCCATCATGGTCGAATACATGTCGGCAAGCTTGCCTTGCATCAGCTGGAACTCGCCGATCGGCTGGCCGAACTGCTTGCGCTCGTGGATGTAGGGCACGACCACGTCCATGCAGGCCTGCATGATGCCCAGCGGACCGCCGGACAGCACGGTGCGCTCGAAATCGAGGCCGGACATCAGCACGTTGACGCCCTTGCCCAGACCGCCCAGCACGTTTTCCGCCGGCACTTCGCAATCCTGGAACACCAGTTCGCCGGTATGCGAGCCGCGCATGCCCAGCTTGTCGAGCTTCTGTGCGACGGAGAAACCCTTGAAGCCCTTTTCGACCAGGAAGGCGGTCATGCCGCGCGGCCCGGCTTCGATGTCGTTCTTCGCGTACACCACCATCACGTCGGCATCCGGGCCGTTGGTGATCCACATCTTGGAGCCGTTGAGCACCCAGCGGTCGCCCTTCCAGTCGGCGCGCAGCTTCATGCTGACGACGTCGGAACCGGCATTCGGTTCGGACATCGCCAATGCGCCGACGTACTCGCCGGAAATCAGTTTCGGCAGATATTTCTTCTTCTGCTCTTCGGTGCCGTTGCGCTTGATCTGGTTGACGCACAGGTTGGAGTGCGCGCCGTAGGACAGGCCGATCGAAGCGGAGGCACGCGAGATTTCTTCCATCGCGACGATATGCGCGAGGTAGCCCATGTCCGTACCGCCGTACTCTTCGCTGACGGTGACGCCGAGCAAGCCGAGTTCACCCATCTTTTTCCACAGGTCCATCGGGAACTGGTCGGTGCGGTCGATTTCGGCGGCGCGCGGTGCGATTTCCGCCTGTGCGAATTGCTGCACGGTTTCGCGCAGCGCGGCGATGTCTTCGCCATGGTCAAAAGTCAGGCCGGGCAGGTGGATCATGTCTTCCTCTCCTTATTGGTGGCATACGGTGGCATAGCGCCAATCTTGCAGGATCATACCGCCAATTGACGTTTACGTAAACGTAAAGCAGGTACGGTGAAAATACGGTATTGCTGCCGGATCAGGCCGCATCTTTCAGGCGGCGCGCGGCGGATTTTTTCTCCGCCAGCGCCGCCTTCGCGCCTTTGTCGCCCGCGAGCAGACGACGGCATTCCTCCTCGTGCGCCGCGATTTCCGCCAGCGTCACTTCCAGATCTTCGCGCTGGCGTTCCAGGGTTTCGCGATGCTGCGCCAGCACGGTCAGAAAGCGCTTCAGCTGCGCCGTCGTGTCCTTGGGCGATTCATACATGTCGACCAGCGCCTTTATCTCCAGCAGGCTCAGGCCGAGCCGCTTGCCGCGCAAGGTCAACTTCAGGCGGGTGCGCTCGCGCGGACTGTACACGCGGGTGCGGCCTCCCGCGCCTTCGCGCTTGGGGCTGAGCAGGCCCTGGTCTTCGTAGAAGCGGATCGCGCGCGGCGTGATGTCGAACTCACGGGCCAGTTCGGTAATGGTGTAGGTCGGCATGGAAGGCGTCAGCAGCAAAGGGAGTTTGTGTTTACAATCGTCGAAACCGATTGCAGTTTACGTTAACGTCAATCAGTCGTGCCATTGTAGGCGCGCCGGCGGCAAATGTGAACATGTCAGATTGATAATTTGCATACCGAAAGCCTCATTGATGAATCATCTCGAATCGCAGCTCAGCTATCCCCTCGGCAACACACTCCCGCCCGCCGGAACCGTTCAGGAAGTCGCCCCCGGCATTTTGTGGCTGCGCATGGGGTTGCCATTTGCGCTCGATCACATCAATCTGTGGCTGGTCCGCGATGAGGCGGGCTGGACGGTGGTCGATTGCGGCATCGCCACCGACGCCACGCGCGCGTCCTGGGAAACGATCTTTGCGTCGCATCTGGACGGCTTGCCGATCGTGCGCGTGATCGCCACGCATTGCCATCCGGACCACGTCGGCTTGTCGGACTGGCTGTGCAAGCGCTGGAACGCGCCCTTGTGGATGACGACCGGCGAATACGGCTTTGCGCGCATGATGTCGGCTTCACTGCCCGGCGCGGACGGCGTGGCGGCGCTGCCGCACTTCCAGCGCCACGGCCTGACCGATCCGGAAATGATCGAGCAACTGCAAAACCGCAAGAGCTATTACCCGTCGCTGGTGCCGGCGGTGCCGGCGTCCTATCACCGCATGCAGGACAAGCAGGTATTTCGCATTGGCGATCATGCCTGGCGCGTGATCACCGGCTTTGGCCATGCACCCGAACACGCATCCCTGTATTGCGCCGATCTGAACATCCTGCTTTCCGGCGACATGGTTCTGCCGCGCATTTCGACCAATGTCTCGGTCTTCGCCATCGAGCCGGAATCCAATCCGGTGCAGCAATATCTCGACTCGCTCGAAAAATACCAGGACCTGCCGGACGACACGCTGGTGCTGCCTTCCCATGGCAAGCCGTTTCGCGGACTGCATACGCGCATCGGCCAGTTGAACGACCATCACCGCGAGCGGCTGGCGGAGGTGATCCAGGCCTGCGCCGTGCCGCAGTCGGCGGCGGACATCGTGCCTGTCATGTTCAAGCGGAAACTGGATGCGCACCAGCTGACCTTCGGCATGGGCGAAGCGCTCGCGCATCTGCACAAACTCTGGTTCGACGGCATGCTGGCGCGCGAAACCGGCAGCGACGGCATCGTCCGCTTCCGCCTGCGCGGCTGACGATCCACTGACCTGACCTCATTCAGAGCACCCACGGCATGCACACGCCGCGGGGTTTTTGTCGATCTTTTCTTCCTTCCGATCGATTTTTCCCGCACTGGTATCAATCCCGCGTGTCAAACTTGACTGATTTTGTCAATTATGTGTTACTTTTACTGAACACATCTGGTCACAAGAAGTTCCTTTCATCGAGAGACTGACTGTCAATGGCTGACATGGAATAGTGCGCGGTCATGAATCCATCAATTGAACGCGAAGGTTTTAGCGAACGGCTGCAGCTCGCCCTGCGCAATGCCGATTACTCTCCCGACAGCCCGACCCAACTGGCGCGGGAATTCAACATCCGCTTTGAAGGCCGCCCGATCACGGTGCATGCCGCGCGCAAGTGGCTGGTCGGCGAAGCCATTCCCACCCAGGAAAAACTGCGCACGCTGGCCCAGTGGCTGGGGGTGCCGGCCGAATGGCTGCGTTTCGGCGGCACCGAAACCCACACCACCGTGGACGCTCCGGGAAGCCCGGCGCGCTTTGAAACGGCCGACGTCAAGCTGATCGCCGACCTGCAGCGCCTGGACGACCATCACCAGGCCATCGCGCGCGACTTCATTCGCATGCTGGTGCGCATGCAACGCCAGAAATAAGCTAGGACCCGTCCAGGGTCCGCAGATACCGCAAGCCGGCGATTGCCCGGCTGCCGTACCAGGACATCATTTCGCCGTCGAGCAGCCGGACCGGCTTGCCGATCTGCTTCTCCAGGGCGTCGACATGTGTCTCGGTAAAACGATACGGTTCGCTTGACAGCAGTACGCCGTCAATCGATTGCACCAGCGCATCCGACCATTCGAAGCTCGGATAACGCGCAGCCGTGCCAGGCGCATTCCAGCATTGCCAGCCGATCTCCGCCATCATGTTTGCGATATAGGTATCGCGCGACACCGTCATCCACGGATCTTTCCAGATGCAATAGAGCATGGTTTGCGGCGGCCCCTTCGGCATCGCCCGCAATGCCTTGTATTCCTGCTCGAAGGCCGCGCACAGGGCTTCCGCCGCCGGCTCGACGCGAAAGATGCCGCCAATCAGTCGAAACAGTGCAAGATTGTCCCGCGGCGCCAGCGGATGCGTGACGATGACATGCGGAACAAACTGCGCGAGGGCGTCCACCGAGGATTTCTCGTTCTCATCGATGTTGACGATCAGATGCGTCGGCGCAAGATTGCGGATCTTGGCGATGTTAACGTCTTTGGTGCCGCCGATTTTCGGGACATCGCGCACGATGTCGGCCGGATGCACGCAGAACCCCGTGCGCCCGACCAGCCAGGGCGCGAGCCCGAGCTCGCACAGCAGTTCGGTGATCGACGGCACCAGCGACACGATGCGCGGCGCCAGCATCGGCGGCGGCGCGATCGGCCGATGCGCGACACCCAGCGCATCAAGCCCCCCGCTCAATTGCGCCTCTTGTGCGGCGCGTTGGCAAAGGCCAGGTCGAACAGCCAGTTCGGCAGCGCCCGCACCACTTTCGCCGCAATGCTCATCTGCCACGGCAGCACGACCGAGCTGACGCCCGCATCGATGGCAGCAGCGGCCTTGGCGGCGAATTTATCCACCGGCATCAGGAAGGGCATCCGGTACTTGTTGATCCGCGTCATCGGGGTATCGATGAAACCGGGCGCAATCGTCACCACCCGGATGCCGCTCTTCTTCATTTCCACGCGCAAGGACTCGCAATAGCTGATGACCGCCGCCTTCGACGCGCTGTAGGCCTCCGCGCCCGGCAGGCCGCGCACCCCGGCGATGCTCGCGATGCCGACCAGGCGGCAGTCGCGGCTGCCCGATCTGGCCTGCTCCTTCATGACACCGATGAACGACGAGAAGGTTGCGACCGTGGCAGTCACATTGGTGGCAAAGATCCGCTCAAACACCGGAAGGTCTTCGGCGTATTCGGTCAAGGTGCCCTGGGAAATCCCGGCGTTGGCAATGACGATATCGGCACCGCCCGCTGTCCTGATGAAATGCGCCGCCGCATCCGCCAACGCACCGTGGTCGGTAACGTCGAGCGCATACAGTTGATGACGTTCCGCATTGGGCAGGCTGGCGGCCAGTTCTTCCAGCATGGGCCGGCGTCGCGCGGCCAGGCCGAGCGTTGCGCCTTGTGCAGCATAGTGGCGTGCAAGTGCGGCGCCAATGCCGCTGGATGCCCCGGTGATGAATACGCGCTTCATAAGTGTCTCGATTCTCCTTTGTTCTTGTTGGATGCTGCTCTGGAAATAAAAAAGTCCGTCCTCTCGCGAGGACGGACCAGCAGTTTAATACGTTGTTGCTATTTTGCTCTTTTTTTGCTCTTTATTTGTTCTTTATTTGCTCTTCTTTGCAGCGGCGGGCGCTGCTGCCGAACCGTTCTTTTCCTTCGCCACTTTCGCCACCAGCGCGTTCATCACTTGCAGTGTCCCTTCGAACAGCTCCGACTCCGGACGATTGCCCATGCTGGCGCCGACGATGGACGGCGAGGTCAGGAAGCGGCCGTCGATGGCCACCAGCGGCACGCCGTCGACCTGATAGTCTCCCTGCAGCTGTGCGGCGCGGCGGGCCTTGCTTTGCACGCCGAAGGAGTTGTAGACATCAAGAAACTTTTTCTTGTCGATGCCGTTCTTGGCGACGAAATCGGCGATCGCGTTGTCGGTGTCGAGACGCTGGTGCTGCACATGGATGGCATTGAACACCTTGGCATGCATCTCATCCACCTTGCCCATGGCGTCCAGCGCGTAATACAGCTTCTGCTGCGGAATCATGGAATCGCGGAAGGCAACCGGCACGCGCTTGAACACGATGTTGTCGCCCTGCTTCTTCACCCACGCTTCCAGATCCGGTTCGAAGGCGTTGCAGTGCGGGCAGGAATACCAGAAGAACTCGGTGACTTCGACCTTCTTGCCGGAATCGGTCTGCTGCGGCTTGTCGAGCGTGCGATAGTCGACGCCATTCTGCGGATTGTTCGGCGCAGCGCTCGCGCCGATGGCGACCAGGCCCAGCGTCAGTGCTGCCAGTGCATGTTTAAGAAAACGCATATGCTTCCTTTTTTCTTGGTGAAATAACTATTTCGCGATGCGCACCACCGCCGCATCGACGCCGTTGTCAGACAGTTTGCCCCGGACCTTGTTCATCGCATCGAGTTGCGTGAACGGACCGACGCGGACCCGGTACAGGACGCCGTTTTCCGACTGACGCTCGGATACCTTGGCCTCCACGCCTTGCAAGGCGAGCTTGGCGCGCATGCTTTCGGCATCAGCCTGTTCGCGGAAAGCGCCCGCCTGCAGGAAATAGGTCCACTTTTCTTCCGCGCCATCCGCCTTGGCCTCGGCAGCGGCATCCGCTTTCTTCGCCTTGTCGGGCGCCGCCTCGACCACCGGCGCCTTGCCGTCCAGCTTGGGGTCGACCTTCACGACTTCCGCTTTCTTGTCCGGCTGCGGCGCGGCGGTGTTTTCCGGCGGTGTTTCCTTCATGAAGTCCTTTGCCGCGTCCTTCGCGGCGGCCTTGTTGCCATACAAGGGCTTGTTCGGATCGCCGATCTGGCCGGCGGCCGGCTCGGCGGTCTTCTGCCGGCTGAACTTGTCGGTGAACGGCACCGGCGTCTTGTTGATGGTGACCGCCACGCCGAGCGCGATACCAAGACCGATGATCAAGCCGATGATGATGCCTAAAATCGTTCCGCCCTGTTGCCTGTTGTACTTGTGCATACGTCCTCAGTTACTTCATGTTACATGCGCGCCGGGGCAGATACCCCGATCAGCGCCAGCCCGTTGCGCAAGACCTGGCGTGTTGCATACATTAACGCAAGACGGGCCATTCTGGTGGACGCATCGTCGACCAGCACCCGCTCGGCGTTGTAATAGCTGTGCAGCTCGCCGGCCAGGTCGCGCAGATAGAACGCTACCTGATGCGGGCCGAGTTCGTCGAGTGCTTTCTGCAGCATTTCCGGATATTCCGCCAGCTTGGCCAGCAGGGCCGCCTCGCGCGGCGAAGTCAGCGCTGACAAATCGACACCCTTGAGCGTCGCTTCATCGCCGGCCCATTGCGCCATCACCGAGCAGATGCGCGCATGCGCGTACTGCACGTAGTACACCGGGTTTTCGTCCGATTGCGACAATGCGAGATCGACATCGAAAGTGAATTCGGTATCGGCCTTGCGCGAGATGAGGAAGAAGCGCACCGCGTCGCGTCCGCGCGTAAGGTCGCGTTCGCCGTTCTCGTCCTTTGCGTCGCCGGCCGACCATTCGATCAGGTCGCGCACCGTCACGTAGGAGCCGGCGCGCTTGGAAATCTTGACTTCCTCGCCGTTCTTCATCACGGTGACCATCTTGTGCAGCACGTAGTCGGGATAGCCCTCGGGGATGCCGAGGTTGACCGCCTGCAGGCCCGCGCGCACGCGCGCGATGGTGCCGTGATGGTCGCTGCCCTGCACGTTGATCACCTTGCCGTAACCGCGTTGCCACTTGGTGATGTGATAAGCGACGTCCGGCACGAAGTAGGTGTAGGAGCCGTCGGACTTCTTCATCACGCGGTCCTTGTCGTCGCCGTAATCGGTGGTGCGCAGCCACAGCGCGCCGTCCAGCTCGTAAGTCTTGCCGGCCTTGATCAGCGCATTGACCGCGGCTTCCACCTTGCCGTCGTGGTAGAGCGAGGATTCGAGGTAGTAGTTGTCGAACTTGACGCCGAAGGCCTGCAGGTCGAGGTCTTGCTCGCGGCGCAGGTAGGCAACCGAGAACATGCGAATCGATTCGAGGTCGTTGGCGTCGCCGGTCGCGGTGACCGGCTTGCCGTCGCTGGCGGCCACGGTTTTCTTCGCCAGAAAATCGGCGGCGATGTCGGCGATGTAGTCGCCGTTGTAGGCCGATTCCGGCCAGTGTTCGTCGCCCGGCTTCAGGCCGCGCGCGCGCGCCTGCACCGAGTAGGCGAGATTGCCGATCTGGGCACCCGCGTCGTTGTAGTAGAACTCGCGCGTGACCGCATAGCCTTGCACTTCCAGCAGGGACGACAGCGCGTCGCCGAGCGCGCCCTGACGGCCGTGACCGACGTGCAGCGGACCGGTCGGATTGGCGGACACGAATTCCACCATCACCTTCTTGCCCGCGCCGCCCGTGCTCCTGCCGAATTGCGCGCCTTCCTTGAAGATCGCATGGACCACCGCCTGCTTGGCGGCGGTCGCGACGCGCAGATTGATGAAACCCGGGCCGGCGATGTCGGCCGTCTCGATCAAATCGCCCTTGTTGGCGAGGACCGATGCGACGATGGCCTGCGCCAGTTCGCGCGGATTCTTTTTCAGCGGCTTGGCCAGTTGCATCGCGATGTTGCAGGCGATGTCGCCGTGCGCCGGATCGCGCGGGCGTTCCAGCACCACGTTCGGTTGCAATTCGGTTCCGACGACGATGGGCGCAAGCGCGGCCTGGAACAGGTCGATAATCTGTTGTTTTTGTGAAGCGAGCATGGGATAAAAAATGATGGCTCTAGTGGGTCACCCCATGGCCATCATGTCAAATGTGAGGATGGGGAGAATTATACCGGCTCGCCCTCAATCTCCCAATTTGTCGCGGCAATACGAAACGAGGAATCGTTCCATCTGAAATGCCTGCGGTATCCATGGTGATTCGGACAAGTTTTGCGGAAGCAAGTAAATATAGGTGCAGGCGGCGAGGATTTCGCCGGATTCCAGGGTCACCTTGACTGCCTCGCGCCGGTAATCCGCGCCCTCGAAAGCGTCGAGCGCATCGACATCCTGCGCGGACACATCGAAATACAGCAGGCCTTGCACCGTCTCGCCGGCCCTGGGCACCATGCCGGGATAGGTTTCGCCGCTGATCGCGAAGCGTGCGTGGCCGTCGAGCCGGGCCGGCGCAAAGCGGTAGGCGCCGCGCACCACGCGCGTCCAGACCTGCGCGAACATCAGCGAGCCATAGGTAAAGACATGCATATGAAAGCCGCTCTAGTAATCCGCCCGCACCATGGGAACGGTCTGATCCTCTTCGTACACGCTTACCCGATTGCGGCCCTGCTCCTTCGCGCGATAGAGTGCCGCATCTGCCGCCGCGATCAATTCCGCCGGCTGCTCGTGCGCGACCGGCAGCATGGCCGCCACGCCGAAGCTGACCGTCACGCCCGGCCCGATACGCGAGGCGGCATGGGGAATCTGCAGGTCGACGATCGCCTGCCGCATGCGTTCCGCAATGGCGGCAGCGTCCTCGGCCGCAACTCCGGGCAGCAGCGCCGCGAACTCTTCCCCGCCGAAGCGCGCCACCAGGTCGGTGGGACGCTTCGGCACGGAGCGCAGTGCCGCGGCGATTCGTTTCAGGCAATCGTCGCCCGCCGGATGGCCGTAGTGGTCGTTGTAATTCTTGAAGAAGTCGACGTCGGCAATGACGATCGCGACCGGCTTCGATTCGCGCCGCGCACGGCTCCATTCGAGATGCAGGCGGCGGTCGAATTCGCGGCGGTTGGCAATTTGCGTCATCCCGTCTTCGGCCGAGATCTTCGCCAGCAGTTCCACCGCGTGGCTCAGTTCGTCATTGCGCTCGATTTCGCGCATGCGCGCCAGATAGGCGCGACGCTGGTCCTGGTCCATCCTGAAATTGGCGATCAGGCTGATGGCAACGGCTGCCAGGCAGAACAGCAAGTTGTTGAACCTGACTTCCGGCGTCAGGGCGCCGAAGCGGGTCAGCGTCAGCCCGTACATGAGCGCCATCAGCAGGGAGGTGATCAGCGCACTGCGAAAGCGCAGGTTCAGCACGATGTTGCCGAACAACAGGATGAGCGTGATGCCGGTCTGGAAATGCGCCGCATTCGGATGCCTGCTGAGGCCCGCGATCCAGGGCATGCTGATGCCGGACACGATCAGGGCCGCGGAAAGCAGCATTTCGCGCGCAAACGGACGCCGCAGCGTGTACACGAACCAGGTCGTCAGCAGGAGAAACGGCACGACCACCAGGAAACGGATCGCCCACGCCTGCTGATAGGCGTCCGGCACCATGGCAGGATCGGTGAGCGCGAACGCGGAATACAAGAGCACCGCCGTCAGGCCGGTCTTGTATATCCGGCGTTCGCGCATGCGGTCCATCTCGGCCTGAAACGCAGCCTCGACCTTGCGCGGGAACTTGTAGCGATAGTGCCAGAAGCTGCGGTCGGCCTCGGATTGCGGCGCTGATTCGTCTTGCGTTAAAGAGTCGCGGGACATGGGTCTTTCCAGCCGTTCCGCGCGGCCGGGCCGCAACGGTGTTAACAGAAATGGCAGGCTTCCTCTTACAGCTTAGTCTTCAGCACGCGGCGCGTCCAGTGCGAGCCGATGCGATTCAATTGTTCAGAAGGCGCTTGCGTAGCGCACCGCCAACAGCTTTTCCGCCGCCACGTCGATCATGTTGTTCGGATCGCGCCGCACGGTCAGCGACACGCCCACGGTACCGCGCCGGCCGACCGGCGCCAGGTAATTGATTTCGGCGCGCATCTCGCGTCCCAGCGGCACCATGGAAAAAATCAGCCGTTCGCGCGAGGAACTGCCGCCCTGACCGGACAGCATGTCCATCACGATTCTGCCCGAATAGGCTCGCATCGGTTGCGATAAGGACAAGCTCATGCGATCGCCTTGCTTGATGCGGTCTGCGGCCACCAGTGCGACTGAAAAGGCATTGGTCCTGGCACGCGTGATTTCGGTGACCAGGCTGTCGGTCGCCGTCATGCCGGGCGTCACGCCGTACGAGGCCTGCCCGGCGAGCGTCACCTTGGGCGCCAGCAGCAGCGCGCCGGCCAACTGCACCGCACCGGTCGACGTGCCTGCGCCGAAGGACATAGCGCTGCTCGAATAGGCGCCGAGATAGGCGTTGGCTTCATTGGTCTGCGACATCGACACCGACAATGCCGCGCGGCCGAAACTGCGCGACACTTCGAACAGGGCGGAACTCGCATGCACCGGGACCGCCGATGACGGCAGCGCAATGCCGTCCTGCGATGCCAGCAGGCGGTTCAGGCCGGCGCTCAGCACGCCGAACTTCAGCTTCACTTCGCCGACCTGCTGCGCGAGCGCCGCGTGCGAGGCATCGGGCACCAGCGTGAAGTAGGGATTGGACAGCGCACCCACCTGTTCCAGCGACGCGCCCTCCGCCAGGCGCAGTCCGCCCGCACCGAAATAACTGCCGGCCAGTCCGCCGACGCCGAATGCGGCCTCGGTGCCGCGGCCCTGCGCAGACGAGTAGGAAAAGGAGACAATCCGGGCTTGTGCCAGTTCGAATCCGTGCTCCGATCCCGACGCACGCAAGGTCCGCCCGTAGGCAACCGAGAACCTGCCGCCGCCGTCGAGCAATCGCTCCACCACTTCCATCCGGCGGTCCATGCTGTCGAATGCCTGTTCCAGCGACAGTGGCGTCGGCCGCACCACCGCCGCCCCCATGTCAACCTGGAAGTCGCGCTGAAAATCGTCCACGCCGAACACGCGCAACTGGCCGGCGGCGGCCAGGTTCCACAGCATGCTGGTCGCCGGCGAAGGCTGCACCGATCCGCTCAGCACGTTAATGCGCTTGCCGTTGAGCGTGGTGGTGGTGACCTCGCCGATCGGCTGCAAGGCGCGCTCGATATTCAACAGCCCGCGTCCGTAGACCGGGTCGATGCCGGGCGCGCCCAGGTCGGTTGCGGTCACGAACAGGATGGTCGCAATCTGGTCCGCGCTCAAGGACGGCCACATCTGCTTCACCAGCGCGGCCGCGCCGCTGACCATGGGCGTTGCCATCGACGTGCCCGACATGTATGCATACTGGCCGTCGAGATAGGCCGATACGATGGCCGAGCCGGGCGCGACCAGGAACCAGGGCGCGGTATCGCCGGCGCGGTTGGAATAGGACGCGATGCGATTAGTCGCATCGACGGCGCCGACCGCGATGATCTGGCTGTTGGCCCAGCTTTCCCTGGCGAAGCGCGCCGGCCAGTCCGGATTGCGCATCCCGTGGTTGCCGGCCGCCACCACCATCAGCAGGCCGGATCGCACCGCTTCCTGCATCGCTTGCGGATCGTAGCTGCCACCCGCGCCCACGCTCATGTTGACGATCGCGGCCTTGCCGATTGCATGGCGCAAACCGCGATCGAGCGCCGTCGTGGAGCCGGTGCCGTCATCCCGGAACACCTTGATCGGCAGCAGGCGCGCGTCGTAAGCGACGCCATATACGCCATAACCGTCGCGCCGCGCGGCCAGAATGCCGGCCACATGCGTCCCATGCCCGTCACGGTCGACGATGTCGCCGCCGCCGTCGAGCGCGTTGTAGCCGGCGATGAGCTTGCCCGCCCCGGCGAATTCACGATGATTGCTGATGCCGGTATCCAGCACGGCGATCGTGACACCGCTGCCGGTGACGCCGAGCAGGTGCGCATAATCGGCCTTGATGCGAGACAGGATCGAGACGGAGTTGCTGCGCTCGATATCGACGGCGACCAAGTCCTCCGCACGCACCGATGCGGTGAAGGCTGCGGCAAGCGCCAGCGCGGTGACACCGGGGGAAAAGAAGTTGGAGGTGAACATATGTCGCCTTTCTCCGGTTTCTGCTTGTCGGAAAAAGGGCGACGCTGCGCCAGCTACGGCGGCCCCGCTAGCTTGCGGCAATCGACAGCATATTTACTGTCTGATCACGCGCGAAGTCCGGAAGCTTTGCGTCCCCGCCTTTCAGCGGGTTTGCCCTTAGTACCTGTTCGGTATGTTTTGGGCAAGCCAAAAACATACCGAACAGGTTCTTACGATGCCGTCGTGGTTTGAATCACATGTGCATATTTCCATTGTGCATCGTAATTCTGGAAATGCAAATGAATCGCGCGCCAATCCCGCTACGTGGAGTCGCTGCGCGACAACAAGATGTCGAACTGGAATTCAAAAGAGGAAAGCCGCGGCGTGCCGGCCCTTGTCAATCGGCCAAGTCGGCCTGGCCTTCCAGCCATTCGCGCCACACCGCCATCAGCACGGCGATGATCACAGGTCCGACGAACATGCCGACCAGGCCGAAGGCGGTGAAGCCACCAATGACGCCGAACAGCACCAGCAGGAACGGGATGTGCGAGGCGCTGCTGATCACCAGCGGACGGATCAGGTTGTCGACCCAGCTCACCACCAGCGAACCCCACAGCAGCAGGCCGATACCCGCCCAGGTATGGCCCGACAGCAGCAGCCACACGCCGAGCGAACCCCAGACCAGGGGCGTGCCGAAAGGCAGCAAGGCCACCAGCGCCGTGAGCGCGCCCAGCAGCGCCGGCGCGCGAATGCCGGCGGCCCAGTAACCGATGCCGGCCAGGATGCCCTGCGCCAGTGCGGTCAGCACCAATCCGTACAGCACTGCCTTGGTGGTGCTGCCGATGGCAAACAGATAAGCGTCGGCGCGCGTCCCGATAAAGCGACGCATCGCCGCGCGCACTTGGCTGAGCAGGACGTCGCCGTCGCGATAGACGAATACCACGGTGAGCAAGGCGAAGGCCAGCCTGGCCGCATTGCGTCCGACGCCGCCGATCAGCTCGGTCAGTTCGCCGAACCAGCGCTGCGCCAGATCGAGCGCTTCGGTGCGCAGTGCGTAAGGGTCGCCGGCGATGCGGTTGAAGATCTGCTGTAGGCGTTCGCCCAGCCAGGGAACCTCCAGCACGGCCTCCGGCAGGCGGCGCGGTCCCTGATTCAGATAGCTGGAGATGCCCTGCGCAGCGGAAATGAATTCGGTTTGCATCAGGCTGATCAGCCACAGCAGCGGCAGCACGAAGGAAGTCGTCAGCAGCAGGCTCATCAGCAGCGCGCTGCCGATCGCGTTATCGTGCAATGCATGACGCAGCCGCGCATACAAAGGCCAGGTGACATAAGCGAGGATCAGCGCCCACACCACCGGCGCAATGAACCATTGCATCACCAGGAAACCGAGTACGGACAGGCCGCCCAACGACAGCCAGAGCAGGACCGTGCGTGTGGTGGCGGATGGATCGCGTTCGATCATGATCGCGTGTGCTTGTTCTGTTCTCGTTCCCTTTCAGGTCATTATCACGCCGAAGGCGCGATGGCATCTCGACTTTTCGCAGACTTCTTGATCCATGCAATGCTGCGCGACCAGCCTCCCCTTTCGGGGAGGCATTGCTGCTAATGCATGCGACGCAGCGCCGTGCGCCCGACCCGATCGACCGCACGGTTGATCGCGATGTACATGTCGGCTTCGGTATCTTCGGCAACGATATCGGGCATGCCATTCAGCACGAGGTGCACGGTGCAGCGCTTGTCGATACCGCCACGCGGACCGTTGATGTCGGCCAGTCGCACCGTCACCTGCTGCACCTGGCCGGCCGCGTGCTTCAGCGCAAAATGCAGCCGGCGCTGGGCATGCTCGGCAAGCGCGTTGGTCAGTTCAAATCCTTGGGCGCGGACATCGACTTTCATGACAGACTCCTTCGTGTTGGGTGAATCGGCCGTTTGCTGCCGGCCTTGCATTCAATCTAGTCCACCGGAAGCCTGTTTAAAATTCGAATATCATGTCGTTTCAGTTCGAAAAATTCGAATCATCGTGAGTACGATCAATTACAAACATCTGCATTACTTCTGGGTCGTCGCCAAGTGCGGCGGCATCGGCCGCGCCGGCGAGCAGCTGCACCTGACGCCGCAGACCATCAGCGGCCAGATCGGCATGCTGGAAGAAGCGCTGGCCACCACCTTGTTCGACCGCGTCGGACGGCGGCTGGAACTCAACGATACCGGCCGCATGGTGTTCAGTTATGCGGATGAAATCTTTACGCTGGGCGAGGAACTGGAGGACATGCTGCGCAATCGTTCCGGCGGCCGCCCCTTGCAGTTCACCGTCGGCGTGGTCGATTCGCTGCAGAAATCGATCGTACGCCTGCTGCTCGAACCCGCCCTGAACCTGCCGGAGACCCTGCGCATCGTTTGCCGCGAAGGCAAGCTCGACACGCTGCTGGCCGGGCTGGCGATCCGCGGACTGGATATCGTGCTGGCCGATGGTCCGCTGCCGTCCAATAGCAATGTGCGCGGCTTCAGTCATTTGCTGGGCGAATGCGGCGTGGCCTTCTTTGCCGCGCCCGCATTGGCCAGACGCTACAGGAAGGCATTTCCGCACAGCCTCGACGGCGCCCCCTTCCTGCTGCCGGGCGAGGATGCGGCGCTGCGCCCGCGCCTGCTGCGATGGTTCGACAAGGAGCGCATCCGGCCGCGCATCGTCGGTGAGTTCGACGACGGCGCGCTGCTCAAGGAGTTCGGCGAAGCCGGCGTTGGCATCTTCGCAGCACCCACGGCGGTCGCCGCGCAAGTGAAAAAACAATACGGCGTGCAGGAAATCGGCCGCACCGACGCCCTCACCGAACAGTTCTATGCGATCTCGGTGGAACGGCGTCTTTCCCATCCGGCCGTACTTGCCATCAGCACCGCGGCACAGAAGCGCGTGGCATCGATCTGACACACCATACGGTGCTGTCTGGAATCTTGATCTGGGACAAGGAAATCAACGCGCTCTTGGCGCACTGTTGCAGGGTTCAGTGTCATTTCCCTCATTACCGTGCGCCGTGCGAACAAGCCGGCGCAGCTTGCCCTTCGAGGCCGGACCTGCATGCTACCCGCTTACATTTCGCACAACGACTGCAGCCAGCATGAGATGGGCGCATTTCATCCGGAATGCCCGGAGCGCATCGAAACCATTCGCAAACAGTTGCTGGCCGAAGGCGTGCTGGACTTCATGCAGCTGCATGAGGCGCCGCTGGCAACGGCGGAGCAACTCGCGCGCGCCCACACCATGGCGCATGTGCGCGAACTGGCGGCCAAGTCACCGCGCGAAGCTTACGAACAGGTCGATCCCGACACCTGGATGAATCCGCATTCCTACCGCGCGGCATTGCGTGCGGCCGGCGCGATGGTGAAGGCAACCGACCTCGTGCTGCGCGGCGCCGCGCCGGTCGCGTTTTGCAACATCCGGCCTCCCGGACATCATGCGGAACGCGACTCCGCCGGCGGCTTCTGCTTTTTCAACAACATCGCTGTCGGCATCCGCCATGCGCTGGACGCACACCGCATCAAGCGCGTCGCGCTGATCGACTTCGACGTCCATCATGGCAATGGCAGCGAAGACATCCTGCATGACGATCCGCGCGTACTCATGTGCTCCACCTACGAAGAGAACCTTTATCCGTTTTCCGGCCGCGAACCCATGGGCCAGAACATGGTCAATGTCGGGTTGCCGCCGCATTCGGGCGGCACCGCGTTTCGCGCAGCGGTCGAATCCAGCTGGATCCCCGCGCTCGACGCATTCCAGCCCGAATTGCTGTTCATTTCGGCAGGCTTTGACGGCCATCTCGAAGACGACATCAGCAATCTGAGGCTGGTCGAGGCGGACTACGCATGGGTCACACGGCAAGTGATGCAAGTCGCGGCCCGCCACGCCAAGGGACGCGTCGTGTCCTGCCTGGAAGGCGGCTATGCATTGCCTGCCCTCGCACGCAGCGTCGTCGCGCATGTGAAAGTCTTGATTGGAGCAGATTAAAGAATTGGCATTTCAGATCAGCCCGGGGCAGATCGCGCCTGGATGCCCCTCCGCTTTGGGCTGCCGAAGAGACAAACAGCAGACAACAGAACCTGCGATACTGAACAATAACCCTATATGACGATTAGCAAAACATGGACAAGCATTACCTCACCCCCCTCTTCTCCCCAGGCTCGATCGTCGTCTTCGCCGGCGACATCAGCGCCCCGGAAACGCAAACCGGCCCCGGCCGCCTGATCACCGAACAACTGCGCGACGGCAGCTACAAGGCCCCCGTCACCTTCCTCGACATCGGCATGACCGGCACGCTGAGCGACCTCGCGCAATCGCGGTCCGACCTCGCCATCATCGCCCTGCCATCCGAGCAACTGACCGCCGCGCTCGAAGTCGCGGCCCGCATCCAGAGCAAGACCGCACTGATCATTTCCAGCGGCGTCGATGCCAAGCTGGCCGCCGAATTGCAGGCGATCGCCAGGCAGCACGGCATCCATCTGCTCGGCCCCAATTGCATGGGTTTCCAGCGCCCGCACCTCGGCCTGAACGCGAGTGCGCTCGGCTCGCTCGCACGGCCCGGCTCGCTGGCGCTGGTCTCGCAATCCGGCGCGCTGACGTCGTCGATCCTCGACTGGGCCGTCAAGAACGGCGTCGGTTTTTCTTCGGTGGTCTCGCTCGGCGCCAATACCGCCGTCGATGTGGCGCAAGTGCTCGACTTCCTGGCGGAGGACCGTTCGACGCAAAGCATCGTGGTCTACTTGGAAGGCATTCGCAACGCGCGGCGCTTCATGAGCGCGCTGCGTGCCGCCGCCAACGCCAAGCCGGTGATCGTGCTGAAGGCCGGGCGCAAACCGGCCGGCGAGAAAGCGGCGCTCACCCATTCCGGCGCCATCGTCGGCAGTGACGACGTATTCGACGCCGCGCTGCAACGCGCCGGCGCGGTGCGGGTGCGCACCTTCGTGCAACTGTTCTCCGCTGCCAAGGGACTGTCGGGGCGCAATCTGCCGGTCGGCAAACGCATCGCCATCATCACCAACGGCGGCGGACCCGGCGTGCTGGCAGCGGACTGGGCCAACGAGCTGGGCCTGGAACTGGCCGCGCTGCCGCCGCAAGCCGCGACCGAGCTGGCGCCGCAACTATCGCCGCTGGCCTGCCTGCAATCCCTGATCGACCTGGCCGAAGACGCCGATGCCGCGCATTACCGCGCAGCCATCACGGCTTGCGCAGCGAGCAATGGCATCGACGGCATCCTGGTGATCCTGTCGCCCAAGCCGGGACTCGATACCACCGCCGTGGCGCAGGCGCTGGCCGATCTGCATCCGTCCGTCGGCAAGCCGCTCGTTACCTGCTGGATGGGCGACGAACGCGCGGTCGACGCGCGCAAGGTCCTGACGGCCGCCGCCATACCAACTTACCGCACACCGGAAGCGGCGGTCGATGCCTTCAACAACATCGCGTCCTTCCATCGCAACCAGCAGCTGCTGCATCAGACCCCGCCGCCCTTGTCCGCGCTGGCCAAGCCGGACCTGGAAGGCGCACGCATTCTGGTGGAAAGCGTGCTGGCCGAACGGCGCCGGGTGCTGACCGAGATGGAATCGAAGGCGCTGCTGTCGGCCTTCCACATCCCGATCACGAAAACGATACTGGCGCGCTCGGCGAGCGAGGCGATCCTGGTCGCCAACCAGCTCGGCTATCCGGTCGCGCTCAAGATCGACTCGCCCGACATCGCGCACAAATCCGATGTGCAGGGCGTGGCGCTCAACCTGCACAACGCGGCATCGGTGCGCGACACCTGGCATGACATGATGGCCACCGTCAGCCGCTTGCGGCCGGATGCGCGCATCAATGGCGTGACGATCCAGAACATGTCGGGCAAGCCGCTCGGCCGCGAACTGTATATCGGCGTCAGCACCGACGAGCCTTTCGGCCCGGTGATCTCGTTCGGCGCCGGCGGCACCATGATCGAACTGATCGCCGACCGCGCGATCGAACTGCCGCCGCTCAACCAGTTTCTCGCGCAGCGCCTGATCGACCGTGCGCGCTCGGCCGAGACGCTGGGCAACTGGCGCGGCGCGCCGCCGGCCGACCGCGAGGCGCTGGAGCAGATTCTGCTGCGCGTATCGGAGATGGTGTGCGCGCTGCCGCAACTGCGTGAAATGGACATCAATCCGGTAATCGTGGACGAAGCCGGCGCGCTGGTGGTCGACGCGCGCATCGTGATCGATCATGCTCCGGCCGGCACTGACAACTACAACCATCTCGCGATCCTGCCGTATCCGTCGTCGCAGGAGCAGGAATGGCCGCTGCGCGGCGGCGGACATTACACGGTGCGGCCGGTCCATCCCGACGACGCGCAGATGCTGCAGGATTTCGTGCGCCGCATGTCGCCGGAAAGCCGCTATTTCCGTTTCGTCTCGACCATGCGCGAACTGTCGCTGAAGATGCTGGCGCGCTTCACGCTGATCGATTACGACCGCGAAATGGCGCTGGTGGCAATCCTGCGCGAACGCACGCCGGCCGCCGATGGCGGCTTCACCGAAACCGAGCGCATCATCGGCGTGTCGCGCTATGTCACCAACCCGGACCTGACCACCTGCGAATTTTCACTGGCGGTCTCCGACGACTTCAATGGCAAGGGCGTGGGATCGCGCCTGATGCTTTCCATCATGGATGTGGCGCGCAGCAAGGGCTTGTCGCAGGTCGAGGGACTGGTGCTGACCAATAACGCACCGATGCTCAAGCTGATGCGCAGCCTCGACTTCGAGATCAGGAAATACGAAGAAGATCCGGATTTCCGCTTGTGCGTGCGGGTGCTTTAGCAGGTATTGACCTGCCGGCGATTACTTCGCATGGCAGGTCATGCAGAGCTTGCTGCCTGCATTCGAGACGCGCAGGAAAGTCGGATTGAAGTCGCTGTCGCGACCTGCCGAGGGAACGCCGTGCGGATCGTGGCAGGATGCGCATTCCACCTGCACCTTGCCATTGGTCACATACAGGCGGATGTCGCCGCTGTCCATGCTGCCGCTGTTATTGGTGTCAAAGAAGCGCGCCGCACCCTGCGAACCGCTGGGTGCATTGAAGTCGGTGCCAGGCCCGTTTTTGGATGGGAAGGTGACGCCCACCGGATGGTCGTTCCTCAGATCGGTGCCGATGGCGGCGACCGTGAAGTCGGTCGCGCCCGCGCCGAGGAAGCCGGCACCCGTCGAATGGCAGGCCAGGCATTCGCCCTGTGTCAGGCGCAAGTGCACCGACGCATTCTGCCCGCGCGGATTGACCCAGGTGTTGAGAAAGGAATCGTTCTGCGTGGTTTCCTGCGATTTCAAATAGCGACCCGAGCCAGGCATGTTGATGATGGAATCGACTGCGGTCTGGCCATCATGGCATGACAGGCAAGCCAGCGAATTGTTGCCCGGCTGGGAAACCTCACCCTGCAGCGTCTGCGTGCCGAGCTGATTGTAGGTGGTATAGGTTGTCACCTTCATGGTGCGGTTCCACAACGGCAGGTTGGTCGTCGTGTTGGCGCCGTGAGGCGTGTGGCAATAGACGCAGATCTCCTGGTAGTCGTTGCGGTAGTTGTCCATCATCGCGCCGCTCGGCCCGCCCGCAACCTGCCGCTGCGTCAGGTTGTGCCGCGTATTGCTGATGCTGCCCCGGTTGCTGAACTTGGTCGTCAGGTCGCCGGCTCCGTAGGCAAGGCCGAAGACGCTTCCGAGCAGCAGGAATGCAACAATGATTTTTCGCAGTGTCATTTGTCTCCGATGTCCGTATTATTTCGCCGCCTGCAGGATCTTGTTGCCCTCGGCCTCGCTCAAGCGGCGAATGACTTCCACTTTGTTGAACAACTGGTCCACCACATATACCCGCCCGGTCTCGTCGACCGAGATACCGCTCAGCAGGCCGTACTGCCCGGGACGACTGTCGCGGCTGGCCTCGCCCACCGTCAGCAGCAATTGCCCGTCCGGACTGAAGATCTGAAAATTGTTGAAGCTGGCGTCGCTTACGTAGATATTGCCGTCATCATCGACGGCAATGCCGCGCGGACGCGCCAGGTTGCCCGGATTGACACCCGGGCTGCCGAAAGCGCGCAGGAACTTGCCGTCGCGGTCGAATGCCTGCACCCGGAAATTTCCCGAATCCAGCACATACAAGGTGCCGTCCGGAGCGACCGCGCCCTGCAGCGGCACATTGAACTGGCCGTCGCCGCGGCCGCGCGTGCCGATCACCTTCAGCTTCGTGCCTTCCTTGTCGTACACCACCACGCAATGCCGGTCGCTCTCGTTGTCGGAGCGGTCGATCGCATAGATCCGTTCGCCGTCGGGACTGACCGCCACGCCGGTCGGCCGCTCCAGGTCGGCCGGCCCGCCGATGGCGCGCTGGAACAGGCCGAGCTGGTCATACACGATCACTTGTCGCCGCTTGCTGTCGGCTACATAGACATTCATCTCCGCATCGAGCGCCAATCCCGCGGGTTGCTGCAGCGTGCCCGGCTGGCGCAGGCCGAAACGAAAGACCTTGCGCCGCGGGACATCGAAGACGACGATCGACCTGGTGCGGGTGTCGGCCACAAAAATATTGCCGTTGCGCGCCGCCACTGCCGCCGGCTTTTCGAACACCGGTGTGTCCGCCGTTGACTGGAGGCCGGTCAGCTCGGTCATCAGCTTTTCCGTGCCCTTCTGCGGCACGCGGATGTCGGCGGCGGAGCGCAGCACCGTCTCGTAGACAAAGCGCGGACGGTCCGGCGGTTGCGGCCACAATGCGCGCTTCGCAGGCTTGGCGGCCTGCTCCGGCGTTACCGCGCACGCAGCGAGCAGCACAGTGCACGCAAGCACGAAAAATCGCGGAGCGCGCAGGAAACGCAGAAGACGCAGGTCCGTCGCCATGGCAAAGCGAAACTCCCAAATTAAGAATCGAATCGCGATGGTTGACGGCGCAAGCTGCGCAACGGAATCCGTATCGCTCGGTCATGCTTCTTTCCTGCGATACATGACCACAGGAGCAACGCGGATACTAATGGAGGGCGAATGCCGCTGTAAATACAACAACTTGATCGCGGATAACGAATCCTGATTTTCTGGCGAAGCGATCTGCGCGGCGCGTGTGCGCACCGGCATTCAATCAGCCTTGGTCAGTCGGACTCGGACACGACCCGGTTGCGCCCGATGGCCTTCGCCGTGTACAACGCGGCATCGGCGCGCCGCATCAGGTCGCTGTGCGAGTCGGCATCGCGCAGGCTCGCGACACCGATGCTCACGGTGTAGGGAACAGCACTTCGCGTTCCCATGTCCCGGTCGCCTGCCGGTTTCGTATCGAGCGCCAGGCGCAGACGCTCGGCTGCGGCCTGCGCGGCATAACGATCGGTTTCCGGCAGCAGGACCGCGAACTCTCCGCCGCCGATACGCGCGAAATAATCGATTTCGCGCAGCACCGCTTCCGCGCGCAAGGCGACGTCGATCAGTACCTGATCACCGCCGGCATGACCGTAGCTATCATTGATGTGCTTGAAATGATCGATATCGATCAACAACAAGGACAAGGCATGGCGCGTTCGCCTGGCGCGCGACAGCTCGCGATCCACCAGTTCAAGGAAGGCGCCGCGCGACCAGGCGCCGGTGAGGGAATCGCGATTGGCGGCCTGTTCGGCCTGCGCCATCATTCTTGCATGCACCATCATCACCGCGCCGAAACTCAGCACCGGCAGGATGAATGCATCCATGGCGAGGAAGAAGCCATCCCAGGCTGCGCGCGGCATTTCGCCGGCGTCGAACAAAGCTTGCACAATGCGCGGAACATTTCCCAGCGCAACAAGCGACGCCGCCGACGCGCTGAAGAGGTAAGGAAAGCGCCAACGCACGGATTTGCGTGCGCGCAATAGCGTGAACACAATCGCCAGTGAAAGAGATGCTTCGAACAGGCCGAGCGCAGCGCTGCGCCATGCGGAGACATCCGGCAAATCATGGAGTACGGCAAGCGCCGCGACCAGCAGGCCCGCTCCGGCACTCGCGGCGAACCAGTGCATCCTGCGGCCGAGAAAGTGCCGGAATCCCGCAAACACCATGAGCACGCCGACAGCATGCAGTGCCGGCGCCGCGATGGCGGCGCCAGGCGGCAGCGCGTCGGCAAATGCGTGCATCAGAAGAGCGGTGCCTGCCAGGACGTTGGCCAGGCACCACTCCTTGATTCCGGGTATTCCACTACGGATCAAGGAGCCGAGCACGAGCAACATCAGCACACAAAACAGGGCCCCGGCCAGGAGGGTGTTGAATGTCGTCGACATAAGGAATGGAGTTCAAGCGGGAAGCACACGCGACTGCGCGCATGCATGAGTATAAGCAGATGTGCGCCGTCGCGTGAGAAATCTGTCTGGAGGAATCGCTCGATGATTTCCACAACGCATTGCATTGCTGGGCGCACACAGCATCGATACCGGAAATGTTCTCGCGGTGCTAACAATTCCTTACAACTCAGGGTCAACTCGTTCTGCATCGACTTCGTTTTGATGAGTGTAGTAAAACTTTTAGTTCAACCATCGAGGAGTGTTATGAAGACGTTGATTGCAACCCTGATCGCCGGCCTGTTTGCTACCGCCGCATTTGCGCAATCGAGCGCACCGGCTCCGGCCTCCAAGCCCGCTGCCAGCGCCACCAAGAAGGAAGCCAAGGCGGAAGAGAAGGCGACCAAGGCTGATGCCAAGGCGGAAGAGAAAGAGACGAAGGCAGCTGCCGATGCCAAGGCCGATGTCGTGAAGGCCGATACCAAAGCCGAAAAATCGAAAGCCAAGGCACACACCAAGGCGAAGAAGAAGATTGCCGCAGCAAAGAAGGACGCAGCCGAAGAGAAGGCTGACGCTGCCAAGAAGTAATCCTGGTGAACCGCGTGATTCGCGGAAAGAAAAAGGGGCGGAAATTTCCGCCCCTTTCTTTTTGTCCTGCCGCGCTTCGGCAATACAGTTTGCTGACGGAATTTATTTCCCTCGCACGCCAAGACGCCATAGCGAAGTGACTTCCGCCGCGCGCGCGGCGTGCAGCGGATCCGCTTCATCCATCGCTTTCGGATGACGCGGGCGCACATCGATTGTTCCCAAGACCTGCAATCCCGCACGTTCAATGTAGCCGAGCAATTCTTCGCGCGAACGCAAACCGAGATGCTCGGCAAAATCCGACAGGATCAGCCAGCCCTCGCCGCCCGGCGCGAGATGTGCGGCAAGTCCGTCGAGAAAGCCGCGCAGCATGCGGCTGTCGGGGTCGAACACCGCGTACTCGATCGGAGAACTCGGGCGTGCCGGTACCCAGGGCGGATTGCAGATCACCAACGGCGCACGCCCTTCCGGAAACAGATCCGCCTGCACGACCTCCACCTGCTTGCCGTAGCCGAGATGCACGATGTTTTCGCGCGCGCAGGCAAGCGCACGCGCGTCCTGATCCGTGGCAACGATACGCCGCACGCCGCGTTTGGCCAGCACCGCCGACAACACGCCGGTGCCGGTGCCGATATCGAATGCCAGCGTAGTGGAAGGCAACGGCGCCTGCGCCACCAGCTCGACATATTCGCCGCGCACCGGTGAGAACACGCCGTAGCAGGGATGGATGCGCGCGCCGAGCGCCGGAATCTCGACGCCCTTCTTGTACCATTCATGCGCGCCGATCAGGCCGAGCAATTCGCGCAGCGACGCGACGTAGGCTTCATCGGCAGCACCCCAGGCTTCGCTGCACGCCTGCTGTACATCGGGCGCGCGGCGCAGCGGAATCACATGGCCGGCGTCGAATGGCAGCAGGAGCATGCCGAGAATGCGTGCGCGCTGCGCCTGTTCCTTGCGGTGCAGGTGAAATGCCTGGTCAGGAGAGACGGCGACCACCGGTGCCTTTGCACGGCGCGGCTTGCGCTCGATGCGGCGCGCCAGGGCCTGCAACAATTGGCGTGCGTTCTGGAAATCACCGCGCCAAAGCAGTCCGCTGCCTTCGCAGGCAAGTCGGTAAGCGTTGTCGGCCGTCATGCGGTCGTCGGCAATGACGACGCGCTTGGGCGGAGGCACGCCGGCCTCCGAACGCCAGCGCGCGGCGTGCGGCGCGTCGCCCTCTGTCCATTGGATGATCGGATGGCCGCTCATCGCCGTATCCTGTCGGCGGTGGTCGGAAAATCAGGGAATTGCATGGCAGCGTCGCTCGAAGTGTGGGGAAGGCGCCGTGATCCGGCGCCGGCCACGAGTGTAACCCATCCGCGGCGGCATCCTGCCTTATTCGATGTCGATATGTGCGGTGCCGCCCTTGATGAAATTGCGCCACATGCTGCGGCATGCCTGCTGAAAGCGCGATGCGAGCAAGTCATGGTCGCACAGCACCGACGTCGCAAGCCGCTTGCGTGCGCCTTGGCGCAGCGTGCGCAATTTCGCCGGCGTGCCGACGAGTTGCGCCGCGATATGTGCCATCTCCTCGCCATCGGCGGCGATCAGGTTTGCCATGCCGGCGCCGCGCGCAATCAGCTCGCCGAAACGGCCGGCGTGATGACTGCCGGCGACCGTCAACGTGGGCACGCCCATCCACAGCGCATGCATCGCCGTGGTATGGCTGTTCCATGGGAAGCAATCGAGAATCAGGTCGATCTCATTATGCAACGCGAGATACTCTTGCATCGCGACATGACCGCGGAACTCCAGCCGCGATGCCGGCACACCATGTTCCGTAAATGCCTGCAACAGTCGCTCGCGTCCGCTCTCCGCGCCAAGGCCCTTGGCGACGAACAGCATTTTTGCGTTGGGCACGGCGTCCAGCACCTGCGCCCAGCGCGCGACCGTGGTGGCGCTCACTTTGTTGAGGCGGTGGAAAGAAGCGAAAGTCGGAAAGCCGTTCGTCGTCATTGGCAAGTCAGCGACCTCGACCGCGCTGTCTGGCAGGCGGTAGGACGCGAAACAATTGCCCAGCCTGCAGAGCTTTTCGGTGTAATGCGCCTCGGTCATGCCCACCGGATCAAGCAGCTTGTCGGTGAGGAAGTAGTCCATGTGCGGCAGGCCGGTCGTCGCCGCATAACCGAGATAGCTGGCCTGCACCGGTGCGACGCGAGTGCCGAACAGTTGCACGCGTTCGGATGTGTGGCCACCGAGGTCGAACAGAATGTCGATGCCGTCCTTGCGCACCAGTTCGGCGACAGCCGCGTTGTCGGAAAGATGGAAGGTGTCGGTCCAGCCGTCCGCATGTTGTCGCAAGCGCGTGGTGACTTCGTCAGCCGTGCGCACATCGGAATAGAAATGGAGCTGGAACTGCGTGCGATCGATGCGCGCGATCAGGCTTTCGATAAAGAAGGCAACCGGATGCTCGCGCAAGTCGGCCGAAACGAACCCCAGGCGCAGCGGACGATCGGGATTGCGGTTCACTTCGAGCGGCGCCAGCGCGGCCGCCTGCGGCGTGATGCGTGCCGCCCATTGCATGTGCTCGCGCAGGACTTGCATCGGGTCATGCGGCTCGACGAAATTGAGTGCGAACAGGCGCGCATTCTCGGTCGGCTGCGACGCGTTTTTCTCGAACAGCTGGATGGCCTGCGCGACGTCACCCATTTCGAGATAGCTGCGTGCCGCGTTGAACATTGCAACCCCTTCGTCGGGTTTGATCTGCAGCGCGCGCTCGCCGTATCGGACCGACTTGTGGAAATCACCGAGGGAGTAGTGGCACACGCCCGCGTTGAGGTTGAGCGTGTAGTTGTCCATGCCGAGCGCGAAGGCGCGTTCATAAGCGGCAAGGGCGCCCTCGAAGTCGGCCCTGCCCTGGCGCGCGATACCGAGCAGTGCCTGCACATCGGCCGTCTCGTGGCGGCGCACCAGCGCAGCCAGCACTTCGGCGGCCTCGTCGTATTGTTCGAGCGAGATCAGGCAGGAACCGAAGTTGTGCGTGGCCTGCGCATGCAAGTGCGGCGAAGAGTGGACGATGGCCTTGTGATAGCACGCCATTGCCTGTTCGAACTCGCCGCGGGCGGAATAGGAGATGCCGAGGTTGTACCAGAGGTCGCCATGCGTGGGATTGTGCGGGACGGCTTTCTTCAGTGCGCTTTCGGAACCGGCGTAATCGCCGAGCATGCCCTTGGCCTGCCCGAGCAGGAACCATGCTTCAAAGCCCTTGGGCGCTTTTTGCACCGCTTTTTCAAGTTCCGGCAGTGCCAGTTCGGCATTGCCGGCATGGAGGTGTGCCCTGGCTCGCTGCAGAGCTTTTGCGACGCGTTCTGGATACATGGATCATCTCTGGTAATCGGCCGACTGACCGACAGTCGCAGCGATGCTATCGGCGCACCGGGCGCGATTCCATGAACTCGATCAAGGTTTTCCGCGCGAAACTGCTGTTGCGCGCGTGCTTTTCCGGGTGATGACGGGACGATGTAGGCGACGACTCCGCAGGCGCGTAGGACAGGCTGCCGCACTCGGACAGAATCAGGGAGATATCGTGATTTTCGAAAGAATCGGCGTGTCGTTGTAACCCGGCAGGCGAATGCTGACCAGGCTGCCTGCGTTGAACGCAATGTCCTTGATCGGCGTGCCGGAAATGACGCCGGTGCGGCGGTCCAGCAGCAGGCCGGAGGGCAGCGCCGCGTCCTGCACGAACTCGCCTTTCCCGGCGCAGGTGGCCGGGACGCCCGAGAGAACCGGCGTTGCGGTGAGCGGCACGTTGACCTTGCCGCGCACATCGGCCGCGAGCTGTCCGTTGGTATTCCACTGCGCGGTGATGCTCAGCGGCGTCTCGGTGGAGCAGGGAATCAAGCCGTTCTCGCCGCCACATGCGGCGAGCGTCAGTGCGGCGACAGCGCTGAACAATCGTTTGGACATATCCTCCTCGTTGCACGGCGAAGCATGCGGCATGCGTACGCGCGCTGTATCGATCATATCGATATCGCAATCGCGTCACCGGTAGTTTTTCATGACCCTGGAGGACATTGTCTCGACTTTCCGGCACTCATCGGCCAGGCGGCCATTCAGTCATGGCATTTCCTTTTCTTCGGGCCGGGAGAGGCCGTTTGATGTCGATTAGTGGTTTGCCACTACAACAGGCGCGCCCCGCTCTTGTAGACTAAGTCGATCGCGTTCATGCCAACCAACAAGAATCCCCTATCATGCAGACCTATCCGCACTTGCTCGCGCCGCTCGATCTCGGCTTCACCACGCTGCGCAACCGCGTCATCATGGGCTCGATGCATACCGGGCTGGAAGACCGCTTCTATAACTATCCGAAACTGGCTGCGTATTTCCGCGAGCGCGCGAAAGGCGGCGTCGGCCTGATCGTGACCGGCGGCATTTCGCCCAACCGGCAGGGCTGGCTGCTGCCCTTTGGCGGCACGGTCAGTAATGTGCTCGATGTGATGAATCATCGCTGCGTCACCGATGCGGTGCATGAAGAGGGCGGCAAGATCGTGATGCAGATCCTGCACGCGGGCCGTTACGGCTACCAGCCGTTCGTCGTGTCGGCGTCCGCGCTCAAGTCGCCGATCTCGAAATTCACGCCGCGCGCGCTGGACGAGAAGGGCATTGCGCGTACCATCCGCGACTATGTGCGTTGCGCCAAGCTGGCGCGGCGGGCTGGCTATGACGGCATCGAGATCATGGGCAGCGAGGGCTACCTGATCAACCAGTTCCTGTGCGCGCGCACCAATCGCCGCACCGACCGCTGGGGCGGATCGATCGAGAACCGCATGCGGCTGCCGGTCGAAATCGTCAAGCAGGTGCGCGCGGCGGTGGGAAGCGATTTCATCATCATGTATCGCCACTCGCTGCTCGACCTGGTCGAGGGCGGCAACACCTGGGAGGATGTGGTGGCGGTCGCCCGCGCGCTGGAACAGGCCGGTGTGAACATCATCAATACCGGCGTCGGCTGGCACGAGGCGCGTGTGCCGACCATCGTCACCTCGGTGCCGCGCGCGGCATTTCGCAGCCTTGCCGGCCGCCTGCGCCAGGCGATCTCGATTCCGGTGGTGGCGTCCAACCGCATCAACACGCCGGAGGTGGCGGAAGACATCCTCGCCACGGGCGACGCCGACATGGTGTCGATGGCACGCCCCTTTCTGGCCGATCCGGAATTCGTCAACAAGGCGGCGAGCGGCCGCGCCGATGAAATCAATACCTGCATCGCCTGCAATCAGGCTTGCCTCGACCATACCTTTGCCAACAAGCGGGCAAGCTGCCTGGTCAATCCGCGCGCCGGCCATGAAACGGAACTGGTGTATCACAAGACCGCGCAGGCGCGCCGCATCGCGGTCGTGGGAGCCGGACCTGCCGGCTTGTCCGCGGCGACGGTGGCGGCCGAGCGCGGACATGAGGTCACGCTGTTCGAAGCGAGCGACCGCATCGGCGGACAGTTCAATTACGCGATGCGCATTCCGGGCAAGGAAGAGTTTGCCGAAACGCAGCGCTATTACAAGCGGCGCGTCGAGCTCACCGGCGTGAAGCTGGTGCTGAACAGGAAGGTCACGCGCGAGGAATTGCTGCAACTCGGATTCGACGAAGTGATCGTAGCGAGCGGCATCGTGCCGCGCACGCCGGGCATCGAGGGCATCTCGCATCCCAAGGTCTTGTCCTACCTCGATGTATTGAAGAACAACGCGCCGGTCGGGCGACGTGTCGCGGTGGTGGGTGCGGGCGGCATCGGTTTCGATGTCAGCGAGTTCCTGCTGCACGATCCGCAGGTGCCGCTGCCGGAGCCGCTGCATCACTGGCTGGCGGAATGGGGCGTCGATCTGAAGGCGGGCAGCAACGGCGGCCTGTGCGCGCCGACGCCGGAGCAACCGGTGCGCCAGGTCTACCTGCTGCAACGCAAGGCATCGAAGCTGGGCGCGTCGCTGGGCAAGACCTCGGGCTGGGTGCACCGCGCCACCCTGCTGCGCAAGGGCGTGCAGATGATCGGCGGCGTCAGCTATCGCAAGATCGACGATCAGGGTTTGCACATCACGGTCAACGGCGAAGACCGCTTGCTGGAGGTGGACAACGTGGTGATCTGCGCCGGCCAGGATTCGCTCAGGGAATTGATGCCGGCCGAAGAGGCCGGGAGCGGGCCGCGTTTCCATTTGATCGGCGGCGCATCGGTTGCGTCCGAACTCGATGCGAAGCGCGCGATTCGCGAAGGCGCGGAGCTCGCCGCACGCTTGTAGTCGATTCGAAGACCTTGTGTTCACGGAAGACACGGAAAACGCAAGGCTGTTGAAAGGCTTCCGTGCCTTCCGTGTTTTCCGTGGACAAATCCGCTTTAAAGACCTTCACCGCCCGCTGTGCTTTCCCCGTCCGCCTCCACCAGGTGAACGTTGCCGAGCACCAGCGGCCCGCCGCATTCCGAACAGGTTTGCCCCGGCCTGGTGAGCTTGCCGCATTCCGTGTGCAGCAGCACCATCGGCGCGCAGTCTTCCCTCGGCAGCCATTCATTCCCGAAGCGCATCAGCTCCAGCACCACCGGGAACAATCCCTTTCCGACATCCGTCAGCTCGTACTTGTATCGCAGCGGCCGTTCCTGATACGGCGTCTTCGCGACGACCTTGGCTTCGATCAGGCGCGTCAACCGGTTGGTGAGGATATTCGTCGCCGCGCCGGTCTGCTTCTGCAAGTCATCGAAACGTTGCGAACCGCGGAACAAGGAGCGCAGCACCAGCAATACCCATTCATCGCCGATCAGGTGGGCGGAACGAACAATCGGGCAAGTCAGCGGCGCGGCCGGTTTCACACATTTCTCCATAATTTTCATTGTAATGACTTGCAAAATAAAAGTCACTGGTTTATGATGAATTCGTAGCTTGCAAAGTGCAAGTAACTAGGACACTGTTGCGGGGCGCAGGTATCCGGCGCCGGTTGTCGACCGCCCCTTGTCTTCCTGTCCTGACCTGATTAACCCGCTTGATGGAGAAATAACATGAACGCCAAATTATCCAGCATCGCCATTGCTCTTATCGCAACATCCGCCAGCGCCTTCGCTGCCGATCTCGCCGAACCGTCCCGCACCCGCGCCGAAGTGCGTGCCGAACTGGAACAGGCGTATGCCCAAGGCCAGGTCGGCCAGACCCGCGAATATGTCGACTTCACCCAAGCCGCCTCCGGCAAGTCGCGCGAGCAAGTCCGCGCCGAGCTCGCCGCAGCACAGGCGCAGCCGAAACCGGCAGTCAACACCGGCGAATACGTGGAGCCGGCACCCTTTGCTTCCTCCAAGACGCGTGCCGAAGTCCGCGCGGAACTGGACCAGGCCTATGCGCAAGGTGAAGTCGGACGCAATACGGAAGCCGTGGAATTCACCAATGTCGCGTCCACACGCAGCCGCGATGCCGTTCGCGAAGAAGCGATCCGGGCCGCCCGTACGCAAGGAAATCAGTCCGGCAGCTAAGAGGCACTGCACCACGACTTGCCGCGAATACAGCTTGTCTCCCTCTCCACGTCTCTGATGTGGCCTCGCCCGCACTTTGTTGCGGGCGTTTTTTCATCCAAACGCGATGTGCCTGCGCAATTCGCGCCGGAAAAGATGCGCCTTATCCCGCGTTTCCGCATTTGATCGCAAGGTGGTGGCGGCGGGTCATGCGCAGCCATTATCCTGTTCTCACTTCACGAGGAGAACCGCATGGAAACGCAACACACAAACCGCCGCCGCAAAGGTCTGTTCTTCCCGGTCATGCTGATCCTGGTCGGCACCCTGCTTCTGCTGGAACGCAGCGGGCTGATAGACCGCCATCTGCTTTGGCAATGGCTGCCGCTGCTGCCGGTCAGCCTCGGCGCCGTCATGCTGTATCGCAGGACCAGGACAGACTGATTCAGGGTTTCCCGTCGGTGGAAAGCACGCTTTCCACGACCTTGCTCGCGCGATGCGGCAGGTTGGCCGGATTGGCCGACTTGTATGCCGCCACACTGGCGAGCGCCTTGTACTAACCGATCGCCAGCAGGGCGCTGATCGCTTCGGCGGCAAGCAGCGGCACCGTTTCCCGCGCCTGCGGGTAATCCATCTATCCGAGCAGCGCGACTGCGTTGTTGCGGACCTTGGGGCGCAGGCTGGAATAGGTGCCGAGCGCCGCCTCGCACACGACGCTGACGGCTTCGTTGCCCCATGACTGGATGGTCTGCCCTGCATTGAGAGGGATCTCGATGGCGCTCAGGATTTTCAGCACGCGGATTTCATTTTCGGTGAGCATCGCGGTTTCCTCCTCGTTTTGCGTAGAACAGCGGACCGCCGCCGAAGTAGGAGTAGGCGGTGGACACGTCGACGTCGCGCACGAAGAAAAAGTTGAGCGCACCGGCCACGTCCCAATGGATGATCCCGAAGGGGAATTGATCGATCTCGGCAACGCCTTTGACGAGTTTCACTTTTTCATTGAACACGACGCGCCCGCTGCGCCTGTCGGTGGCGCGAACCCAGACTTCGGATGCCTGCGTCCCCTTTACCGCCAGGCGCACGTCAAAGAGACATACCGGCGCCCGCGGATGCGAACGTCCTGCGGAAATGTCGGGCACTGACAGAGCGGGAAACCGACAGTGGCAATGATTGTTTTGGCTGCGGGCCAAGCCGTCGCCGCCGTTTTTATTGCCAATTGAGTGCGATTCGAACGGGAAAGTTGCGCGCCGCTACCTCTTCTTCATGAGATCACGCAAACAGACCTGCGGTCCGTATCAGCGGGTGACGAGGCGACGGAAATCGGAAAAAAGCCGGACGCTGCGTGCGATCAAGACAGCGACCGGGCAAGGGTGATCGGATGGGGGAGCACCTTGCGAATGCAGGCGCAGATTCCTGGCTAGCGCGCCATGCCGTAGTAGCGTCCGCTCGGCGAGGTGGATTGATAGCGTCGTTCGGCGATGGTCCACAGCTTGGCGGCGCGGGCATTGCGGTCGTCGATCGATTTTTTTTCGCTGCCGCCGGCGACCGCGTCGGCCTGCAGGGCGTCCGCCACGCCTTCCTTGAAAGCCGTCCGGAAACCCTCGGAATCAAAGCATTTGTTCGAGCCCTTGCCGACCACGATGGTCATGGTCGAGCCGTCATTGGCGAAACCGCATTCGGCCGAGGCGGCCAAAGGCAGCAGTAACAGGAGGGCGATCATGAGCTTTGGCATGGAATTCCCATGAAAATGCAAGGCATGCCAATGCCGAAAGCGTGACTTCGCTTCAGAAGGCGGCCCCGCTGCCGTGAGAGATGACTCTGTTAGGCCGGAAGCTTTGCGTCCCGGCCTTTCGACCGGTTTGCCCTGCGGTTAGATTTGAATTGAGTATAGCACCTTGTTGCCGTATGTAAACTTTATTGCTTCATCATTATTTTTTGGCAATTTTTTCTGCCCGCACTCGCTGCCGGGCCCCACTTCAGGCAAATCCGGTGCGGCACCGACGTGCGCCGAAGCTATCGTCGCAATCGTTGCTTGCTCCACGATGCCGCAATATTTTCGATGACGGGATTTCTCGCAGCAGCAATCCTGTCCAAAAGGCGGGCACGCGTCGCGCGCCTTATCTCAGCATCAACTCAGCTTTGATGCAGCTTTGACCCAGCAGCAAGCAGTTCCCGCAACGTTCCAGTCAGGGAGCCGATAGCGACGCCAGATCGCATGATTCTTCATTGATGGAGACATTATGGGGCGGCAAAAACAAGGTCTTGCGCAGTCTTTTACCTTTGGCATCTTTCTCGTCGCGGCAGCCCTGCTCGCGGTCGCCGATTGCCGCGCGGCCTCGCAAGGCATGACGGAAGACGATCTGCGGCATGCCTCGGCGCGGGGCTGGCCGGACAATCTGTTCAATACTTCGCTCTACGCGGCCAACGGCAATGTGATCGAGATGTTCGGCGATGCCGGCCGATTCCTCAATCCGCTCGGATCGCTGCTGGAGGCGGACACCGGCTTTCGGGACGTTGTCTACAATCCCGCCGATCCGTCGATTGTGGCGGACCGCGACGGCAGCACGATGATCCGGCTGCCGAGCACCATCGGCGAAATCAGCTTGCGCAACATCCGCGTGAAGGGTTCAAACGGCGCCAGCTTCGGCAGCGTGACCATTCGGGGAATCGATCTGCGCGGCACGGTCATCAAGATCAGCAAGCATTAGCCGAAGCGCATGTCGGCGACGAAGGGATTGTGCTTGCGTTCGTCGCCGAAGGTGGATGCCGGGCCGTGCCCCGGCACGAAAGTGACGTCGTCGCCGAGCGGCCACAGCTTGTCGCGAATGGAATGAATCAGCGTGTCGTAATCGCCGCGCGGAAAATCGGTGCGGCCGATCGATCCCTGGAACAGCACGTCGCCGACCAGCGCCAGGCGTTCGCCGCGGTGGAAGAACACGACGTGTCCGGGCGTGTGGCCGGGGCAATGGAGTACTTCCAGCGTCTGCGCGCCGAAGGATACGGTGTCGCCGTCCTTGAGCCAGCGATCCGGCACGAAGGGATCGGCCGGCGGAAAGCCCATGCGCCGCGTCGCCTCGCCGAGCTGGTCGAGCCAGAACTTGTCCTCGATGTGCGGGCCTTCGATCGGCACGCCGAATTCCTTGCGCACCACGTCGGCGGCGGCGCAATGATCGAGATGGGCATGCGTCAGGAAGACTTTTTCCAGCGTCACGTCGAGCTGCTTCAGTGCGTCGCGCAGGCGCGGCACGTCGCCGCCCGGATCGACCAGCGCCGCGCGCCGGGTCTCTTCACACACCAGGATGCTGCAGTTCTGCTGATAGGGCGTGACGGGAATGATGGCGCATTGCATGATGAGGCGGCGATTGGAAAAGCGGTAGTATGCCATGGCCCCATTTAGCGAGCAGCTGGCAAGGCAAAGCATGTCCACGGAAAACACGGAATACACGAAAAAAAAAGACAACACAGGTTCTTTCCGTGTTTTCCGTGTATTCCGTGGACGATATTATTTTTCTTCGCTCAGTCCGCGAAGTTGTTCTCGGTATGGAAGCCGAACAGCATCTGCACCGGATTGTGTTCGTCATACGGCGAGTTGGCGTCGCCTTCCACTTGCGTGAGCTGGTTGCAGAAGCGTGTGATGTGCTTCTTCGTGCCTTCGAAAATATCGTGGTACTCGGCCCAGCCCCAGATGTAGAAAAATTTCGTGCCTTTTTGCACCGCTTCCAGGTCTTCCTTGCTGAGCGTGCCGGGTACCGCTTCCACCATGCTCTTCGGTCCGGCGATGGTCGGGATCAGGTCTTCGCGCGCATGCGGGAAATCGAAATCCTTGGGCAGCGGCTCGTCCAGCAGGCGATAGGTGGTGTTGATCGACAGGCCCTTGGTCGGCGTATTGCCGCTGTTGGCCCACACCGGGTGAATGGTCCACTGATAATGGTTGGTCTGCGGATCGTGATGCAGGTAGGTCTTGATCTCGCGGATGAACATGAATGCGCGTTGCCCGGAAATCAAGGCGTCTTCCGCCACCCGCGCGCTCTTCTCGGCGACGCTTGCGCTGTCGCTTGCAACACGCACGGCGTCGCGCATGCGGCGTGCCTGTTCCCATCCGAGCAAGACCAGCAGGCCGGCAAACACGGCGAGCAGCACGTCGGTGATCTTCACCTCAAAGAGGAAGCTGTCGAGCCAGCCGGTTTCCTTCGTGCTCGGCACAGACGCAGCGGTTTCCGCCTTGAGCGGCACGCTGTCTTCCCTGATTGCCGGCGCTTCTGTCTTGGGCGCGGCGGCTTCCGGCTTCGCCGGGACACTGTCGGTCGCGGCCGGCGTGGCTTCCACCTTCGCCGGTGCCGCTGGCGATGTCGCTGCCTGTGCCACTATCTGTGTTGCTGCCGGCGTCGCTTCTGCCATGGCAGCTGCCGCGTCCGTTGCCGCCGCCGCGATGACCGTATCAGCGGGCGCGGCCTCGGCGTGGCGACTGTGTTTCGTGGAGCGACGGGAGGATTTGTCCTTGCTGCTCGCGGCAGCCGCTTTCGAATCCTGTGCCGCCGCGGCTTGCGGCGTGTCCGATTGCTGCGGATCTTCCGCGTACGCTTGCTTGCCGAGGCCAACGGCGATCAACAACGCCGCACATAGATGTCTGACTTTCATGGTTCGTCTCCCGGGTGAGTAGCTGATTGGGCAATGCTGGCGAACATTGCCCAAAGTCTTGGAAAGCACATTAGTCAGGAAAAACTTGCCGGAGTTCAATATCGCCGCGCGAATGACGAGGCTATTTTCAAAGGAATTTCCGGCCGTGCCGGACTGCCGAAGGACGTCGTTGTCGCAGTGATATTGACCGGCAGCCTTGCAATGTTGTCGAGCAGGCTCGCCTTATTTTGTTTATCATTAAATCGAACGAGTGTTCTATTTTTTTTGATAAAGCCATCCATGCCCACGCCGCATCCTTTTGATCAAGCCATTTCCCTCACGCGCGGTGAGGATGACCTGTTTTACGGCCATACCTCCGAGCACTACTGGAATGCCATCTCGCCCTTCGGCGGCACCACCGTCGCGACGCTGCTGCAAGCGATCCTGACGCATCCGCAGCGGCTGGGCGATCCGCTTGCGCTCACGGTCAATTTCGCCGGCCCGATCAAGAAAGGGCCTTTCACGGCACGCGTGCATCCGGTGCGCACCAGCCGTTCCACCCAGCACTGGCAGATGGAGATCCACCAGGGCGAGGACAGCGAACCGGTGATCACCGGCACCGCGGTTTTCGCGGTGCGCCGGGAGACCTGGTCGGATACCGAATCGAAGCTGCCCGATGTGGCCGGGCCGGAGGGACTTGTCTCCTATGTGCCGCCGCATGCGGTGCCCTTCCTGCAGCGTTACGACCTGCGTTACGTCGACTGCGACCCGCTGGCCGGCGGTGAGAGCAGCGTCACGCAATGCTGGATCGGCGATGTGCCGCGCCGCATGCTCGACTTCCCTTCCATCGCCGCCTATTGCGACGTGTTCGTGCCGCGCGTGTTCGTGCGCAAGGGCGCGCCGCGACCGATCGCAACGGTCACGCTCAGCATCAACTTCCATGTCGATGAGGCGGTGCTGGCACAACACGAGGGTATGGAAGCCTTCGGCAAGGCGAAGGCGAATGCCTTCAACGGCGGGTTCTACGATCAGGAGGCGCAGCTCTGGTCACGCGATGGCACGCTGCTGGCGACCACGCATCAACTGGTGTGGTTCAGAGACTAGCAATCCCCATCACCGCGCGCAGCACATAGCCGGTCATGAAGGAAAGGCCGGCCGCCACGCTGCCGGTCAGGAGCGTGCTCAAGCCCGAGCGTATGACCGGCCGCGCGAAGACCAGGCTCTTGAGCATGCCGATCAGGAAAAACACCAGGGCGGCCAGCACGGCGCTCAGCACGAACTGGCGCTGCACCGGCAAGGCACTGAAAAACAGCGGGATGAGCGGAATCGCGCCTGCGGTGAGAAACGCGACAAAGGTCGTCAACGCCGCCCGCCACGGGCTTGCTCCCGTCTTCTGCACGCCATGCTCTTCGGTGAGCATGGTGTCGATCCACAATCGCTCGTCACTGCAGATGGTGTCGACGATCTGTTCGAGCTGCGCGCCGTCAAAGCCCTTGGCGCGGAATATCTGCCGCACCTCTTCACGCTCGCCTTCGGGGACGGTCGCGATGTGCTCCGCTTCCATGCGCCGGATGCCGTCGATGAATTCATGCTGCGCCTTGATCGATTCATAATTGCTGACGGCCATGCTGAAACCGTCCGACAGCAGGTTCGCGAAACCGAGCACCAGCGCGACCGAGACCGGAAACTGCGCGCCGACCGCGCCCGACACCACGGCAAAGGTGGTGATGCAGCCGTCGATCGCACCCAGCACCGCATCGGACACGTTCTCCGATGCAGCCGTCTGGCGCAGGCGCTGCTCGATGGCGTCCGGTCGATGTTCCCGATGGAGATCCTCAAGGCTGGGCTTTTTCACTGAGGCGGGTCCGCTGAATGTCCGCTGCATGCGCGCTGCGGAAGGAGTCGGTTTTCATCTTGCCATGCTCATGACGGAATCACAACCTGCTTCATCGGCATGCGCGGCGGATATACTATTGCCGGCCGCTATGGCTTCCGGAATACTTATTCTGGGTTAAGGAAATGCCGTGCATGATTCATTAGCATGGTCTGGAAAGTTCTTGACGATACAGTAGGAGGTGCGCAGTGCAGCATTACTACGTCAACAAGGAAGCAAAGCCGGACGGACATCACGAAGTCCATGTTCCCCGGTGCATCCACCTTCCGGAAGCCAGCGACAGGGTCTACCTGGGCGCGTTCATCAGTGCCAGCGAGGCCATGCGCCAGGCGCTATCGCATTACGGCGATGCGCGCGGTTGCCGCTGGTGCTGCAACGCAGCCCAGGCCGCGCAAGCCTAACGCTGAAGCGGCGATTCGCTGAAATCGGAATTTGCGGCGGCGGGCGTCAGATCAAGTCCCGCAGCCGGTAATACAAGACCCCGAGCGCCACCGCCGGCGTGCGTATCCACGCGCCCCTCGGAAATGGGAAATGGCGGATGCGCGACAGCAGGTCGAAGCGCTCCGCCTGGCCGGCAATGGCTTCGGCCACCAGCCGGCCTGCCATGCCGGCCAGCGCGAGGCCGTGGCCCGAGAATCCCTGCAGATAGTAGATGTTGCCGCCCAGCCGGCCGAAGTCGGGTGCGTGATTGATGGTCACGTCGACGAAGCCGCCCCAGGAATACGGCACCGCCAGATCCGCCAGTTGCGGGAACACCGCCAGCATGCGTCGCCGCAAGTGCTCGACGAGGTCGGGCGGGGTCGCGCCGCTGAAGGCATCGGCCCCGCCGAACAGCAGGCGATTGTCGGCGCTGACGCGAAAATAATCGAGCACGAAGTTATTGTCCGACACCGCCGCGCGGTAGCGGATCAGGGTGTCGGCGCGTTCGGGGGACATCGGTTCGGTGGCGATGATGTAGGTGCCGGCCGGGATGATGCGTCGCGCCAGTTCGGGTGCGAGCCGGCCACCGTACTGTTCGAGATAGACATTCCCCGCCAGCACCACAAAGCGGCATTGCACCTCGCCGTCGCCGGTCTTCACCAGCGGCTTGTCGCCGCGCTCGATGCGGATTACGGCCGAGTCCTCGAACATCTGCACGCCGGCGGCCTTCGCCGCCTCGGCCAGTCCGAGGCAATACTTCAGGGGATGCAAATGGCCGGACAGCGGATCGAAGGCGCCGGCGAAGAACTGCTCGCTGGCGATCCAGGTGCGGATCTCCGCCGAACCGATCCAGCGCATCGAGTAACCATAGGCGCGTTCCAGGTGCTCCACCCAGGCGTCCAGCGCGCGCGCCTTCTTGCCATTCACGGCCAGCGTCATGTAGCCCGGCGTGTAATCGCAATCGATGCCGCAGCCCGCGATGCGCTCATTGAGCAGGCGCAGCGCCTCGACTGAAATCTCCCAGGCATGGTGCGCCTCCTGCGGCGGCAATTGGCGTTCCATCGCGGCCTGGCCCGCGTAGCCGACGATCACCTGCCCGCCGTTCCTGCCGGACGCGCCCCAGCCTATGCGGCGCGCTTCCAGCAAGGCCACCGAGTAGCCGCGCTCGGCCAGCTCCAGCGCCGCCGACAGGCCCGCGTACCCGCCGCCGACCACGCAGATATCGGCCGTGATGCGCCCCGCCAGCGCCGCGGCCGCGGGTGGCCGCAGCACGCTCGCTTCATAGTACGAGCAGTCGTTGAGCCCGGTTTCTTTTTTCAGCAACACGGGAAATCCCCGTCATGATCGGCGATGATTACAAGATAGACTACGTGACGCGAAAGTTCTTGAATTGCCAGGTGTCGCCGTCGTCGACGTCTTCGCCGAACAGGCGACCGCGCTCGCACAGCGGATTCCAGTCGCCGTAGACGCCGACCACCTCGCCCAGATAGGGCCTGGCGATCTGCATGATGGCCTCATGGTCGAGATCGTCCGGTTCGATGATGCCGGCATGCGGATTGCGCAAGGCCCATACGATGCCGGCCAGGATGCCGGCCGCCACCTGCAGGCTGGTCGCGTTGTTGTACGGCGCCAGTTCGCGCGCCTGTTCGATGGACAGGCGCGACCCGTACCAGTACACCCCCTTGGCATTCCCCATCAGCAGCACGCCGAGCTCGTCCATGCCGGCCACCACTTCGTCGCGGATGATGCGCTTGTCCGAGGGCACCTGCCAGTTCCTGCCCGCCATTTCGTGGATCGACAGCACCGCATCGTCGCACGGGTGATAGGCGTAGTGCACGGTGGGTCGGTACAGCACTTCCCCATCCCTGCGCAGGGTCAGGTGGTCGGCGATCGAGATCGATTCGCTGTGCGTGATCATGAAGCCGTGATACGGCCCTTCCAGCGGTGTCCAGCTGCGCACGCGGGTGGCGGCGCCGGGGCGTTGCAGGTAGATCGCGGCGCCGCTGCCGAAGGCATGCCGCTCTGCGTCAGCCGGCCAGTGCCGCTCATGCGTGCCCCATCCGAGTTCGGCCGGCTGCAATCCTTCGCCGATGAAACCGTCGACCGACCAGGTGTTGACGAATTCGCCGCGCCGCTTGCGTCGCGCGGTGTGCTGGGTGTCGCGCTCGGCGATGTGAATCGCCTTGATGCCGAGCTGCTGCGCCAGCCCCGCCCAGCCCGGATGATGGACGGGATTGGCGACCGCCATGCCCTTGTCGGCGGCCATCCGCAGCAAGGCCTGCTTGACGAAGATGGAGGCCAGGCCGGGATTGGCGCCGAGCGTCATGATGGCAGTCGGTCCGGCGGGCTGTTCGTGACGCAGGGCCAGCAGCTCTTCGCGCAAGGCGTAATTCGATCGCTGCGAGGCCGACAGCGAAGCATCCCAATAGCCGCCCGCCCACGGCTCGATGCAGGTGTCGAGATACAGCACGCCGCGCTGGCGGCACAAGGCGATCAGTGCGCGGCTGGATACATCGACCGAGAGATTGAGCAGGAAGTCGCCCTCTTGCAGCAGGGGTTCCAGCACCGCGCGGTAATTCTCCCTTTTGAGCGGCAATACCTTGTGGGCGACGCGGAATTCCCGCGCGATATGCAGGCCGTCGATGTCAGCGGAAATGATGCGGATTTGTTCGGGATCGATATCGAGATGACGCAACAGCAGCGGCAGCGTAGCCTGTCCGATGCTACCGAAACCCACCATGACCAGCCGTCCGCGGAATTGTGCGTGTTTCAGTTGTTGTTTCATCGTGTGCCGGTTTTCCTGACGTGGCGCAGCCATGCGTCCTTTGCGCGAGGCAACAGAACGCGCTTCTGCGCCGCCAATGCATCGCTGGAAATTGGACATTGCAATGACGCTGCGGTTGCAATCAAGCCGCAGTGCCCTTGCTTCCGCCGATAGTAGAAAGCGAGAACGTGCGCCGTCCCTTGCGCAATTTCAATGCGCGGCAGGAATCAGCGTTGCCAGTGCAGGCGCAGCAAGTGCGCCGCCTCGTTGTAATGGAAGGTGAGATCGCCCTTGTACGCCCGTTCAAGCGCTTCGCCGATACCGCGCGCGAGGTGCACGTCGGTGGTCTCGATCAGCAGGCGGCCGTCTTCGGCGCGGAAGGACATGATGCGCTGCATCGGGTGCTCGGTCTTCTCACGGATTTCCGCATGGCGTATCAGATTGATGATCTCTTCCTGGTGCTCGCGCGCGAAGTTGCCGCTGATGCTGATGTAACCGGCGGCCAGTCTGTCGGCGATCCTGCGGCAGGCCGGGCAGCGGACAGCGACCGCATCGGCAGGCGGCAGCGCCCACTGCCACCGGCCGCTTTCATAGACCGCGGCGCATTTCTCGCACACGGCCGGCCCGGAAAGTTTTTCATCGTTCTGATAAGGATCATGGTGCTGTTCGTCGAGCGCCTGCAGATGGCGGCCCGGACCAAAGGCCGATAGCGGCGGTTGTGCTGAATGCATGACGTGATCTCCCTTGCAAAAGAAGCGACGCGGGCAACGCGCGTTCAGTGGACGTTCAGTGCGCGTAGCGGGGACGATCGCCGTGTTCCCGGCGCGGCATGCCGTAGTAGCAGGCTTGCCTGGCGCCTTTGCGTCGCGCCGGAGCGAGCAGGCATTGCGCCGCGATCTGGAACCACTCCTCGGTCGAGAGCAGGCGGCAGGCGGCGGGCAGCAACTCCTTCTCTTCCAGCGAGAAGCGTTCGTGGAGTTGTGCGCAGTAGAGCTCGATGGCCGTGACCAGCTGTTCGGCGCCGGCTTCCTGGCCGGTGAGAATGCGTTGCGCCTGGTCGCAGGCATAACGCAGGATGCGCGTCGAATTGGTGTTGAGCGAGTCGAGCCGCAGGAACATGCTGGCGTCGTCGCATGAGACGTTGTGCACGGTTGGCGTGAGGTAGAGTTCCACCTTGCGCTGATGGCAGAAGCGGTTCACCTTCATGAGGCGTTTGAAGACCGTTTCCAGCCAGGGCAGGTTGACGCCCTTCTGATCGGTCCACGGTCCCATGTGCAGGGAGCGTTCCAGCCCGGCGAGAATGCGTCGCGCACTCTGCTGTTCCTTCGACAGCATGCCAATGGAATAGGTGATGGTCAGCATAGCGCATTCCTTTTTTCGGAGACGCGGCGCATGCGATCGACGGTAACGCCGATGCGATCATGCCCGGGGCAAGCACCGGCTTCATTCCATCCGGTTTTGTGTTGTCTCCGCCAGGTATTGCAAAACCAGCATTCTCCAGCGTACACGAAGACGCCGATCGAAGCATCCGGCACGCTTGACTGTCATCAATGAAATCTCACCTTGCACCGAGGATTTTTTCCGGGCTTTTCAGGCGGCAACACGGTGTGCACCCTTGCCGAATGAGAAGTCCAGACTGCTTATCGTTTCCATTCAAACAGCTGCGCCGTGGAATCCTCGAAATGATTGACCCAGGTCAAAAGTGTTTCATGACTTGTATTTGGGCGTGGCCTACATTGATTAGGCACTGAACAGACGCTTTCCGGAGCGCCGCTCTCGCCGGCGCTATTGGCGCAGGTCGACTGACAAGGAGAATTGAAATGCCGCTACCTACGCAAGACCAGATCTCGGCCGCGACGCGGGCGCAACTGCAAGCGCAGCTTGACCTGTGGACGAGCCTCAACAGCAAGGCGATCGAAGGCATGATGCAGCTGGCCGATCTCAACATGGCTGCGGTGAGGAAGAGCCTGGAATCCTCTTCCCAAGCCACGCATCGCCTGCTCTCGACGGACAAACCGACTGCGCCGTTCTGGATGGAGTCGTCCCGCTCGCAACAGGATATCGGCGACGTGCTGTCCTACAGCCGCGCCGCGGCGCACATCGCGCTCGGCATCGGCGCCGAAATGGCGAAGCTGATGGAAAAGCAGATCGACAGCGGCAGCCAGGAAGCGGTCAAGCTGTTCGGCGACGTCGCCAATACGATTCCGAACGGCAGCGCGATGGAGTTCATGAAGTCGGCCCTGGGCAACGCAGCCTCGAGCTACCAGCAGTGGGTCAAGACGACCGAGGAAGCCACCGAGACGATGAGACACGGCCTGTTGGCCGGCACCGAAACGGCGGCACAGCAGGCCGCGAAGACACACCGGCGCGCCAAGCACTGAGCCCGGTCCAACCCTAGACCGAAGCCAATACCGGGGCCAATACCACCGCTGCCTGCGGCACGGCGGCATGGATCGCGTCGTCCACCGTTTCCAGCCACACGAAGGCCAGTCGCTGGCGGGCCTCTTCCGGAATGTCTTCCAGGTCGCCCTTGTTGCGGCTCGGCAGCAGCACCGTCTGAATGCCGGCCCGCAGCGCCGCCAGCACCTTTTCCTTGACGCCGCCCACCGGCAGCACCAGTCCGCGCAGGCTGATTTCTCCCGTCATCGCGCAATCGCTGCGCACCGGCTTGCCGGTCACCAGCGAGAGCAAGGCGATGAACATCGCCACGCCCGCGCTCGGCCCGTCCTTGGGCGTCGCGCCGGCCGGCACGTGCACATGGATGTCGCTCTTGTCGAACAGCGCGATGTCGATGCCGTAATCCGCCGCATGCGCGCGCAGCAGGCTCAGTGCCGCCTGCGCGCTTTCCTTCATGACGTCGCCCAGTTGCCCGGTCAGGATCAGCTTGCCCGAACCCGCACTGCGGCTGGCCTCGATGAACAGGATGTCGCCGCCCACCGGCGTCCACGCCAGCCCGGTCGCGACACCGGGCACGCTGGTGCGCATGGCAATCTCGCTTTCGAATTTCGAGGCGCCGAGGATGGCGTGCAGGTCGGGCTCGTCGATACGCACCTGCTGCGCGCTGCCCTCGGCGATGCGCACCGCGGCGTTGCGCAGGACGCTGCCGATCTCGCGCTCCAGGTTGCGCACGCCGGCTTCGCGCGTGTAATGCTGGATCACGCCGTGCAAGGCGGCGTCGGTGATCTCGCACTGCTGCGCTGACAGGCCGTTGGCGTCCAGCTGGCGCTTGACCAGATAGCGGCGCGCGATCTGCGCCTTTTCCTCTTCCGTGTAACCCGGCAGCGTGATGATCTCCATGCGATCGCGCAGCGGGCCGGGAATGGTGTCGAGCATGTTGGCAGTGCAGATGAACATCACGCGCGACAGGTCGAACGGGACCGCGAGGTAGTTGTCACGGAAGCTGCCGTTCTGTTCCGGGTCCAGCACTTCCAGCAGCGCGGCCGAAGGATCGCCATGTACGCCGATGCTCAGCTTGTCGACTTCGTCCAACATCATCACGCAGTTGCGCGATCCGGCCTTGCGTATGGCCTGGATGATGTTGCCCGGCAGCGCGCCCATGTAGGTGCGGCGATGGCCGCGGATCTCGGCTTCGTCATGCACGCCGCCCAGGCTCACGCGGGCGAACTTGCGGCCGGTGGCGCGCGCGATGCTCTGGCCGAGCGAAGTCTTGCCCACGCCGGGCGGGCCGACGAAGCACAGGATCGGACTCTTGCCATCCGGCTTGAGCTTGTGCACGGCGAGGTATTCGAGAATGCGCCGCTTGATCTTTTCCATGCCGAAGTGGTCTTCGTCGAGAATGCGGCGCGCTTCGGCGATATCGATCCGGTCCGGCGTCTCGTGCGACCACGGCAGTTCGCTCAGCCATTCGAGATAGGTGAGCAGGATGGAATATTCGCCGGATGCGTCCGGCATGCGCTCCAGCCGCTTGAGTTCCTTGAAGGCGTGCAGTTCCACTTCCGCCGGCATGCCCACCTTGCGGATCGCCTGCTCGAGCTGCTGCAGCTCGGTGCTGTTGGCGCCGCCTTCGCCCAGTTCCTGCTGGATGGTTTCAAGCTGCTCGCGCAGGATGATCTCGCGCTGCCGGTCGGTCAGCCGCTCGCTGGTCTGTTCGTCAATGTCGCGCCGCAGACGCAGGACCTCGATGCGATGGCCGACCAGCGCCAGCACCTTGTCGAGCCGCGCATGCAGGTCGACGGTCTCCAACACGTCCTGCTTGTCGGCCGGCTTCAGGTCGATCAGGCCGGCGGTCAGGTCCGCCAGCGAAGACGCCGACATGACGTTCTGCATGACGCCGACCATTTCCTCCGGCACCTGCGGCATCAGGTTCAGGGTTTCCGCCAGCTTTTCCTTGAGCTGCAGCATGCGCGCTTCGACATCCGGGCCGTCGGATTCGTCGTCGCTCAGGCGCTCCACGCGCGCGGCGAGGAAGGGATAGCCGGGCAGGAGTTCCAGCACGCGAAAACGCTGCTCGCCCTGGCACACGACATGATGCGAGCCGTCGGGCGTGGTGATGTAGCGCAGCACGGCGGCGGCGGTGCCGATATCGTAGAGGTCGGCCCGCCCGGGCAGGGCGGCATTGGCATCGCGCTGCAGCAGCACGCCGAGCTGCCTGCCGCTGCGCGCCGCTTCCTGCGCGGCGGCGACGCTGATGTCGCGCCCGACCGTAATCGGCATGACCAGGCCGGGGAACAGCACGAGATTGCGCACCGGGACGATGATCAGCACGCCCTCCGGCAGTTCGATGGCCGGCCCGAGGTTTTCCGGTGCGACGCTGGTGTCGATGCTCGTCAGTGTGGCCACGTCGGATTCAGCCACTACGCCGAACAGATTGCCCGCACGATCGTCAATGTTCATGGTTCACCTGATGGGCTGGTCGGTTCATGGGATTTTGCGCAAGCTCAGCGTCAGGCAGCCGTTCGCCCAGCTGCGCCCCCCGAGCTCGAACAGGCCCGGCGGCAAATCGATATGCCGCTCGAAACGGCCGTAGGGAATCTCCAGCCTGCGCAGCACGGAGCCGCCGGTACCACTCATCGGCCGCTCGGCCGATATGAACAGGGTGCCGCCGTCGATCAGCAGCGTCACGGAATCGGGCTCCACGCCGGGCAGGGCGATCAGGATGGCCAGCTCGGACTCGGTTTCGAAGATGTCGAGCGGCGGCTCCCAGCAGGGCCTGCCCAGCTGCGCTCCCGGCTGGAAAAAACGCCGTTGCAAACGGTTCGCCCGTTCCAGCATGTCCAGGGCTTCGGACCACATCAGTTTGAACGGATCGCGCGGCATAGGCCTCCACTCTCCACCGGCCGCGCGACGCGCCGCCGGTCAGCTACGATAAATGCGGTACCGTTGCCGCGTGACGCGGCAAGGCTCCACTCAGTGTCCCACAAGGGGAATGAAGGCTTGCATGCTCTGGATCAAAGTTTTTCGACCCGAGCAGCACAATTGGACGTGCATGACGAGCGGCGCAAGCCTTGTTGCACCGCAGAATCATTCGAAAAGAAAGGCGCAGAAGCCGATCTCAATGACGCAGGCCCGGCGCGACCGATCTTTGCTGGCGTGCCGCGATCATCCTGCTCTCGAAAGCCTGCATCTCATGCCCGATGGCGCTCAGGTCGAGCCCGGCCTGCTGCACCTTCGGGAACAGTTGGTGTTCTTCGAGCTCGATGTGTTTGAAAATGGCGTCGGCCAGTTCATGAAAGAGCTGCTCGGCTTGCGGATCGCTTTCATCCATCAGCTTGAGCCGGTCGATCAACTGGCGCGCCTGTTCGTGGTCCTGCTCGCAGCGTTCGACGAGCGACGCATCGGCGTCGTTCACGCGCGGGTAGAACACGCCCTCTTCCAGCGAGGTGTGCATCTCCAGCAGCAGCAGGACATGCGAGCCGGCGTCCCTCTTGTCGTCCACGTCGCCGGCGTGAAAATAGTTGTCGAATAACCGCCGGACCAGGTGGTGGTCCGCCCGGAGCGCATCCATCGGCCGATCCACCGGAAATTCGCGCCGGCCGGTCGCCGCGCGCTGCGAAGCCACCGGCGACGCGCTGTCTTCCTCGCTGGACCAGCCTTCCGAGCCGGCCGCGTAGCTTGAGGTGGGAATCGGCGCATTGCGCGGTTCGCCGCGATCGCCTTCGGGCGACGCTGCATCGATCGGGGCGCCATGCTCCCGGCTGCGCCAGACCTCGGTGCCCGGCCCGTGCGACTCGATGAAATCCTTCATGCGCGCCAGGTCCAGCTTGAGCCGACGCGACAGCTCGCTCGCGCTTTCGCCGGCCATCGAGCCGGGCACTTGCGAAGCATCGGATTCGAGCGTGACCGTGACATGCGCGTCGTCCGGCCCGGCGGCTTCCACTTCCACCATGCCGATGTTGGTCGGGCCGCTGGTATTGCGCCAGGCGATGCAGCGGTCGGCCTGCCGCTCGGTGATTTCCGCATCCCATTCCACGTTGCGGTTCGCCATCCGGGTGGTCCAGTGCAGATGCCTGTCGTCGATCTGTTGCACGGCTTCGACTTCGTCCATGAACTCGGGATAGTCTTCGAAATGGGTCAGCTGGTTGAACACGGCATGCGCCGGAACATGGATATCAATGGATTGCTGTACGGTTGCCATAATGAATCTCCTTCACGTGTGCAGCGCGCGATGGGCCCGCGCGGCGTCATGAGATCTGAGAACGCAACTTGCGTAACAAGTTGCGGAATTTGCGTGCTCTATTTGCGTCGAAGGACATGCGGCATGAACTGTCCGCGAAATTCATGCTCTATGGAGGACATCATGGATGTCGAAGTCATCTACCGTCAGGCCGACGGCTCGCAGACCGAGCTCGGCGTCAGGAAGCTCAGTCACATGCCGCCGACCGGCGAGCCGTTTGAACTGGATCATCGGCAATACGTGGCGACATCGTACGCCGGACCGGATGCCGAAGGCCGCTATCGCCTGTTCGTCGAAGACGACCCCGGCGCGACGCGGCATTAAGGCTTACAGCAAGCGCTCGATCACGTTGCGCGTGATCGAGTCGACGCGCGCATCCTGGCCGCTGGCGAGCACCTGCGCCCAGTCCGTCGTGCCCGCTGTAAACACGGTGCCCCTGGGCGAGAAAACGCCCATGGTCGCCGTGTGGATGCCTGCGCCTGCCGCATGCCGCATCCTGCACGATGTAGCCGCCACGATGCGCCCTTCCGGCTCGAACCCTTCGGGCAGCCCCCTGCACTAATATGAAAGCCGCTAGGCTGGCCATTGCCAGTCGTCCGCCGCACCGCGCGGCGCGGCATATTTCCCGCATCACCACCGCGCCGTCTTCCCAGCGGTAGAACACGATGCGAATGCGCGGTGCGTCGGTTGAAACATGCCGCACCAGGCGTTCGCCAGGGGCGACGCTAGTGCGGTGAGGATAGCCTTGAATCATGCGCAACTCCGGCTGGCGTGGGTTCGGTGTATCGCGCCCTGCTGCACCCGTCACGCAAGGGCAGGCGTGGGCGAGAACTTGCCGGATATGCGGAGAGAAATGCGGAACGCAATGCAAGGTGAATCGGGTGGATCGGAAAGCGTGGTTTGCTAACTCACCGGTTCCGGCTCGACACGCTTGCGTATCAGGAAAGGCGGCATCGCCAGTGCGTGCATCGGCGTGCGGCGGAAAGTCTCCAGCGCCTCGGCCGGCGTTTCGACGACGGGTTCTTCCTTGCGATTGAAGGAAGTGTTCAGCAGCACCGGCACACCGGTGCGCGCCTCGAATGCCTTCAGCAGGCGGCGCAGCATCGGATCGTCCTGTTCGCCCACGGTTTGCAGGCGCGCGGTGCAATCGACGTGCGTGACCGCGGGGATGATGGCAGCGGCCTGCGCACGCACCGGCGCGGCGAACTGCATGAAAGGAGAAGGCCGGAAGATGTCGAAGAATTCTTCGGCACGTTCGAGCAGCACGATGGGCGCGAGCGGGCGAAACCATTCGCGCTGCTTGACCCTGGCATTGATCCAGTCGCGCAGGCTGCCATGGCGCGGATCGCCGAGGATGCTGCGATGCCCGAGTGCGCGCGGACCGAATTCGCTGCGCCCCTGATACAGCGCGACCACCTTGGTGGCGCACAGCAGGTCGACCATGCGCACGCACAGGTCCTCGTCGCGCTCGACGCGCTCCACGATCAGGTCGTCGGCATCCTGCAACGCTGCCTCGATATCGGACGTCTGCGGCTCGGGCCCGAGGTAATCGTTGGTCCAGCGCCAGTCGCAGCGCTGGCCGGCCAATTGGGTCAGTCCATACACGGCACAGCCGAGCGCGGTGCCGGCGTCGCTCGGCGCAGGCGGAATGAAGACGCGCCGGAACGGCGTCTCGCGCAACAGCCGGTCGTTGGTCGAGCAGTTGAGGCCGGTGCCGCCCGCGAAGCACAGGTTCTCCGAGCCGGTCTGCCGGTGCAGCCAGTGGGCGACTTCAAGCACCGCTTCCTCGAATGCGCGCTGGCCGGCTGCCGCCAGGTTGGCGGTGTCGGCGAAGCGCGTCTTGTCTTCGCTGGTGTAGCGAAATCGTCCGCGCTCGTGCAGGATCTCGAACCAGCGCGCGGGAATCGTCACCTGCGCGCCGTTCACTTCCAGCGGCGGTAGGCCGAGCGCGTGCGGATTGCCGTGCGGCGCGAGGCCCATCACCTTGCCCTCGCTGCCCTGACCGGGGAAGATCGCGTGCGTGAGCAGAAAGTAGAACATGCCCAGCCCGACCATGCGCTGCTCGTCGCGATCCCACACTTGCTTGTCGATGCAGGCGATGCTCTTGCGGTCGGCATGATAAAAAGAGGAGATCTCGCGCCAGTCACCGGGCACCTCGCCGACGCCGCGCCATGACTCCGTCAACTCGGACACCGGACTGCCCTGTCCGTCAATGATCATCACCGCCGCTTCCTCGAAAGGCGAGGGGTGAAACACGCTGTAGAGATGCGCCAGATGATGCGAGATGCGAGCGCGCCGGCAGCCGGGAGCGAGCACCAGCGTTTCGCGCAACTCCTGCTCGTAGGCAGCGAGCTGTTCGATTTCGGCATCGCCGGAATAGCATTCCACCAGCACGTCGATCGGTTGCTCCAGGCCGGGCAGCCTGGACAGGTAGACCTTGCGCACATCGTCGAGCCTGCCCCAGTGGTGCTTCTGCCGCGTGATCCGCTCCTTCTGGATCGCCCACTGCAGTTGCGAACCCTGCATCAGACAGATGCTCGCATCCTGCGTGCGGTTAATGCCGAGGACCCTGGGCCTGTCACTCATCGTGCTCTCCTTTTTTGTTAGTGTACCGCTTGTCATTTATTGATCACGCCGATTTGCCGATTCCTGATCCCATGTCATTCGTAACCGGGAGTAATCCATCTGGACATTTCGCAAATTTGGAGGCGCCCTGCACGGATAGTTCGAAGATCCGCTCATTTTCCGCCGCAAATCTGGCCGCAGCGCCGAAATCGCACCCGCTTATCGATCACGTTTTCTTTCCCAGCGAAATTTGATTTCCAAATGGGAACAAACTACCGCCCGACCGGTCTACAAGCGGTGCAGGACCTTGTAAATTTTTTCTCACGACAGGATGGATGCGATGAAGTGGTTTTATGAATGGAGACTGAAAAGGGTCCGGGCGGAAATTTCTGCGCTTGAAGAAGCAACGCATGTGAAGTTACTGGATGACTACACCGGCCATTCCAGATTGCGGGTATTGCTTCGGGTGGCGGAAAGCCTGGAAGAAAAACTCAGCAATTTTCCCGGTCATTCACACGCCAGCGTTCCCGCCAGCGTCCCCCCAAGCCCGCCAGCAAGCGCACAATTGCCGCAAGAGCAGTAACTCCCGAGTTTCAGGCCTGAGCGTCGACGCGCCGATGCGTCGATCGCAGGCCTAACCATTCAGATCCGTCAATCACAGGTTTGAATGTTCCGACCCTATGCCCATCAGGAGCGGCAGGCCGGCAAGCGGTGTCGAGCCGCGCGAAACGAGTGCCGCGCACACGCTTGAAGAATCCCAGGTACTTGAATTCTCCGATGGCGCGACCGAGAAGCCCAAGTGCGAGCGCGTCCGAAAGCACGGCCGGGACGGTCTTGCGGACGGCAAGTGCTACATGCATGGCGAGCTGCCGAAGGTCGAAAAGTGTTTCCGCGCCTTGCCACGCCCGACCTGTTATCACAACAACCAGTCCATCGGAAGCAAGACAGCTCTCCCGTGGCACGTCGTGGTTCATCGCATCAGCGCAATTTCATCATCTCCTGACGAAACACCATGGCGCGACTACGCACCGTGCGCGCTCAATGCCACAAATTCGCCAACCAGCTTGCCCACAACTTCACCGGCATGCTCCAGCTCCGATGATACGGAGAGCCTGGCCTTGCCCTTGCGAGCAAGCATGCGCGTGAACTGCTGCCACTGCGCCGGCTGCTCGAGGAAGGAGCGCGCCGTAAATTCGCCCAGGATCGGCTGCTGATACTCCATCGTGTTGCGTTGGATTACGAGGCGGCTGGAAATCCCTTCCGAGCGCAGGCGCGTGTGAAGCAGCGACCATGCGGCAAGGATTGCCAGCGCGGACGCACTGCCGCCAAACACGGTATCGCGGTGATTGATGTTGGGTGCGAGTGGAGCACGAAGGACGACCTCGTCCTGCGCCACTGAAACAACGGAGGCATCCATTGCCCTGGACAAGGGAATGTGTTCGTGAAGGTACATTTCCAATTCTATTGCGAGCATGCGCTCTCCTGGTTAATGCGTGTGGCGGGATTACTCGGGCGCTCGCGGTCCGTGTGCAACACCTTGTCAGGCGAAGCCGCGTGTCGCTGCACGATCAATCTTAACTTGGCCCGCAAAAACAACTGCGTGCCGAAAACTGATCCTCCGATAAAAAGTGAATTCGCAAGAAAACGGCGCAGCGCGTCGCTTAACCAGCTTGGTTCCCAACGTCGCAAAATCAGCGAAAGCGAAACGCAAACAACAATAACGACCCAAGGCAGCACACTCTTTGCAACCCCAGGAGTAGGCTCGTCCCAAAGCCTTTTGGCTTCGGCCACGGAAATATGCAGTTCACGCGCAAGCAAGGCCGGCCATGTCGCAAAAAGATTTCGCCGATCTAGCGCCGCCTATGCCGGCCGGCGGTCCGCACGGCCATCGGCCTTGAGCGCGGCGTACGATGGCGCGTCCACTGCGGCGATATGCCGGTCATGAATTCGCGCCAGCAGAAGCGTGGCGATTGACGCGCCGATCAATGCGAAAAACATGTCTGACTGCGTATCCCATGGATCACCCTGGGTGCCGAGGAACTGGTCCGCTCCCTGGCCAAGTGCGAGGGCCGCCCACCATTCAATCAATTCATACCAGGCGCTGATGGCCATCGCAACACACACCGCCAGAAATGCGGCCATCCTGCGCCCGGATACATAGCCGCATCGAACAAGAATCTCCCTTGCGACCAGCGCCGGCACGAGCCCCTGCGCAAAGTGACCGATCTTGTCATAGGGATTGCGCCCCAGAGAGAGCAGGTCTTGCGGCCGGAAACCCAGAGGCACGCGAGCGTAGGTGTAGGTGCCGCCCAGGATAAGAATCAAGGCGTGGCAAAAAATCAGGCCATATAACGCCTGATTAGGCGACATACCCCTCTTCCGGTCAGCGCGCGCGCCGGTAGTGCATGGCGACCGCACCGCAGCGGAGCGGCTTCGCCGAGACCAGCTCGAGCCGTCGCGTGCTAGGGAGCCCGCTCTGGTACAGGGTCGGGCCGTGGCCGACGATCCGGGGGTGGACGAGGAACTTGTACTCGTCGATCAGATCCAGCCGGTCCAGCTCGGTCGCGAGCTTGCCGCTACCGAGGAGCACGCCGGCCGGTGTCGCGTCCTTGAGCTTCTCCACGCCCGTTCGCAGGTCGCCGGCGATGTGGTGGCTGTTGGTCCAGGGGAAGTCCTTTCGCGTAGAGGACACCACATACTTCGGCTTGTCCTCCAGCTTGACCGCCCACTCGCGCATCGCTGGCGGTGCTTCGGTGTCGCCGCGGGCGACCGCTGGCCAGTAGCTCTCCATCATCTCGTAGGTGACGCGGCCCCACAGCATCGCCCCGCCCTCGTCCATGAGGTGGGTGAAGAAGGCGTGCGTTTCGTCGTCGACGATTCCTTCCTGGTGGTCGACGCAGCCGTCCAGAGTGACGTTGATACTGAAGGTTAAGAGTCCCATGGTGTCCTCCGCTCGAAATGCGCGACGAGCCGCTTGCCGTCTGGCTCCAAGGGCGCGAGCCCCAATTCGCGAGGTGCTCACCCTGTGTCGCTTACTTTCGACGTTAGGCTGGGGTTGCAAGCTTGAGCCCAACAATACCGGCAACGATAAGCCCCAGACTTAAAATCCGCAAGGGGTTTGCTGAATCGCCAAGCAGAACAATGCCTAGTATGGCCGTGCCAACTGCACCAACACCGACCCAAATTGCATAGGCAGTGCCTACCGGAAGGGATTTCATGGCGATGCCAAGCAAACCGAGGCTAATAATCATGGAAAGCACGGTGGCGATGGTGGGCCAAAGTCGGGTGAAGCCTTCAGTGTATTTGAGCCCTACTGCCCAGCCAACCTCAAACAAGCCAGCGACAACCAAAATGAACCAGTTCATATCCATCTCTCTTTCTTGGGGTCGTCCCCGGACAGGATAGAGAGGTGAGGTCGTCCTCACTTCGGTGAAACCTAACGCCGCGTTGATCAGCGCGCGCGCCATGGGCCGCGAAGCGGCATGCTCTCTGGCACGTGTCTGGGCTGAACATCGAGTTAGGCGGCACCTGTCTGGCTCGCCCTGCCGATTTTATAACGCAACTCGGCCATGCCTTCGTTAACGCGATTTACGGACGTAAGCTGAAGGACAGGACTGAAGACTCGGCGTGGGAAGACGGGCTTACCGTGACCGAGAGAAACCGAGCCTATCTGGACAATGAGCTCATCTAGAAGGCCCGCATCAAAAAATTGCCCTGCGAGATCACCTCCGCCCATGACCCAAATATTTTTGGTGTTGGCGACTTCCTTCATCTGAGCATGCACAGGCCGGATATCACCCTGAACGAATCGAATGTCCGCCCCTGCAGGAGCATCAAGCTTACGACTAGAGAAGATCCATGCAGGCTGCGAATAGGGCCAGGCCTCCTCATCCACAGCACCGAGTCTGACAGCATGTCTCAGCAACCATTCGTAGGTTGACGATCCCATTGCAATAGCACCAACCTCCGAAATAAAGGTGGGATAACTCGTTTTTTCAAGTTCTGCTAACGGAAACAGCCACTCTAGCGAATTGTCTTCGGTAGCGATGAATCCATCGAGGCTCGATGCAGTGTAGTACTGGGTCTTCATGTCTTTCTCCTTCGGCCCAATACCGGAGTGGGTTGTGCCGCCTAACG
>NZ_DATFAF010000026.1:0-74703 GCF_035254865.1 Noviherbaspirillum sp.
CGACAACACTTCGGAAATATTTTTCTTGCGGAAATTTCCGAAAATTGCATATGATGCATTGCAGCAACGGATGTTTATCTGGAGAATCAAGCGCCACTGGTACCACTAGAAAGAGGCCACTATGCTTTACCAATTTCACGAGTTGAACCGCACTTTCCTGAACCCGCTCATTCAATGGGCAGAGGCTTCTGCCAAGCTGTTCACGAATCCGGTTTCCCCACTCGCCCACACGCCGTTCGCGCAGCGTATCGCGGCTGGCTACGAATTAATGTACCGACTCGGCAAGGACTACGAAAAGCCGGAATTCGGAATTAAGACCGTCCCCGTCAACGGCAAGTCCGTCGGTGTATTTGAAGAAGTCGCGGAACAAAGACCCTTCTGCCGCCTGATTCACTTCAAGAAGGACATGAGCGACAAGCAGGTCGCACAACTGAAGCAGCCGACGGTGCTGCTGGTCGCTCCGTTGTCGGGCCACCATTCGACGCTGTTGCGCGATACCGTGCGCGCCCTGCTGTCGAATCATGACGTGTACATCACCGACTGGACCGATGCACGCATGGTGCCGGCCAGCGAAGGTGCGTTCCACCTGCACGACTACATCTACTATGTTCAGGATTTCATCCGTCGCCTCGGTCCGGATCTGCATGTGATTTCGGTGTGCCAGCCGACCGTGCCTGTGCTCGCAGCGATTTCGCTGATGGCTACCGCCAACGATCCCAAGTTGCCGAAGACCATGACCATGATGGGCGGCCCGATCGACCCGCGCAAGTCGCCGACCGAAGTCAACGACCTCGCAACCAAGCGACCGTACTCCTGGTTCGAGAATCGGGTGATCTACAGCGTGCCGCCGAATTATCCCGGCTTCGGTCGCAAGGTCTATCCGGGCTTCCTGCAGCATGCCGGCTTTATCGCTATGAATCCGGGCCGTCATGCGCAAAGCCACTGGGACTTCTACATGCATCTGCGCGAAGGCGACAACGAGTCGGCGGAAGAACATCGCAAGTTCTATGACGAGTACAACGCCGTGCTCGACATGCCGGCCGAGTATTACCTCGAGACCATCAAGACCGTGTTCCAGGAGTTCCGTCTGCCGCTCGGCACCTGGGAGGTCGAAGGCAAGCTGGTGCGTCCGCAGGACATCAAGAACGTGGCGCTGCTGACCATTGAGGGCGAACTGGACGATATTTCCGGCGTCGGCCAGACGCAGGCGGCGCATGATCTGTGCTCCAGCATTCCGAAGTCGAAAAAACATCACTTCACTGCGGAAAAATGCGGTCACTACGGTATTTTCGCCGGCCGCCGCTGGCGCGAGATCATTTGCCCGAAGATCGGCGAATTCATCAAGACGAATTCCTGATCAGCCCTTCCCCGCAGGAGAAAGCCGTTCCCCGACCGGGCGAACGGCTTTTTTATTTATAGCCCGCGTGGTTTGTCGGATAATCCTGCTTTTACTTCCTGCAAAACCTGCCGTGTCATCAAACGCCAAATCGCTGGCCGACCAGATCGAAGACCTGTTGCCGCAAACGCAATGCACCAAATGCGGCTATCCTGCCTGCCGTCCCTACGCGGAGGCTGTCGCGAGCGGCGCGGCCGGATACAACCAGTGCCCTCCCGGCGGCGCCGAAGGCATCGCCCGGCTCGCCAGGCTGCTGGGCAAGCTAGTCATTCCGCTCAATCCCGTCAATGGCGTGGAACGGCCGCGCCCGGTCGCCGTCATCGACGAATCCTTGTGCATCGGCTGCACACTCTGCATCCAGGCCTGTCCGGTTGATGCCATCATCGGCGCGGCCAAGCAGATGCATACCGTGGTGCCAGACCTGTGCACCGGTTGCGATCTGTGTGTTGCGCCCTGCCCGGTCGACTGCATTGCGATGGTCGATGTCACGCCAGGGAAAACCGGCTGGGATGCATGGTCTCAGGCGCAGGCGGACGCGGCCCGCGCGCGGCACAATGCCCATGTGTTCCGCCTGCGACGCGACAAGGAAGAAAACGATGCGCGCCTCGCTGCCAAAGCTGCAGCCAAACTCAAGGCGGTAGAAGCCGAATCGACGCTGACGCCGGATGAAAAGGCGGCACAGGAGCGCAAGAAAGCGATCATTCAGGCGGCGATGGAACGTGCGCGCCAGAAGAAGGAGCAGATGGCCGCACAGGCCGCAGGCGCGACAGGCACCATAGGCGTGAGTGATGTCTCGCGCTCGGTAAAGAAGCAGATTGAAGAAATCAACGTCAAACTCGAAGACGTGAAAGACAACTCATGAACGCCGAAAAGCGCCTCGAGATTTTCAAACGTTTCCGCAAGGCGAATCCGCATCCGACAACGGAGCTGGAATTCACGACGCCATTCGAACTGCTGATTTCCGTGATCCTGTCTGCGCAAGCGACCGACGTCTCGGTCAACAAGGCCACGCGGCGGCTGTATCCGGTTGCCAACACGCCGGCGAAGATCTATGCCTTGGGGGTGGAGGGACTGACCGAATACATTCGCACCATCGGCCTGTATCGCACCAAGGCGAAGAATGTGATCGAAACCTGCCGTATCCTGCTTGAACAGCATCATGGCGAAGTACCGCGCTCGCGCGAAGCATTGCAGGCCCTACCCGGCGTCGGCCGCAAGACCGCGAACGTGGTCCTCAACACCGCATTCGGCGAGCCGACCATTGCTGTCGATACGCATATCTTCCGGGTATCCAACCGCACCGGCATCGCGCCGGGCAAGAACGTGGATGAGGTCGAGCAAAAGCTGCTGAAATACGTGCCGGAGGAATTCCGGCACGACGCGCATCATTGGCTGATCCTGCACGGCCGCTACATCTGCGTTGCACGCAAGCCGCAATGCTGGAACTGCCTCATCGCCGATCTGTGCGAGTACAAGGACAAGACGCCCTTGCCGGAGAAAGGCGTTTGACCGCGCAGGCGGCGCGGCAAACCTTCCCTTAATCGATCCTGCACGCTTCCTCGAACGCGAGGCGCGGCCCTCTGGGATACAGCTTGCTTGTGTCGCCGTAGCCGAGGCTGCACACGAAGTTTGCCTTGATCGGGGTGCCGGAGAAAAAGGCTTCATTGATCCTGGCCGCATCGAAGCCCGACATCGGCGCGCAGTCCAGTCCGAGCGACCGCGCAGCCATGATAAGGTAGGCACCCTGCAAGGATGAATTGCGCATGGCAGTGTTCGCGATCACTTCCGGCTTGCCCGCGAACCAGGAACGTGCACTTGGATTGTGCGGAAACAATTGCGGCAATTTTTCGTAAAACTCCATGTCCATGCCGATGATCGCGGTGACGGGTGCCGTCCTCGTCTTTTCAAGATTTCCCGGGTCCATGCAAGCCAGCAGCTTTTCCTTCGCCTCCGGCGACTGCACGAAGACGATCCGTGCCGGGCTGCAGTTGGCCGAGGTCGGCCCCCATTTCATCAAATCGTAAATCTGGCGCAATTGCTCGTCGGAGACCGGCATGTCGCGCCAGCCGTTGTGGGTCCGCGCAGTGCGGAACAGAGTATCGAGTGCAGTATCATTCAACATGATGAGTTCCATTTTTGATGGTTCGGTTTTCCTCGCGCTCGTGATGCAAGGAATGTTTCCCATGTTATAGGAATCCGCGCTGCCGAGCTTGTGCCGGTACAATATGCGGCTTTCCTCTGCTTCATTTTCCTGAACGATGTTTAACCCTTCGCAGCACGACGTTCGACGTTTTTTTTGCGAAACCTATCGCAAGACCAGAGCCAATGAGATCCTGACGCCCATGGAGGCCGTCGCGCGTGACTGGATCATGCAGCACGAGGAATATTGGGAAGCGCTGGCCGAGGTGGAGGCGGCATTGGCGAAGGATTACTCTGTGGAGAGCGGACAAACCAATCCGTTTCTGCATCTGGCCATGCATTTGTCGATCGCCGAACAAATCTCGATCGACCAGCCCAAGGGTATACGCGCCGCCTTCCTGTCGCTGGCGCAAAGGCTGGGTTCCGAGCACGAGGCACATCATCAGATGATGGAATGCCTCGGCGAGATGATCTGGAATTCGCAGCGCAATGGTTTGCCTCCGGACGGCGTCGCGTATGTCGAATGCGTGAAGCGCCGCTGAGCACGGCTCGGCGAAACCAGGGCGATCCCGCAGGAACGCCCTCTGCAAACGTTTATCAATCGACCTTTACCGTCCGCTTGTGCGGTTTGTCTTCTTCCATCTTGGGAAGTTCCACCCGCAACACGCCATTCTTGTAACTGGCCTTGGCCTGGTCAGCCAGAACAGGGGCATGCAGGGGAACGACACGCCGGAAGCTGCCGTACGCGCATTGCAGCACGCGATACCGCCCTTCCGTGTCTTCCCGCTCGAAGCGTTTTTCCCCTCGCACGATCAGGGCATCTCCTTGCACTTCGATGTCCAGGTCGTTCTTGTCCAGGCCAGGCACCTCAATGCGCACAACCAGGCGCTTGTCGTCTTCGAACACATCGCCGCCGAGCATCGACCAGCCCATCGAAGGAATGAAAAACGCATCGTCGATATCGCTCTTGGCGGGAAGATTCGTCTGTACGCTGGGCTTGAATCCGGTGATCGCACTGGAGGCCGATTGACGCAGATGCTGCCAGCCTTCAGCGACCGAATCCCAGAAAGACGACCAGCCTTGCTTGATCTCTTCGAGTCTCATCGCTTTCCTCCATTGAATCAAAAGACTGCCGCCGCAACGGCCGTCAATCAAGCAACCCTGATGTCGATCTTGCGCGGCTGGGCATGTTCGGCCTTCGGAATGCGCAGCTTGAGCACGCCGTTCTTGAATTCCGCCGATGCCTTTTCGCTGTCCAGTTCGCGCGACAAGGTAAACACGCGGCGATAGCGCGGCAGCCTGACCTCAACATGGCTCGATTCGATTTCCGTCGGCGCGTTCAGCTCCACTTCGCCTTCGATCGTCAGCGTTTCCGCTTCCAGTTGCAGGTTCAGCTTGTCCTTCGGCACACCCGGGAGATCGGCAAACAAGGTGATACCGGAAGCGTCTTCGATCACATCGACCGGCGGCAGCAATGCCGCCTCGGAACGGACATTTCCGTTCGTCGTTTTCGTCACATTCGTGTTCTCGTTCATGATGTTTCCTCCTTGCTTACTGAATGGAAATACGGCGCGGCTGGGCAGATTCACGGCGCTTGATGCTGATGTGCAGCACGCCGTCCTTGTACTGCGCGGAGACGCCGCTCGGATTGACATCGTCTTCCGGCAGATTGACTACACGCCGGAAAGGTCCGGCAAAGCGCTCGTTGATGTGTACCGCAGCCTTCTGGTTTTCGCCAGGCAGATCAGCCGCACGCTCGCCTGAAATCGTGAGTACGCCGCGCTCCAGCTGGACCTCGATGCTGGCCGGATCCAGCCCGGGCGCAAATGCGTACAACTCCACCGATTGCTGCGTGCCGCCCACGTTCAGCGCCGGGAAGCCGCCTCGGCCGATACCGCGGATACTCGGCCCGGTTTCAATCGCCTGCTGCATTTCACGTTGCAGCCGGTCAAGTTCGGCAAACACGTCGCGAGGGAATATCGATCGATACATCATTTCGTCCTCCTGTCATGTCGGGTTTCGCAAAGATGGCCGACTTCGTGGGCAGTCGACCGGTATGGTCAACATATGTGCCGATGAAAGGAATTCAATACCTTGATTTGAGGCTGGTCCGGCACCATTATGGAAACAGGCGAAGCAACAAAAGTAGAAGGAGAATCCGCTTGGAATTCAAGGACTACTACCAGACACTGGGCGTTGCCCGGGATGCGGCGGCGGACGAGATCAAGAAATCTTTCCGCCGTCTTGCGCGCAAATACCATCCGGACGTCTCGAAGGAGCCGGATGCGGAAGCGCGCATGAAGGAACTCAATGAGGCTTTCGCGGTGCTGTCGGATCCCGAAAAACGGGTGGCCTATGACCAGCTTGGGCAGCGCCATCATGCCGGAGAGGAATTCCGTCCGCCACCGGACTGGGATGCCGGCTTCGAATTCTCCGGACGGGGCTTTTCCGGCCCGGAAGGCGCCGATTTCAGCGACTTCTTTTCCGAGTTGTTCGGCGGCCGCATGCGCGGCGCGAGCGGTGCGCATTTTCACGCTCGCGGTGAAGATCATCATGCGAAGGTCATGCTTGACCTGGAAGACGCCTACCACGGTGCCTCGCGGACATTGTCATTGCGCGTTCCACGCACCGACCAGCACGGTCGCGTGACGCTGGCGGAGCACACGCTCGATGTGCGCATTCCGAAGGGCGTTCGCGAAGGCCAGCTCATCCGCCTTGCCGGACAAGGAGCGCAAGGCTCCGGCGGAGGGCAAGCGGGCGATCTGTACCTGGAGGTGCACTTCAATCCGCATTCGCGCTATCGCATCGAGGGACGGGATGTTTATGCAAGCCTGCCGATTGCGCCCTGGGAGGCGGCTTTGGGTGCAAGCGTCAAGGCGCCCGTTCCGGATGGCACCGTCGAGATACGCATTCCCGAAGGGTCGCAGTCAGGCCGCAAACTGCGCCTGAAGGGCCGCGGAATCCCGGGGTCGCCGCCGGGCGACCTCTATCTTGTGATGGAAGTCGTCGTCCCCCCCGCCGACAATCCGAAGGCGCGCGACTTTTATCAGACCATGGCACGCGAACTCGCGTTCAACCCACGTCAGGCATTGGGAGTGTGAACGATGGCGCAAGAACTGATTGGACTGCTCATGGAGGATGTCCGGCTCTCAGTGGACGAGCTTGCGGCAAGTTGTACGGTCAGCCGGGAATGGATCGTCGAGCATGTGCAGGCAGGCGTGCTTGCCGTCCAGAACGAACAGGATCCAAGCCGCTGGTCCTTCACCGGACAGGACTTGTTGCGCACGCGCCGCCTTTATGAACTGGAGCGCAATTTCGACGCCAATCCCGAATTGGCCGGATTGGTGGCCGATCTCTTCGACGAACTGGAACGGCTGCGCGCCCGATTGCGGGGTGCGGGATTGCCGATGGATTGAGTTTCCCGCTGCTCATTCCAAAAAGCAAAAAGCCACGACAAGCGTGGCTTTTTGCATAGCAGGTGTGTGCGGGCTTACTTGCGCAGTACCAGCGAGCCCGGCAGGCTGTGCAGGTAGGCGGCGATATTCTGGATATCCGCTCTCGACAGCTGCTTGGCTTGTCCGCCCATGATCGCGTTGCCGCGTCCATTGGCGCCGTCCGCGCCGCGCTGGTAGGCGATCAGCGCATGCTCCAGATAATCCTGGTGCTGACCTGCCAGCTTCGGATAGCTCGGATCGACCGGCGAGTTGAAATCCTTGCCATGGCAGGCGGCACAATTGAATTTTTCCGTGGCGGCCTTGCCGGCGTCGATATTGCCGCCCGCAAAGGCGTTAAACGACATCAGTACGGCCGCGCCTGCGAGAATCTTCTTCATCATGGGTCCCCTTATTTCTGCTGAGCGTAATAAGCCGCGACGTCGGCGATATCCTGATCCGACAGGCCGGCCGCGATGCCGCGCATGCTGGGGTTCTTGCGATCGCCTTTCTTGTAGGCGTTGAGCGCGCTTTGGATGTACTTGGCGTTCTGACCGCCCAGCATCGGAACCTGGTACACCTCGGGGAATGAAGCCTTGTAGCCCGGGATGCCGTGGCAGCCGATGCACATTGCAACCTTGTTTTCTGCTGCCTTGGCGTTGCCGACGACGTCCGCGGCTGCGGCGACGCTTGCAAGACCAGCGAGCGCGAGGAACGCAAATAGTTTTTTCATGGTAGCTGGGAATAAATGAGTACAAGATTCATAAACCTATCCGCAAGAAATCCAGCCCGCGAAAACCGGCTCGAATCACTTACGGATAGGCTTTTGGCGCGTTTTGTAGGTGTTGCTCCGACGCACCAAATCGCCTAATTCTACATTGATATTGCCGGATCGTCCACGGCGCCCCAGATTCATGAGCGCCCGCTCTTGGATTGCCTGAGGTCTTCCTCCGCTTCGCCGGGAGCTGCCGGGGATGACGACGTTGGGAGCACGGTGACGCTTGCCAGGCTCTTCTCGGGAAGCAGGAAGAAACGCGGCGAACCGATAAAGCGCTTCAGCACTGCACGAAAAGCCACGCGCCTGACCCGCATCGGCACGTCGCGCGCATGCAAGGCCAGTCCCAATGCACACCCGAAAGCCACGCCGATGTTCAGTATTCCGGTCAAGGTAACGCCACCGACGGCCAGCCAGAAGTCTGTCGTGGTCACCGCGCTCCAGCCGAGGCCGCTGACTGCGGCTGCAAGCGTGCCGGTCGCCAGCGTCACGTGCCGCACGTCGAGCGGCAGGCCGAAGAATTGAAGCAGTACCGGCGACATCCCCAAGAGCAGCGCCAGAGAGAGATTGCCGACAATGCCGGCCACATGCCGCTCCAGCCAATTGGCCAGGCGCTCTACCCTTGCCTGACCGAGCGCGTGAACCAGACGTCGATGATGCGCCATCGCTTCACGCATGTTGTGCAGCGCGAACCAATTGTCGGCGAATCCGGCGCTCAGGCTCGATAGCCAGAGCAAGACGCCAGTGAAGGCGGCAAATACCGGCGTGACGCCAAGCATCGACAGTCCCTGCAGGCTGGCATGGGCCTTTTCCGGCTCCATGATCGGGTTTCCAGAGACCAGCCAGAACAGCAGGGAAACCGCGGTCATGGCGGGGACGATGGACACCACATTGCCGAACACTGCAGCCGCCTGCGCGCGCAACAGGCCGGCAATTTCATCGAGAAGCTTGCGCATGCCGTCTGCAGTGCCGAGTGCCTGCATCTTTGATGCGAGCGTCGGTGCGGTAATCGCCGGCTGCCTGGCGGCCAGCGTCCCGCCAAGCGCGGAAATCGCGAGAAAGCCGGCCGCATAGTTCAGTGAGACGAACACACCTTCGAAAAAGCGGGCAACGCCGGCCGCAGGAATCGCCGCCTTCAGCAGCACGGTAAACACACTGACCACGCCGCCGCGGCAGGCGGCCTTGAACATCGCCCAGTACTCGGCGCGATCACGCGCGGCATATTGTTCGCCGCGATCGGCATTGCGCTCGACCATCTTGCGAGCCAGCAGGGAAAAACTGCGGCTGATCAGGCCGCGAACCGACGAGCGCCGGTGATGCGCCTCGATCAGGTCGACCAGCAGCGCCTGCACCGGCGCCGTCAATTGCGCATCCGGCGGTGCCGAGCGCAAGTCGATCAGCCGCGCCATCCGCGTGAGCTGCGCCCGCATCCGCTCGACTCGGTAAACCAGCCCAACCGACACGCCGTATTCGTCAAGATGCATGTAGATGCGATCGGTTTGCGCCTGGCATACCGCGACCAGCATGCGTACGCTGCGCAATGCCGCTTCATCATGCGCTCCGGCCATCAGGTATTTTTCCAGTTCGCGCTGCAGGGCCATGAACGGGGTCGCCTTCAAGGGTACATGCGGCTCCAATCGCTGCCGGAATTCCGGGCTGATGCCGACCGCGATGATCATCGATACCAGGTAGGTCAGCGCTTCATCGATCTGCTGAACAAAGTTGTGCGCGATGCCGTCGTCGGCGCAGAGCTTCCAGACGCGCACCAGGGTCTTGTGGTCCAGTCCGATCAGCCACTCGGCATCGGACGGGTCCGGGAACATCGCCGTAAACAAGGTGGACAGATCGCGTCGCGACGGCGCTTTCGGCAGCAGTGCCTTGCCGACGCGTTCCGACAGTTCGCCAAAAAATGCCGGTTCGTGCGGCAAACCCGTGGCGCAGAACAGTTCCGGGCCGACCGCTTCGCGCAAGGTCTTTTGCAGAGTCGTCTGCACCACCCGTCGCACCTCGCGGTGGCTGTCCAGCCAGTCGAGCAGGAAACGGGTGCGTTGATGCTTGATGCGTCTCCACGCGTGCGCGTCAAGATTCGATCGCGGCGGATCGCGTCTGAGCCAATCGGCCACATCAGTCATCCAGTTCGCGCGTTCGGTCCAGGCCGCGAATGGGTTGGCGCGCCGCATCAGCACCTCGATCTGGGCAATGTATTGCAGGTGATGCTCATTATGACGGGGTGATGTCCGGCGAAAACGTCGCCACATCACCCATAGCTTCAACAGGGAAATTTTCATGGAATACTTAAAATGCAGGGGGAAAAGGCGTGGCTGCGATTCCAGCCTGGATTATCTTTCTCGCTTATACTTGGTTTTATTTTCATCTTGATGACACAACGCTATGCGACAAGAAACTCGCTTCGAAGGTTCCCAAAATTATGTTGCAACCAACGATTTGAAACTTGCGGTCAATGCTGCATTGACGCTGCAACGTCCATTGCTGATCAAGGGTGAGCCCGGCACCGGCAAGACCATGCTGGCCGAGGAAGTGGCCGCGGCGCTCGGCATGCCGCTGCTGCAATGGCATATCAAATCGACGACCAAGGCGCAGCAAGGCTTGTATGAATACGACGCGGTATCGCGCTTGCGCGACTCGCAACTGGGCGACGAGCGGGTAAAGGATATTCACAACTACATCGTCAAGGGCGTGTTGTGGCAGGCATTCACGTCGGAACAGCAAGTGGTGCTGCTGATCGACGAAATCGACAAGGCCGACATTGAATTCCCGAACGATCTGCTGCGCGAACTCGACCGCATGGAGTTCTATGTGTACGAAACACGCGAACTGGTGAAGGCCAAGAATCGCCCGCTGGTGATCATCACATCGAACAACGAGAAGGAATTGCCGGACGCCTTCCTGCGCAGGTGTTTCTTCCATTACATCCGTTTCCCCGACAAGGACACGATGCAGCAGATCGTCGATGTGCATTTCCCGCAATTGAAGAAGGATCTGCTGGCGCAGGCGCTGCAGACTTTCTACGAAGTACGCGAAGTGGCCGGCTTGAAAAAGAAGCCCTCGACCTCCGAGCTGCTGGACTGGCTGAAACTGCTGCTGGCCGAGGACATTCCTCCGGACGCCCTGCGCAGCAAGGATGCGAAAACCATCGTGCCTCCGCTGCATGGCGCGCTGCTGAAGAACGAACAGGATGTGCATCTGTTCGAGCGCCTGGTCTTCATGTCGCGCACGAATCGCTGATCGGATAGCGGTCATGGCCTTTGTCGATGCGGTCACGCTGAATGGCCGGCATGCCACGCTGGAACCGTTGGCACTGGAACACGAAGAAGAGATCAAGCTGGCCGCTGCCGATGGCGAGCTGTGGAACCTCTGGTTCACGACGGTGCCAAGACCGGAAGGCGTGCGCAACTACATCGAGCAATTGATTGCGCAGCGAGAACGAGGCGAGGTGCTCGCCTTCGCGGTGCGCGACAACGAGAGCGGCCGGATCGTGGGCGGCACACGCTATCTGCATATCGACGAAAACAATCGTCGCCTTGAAATCGGCGGCACCTGGTACGCGCAACGGGCGCAACGCACGGCCATCAATACCGAGTGCAAGTTGATGCTGCTGACGCATGCATTTGAAAAGCTGCGCTGCATTGCGGTGGAGTTCCGCACCGACTGGTTCAACAAGCGTTCACAGGCGGCGATCGAGCGGCTCGGCGCCAGGCGTGACGGCGTATTGCGCAACCATATCATCATGCCCGACGGGCGCATTCGCGATTCGGTGGTCTACAGCGTGATCCAGAACGAGTGGCCCGGCGTGAAAAAGAACCTGCTGTACAAACTGGAAGCCGGAGGGCTGACATGTTGATCGATTTTTTCTTTACCCTCAAAGACGCGAAGATCCCGGTGTCGATCAAGGAATTCCTGATCCTGCTGGAAGCCATGCAGAAAAACGTCATCAGCCCGTCGCTGGACGATTTCTATTTCCTGTCGCGCACCACCCTGGTCAAGGACGAAGCCCACTACGACAAGTTCGACAAGGCATTCGGACTGTACTTCAAGGGTATCGATGCGATCTTCGAGAAGCATCCGGACATCCCGCTCGAATGGCTGAAGAAGCGCATGGAGCGCGATCTCACGCCCGAGCAGATCGCGGCGATCGAGAAGTTCGGCTACGACAAGCTGATGGACCGGCTGAAGGAATTGCTGAAGGAGCAGAAGGAACGCCACGAAGGCGGCAACAAATGGATAGGCACCGGCGGCACTTCGCCGTTCGGCAATGGCGGACAAAACCCGGAAGGCATCCGGATCGGCGGCGAAGGCGGCAATCGCACTGCGGTGAAAGTCTGGGAGGCGCGTGCTTATCGGGATTACGACGATGAGCGCGAACTCGGCACACGCAACATCAAGGTCGCCCTGCGCCGCCTGCGCAAATTTGCGCGTGAAGGCGCGGAAGATGAACTGGCGCTCGACGACACGATACGCGCGACCGCCAACAATGCCGGCTATCTCGACATCAAGATGCAGCCGGAGCGCAAGAACAACATCAAGGTGCTGATGCTGCTGGATGTGGGCGGCACGATGGATGACCATATCGCGCGTACTGAAGAACTGTTTTCGGCGTCGAAAACCGAATTCAAGAACATGGAATTCTTCTACTTCCATAACTGCGTTTACGACTACTTGTGGAAGAACAATCGGCGCCGTCACGCGGAACGTTTTCCGACCTGGGACATCCTGCGCAAATACACGCCGGATACCAAGCTGATTTTCGTCGGCGATGCGACGATGAGCCCGTATGAAATCCTGCAGCCGGGCGGCTCGGTGGAATACAACAACGAGGAAGCCGGCGCCGAATGGCTGCAGCGTTTTACCAGCACCTTCCCGAAATTCATCTGGCTGAATCCGGAACCGGAAGGTTTATGGCAATACCGTCAGTCGATCTCCATCGTCCGGCAACTGATGAACAATCGAATGTTCCCGGTCACGATCGAAGGGCTGGAACGCGGCATGCGCTTGCTGAGCAAGTAGCTGGATTGTCCACGGAAAGCACAGAAGACACGGAAAAAATTCAAGGCTGCGGATTGTGGCGATGCTCCGTACGCTGCGTCACATGCGGCGGCCTGGTCTTCCTTGAATATTTCCGTGTCCTTCGTGTGCTCCGTGGACCAATAACTATCAACGCGGAAACGGAAGAAATTTCCTCAGCGCAGTGATCAAGTGATGGCTGGCGAGCGGCTTGTTGAGAAAACCGTCCGCGCCGACGTAATTTGCCTGCTGCAGGTCGTACACGAAGGGTTTGCTGACCAGGAAAATCACCGCGATCTTGATCGGCGAATCCTTTTCCTTGATGGCCCAGGACAGGCGGTAAGGATCAATGCCGGGCGTGGAAGTATTGATGAGCACGGCCGAGATCGGCTCTTGCTTGCACAATTCAACCGCCTCGACTTCACTGTTGACCCACACCACCCGCGTCTGCTGGCGCGCCAACAGGTCGGAGAGGTAGTCGCGCAGCGCGGGGCTTTTATCGACAACCAGTACAATCCCGTCGCTGCGTACCTTGGAGCGCATTTTTTCGTATTCGACGGGGTCAGTGAGATCCAGATCCAGGCGGTCGCGCCGCCGGCGTTCCGGCACGGTCACGATATCGGATGCTTCCAGTCGCGACAGCGCGTCGGCCCGCCTTTCGACCAGATTGTCGATCGCTTCGAACAGCGCCGGCCATTCGAACGGACGATCGATCCGCGCATACGGCAGCTCCACGCCGGGCCGGCCGATCAGCAGGGCGGGCCGGACATCGCTCGGTCGCAAGTCGGCAAGGCTGACCAATGCCTTCAATTCGTCTGCATTGGCGATATACAGGTCCGGATCCTGCAGGTTGCCGTCCTCGAGACGAAAATAGCCGTAGTTCTTGCCTTCCTCGTTTGCAAAGGCGTTTTCGAATGCCAGTATTTCCTGCAAGGAAAATCCGATCAGTCGTACGGCGAAGGGGAAATTATGGGACGACATGGGGTTTCATTTTATAAAGATTTTGCCCTGTTGCACTACATTAATTGCAGGATAAACATCACGCCGGCAATATTCTTCGGCTTGAGTTTCCAAACTACAACAGCGAACCGTTCCCCAGCTTCCGGTCGGCACCCGCCGTCCGGCTTTTTCCGGCCCGTATTGGAAGTGGCATCATTGCCCCCACATTAGTTCACGCGCAGCCAGCTCTGATTTTTCATTAGAATGCTGTGACTTATGTTTAAATACATTCCCTCAAGCAATAACAGCATTTTTGGCGTCCTCATCTGAATGGCAACTAGAAAATCCTCCGCATCCGATTACAGCGAATCGTCTATCCGGGTTCTGAAAGGACTCGAACCGGTCAAGCAGCGCCCGGGCATGTACACCCGCACCGAAAACCCGCTGCATATCATCCAGGAAGTGATCGACAACGCGTCGGACGAAGCGCTGGGCGGCTTTTGCAAGAATGTCTCGGTGACGCTCAATACCGATGGCAGCGTCAGTATCGAAGACGATGGCCGCGGCATCCCGGTCGGCTTGCATCCGGAAGAAAAAGTACCGACGGTAGAAATCGTGTTCACGCGCTTGCACGCGGGTGGCAAATTCGACAAAGGGTCGGGCGGCGCGTATTCCTTTTCTGGCGGCCTGCATGGCGTCGGCGTCTCCGTCACCAATGCACTGTCCTCGCGCCTGGAAATCACTGTCTGGCGTGAAGGCGGCGAGCACAAGCTCACCTTTGGCGACGGTGACGTGATTGAAAAACTGAAGTCGCGCCCCCTGGCGAAAGACGAGCGGCGATCCGGCACGCGCGTCACGGTCTGGCCGAATCCGAAATACTTCGACTCATCCGCCATTCCTGGCGCGGAATTGCAGCGGCTGTTGCGTTCCAAGGCAGTGCTTCTACCCGGCGTCAAGGTGACCCTCACCAATGCCAAGACCGGCGACACGCAAACCTGGCAGTACGATCAGGGCCTGCGCGGTTATCTGGTCGAATCGCTGGCACAGTCCTCCAACGCCGACCCGCTGATTCCCTTGTTTGAAGGCGAGCAATATGCCAGCGGCGAGACCGATGGCTTCGCGGAAGGCGAAGGCGCGGCATGGGTGGTCGCCTGGACGGAAGAAGGCAATGTGGTGCGCGAGTCCTACGTCAACCTGATTCCGACTCCGGCCGGCGGCACGCATGAAGCCGGCTTGCGCGAAGGCTTGTTCGGCGCGGTGAAGAGTTTCGTCGAAATGCATTCGATGCTGCCCAAGGGCGTGAAGCTGCTGCCGGAAGACGTGTTCGCACGCGTTTCTTTCGTGCTGTCGGCCAAGGTGCTTGATCCGCAGTTCCAGGGGCAGATCAAGGAACGGCTGAATTCGCGCGACGCGGTACGCCTGATTGCGACCTTCACCCGGCCCGCGCTGGAATTGTGGTTGAACCATCACGTCGACTATGGCAAGAAGCTGGCCGACCTGGTGATCAAGCAGGCGCAATCTCGCCTGCGCTCCGCGCAGAAGGTCGAGAAGAAGAAATCCTCCGGCGTTGCGGTGCTGCCGGGCAAGCTGACCGATTGTGAATCGGATGACGTGAGCCGCAATGAACTCTTTCTGGTCGAGGGCGACTCGGCAGGTGGTTCGGCCAAGATGGGCCGCGACAAGGAATTCCAGGCCATCCTGCCCCTGCGCGGCAAGGTGCTCAATTCCTGGGAAACCGAACGCGACCGCCTGTTCGCAAATAACGAAATTCATGACATCGCGGTGGCTATCGGCGTCGATCCGCACGGACCGAACGACACACCGGACCTGACCGGTCTGCGCTACGGCAAGATCTGCATCCTGTCCGACGCGGACGTGGACGGCTCGCACATTCAGGTCTTGCTGCTGACCCTGTTCTTCAAGCACTTTCCGCAACTGATCGCGCGTGGGCACATCTGCGTTGCGCGCCCTCCGCTGTTCCGGGTCGACGCGCCGGCGCGCGGCAAGAAGCAGGCGCAAAAGCTCTACGCGCTGGACGATGGCGAACTGACGGCGATCGAAGACAAGCTGCGCAAGGACGGTGTGAAGGATGGCGCATGGACCATCTCACGCTTCAAGGGTCTGGGCGAAATGAATGCCGAACAGTTGTGGGAAACCACGATGAATCCGGATACGCGCCGCTTGCTGCCGGTATCGCTGGGCGACTTCGATCTCGCTGCATCGGAATTGCGCTTCAATATGCTGATGGGCAAAGGCGAGGCAGCCGCACGGCGCGCCTGGCTGGAGGAACACGGCAACGAAGCCGAAGCGGATATCTGATCCGATGCGACTGAAAAAGGCCATCGCCACGCTATGCCTGGGTATCGCGTCCGCGTTCGCGCACGCCGATATCTATGGCTATATCGACGCGAATGGCACGGGGCATTTTTCAACCGAGAAGATCGATGAGCGCTATCGGCTCTTCCTGCGTGGCAGCGCTTCGTTCGATTCTTCGCAACTTGCGCCATCCGCTGTGCCTTCGCAACAGACACCGCTGCTTGGATATCTGTCGCGGCATCCGAATCTGCAAAAGTACGAGACGCTGCTCGATGCGGCGGCGCAGGAATTCGAAATCGATCCCGCGCTGCTGAAGGCGGTAATGGCTGCCGAGTCCGGCTTCGACACGCACGCCGTGTCGGCGAAGGGCGCCGTTGGCCTGATGCAGATCCTGCCCGCGACGGCGGAACGCTATGGCCTGCAAGGCGACAAAAAGAAAACGCTTGAGCAGAAATTGACCGATCCGAAGACCAACATCCGTCTCGGCGCGCGCTATCTGCGCGACTTGCACAAGCTGTTTCCATCCCGGCCGGAACTGGTGATCGCATCGTATAACGCGGGCGAAGGCGCGGTGCAGAAGTACAACAATGCGATTCCGCCATACCCTGAAACCCGCAGCTACGTGCAGATCGTGAAACAGTTTTACCAGCTATACCGGCCCGCGGCGCAGGCGCTTGCCATCGCCGCGCTCACTGACAATGCGACGACCACCCGCCGTATCCACATGACGATTCCCGGACGCCGGAACATGCCGGCGCCCACACTCGAATAATTCGCACAACCGCAATGACTGAACAAGCCAACCTGTTTGAAGACGTGCCGTCCGGAGACGGCGAAGCGCTGACTCTTGCCACCTTTGCCGAGCGCGCCTATCTCGACTACGCGATCTCGGTGGTCAAGGGCCGCGCCCTGCCTGATGTATGCGACGGCCAGAAACCGGTGCAGCGCCGCATCCTGTACGCGATGAACGAACTCGGCCTGAATTCGACCGCTAAGCCGCGCAAGTCCGCAGCCGTGGTCGGCGATGTGTTGGGCAAATTGCATCCGCATGGCGACCAGTCGGTGTACGACGCGCTGGTGCGCATGGCGCAGGATTTCTCGCTGCGTTATCCATTGATCGACGGCCAGGGCAACTTCGGCTCGCGCGATGGCGACGGTGCGGCGGCAATGCGTTATACGGAAGCGCGCCTGACGCCGATTTCCCGCTTGCTGCTCGATGAAATCGACATGGGCACCGTGGATTTCCAGCCGAACTACGACGGATCGACCGAGGAGCCGAAGCTGCTGCCGGCGCGCCTGCCCTTCGTGCTGCTGAACGGCGCATCGGGGATTGCGGTGGGTCTTGCCACGGAAATCCCGTCGCATAACCTGACTGAAGTCGCCAAGGCTGCAGTCACGATGATCCGCAATCCGAAAATCACGCATGCGGAGCTGATGGAAATCATCCCCGGGCCGGACTTCCCCGGCGGCGGGCAGATCATTACGCCAACCTCGGCGATTGCGGAGATGTACGAGAATGGCCGCGGCACCTTGAAGGTACGCGCGCGCTGGAAGATTGAAGATCTTGCGCGCGGCCAGTGGCAGGCGGTGGTCACCGAACTTCCACCAGGCACCTCTGCGCAAAAAGTGCTGGAAGAAATCGAGGAGTTGACCAATCCGAAGGTCAAGCTGGGCAAGAAGTCGCTGCTGCCGGATCAACTGACGATGAAACAGATGATCCTGTCGGTGCTCGACACCGTGCGCGATGAATCGGGCAAGGATGCGCCGGTACGCCTGGTATTCGAACCCAAGTCGAAGAACCAGGACCAGACCGAATTCATGAACATTCTGCTGGCCCATACTTCGCTGGAGACCGGCACATCGATCAACCTGGTGATGATCGGCGGCGACGGCCGGCCGCGTCAAAAGGGACTGGGCCAAATCCTGCGCGAGTGGATCGAGTTCCGCTTTGCGACGATGACCCGCAGGACGCAATTCCGCCTGCAGAAGGTCGACGACCGCATTCATATTCTCGAAGGTCGCGAAGCGGTCCTGCTGAACATCGACAAGGTCATCAAGATCATCCGCGAATCGGATGAGCCGAAGCCGGCGCTGATGAAGGCATTCAACCTATCCGACCGGCAGGCGGAAGACATCCTCGAAATCCGGCTGCGCCAGTTGGCTCGACTGGAAGCGATCAAGATCCAGCAGGAACTGGCCGAATTGCGCAACGAGAAGACCGGTTTGCATGATCTGCTCGACAATCCGTCCTCCATGAAACGCCTCGTCATCAAGGAAATCGAAGCGGATGCAAAGCAGTTCGGCGACGCACGCCGCACGCTGATCGAGGAAGCCGAGCGCGCCGTGTTCGAGCAAAAGGTGCAGGATGAACCGGTCACCGTCGTCGTCTCGAAGAACGGCTGGGTGCGCGCACGCACCGGCCATGGCCACGACCCCGCACAGTTCACCTTCAAGGCTGGCGACAGCCTTTACAGCACCTTCGAATGCCGCACAGTGGATAACCTGCTCGCCTTCGGTTCCAACGGCCGCGTCTACTCTGTCGCCGTCTCTGTCCTGCCGGGCGCGCGCGGCGATGGCGTGCCGCTCACAAGCCTGATCGAACTGGCCAGCGGCACGCGTTTGCTGCATTACTTCGCCGGTCCGTCGGATACGCTGCTGATGCTCGCATCGACTGCAGGTTACGGCTTTACCGCAAAGGCGGGCGACATGGTCAGCCGCGTCAAGGCCGGCAAGGCATTCATGACGCTGGATGAAGGCGACGAGCCGGTGACGCCGCGCGTCGTCGGCGCCGATGCCAGCGCCATTGCCTGCCTGTCCGAAAAGGGGCGCCTGCTGGTCTTCGGCCTGGATGAAATCAAGACCCTGTCCGGCGGCGGACGCGGCGTAATCCTGATGGAACTGGAGAAGAACGAGAAGCTGCTTGCCGCACAAGCGATCAGCCAGAAAGGCGTGATCGTGTCCGGCATCGGGCGTGGCGGCAAGGCGCAGGAAATCACGCTGTCCGCGTCATCGCTCGCAAATCATATTGGCAAGCGCGCCCGCAAGGGCAAGACGCTGGAATCGAAGATCAAGCCGGCTGCGCTGACGGCAGTGAGATAAGGGAGCACTCTGGTTACGCGCCGGATTGGCGCGTAACCGTCCTCACCATTCAGGCATACGGTATGTATTCGATACCGTTCTGGATCACCCCGATCACCTGTGCCTTGTTTTCCACACTCTCGCTGAAATCGACCAGCACGCGTATCGGCGATGCCAATCCGCTGTCCAGCACATTCAGCCACCAGGCAAACCCCTCCGCATCAGGCGCGCGGTGCAGCACGTTTTCGTAGTAGTGTGTCAGGATTTGACTGTTTGAAGGCGAAACGCCGTACAGCGTCTTGAACTCGTCGGAGTTGTAGAAACCGGACGCCGCATTCATCAACGAATAGCCGACATCCAGGCTGTTGATCCAGAACCCGAGTCCGGTCAGATCCGGTGTCCGATCGAATGCCGCCTGATAGAGCCGGTAAACCATGCCGGCGTTGCCGTCGGTATCAAAGGCATATGCGGCGTCGCTGAAAATGAGACGCTCGACGCTGGTCAGCGTGTCGTTAACCTGCGAGCCGGCGTTGTCGACAACGGCAAGTCCCTTGGCCGTCCTGGAAACCGTGTAATTGCTGCTGAGCCCGGGAAGGATGACTTTATCAATCCCCAGCCCCCCGTCGACAATGTCATTTCCCCCGTAAGAGTTGATGCGGTCATTGCCGTCGTTGCCGTACAGGATGTCATCTCCGCCGGTACCGTCGATGATGTCATTCGACGCAGTGCCGGCGTAGCTCAGGCCGATGCTGGGATCGGAATTCAAGCTGAGCGACGTGTTGGTGAACTGGATTGTTTCGACGTTGAGCAAGGAGTCGCTGCCTTCCCCGCCGACACGATCCACCGCGGTGAATCCGGTCGTGGTCCTGGCGACGGTGAAGTTGGCTCGCACTCCGTTGTAAATGGCTGTATCGCTGCCCGCGCCGCCATCCAGAATGTCGTTGCCGCCAGCGCCCGTCATACTGTCATTGCCATTGCCCCCCCATAGGTGATTGGCGACGGCGTTTCCGGTGATGGAGTCATTCCCGCTGCCGCCCTTGGCATCTTCAATGACGCTGCCGAAATTCACGGTGATCTGGCCTGCAGAGGAGATCAGCGAGGATTTTTCGCCGATATACCCCCAGTAGCCCGGCTCCAGATACAAGGTGATGGCCTGCGAAATGGCCGAACCATCGATGGTGTCGCTGCCGCCGCCATCCCAGATCATGTTGGTGCTACCGGTCTGGAGCGTGTAGACATTGTTTGTCGCGACAGCTGTGCTCGGACCGTACAGATACTGCAGCGCGGCGATATCAAACGGGGAATAACGCAGATGGTAATCCTGCGGCCGGTCCGAATAGCTCATCACCGACCATTGCGTGCTTTCCTCCGCTGCGGGCAGATACGGCCCTTCGCCAACACTGCCATCCGCGGAGAGATGCGAGAAGGTGTGCTTCAGGCCGAGTGCATGTCCGAGCTCGTGGATCAAGGTCAGGGCGGCATATTGTCCATCCTGCGGCGTCAGGTTTCCCGGTGTGGTGTTGTCCAGGAACAGATCGCTGCCTATCGCCTCGTCGTATGGGAAGTACGCGTAGCCGGAGGAAGAACTTTGGTTGTTATTTGCAAAGACGATGGTATTCAGGGCACCGGCATCCGTCGTCTCGACAAAATGCAGATCGACGACCGTCGATATGTAGGCCAATGCCTGCCGTGCGAATGTCTTTTGCTGCTCGTTGAAGGGCGTGAAACCGTTTTGATCCTCCGCGCTGAATTGCGACGGGATCGACGTCGGAAAGCAGTAGTAAAAGGTCTTGCCGCCTTCCAGCAAGGGCTGGTATCCGGGCGCATCGCCAGGCAGCAAGTCATCGATCCAGTATGGCAGGCGCTGCACGCCGTTGGCCCAGGACCAGTTCTCCACGTCGGGATTGGTCTTGTAGAAATCGACATAAATCACGCCACTGTCGGTGCCGCCGCTGTCATACAGACTCGTATGCCGGTCGCGAATGAGGTAAGTATCATTGCCGGATCCGCCGGCCAGATAATCGTTTCCCTGGCCGCCGTCCAGCGTGTCGTTCCCGGCGCCGCCTTGAAGGTAATCGTCACCACTGCCGCCCTGCAGCGTGTCGTCGCCGCCGGCGCCATACAGCGCATCGTTGCCGTCGCCCCCAACCAGTGTTCCGCTCGCCGTGCCTGTGAATACGAGCGTGTCATCTCCGGCATCACCATACAGGATATTGACGCCCCCGCTGTCGTACAGGCGATCGTTGCCGAAACCGCCATACAAGCTGTCGTTTCCGGCACCGCCGTCGAGCGTGTCATTTCCCTCGAATCCGTAAAGCACATCGCTGCCGTCGAGGCCGGACAGTTGGTCGTCACTTGCGGTTCCGACGAGCGTGTCGGAAGAATTGGTACCGTAGATATTCATTTCACACTTGTTTCATCGAAGGCTTGCAGGACGAGCGTCCAAGGCGGGAAAGCACTGCAGAGGATCGAGGAGCGGCCCTGTTTTGCCGCAGGACGATGGCGCTCGCTGCCGAGCATGTCCTGTTGATGTTACTACGATGAAAGAAAGCGCCGCAATAGCTCCAGATGCCTTGCGGCATCGGAGCTTCGCAAATGTTGTTTTCTAAGAGGAAGGAAAGCGACGATCGATCGCGAATTTACACTTTCGCAGCAATCAATTTGCCAAGCCGCGCCACGCCTTCGCGAATTTTTTCCGGCGGCACGGTGACGAAGCTCAGTCGCAGGGTATTGGCTTGCGGCGCATTGGCATAGAACGGTGCGCCGGGTACGAACGCGACATGCTCCGCAATCGCTTCGTCCAGTAGCTTCATGCTGTCGATGTGCTTGGGCAGCGTGACCCAGATGAACATGCCGCCTTCCGGCTTGGTCCATGTCACCGACGAGGGGAAGAACTCCGCCAGCGCAGCCAGCATGGCGTCGCACTGATCCGAATACAACTTGCGTATCGTGGGAATGTGGTCGGTGAGGAATCCATCCTTCACAACTTCATGCACCACCATCTGCGTCAGCTGCGCGGTGTGCAGGTCGGCCGCCTGCTTGGCCTGCTCCAGCTTGCGGATCAAGGGCACCGGCGCCACCACATAGCCGAGACGGATACCGGGGGTCAGCACCTTGGAGAAGGAGCCCATGTAGATCACACCATCGGGATTCATCGTCACCATCTTCGGCAGCGGTTCGCCGCGATAGCAGAGCGCGCCGTAGGGATCGTCTTCGATCAAGGGCAGGCCGAGCCGCGCGCAGGTTTCAACGAGTGCAAGTCGGCGATCGACCGAGAGCGTGCGGCCGGTCGGGTTCTGGAAATTCGGCAATGCATACAACAGGCGCGCGCCCTGCCCGACGCTCGCCACCTGGTCCGGCAAGAGCCCGTGATCGTCGGTCGCGACCGAGACAAATTGGGGGCGATACAAGGAGAATGCCTGCAGCGCGCCCAGATAGCTCGGCGTCTCGACCAGCAGCTTGCTGCCTTCGTCGACCAGCACCTTGGCCAGCAGGTCGAGGCCTTGCTGTGAACCCGACACCATCAACACCTGTTCCGGGACGATCTTCGCGCCATTCACCGACAGGGAATGGGCAATCCATTCACGCAAGGGAGCATAGCCGTCCGTCGGACCATACTGCAGTGCGACCTTGCCCTCTTTCGACAATACCGTGTCGAATGCCGCGCGCATGCGCTCTACCGGGAAAGTCGCCGGGGACGGCAGTCCGCCCGCGAAGGAGATGATTTCCGGCCGCACGGTGACCTTGAGGATCTCGCGGATGGCCGAGCTTTGCAGTTGTTGTGCGCGCTCGGAGAATTGCCACTGGATGGGTGTCGGATTTTCCATTTTCATTGCTTGTCTCACTTTGTTGATGGCGGCATGTGCGGTGTATTGCGGATGGCGGTACACATCACATTGGCCTTGTTTTCAGGTTCGCTTGTGGCGACCTGCCGAAAAACGGCATCGGATACATGCCGTAAAAATACCGGATTGTAACGGCGTCCCGCGATCACGGGTTCTAGATTTGTGCGTCCGCGCCTCGTACGAAAAATTTTTCCGACAGGCCTTTCTCGAGTTCGGCAATGCCCGACGGCAGGTCGAGCACCGCGCCCGCATATTGCATGCTCGATCCCAGCGCGTGCAGCGTCCTGAACAGATTGTGCGCGCGGCTCTGTTCGCCCATTTGCCCGATGCGCACGATGTTCAATCCGAAGGAGCCGGAAATTTCCACGCGATGCACGCGCGACATATGGGTTCTGACCGCGTCCGCCGACACGCCGTCGGGAATCGTGATGCCGACCACCGAATTCAGGCGCACGGGCTCCGGCACCAGCAGTTTCAGGCCCATGGCTTCGATGCCGCGTTGCAGGGCCTTGGAACAGAGTTCGTGACGGCGGAAACGGCGCGTCAGCGTTTCATCGCAAACCAGGCGCAGCGCCTCGTGCAGCGCGAGGATCCCGGATACCGGCGCGGTGTAGTGATACGACTTCTGGTTCCAGAATTTGTCGGCCAGCAGTGCATCGAGGCACCAGTGCGTAATCGGCTTCTCGCGCGCCTCGATGCGCTTCCATGCATTTTCCGAAAACGCGAGCAGGGAAACGCCGGGGATCGATGACAGGCCCTTCTGCCCGCCGGTGATCACCGCGTCCACCTTCCAGCGGTCCATCTCGAGCGGCATGGTGCTCAAGGTGCACACCGCATCGACGATCACCATGCAGCCGTACGAGTTGGCGAGGCGCGCAATGGCTTCCAGATGACGGTTGAAGACGGTGTTGGAGGTCTCGCCCTGCACGATCGTGAGTGTCTGGTAATCGCCCTGCTTCAGGTGCTGCTCGATGATGTCCGGCTGGGCGGCTTCATTGTCAGGCACGGTCACGACGGTGACTTCCGCGCCGACGCGTGTTGCCATCTCGGCCATGCGACGGCTGAAATAGCCATTACAGATGGCCAGCACCTTGCTGCCCGGCGCGACCAGATTGCAGATCGCCATTTCCATGGCCGCCGAGCCGGGGCCGGCGACGCCGAGCACATGTGAAGATGCGGTCTGGAAAACGTAACGGCCCATTTCCTTCACCTGCTCGATCACCTTGTTCATCGTCTCGCCAAGATGATTGATGACGATGGAATTGGCGTAGGCGACCTTGTGCGGAATGGGCACCGGTCCGGCGCCCATCATCAGCAAGGGTTCTTCGGGAAGGATGTGGTCGAGCGAGGCGACTGAGGGCGGATGATAGGTTTCCATGGAGCGGGCCGGTCAATAAAGGGGCGATGTGCTTGTTGCGGTTCAGGCGACTTCTGCGATCAGCTCGATTTCGACGCACGCGCCGAGCGGAATCTGCGCGACGCCGAAGGCGGAACGCGCATGCCTGCCCTGCTCGCCGAATACTTCGCCGAACAGCTCGGACGCGCCGTTGGTGACCAGGTGCTGCTCCGTGAAATCAGCCGTCGAGTTCACCAGGCTCATGACCTTGACGATGCGCTTGACGCGATTGAGGTCGCCACCGCAGGCCGCCTGCAGGGTCGCGATCAGATCGACGGCGACGGACCGTGCGGCCTGCTTGCCTTCGTCGGTGTTCATGTTCTTGCCGAGCTGGCCGACCCAGGGCTTGCCGTCTTTCTTTGCGATATGACCGGAAATGAATATCGTGTTGCCGGTTTGCACATACATCACATAGGCAGCCGCAGGTGAAGCGACAGCCGGCAGATCGATGTTGAGGGCTTTGAGTTTTTCGTAGACTGACAAGATGCGCTCCAGGAATAAGTGTGGCTGGCGCCGGTTACAGGCGTAAAAAGATGATGATTTTACCTCTTGATCGTCATGCGGCGTCCAACGGCGACGACTGCGACCACGGCGATGGCGAACAAGACGGTATTTGCATCCATCTTCTCGCCGAGAATGAGTGCCGCGCCAATCAGTGTCAGGAAAGGTTGCAGCAATTGCACCTGCCCGACCCGCGCAATCCCGCCCAGCGCCAAACCTTTATACCAAAAGAAGAACCCAATAAACATCGAAAAAAGGGAAACATAACCGAATCCTATCCAGGCTTTCGGCGATGCATCGATGCCGTAACGCCAGCCGAGCCAGACTGTGACCGGCAACAGAATCGGCATGGAAAGCAGCAATGCCCAGGAAATCACCTGCTGTCCGCCCATGGTTTGCGACAGGCGGCCACCTTCGGCATATCCCATCGCTGCCGCGACCACCGCGCCGAACAGGGCGAAATCGGCGGCATGTAATGTTCCCCCGCCTTGCCACAATGCAAAGGCAATCACGAGGGCGCTGCCCGCAATCGCTGCAATCCAGAATCCGACGGACGGCCTCTCACCGAAACGCAATGCGCCGAACAAGGCGGTTGCCAGGGGCAAGACGCCAATCACGATCGCGCCGTGCGAAGCCGGCACGTAACGCATCGCAATCGACGAGAGCACGGGAAAACCGACCACCACGCCCAGCGAAATGACGGCAAGCGCACGCAGTTGACTGCGCGTCGGACGCGGCGCGCCCAGCCACCAGAGCAGCAAGCCCGAACCGATTGCCGCCACGACCGCGCGGCCGAGCGCTACCAGCACGGGATTCAGTTCCGCCACCGCCATCCGGGTGAACGGCAAGGTGAGACTGAAAATCGCGACACCGATGGTGCCGAGCCACATGCCGCGGCTTTCCTGCCTGATGACTGCACTCATGCATCGATCTCCATCTCAGGAAAAGGAATCAGCTGACAGGATACGTGCAAACTGGTCATGGTCCACATTGCCGCCGCACAGCGGCACGCCGATCCTGCGTCTGCGCAGGCGATCCGTCATCTGCATGGCTGCGGCCAGCGGTGCGGCGCCGGCGCCTTCGGCGACATTGTGCGTGGCGATGTAGTACAGCCGCATTGCCGCGGCTACTTCATCGTCGGTCACGGCAACGACGTCGTCGGCGTACTTCATGATGATGGCGAGCGACTCTTCGTCCGGGACACGGCAGGCCATGCCGTCGGCGATCACCGCCGTCACCGGCGATTCGATCTTGCGTTTCTGCTCGAAGGACAATTTGTAGGCAAGCGCATGCGCCGACACCACGCCGATGATCCGGGTGCCGAGTCCCAATGCGTTGCGCGCGGCAATTGCGGCGCAGATGCCGGAGCCCTGGCCGATCGGCACGAAGATCGTGTCGAGTTCCGGTTGCGCGCTCAGGAATTCCATCCAGTAGCTTGCGACGCCGCTCACGAGGTCATGGTGGAATGAGGGAATCATGTGCAGTTGCTGCTCGTCGGCGAGCCGCGCCGCATGCTCGCGACTCTCCTGGAACTCGCTCCCGTGTTCGACCAGGTTCACACCGAGCGCGCGCATGGCGGCATTCTTTTCCTTGCTGTTCCCATGCGGAACGACAATCGTCGCCTGCAGCCCTTGACGGCGTACCGCAAAGCCGACCGACTGACCATGGTTGCCGCGCGTGGCGGAAATCACGCCCTTGACCTGCGGAGCACGCCTGGCAAGTTCGTGCATGTACACTAGTCCGCCGCGCACCTTGAAGGCGCCGGTCGGCGTGTGGTTTTCATGCTTGACCCAGACCTCGGTGCCAAGCGCTTCGCGCAGCAGCGGCCAGGCATATTGCGGCGTGGGCGGCATCGCGCGATAGACGATTTGCGCGGCGGCTTCAAGCGCGTTCCGGTCGGGAAGTTGATGTGTCATGGTCGAGGTTGCGGTTTGTTTGTGGTTGAACTATCCTAATCGACATTACCGATACAGTACCAGTACAGTTAATCAAATAAATTTGATCACTGTCACGGCAAAATGACCAATACAGCCCGCTCTCGTAAAGCTCCCGCCGAACTCAGTCTCGCGGCGCCGCAAGTGCTGTCGCGCCAGGCGGGGGAATCGCTGGTCGATCAGATCGTGCGCTCCGTCGAATCGCGCGTCGATGACAAACTGTTGCGCAGCGGCGCACGCATGCCCTCGATCCGGCAATTCGCGGAGACCCACGGGGTGTCGCGCTTTACGGTGGTCGAAGCCTATGACCGCCTGGTAGCGAAGGGCTATCTGGAGTCGCGGCGGGGCTCGGGTTTTTATGTGCGGGAGCGCTCCCCGATGGCGGTCGCGGGCAACAGTCCGCGCGCGATCGACGCGCTGCCGCAACAGCTGGACGTGGTCTGGCTGGTGCGCAACATGTTTCGCCAGCATCCGCCCGAGAAGATGCCGGGCTCCGGCCTGCTGCCGAGCGACTGGCTGGACGGCGAGCTGATTGCCAACGGGCTGCGCGCGATCAGCCGGCAACACCAGAACCTGCTGCTGCAGTATGGCAATCCGCAAGGCTTTCTGCCGCTGCGCCAGCAATTGCAGCTGAAGCTGGCAGAACTGGAAATCGCCGCGATGCCGGACCAGATTGTCACGACCTCCGGCATCACGCAGGGGCTGGATCTGATTGCGCGCCACTTCACCCAGCCGGGCGACACCATCCTGGTGGACGATCCGGCGTGGTTCCTGATGTTCGGCTCGTTCGCCACGCTGGGCGCCAAGGTGGTCGGCGTACCGCGCCTGCCGGACGGGCCCGGCATCGCGAAGCTGGCCGAACTGGTGGCGGCGCACAAGCCGAAGCTGTATGTGATCAACTCGGTGCTGCACAATCCGACATCGACTTCGCTGTCGGCGGCAAAAGCCTTCCAGATCCTGAAGATCGCCGAGCAGCATGACGTCACCATCGTGGAAGACGATATCTATTGCGATCTGCACCCAGGCAGCGCGGTCCAGCCCGCAACCCGCATCGCGGCACTCGACCAGTTGAACCGCGTGATCTACCTCGGCGGTTTTTCCAAGACGCTCGCGGCCAATTTACGCGTCGGCTTCATCGCCACCTCCGAGGAAATGGCCAAGCGCCTGTCCGACCGCAAGATGCTCACGACGCTGACCACTTCCGACCTGGGTGAGCGCATCGTGTACAAGATCCTGTCCGAGGGCCACTATCGCAAGCACGTCGATCGCCTGCGCGGCAAGCTCGACGCAGTGCGCGACAAGACCATCAAGCAATTGGAGCGCGTCGGCATCAAGGTCGACATCACGGCGCCGGCGGGAATGTTCGTCTGGGCTGATGCCGGCTGCGACACCAATGTGCTGGCCGAGAAGGCGTTGCAGGAAGGTTACCTGCTCGCGCCCGGCAGCCTGTTCTCACCGAGCCAGCTGCCCTCCACGCGCATGCGGATCAATGTCGCGAACATGGCGCAGGGCGGCGTGCTGCGCATCCTTGAACGGCATATCGATGAAATGACCAGTAGTTCATCCAGATGAAATCAAAGGATGTCGCCGGAAGCCTGTTGATGTCCACGGAAAACACGGAAGACACGGAAATCCACAATGAATTTTCCGTGTCTTCCGTGTTTTCCGTGGACAAGCCCTTTTAATCCTCGACTTTATCTAGACCTTCTGAACATCATGGCTCCGCGTGCCATCCGCCGCCCAGTGCCTGGATCAGCGCGATGGCAGCCGTCTGCCGGTCCGCCTGTGCCTGCACCAGCGCGCGCCGCGAACTCAGGGCAGTCGCCTGCACACTGACCACCTCCGAAAACGACACCTGTCCCGCGCGATAGCGATTCAGCATCAGTCGTTCCGCCTCGTCCGCGGCCTGCGATGCCTGCCGCCGCAAGTCCTGCTGACGCGCCAGCACCTGTGCTGCAGAGAGCTGGTTCTCCACATCCTGGAACGCGACAAGCACCGTCTGCCGGTAGCGTGCAGCGGCCTCTTCCTGCGCGGCTTGCGCACCCGCGACGCGCGCGCCGGTCGCGCCGGCGTTGAACAAGGTCTGGGCGGCGGACAATCCGAGCGACCAGGCCGTGGTGCTCGCGCTGAACAGGTCCGCGACGCGGCTGCCGGCCGAGCCGTAGGAAGCGTTCAGTCCGATATTCGGGAAGTAGGCGGCCCGCGCAATGCCGATCTGTTCGTTGGCTGCCGCGACGCGCCGTTCGGCGGCCGCAATGTCGGGCCGGCGTTGCAGCAGCGTGGACGGCACACCGGCCGGAACCTGCGGCACGACGGCCGACCATGCGGCTGGCGCGAGCGCAAAATCGGCCGGTGCCTTGCCGAGCAGGACGGCAATGGCATGCTCCAGCGTCGCACGCTGTCGCGCGACGCCGGCTTCATCGGCCTGCGCATTGGCGAGCTGCGTTTCTGCCTGCAGCACATCCGTCTTGGTGGCGACGCCGGCAGCATAGCGATTGCGCGCGATCTGCAATGCACGCTCATAGCCGGCGATCGTGTCGCGCAACAAGGCTCCCTGCGTATCGGCCAGGCGCAGTGAAAAATAGTTCGCCGCCAATTCCCCCTGTGCTGACAGCTTGGCGGACGCGAGATCGGCGGCGCTGGCCTGCGCGCTTGCGCTGGCGCTGTTCGCTGCTCCGCGCAAGCGGCCCCAGACGTCGGGCTCCCAGCTTGCACCGATACTTACTTGCACATTGTTGCCGCTGCGGCTGCTGGCCGTGCGCGCGCTGGACGATGTGCTCGAGGTGCCGCCGCTTCCGGAGCGTGTCGCGCCGGCGTCCAGCGAAACAACCGGGAACAAGGCTGCGCGCTGCTGCTGCACCAACGCACGCGCCTGCGCATACGCAGCGGTGGCAGCGGCGATGTTCTGGTTCGACACCTCGACTGCCGATTCCAGCTCGTTGAGCACCGGATCATTGAACAAGGTCCACCACGTGCCGCGATCGAGCGCGTCGGACGGCGTGGCGGCGACCCAGCCCTGCGCTTCCTTGAACGCTGCGGGAGCCGGAGTGGCCGGACGTTCATACACAGGGCTGAGCGCGCAGCCGCCAAGCAGGAGTGGCAACAGGCCCAGGCAAAGCGTGCGGCGGCGCGAGGACGGAAAAGAAGATGGCATGGTCGATCACTTCAGGTTGGTTCGGAGCCGGGCGACGGCTCGTTGGCGATCCGGCTCAGTTGGCGTTCGTCGGGCTTGCGGCGGCGCAGCTTGTCGAGCAGCAGATAGACGACCGGCGTGGTCAGCAGTGTCAGCACCTGGCTGGCGATCAGTCCGCCGATAATCGCGACACCGAGCGGCCGGCGCAGTTCTGCACCTTCGCCGAATCCGATCGCCAATGGCAGCGCGCCGAGCGCCGCCGCCAGTGTCGTCATCAGGATCGGGCGGAAGCGCAGCAGACAGGCTTCGCGCACCGCTTCGATCGAGGAGATGCCGCGCGCACGCTCGGCTTCGAGCGCGAAGTCGATGATCAGGATCGCGTTCTTCTTCACGATGCCGATCAGCAGGAATACGCCGATCAGCGCGATGATGGAAAACTCCATGTTGAACATCAGCAGCGCCAGCACCGCGCCCACGCCGGCCGACGGCAGCGTCGACAGCACGGTGATCGGATGCACCAGGCTTTCATACAGGATGCCGAGCACGATGTAGATCACGATCAGCGCAGCCGCAATCAGCATGGGCTGCTGCGATTGCGATTCCTGGAAACTGCGCGCGGTGCCCTGAAAGCTGCCGCGCACATTGGCCGGCATGCCAATATCCGCTTCAGCCTGCTGGATCGCCAGCTGTGCGTCGCCGAGCTTGTAGCCGTCGGCGAGATTGAAGGAGATCGTCGTATCGAGTTCGGCATCTTCGTGCGTGATCGAACCGGGCGTGGCACGCTCGGAGAAACGGGCGAACGCCGACAGCGGCACCATGGTGGACGGCGCGGTGCTGATCGCCTGTCCGCTGGATTGATCGCGCAGACCGGGATTGATCACTGGAGTCGCATTGCCGTTTGCGGCACTCGCCTGCGCTGTAACGGAAGCATTGGCCTTGGAAGGCACGTAAATATCGCCGAGCGCCTGCGGACCCCGCGCATATTCCGGCGCGACCTCCATGATGACGTGATACTGGTTCAGCTCGTCATAGATGGTCGCGACCTGGCGCTGGCCGAATGCGTCGTACAAGGCATTGTCAACATCGCGCGAGCTGATGCCGAGCCGCGCCGCACTGTCGCGGTCGACATCGACGAAGGTTTCGACGCCATACTCCTCCTGGTCGGTATCGACATCGATCAGCGCCGGCTGCTGCTTCATCGCGTCGGCCAGGCGCGTCGCCCAGCGCTGCAAATCGGCCCGGTTGTCACTCTTCAGGCTGTACTGGTAGGTGGACGTGGTCATCCGTCCGCCCATGCGCACGTCCTGCACCGGATTCAGGAACAGGGTGACGCCGGTGACGCGCGCCAGTTGCGGGCGCAGCCGTGCAATCACCGCCTGCCCGCTGTCCGTACGCTCCGAGGCCGGCTTCAGATTGACGAACATGAACCCGCCGCCGGTCCTTCCGCCGCCCGTGAAGCCAACCACCGTATCGACGGCGGGGTCCTGGCGAATGATGTTGACCAGTTGGCGCAGCTTGCCTTGCATCGCCTGGAAGGAAATGCTGCGGTCCGCGCGCAGGCCGCCATTGAGCTGGCCGGTATCCTGCTGCGGGAAGAATCCCTTCGGCGCGGCAATGAACAGATACACGTTCAAGCCAATCACCGCCGCCAGGATCAGCAGGATCAGCCAGCGGTGATACAGCGCCCACTCCAGGCTGTGCGCATAACCGCGTTGCAAGTGGCCGAAGCCGCGCTCGAAGAAGCGTGCAATCCTGCCTTGCGGCCTATCCGCGGTGTGGGGCTTGAGCAGCCACGCGCACATCATCGGCGTGGTGGTCAGCGAGATCACCATGGAAATCAATACCGCCGCCGACAGCGTCACCGCGAATTCCCGGAACAGCCGACCGACCTGCCCGCCCATGAACAGCAAGGGAATGAAGACCGCCACCAGCGACAGGCTGATCGAGAGCACGGTAAAGCCGACCTCGCGGGCACCCAGCAGTGCCGCGCGGAAGCGATCCATGCCGCCTTCGATGTGGCGTGCGGTGTTCTCCAGCACGACGATCGCATCGTCCACCACGAAACCGGTCGCCACCGTGAGTGCCATCAGGCTCAGGTTGTTCAGGCTGAAGCCCAGCAAGTACATGACGCCGAAGGTGCCGAGCAGCGATACTACCGTCGCCACGGCGGGAATGATGGTGGCGCGCGCGCTGCGCAGGAAGGCGCTGACCACCAGCACTACCAGCGCCAGCGCGATCAGCAAGGTGATTTCGATTTCCTTGAGCGAGGCGCGAACGGAGATGGTGCGGTCGGACGCAACCTGCAAGCGCACATCCGGCGGCAACTGTGCCTGCAACGTCGGCAGCAATGCGCGCACGCTGTCTACGGTCTCGATCACGTTGGCGCCCGGCTGGCGGGTGATCAGCACGATCACCGCCGGCTGGCCGTTGAACAGGCCGAGCGTATGCGTATCCTCGACGCTGTCGATGACTTGCGCCACTTCGGAGAGCCGCACCGCTGCACCGTTACGCCAGGCCACGACCAGGCCGCGATAATCCGCGGCGGTGGGCCGGCGGCTGTCCGCGCCGGCCTGCGAATAAATCTGCAGCCGTCGCCCCTCGCCTTCGACCGAGCCCTTGGGCCGGTTGGCGGTGCTCGCCTGGATCGCCGCGCGCACGTCTTCCATGCTGATGCCGTTGCGGTTGAGTGCGAACGGCAACAGTTCCACCCGCACCGCCGGCAGCGAGCCGCCGCCGAGTTCCACGTCGCCCACGCCCGGCACCTGCGCCAGCTTCTGCTGCACCAGGTTCGAGACTTCTTCATAGATCTGGCCGGGCGAGCGCGTCTGCGATGTCAGCGCGAGGATCAGCACCGGCGCATCGGACGGATTGATCTTGCGATAGGTCGGGTTGCTGCGCAGCGTCGCAGGCAGGTCGACGCGCGCCGCATTGATCGCGGCCTGCACTTCGCGCGCGGCGGAATCGATCTTGCGATTGAGGTCGAATTGCAGGCTGATGCGGGTCGATCCGTTGCCGCTGCTGGACGTCATTTCGTTGACGCCGGCAATGACGCCGAGCCTGCGCTCCAGCGGCGTCGCGACGCTGGACGCCATGGTTTCCGGGCTGGCGCCGGGCAGCCGCGCGCTCACCGAGATGGCCGGGAACTCGACTTGCGGCAGCGGCGAAACCGGCAGCACGAAGAAGGCGGCGATGCCCGCCAGCGCGAGGCCGATGGTCAGCAGCACCGTGGCAACCGGGCGGCGGACGAAGGGCGAGGACAGATTCACTGCGCGTCTCCGGCTGCGTCGGTGTGCGGGCGCGACCAGCGACGTCCGAGGCGGTCGAAGCCGAGGTAAATCACCGGCGTGGTGAACAGGGTGAGCATCTGGCTCACGATCAGGCCGCCGAAAATCGACAGGCCCAGCGGCCGGCGCAGCTCCGCGCCGTCACCCCAGCCGAACATCAGCGGCAAGGCGGCAAACAGCGCGGCCAGCGTTGTCATCAGGATAGGCCGGAAGCGCAGCAGCGCCGCCTGGTGAATCGCCTCGCGCGGCGACCTGCCCTCGTTACGCTCGGCGTCGATGGCGAAGTCGATCATCATGATCGCGTTCTTCTTCACAATGCCGATCAGCAGGATGATGCCGATGATGCCGATCACGCCGAGATCGTGGCCGGCAATGATGAGCGCCAGCAATGCGCCCACGCCGGCCGAGGGCAGCGTCGAGAGGATCGTGAGCGGGTGAATGTAGCTTTCATACAGCACGCCGAGCACGATATAGACGCACACCACCGCCGCCAGGATCAGCCAGAGCTGGTTGGTCAGCGACGCCTGGTAAGCGCTGGCCGCGCCAAGGAAAGTGAGGCTGACTGAAGGCGGAAGATTGACGTCTTTTGCAGCCTGCCGGATGGCATCGACAGCCTGGCCCAGCGATGCGCCGGATGCAGTGTCGAAGCCGATGGTGGTGGCCGGATATTGCGCAACATGCGTGATCTGCAAGGGAGCGGTTTCCTCGCTGATGCTGGCGACGGCATTGAGCGGCGTGGTCTTGCCGGAGCCGGTGCGCAGCGGCAACTGGCCGAGCGAGCCTGGCGTCGCGATGTCGGGCCGCGCCTCGAGGATCACGCGGTACTGGTCGGTTTGCGTGAAGATGGTCGAGATGATGCGTTGCCCGAAGGCGCTGTAGAGCGCGTCGTCGATGGTGGCGGCCGAGATCGACAGGCGCGATGCAGTATCGCGGTCGATGTTGATATTGGCGGTCGTGCCGCTCACGCCGGCGTCGGACACCACGTTGCGCAGCTCGGCACTTTCGCGCATGCGCTGCGCGAGCCGGCCGGCCCATTGCGTGACTGCGGCATTGTCGGCGCCTTCCATCGAGACGCGGTACTGCGTCGGCCCGGTTTCCGCATCGATCGTCAGGTCCTGCGTCGGTTGCAGGTACAGCTTGAGGCCGGCGATGCGTCCGACGCGCTCGCGCAGCCTCTCCATTGTTTCCTGCTGAGGATCGCTGCGGCCGCGCTTGAGGTTGATCAGCATGCTGCCGGTATGCAGCATGGTATTGCTAGCGGCATCGACGCCGACCAGCGAGCTGAGCGAGGCAACATCGGGGTCGTCGAGAATGGCCCTGGCTGCTTGCTGCTGGAGCTCGGACATGCGCGCGAAGGACACGTTTTCGGCGGCCTCGACCCGTGCCTGCAATTGCCCGGTGTCCTGCACGGGGAACAGGCCCTTCGGGATCAGCGCATACAGCAGCACGGTGACCACCAGCGTTGCCAGCGCGACCAGCAGCGTGAGCGGCTGGTGCTCCAGCACCCATTGCAGCGCGGTGTCGTAACGATGGATGATGCGTTCGAACCCCGCCTGCATGCGCGCGCCGACGCCGTGACGACGGCTTTCCGGGCCGGAATGCCAGCGCGCCGACATCATCGGCACCAGGGTCAGCGACACCACCGCCGAGATCAGAATGGTGATCGCCAGCGTCACCGCAAACTCGCGGAACAGCCGCCCCACCACGTCGCCCATGAAGAGCAGCGGAATCAGCACCGCGATCAGCGACACGGTCAGTGAAATGATGGTGAAGCCGATCTGCGCCGCGCCTTTGAGTGCCGCCTGCATCGGCGCTTCGCCGCGCTCCACGTAGCGCGCGATGTTCTCGATCATCACGATCGCATCGTCCACCACGAAGCCGGTCGCGATCGTCAGCGCCATCAGACTCAGGTTGTTCAAACTGTAGCCGAGCAGGTACATCGCGCCGCAAGTGCCGATCAGCGAGATCGGTACCGCGAGGCTGGCGATCACCGTGGCGCGCAGGTCATGCAGGAAGGCGAAGATGACCAGCACCACCAGCACGACGGCGAGAATGAGTTCGATCTCCACATGCTCGACCGAGGAGCGGATGCCGGCGGTGCGGTCGCTCAGCACATCGACGCGCAAGGAGGCCGGCAGGCCGGCCTCCAGCTCGGGCAGACGCTTCTTGATCGCGTCCACGGTCGCGATCACATTAGCGCCCGGCTGGCGCTGCACGTTCAGGATGATGGCCGGCTTCAGGCCCGCCCACGCGGCCAAGCGGACGTTTTCCGCGCTGTCGACCACTTGCGCAACGCTCGACAGCCGCACCGGTGCGCCGTTGCGGTAGGCAACGATCAGGTTCTTGTAGTCATCGACGGTCAGCAACTGGTCGTTGGCATTGATCGAGAAGGCACGGGTCGGCCCGTCCAGGTTGCCCTTCGCGCCGTTGGCATTGGCAGCGCTGATCGCCGTGCGCAGGTTGTCGAGGCCCAGCCCGTAGGAAGCGAGCAACTGGGTATCAGCCTGGATGCGCACCGCCGGCCGCTGCCCGCCGGAGAGCGTGACGAGGCCGACGCCGGACACCTGGCTGATCTTCAGCGCGAGGCGGGTATTGACGAGGTTCTGCACTTCGGTCAACGGCAGCGTGTCGGATGTGATCGCCAGGGTCAGCACCGGCGCATCGGCCGGGTTGACCTTGGCATAGACCGGCGGCGCGGGCAGGTCCGCCGGCAGCAAGGAGCCGGATGCGTTGATGGCGGCCTGTACCTCCTGCTCGGCCACATCCAGCGTCTGACCGAGTCCGAATTGCAGCGTGACGATGGAAACGCCGGCCGCGCTGGTGGAACTCATGCGCTGCAGGCCGGCCATCTGGCCGAACTGGCGCTCCAGCGGCGCGGTCACACTGCGGCTCATGACTTCCGGACTGCCACCCGGATACAGTGTCTGCACCTGGATGGTCGGGAAATCGACCTGCGGCAGCGCAGACAGCGGCAGGAACTTGTAGCCGATGATGCCGGCCAGGACGATAGCCAGCATCAGCAGCGACGTGGCAACCGGCCGCAGGATAAAGGGGCGGGATGGACTCATGCTGTCAATTTGCTTGGAAAGGCGCTGCGCACGGCAGGTGATCGATCATCGCGCGGCCGCTCCCGGCCGGCTGCGCGGCTCGCCGGATGCGGGCGAGGAAGAATTGCCGGAGCCTGCGCGATTTCTTCCCTGCCCGCCCTGGCGTCCGCCCCGCTCGCCGGCGGCTGGCCGGTCGCCCGGCAGGCTCACATGGGCGCCATCCTTGAGGCGATCGGCTCCTTCGGTAATGACCTGCTCACCGGCATTCAGGCCCGAGACGATCTGTACCTTGTCGCCGGCGACCACTCCCCGCGTCACCGGGCGCTGTGCGACGGTGCGCTCGGCGGGATTGAGCACGTAGACGTAATCGCCGCTGTTGCCGTGCCGCAGGGCATTGATCGGTACCAGGATCGCGCCCTCGACCTGGCGCACCAGCAGACGCACGTTGACGAACTGGCTGGGAAACAGGCTGTGCTTGCTGTTGGCGAAACGGGCCTTGGCCTTCACCGTTCCGGTCTGCACATCGACCTGGTTGTCCATGGCGAGGAAGCGTCCGGTTTCCAGTTCCACGCTGCGCGTGCGATCGAGTGCCGTGACGGGCATTTTTGCCTCCTCGTTGATGCGGGCGCGCAATTCCCCGATGCGGTCCTGCGGCATGGCGAATTCGACATCGATCGGCTCGGTCTGGGTAATGACGACGATGCCGTTGGCGTCGCCGGGTCCGACCACGTTGCCGATGTCGACCACGCGCAAGCCGACACGACCGCTGATCGGCGCCGTCACCCTGGTATAGCCCAGGTTAAGGCGGGCGGTGCCTTCATTGGCGCGATCGCTGATGACGGTGCCTTCCAATTGCTTGACCAGCGCGGCCTGAGTCTCGACGTCCTGGCGCGCGATCGAATCCTGCCCGAGCAGCGTGCGATAACGCTCCAGCACCAATTTCGCGTTTTCCAGCTGCGCTTCGTCGCGCTGGCGCTGCCCGGTCGCCTGCATCAGCGTCATTTCGAACTGGCGCGGGTCGATCAGCGCCAGCAGCTGGCCGGCCTTTACCATCTGCCCCTCGTGGAAGTGCACTTCTTTCAACACGCCCGACACCTGCGGACGGACGGTCGCGGTGGCGGCGGCCATGACCGTGCCCAGCGCCTCGACCGTAACCGGCAGGTCGGTCCGTTCGGCGCTTGCCACGCCCACCGTGGTCGGCGGCGGCCCGCCGCGGCGTCCGCCGGAGCCCGCGCCGCCTTGCGCGGACGGGTGCGTGAGGTGCCATGCCAGCCAGCCCAGCGCCGCCAGTGCCAGCAGCGCAAGGAGCACGCCAATGAAGGATTTCCGCCCGGCGCGCCTGGATGGCGATCCGACGCGGTGTTTTTCTGCTTGTGAATCCATGAAATTCCCTTAAATACAGCGGACGGACACCATGGTATCGCTGCGCCTGGAACTTGCGTATAGGCATGTGTCTGTTTCGATCCGCAAAACTTGCCTCATATTCTCGTCCTTTTGTATCCGGCACTTGTCAGCAGGCCAGAGATTTGTATCGAAATGTCCGCTTCCGATCGGCAACACGCGGAACTTGCCCGGCGGGCCTTGAAATATTTCAACCTGCCCCAATAATTGGTAAAAAATTATCGTTCCATCATCGACTTTTGAGGAAAAAATGGCTGTCACCGAAAAGCAAACCCTGGGTTTTCAGGCAGAAGTCAAGCAACTGCTGCAACTGATGATTCACTCCTTGTACTCCAACAAGGAAATTTTCCTGCGCGAACTGATCTCCAACGCGTCGGACGCCACGGACAAGCTGCGTTTCGAAGCAATGAACAACGCCAGCCTGTTTGAAAACGATCCGGACCTGAAGATCAAAGTCACCTTTGACAAGGCCGCGCGCACCATCACCATTTCCGACAACGGCATCGGCATGAGCCGCGAGGAAACCATTGAACACCTCGGCACCATTGCCAAGTCCGGCACCAAGGAATTCTTCTCGAAACTCTCCGGCGACCAGCAGAAGGACGCGGCGCTGATCGGCCAGTTCGGTGTCGGCTTCTATTCCGCCTTCATCGTGGCCGACAAGATCACGGTGGAAACCCGCCGCGCCGGCCTCCCCGCCGCGCAGGGCGTGCGCTGGGAATCGGCCGGCGAAGGCGACTTCAGCGTCGAGCCGATCGACAAGCCGTCGCGCGGCACCGACATCACGCTGCATCTGCGCGAAGGCGAGGACGAATTCCTGTCGTCCTGGAAGTTGAAATCGATCATCCGCAAGTATTCCGACCACATCTCCCTGCCCATTCTGATGCAGAAAGAGGAATGGGACGATGAGAAGAAGGAAACCGTCATCAAGGACGAGTTCGAAACCGTCAACCAGGCCAGCGCCCTGTGGTCGCGCAGCAAATCCGACATTACGCCGGAGCAGTACGAAGAGTTCTACAAGCACGTCTCGCACGATTTCGAAGGCCCGCTCGCCTATACGCACAACCGCGTCGAGGGACGCAGCGAATACACCCAGCTGCTGTACATTCCGAAGCGCGCACCCTTCGACTTGTGGGACCGCAACAAGCGCAGCGGCATCAAGCTGTATGTGAAGCGCGTATTCATCATGGACGACGCCGAGCAGCTGATGCCGATCTACCTGCGCTTCATCAAGGGCGTGATCGACTCGGCCGACCTGCCGCTGAACGTCTCGCGCGAGATCCTGCAGGAGTCGCGCGACATCCGCGTCATCCGCGAAGGCTCGACCAAGCGCGTGCTCGGTTTGCTGGAAGAACTGGCTAACAGCGAGGACCAGGAACAGAAGGACAAGTACACCACCTTCTGGAAAGAATTCGGCCAGGTGCTCAAGGAAGGCATCGGCGAAGACCAGGCCAACAAGGATCGCATCGCCAAGCTGCTGCGCTTCGCCTCCACGCACAACGACAGCGACGTGCAGAACGTCTCCTTCGCCGACTATATCGGCCGCATGAAGGAAGGCCAGGACAAGATCTTCTACATCACCGCCGAGTCTTACGCCGCGGCGAAGAACAGTCCGCATCTCGAAATCTTCCGCAAGAAAGGCGTCGAGGTACTGCTGATGACGGATCGCGTCGACGAGTGGATGCTGTCCTTCCTGCATGAAGTGGAAGGCAAGGAACTGGTGTCGGTGGCCAAGGGCGATCTGGACCTCGGCAAGCTGGAAGACGAGGCCGAGAAGAAGCAGCACGAGGAAACCGAGAACCAGTACAAGGAACTGGTCGAGAAGATGAAGACGGCGCTGGGCGACAAGGCGAAGGACGTGCGCGTCACCTTCCGCCTGACCGATTCGCCGGCCTGCCTGGTCGCGGACGAGCATGAACTGTCCGGCAACCTGCTGCGCATGCTGAAGGCCGCGGGACAGAACGCGCCGGAGAACAAGCCTATCCTCGAAATCAATCCCGACCATCCGCTGGTGCAGCGCTTGAAGTACGAGGAAGCGAAGTTCGACGACTGGTCGCACATCCTGTTCGATCAGGCGATGCTGGCCGAAGGCGGCAATCTGAACGACCCGGCAGGGTTCGTGAAGCGCCTGAATCAGATGCTGCTGGATATGCCGGGCCGCTAAGGTCTCGCCTGGATCCAAGGACAACGGGCTGCCGATTTCGGCAGCCCGTTTTTTTCATTGCGACCTAATCGCCGATCCGTGCCAACGCGATCTGCTGATATTCGCATGTCGGGCATGCTGCTCCAGCCACTCCAGTGCCTGCTTCCACAATGTCGGCTGAAACTCCCGACGGAAGAAACCGAAGTGGCCGATGCGCTTCGCCTGTATGGTTTGCGGCGCGATATGCCAGCGCTCGACCGGCGCGTTGCTGTAAAAATCATGCAGGCTGTCGATGCTGCGCCGGCTCATCATTTCATCGTCGGTAAAACTGATGGAAAGAAGCGGGACGCGAATGTTCTTGAAGCCGGCCCGAATCGGCGCGCCCTTGCCGTCGACCACGTAGTGCGGGCTCTTGCACCACCGCGCCCACTGGAAAATCACGCCCTTCGGCAGATCGCCGACCTTCTTCAGCTTCTTGCCGGGAAAATAGCCGAACAAGCGCGTGTACACCGGCACCGCGAAATACCACATGATCCACACGAAGCGCTTCAACTGCGGCGTGTTTTCGCGCCAATAACCGCTGCCGGCGGCGACGGTGATAATGCCGTCGATCAGATGGTTATCCGGAAGCAGGCCGGGCAACTGGCCGCCGAGCGAGTGGCCGATCACCAGCAGCGGCACATCGCGCTGCCATTTCCTGGCTGCGCACACCGCGGCGTTGTAGTCCTCGGCCCAGTCGAACAGGTCGGCCTTGAAACCGCGCAGCGAGTGTCTGAACCGCGCAGGCACCGACGCGCCGGCGCCGCGATAATCGAAGGTCAGGACGGCGAAACCCTGCTGTGCGAGAAAACGCGCGAAGGGGAAATAGAATTCCTGCTTCACGCCCATCGCGGCCGGCAACACGATCACCGCTTTGGCCCTTCCTTGTGGCGCGAAGCGGTGAGCAGCAAGACTGAATCCATCCTTTGCGCTGAGGATGATCGGTTCCATGGTCGACTCCAAGTGTGATCTCGGGCTTACTTCAGGTTCATCGTGATCCTGGCCGTGAAGACGTGCCGCCCGTCCGTGTCATAGGCGTCGACCGGCACTTCAACATTGCCTACCTGCTCCCAGGCCACGCTTTCCCCGTCAGCGACGACCCGCACATCGGTCTTTGCCTTGGCGAGGTATTGCACCGTCATGCCGACCGGGATCCATTGGCGACCGTCGGGAATCGATACCGTGGTCATGGTGCCCGCTGCCAATTCGGCCGCATTGCAAAGTGCGATCGCATGCACGGTACCGAGGTGGTTGTGCACTGCGCGGCGATTGGCGAAAGTGACCTCCGCAAAGCCGGGACGCAGTTCGGTAAACGTCGGATCGATGGTGGCAAAGTACGGCGCAAATTCAGTGACCGCCTTGCTGAATGCCTGATTTCCCATCTTTTGGTACATGCCTAATGTTTGATTCATGGTCGTCTCCTTTGCTTGATATGGCCAGGGGCCGGGCTTTTACGCGATATAGCTTTACCGCACCAGTTTTCCTGGGCTAAGGTGCTCTCTTGAAACAGCTCAACTAGAACATTATTCTAGAATATAATTCTAGTCAAATGACTCTAATCGCCATGACGACAGCAAAGAAAAGCAGAAAACAGGAAATCCTGGATGCAGCGTTGAGCTGCTTCACGGAACACGGCATCGAGGCGACCACGATCGAAATGATCCGCGAGCGCTCGCAAGCCAGCGTCGGCAGCATGTATCACCACTTCGGCAGCAAGGAAAGTATTGCCGCCGCACTCTATGTCGACGCGCTGGCCAGTCACGCTGAATACCAGCAGCGCCTGATGGCATCGGCGAAAAACGTGGAAGGCGGCGTCAAAGCCATCGCCTATGCCTACATCGACTGGGTTTCAACCCATCCGGAGAAGGCGCGCTTTGTGCTGTACAACCGGGGCGTATTGGCCAAGAGCGAGATGGCAGCCGAACTGGAAGCGCGCACCCGCAGCCATATATCAAATGTGCTGCGCTGGTTCCAGCCGCATATCGAGAGCGGCGGGCTGAAAAAGCTGCCGATGGAATGTTATGGATCGATCATCATCGGCCCGGCGCACGACTATGCACGCCTGTGGCTATCGGGGCGCGCCAAGACGGACATCAAGGCTTACCGCGAAATTTTCGCGGACGCGGCGTGGAATGCGCTGAAGCCCTAGCAGTGTTGCGCCGACAGGATTTGTGCGACAGAAAAATGGCAGCATGACCGCACCATCCGCATCCTGATCCTCGGAAGTTTTTCCGGCACGGCCGCGCTGGCCACGCAAGAAAAGATGAATTTAACAAATTGCTTCGGCAGCTTCTTTCACCCGATCCTTTCGCAGAGTCAGTCAGCCTTTCCGTTTCGCACCAAGGAATTCAAGCCTTGTCCCTTTCGTTCACTGGCGCGACCAAGCCACAGCGTACGCGCAACACGATAATCTCCCGCTCGAAATGCCGACCATGGGACAAGTCGTTGACATTTTTGCGCTTCTCCATTGCGTAAAAATTGAAAGAGTTCAGCGCGGCTCGCTATTTGCGCCAGAGTCAACCGGACTGGGTACGGGCGCTCCGGTTTTGGCAGTGTAGGCTTCACGTACCCGCATGAAAACGATCCGGATCGCCGCAATCACGGGCACTGATAAAAAAATTCCCGCTATGCCAGCGATCTGGTCGCCGGCCAGCAATCCGATGATTATCAGCAGCGGCGCAACTTCAACTCCTTCGCTCATCAGGTAGGGCGCGAGAACATAATCCTGCAAGCCGCGGTACGCCAAGATAAAGAAGAATACCCAAAGCAAATGTTCAAACCCGGCGAATCCGAGTACCACGAGAAGCACTCCGATTGCTGCCAAAGGTCCGACGAACGGAATAAATTCCAGAAGCGCCGCAGTCCCACCCAAGAGCAGAGCGTAAGGTGCCCCCATGAGGGATAAGGCAGCACTGTAGCTAATGAAGGTTGCCAAAGACAGCAGCAAAAGGGCGCGCACAAAGCCAGCCAACAAGAGATCCAGGTCGCCCGCAATGCGTCCCCACAGCTTGCTCTGCTGCCGCTCGAACAGCATCAGGAAATTTTGACGCATCGCCGGTCCCTCCTTGATCAGCATAAAGCTTAGAACCGGAATCAGAATCAGGTAGATCAGGTTGCTGGCGATATGCAGCACGCCAACTCCGAGGCGTTGGGCAAAGGGTACAGCCTGGCTCGCTCCGGCTTGTACCTGCTCCATCACAAAAGCAACCATCTTCTGGCGCTTCGGTTCGAGAAACCTCGGCAAGGGAATCCGTTCCGAGACCTTGGCGACGTCCAGAAGTTTGGGCAGGTCCTGACTCAGGCGCGCCGCTTCATCACCGATCCGACTCCCGAACATAGCGCCGGATACAACAGCCAGCGCAATCAAGAACAGGAACACTATGGCGACGATCGCGGCCCGAGGAATGAGGCGAGGCTTGTAGCGTTCCACGATTCGGACCAGTGGGTAAACCAGGTAGGCGAAAAAAATCGAGAGCACCACGACCAACAGGGTAACCCGAACCGTGTAGAGCAGGTACAACACCGCAACCAATAGAAATACGGTCCATGCAGCCTTCGCCGAACGGGTATCGATACCAAGCATACATCCTCCGATTATCGTCAAATCAGGGCAACCGCAATGAAGCTACTATCATGCCCTCTATTGTGATGATTTCCGGTTTGCCGGCAGTTTACGTGGAACGATATTTCCTCCGGTCCGGGTTGATTTTTCGCAATGTCGAAACATACATGCCCCGAGCTCAGAAGAGTTTGCTTCAACGGCAAGACCTCGGGCAGGCAGGAGGCCGAATTCACGGTCGCCAGCATCGAAACACGATACTTTTCCCTCCTCGCCAGCCAATGCACAGCGATCCTTCGAACAGAAACTGGCGCTTTGGAGCGACATCATTCTGTAGAATGGCGGAAACTCGCCGTTACCTTCTTCTCCATGCTGATCAAACGCAAGTCCATCGAAGCGCAATCCAACCGCAAAGACGGTCCGCGCGCAAGTTCGACAACCAAGGCCGCGCCCAAGCCGCGCAAGCCCAAATTCGCCCCCATCACGCTGTCTGAAGAAAACGGCGTGGTCTATCTGCACTTCGGCAATGAATGGGTGCAGGGCGCAATGCGCGTTCGCAAACCCGACTGGATCGAGCTGGAATACGCGCAGCAAATGATGGCGTGGATGCTGTTCATCCGGGAACCGCAGCATATTGTCCAGCTCGGCCTCGGCACGGGTGCATTGACCAAGTTCTGCTACCGTCAGTTTCCGCAAGCGCAAGTCACTGCAGTCGAACTGAACCCGGCGGTGATCATCGCCTGCCATTCCATGTTCCGCCTGCCATCCGACGATGAACGTCTGTCGACAATCGAAATGGACGCGATGGATTTCGTGATGGATGAAGCCAATCACGGCAAGATCGATGTCATTCAGGCCGACCTGTACGACGCCACGGTAAAGGGTCCGGTACTGGATACCGCGGAGTTTTACCAGGCGTGCGAAGCCTGCCTGACGCCGGAAGGCATCATGACCGTCAACCTGTTCGGCGACCATCCCAGCTATGGAAAAAACCTGAAGGCCATGCGCTTTGCCTTCGACGAGGTGATGTGCCTGCCTCCCGTGCATGAAGGCAATGTGGTCGCCATCGGCTTCAAGAAGGCGCCGAAACTTGACTTTCCGGCACTTTACGAACGGGCCGCCGAGATCACCGACGCCACACGATTACCCACAAAATCCTGGGTAAATGGCCTTAAGGCCTGGCAATTGGTACGATAGGAAAACATTTCCCGGGGTAACCGCCATGAATGCCAGACTCGAGCAGCACGAATCTCCTCCGCCCAAGGCATCGAAGGCACTCGACCTGCACCAGGTCTTCAGCTGGCTGCTCGCCGACGGTATCGTTGAAAAGCCGACCGCCAAGACCGCCTACAACCAGGCGCAGGCACTGCTCAGGAACGCCTCGATCGCGATGCACCCCTTGAGCGCGGTGGCGCAATGCAAGCTGCAGTCGGCGCTGCCGCCGCACAAGCTGCTGACGCTGGACTGGCTGAGCGAATGGATGGCAGCCAAGGTCAAGCTGCCGTTCTATCGCATCGATCCGCTCAAGATCGACTTCACCAAGGTGGCGGATGTCATGTCGGCGACCTACGCCACGCGCTTCAACATCCTGCCGGTGGAACTGACGACGACGGAAGTCGTGATTGCGACCTGCGAGCCCTTTCTCGCCGAATGGGAAGCGGAAATCGCCAAGATCACGCGCCGCAACGTCAAGCTGGTCATCGCCAATCCGCTCGACATCGCGCAGTACACCGCCCAATTCTTCACCCTCGCGAAATCGATCAAGGGCGCAAACAAGTCCAACACGCATGACCTCGCGCTGCGCAACAACTTCGAGCAACTGGTCGAACTCGGTAAGAGCGACAAGCAGCTCGACGCCAACGACCAGCACATCGTCAACATCGTCGACTGGTTGTGGCAGTACGCATTCGAACAGCGCGCGTCGGACATCCACCTCGAACCCAAGCGCGACCTCGGCGCGATCCGCTTTCGCATCGACGGCGTGCTGCACCAGGTGTACCAGGTCCCGGCCGCCGTCATGATCGCAATGACCGCGCGCATCAAGCTGCTCGGCCGCATGGACGTGATCGAAAAACGGCGCCCGCAGGACGGCCGCATCAAGACCCGCACATCCGGCGGACAGGAAATCGAACTGCGCCTGTCCACCATGCCGACCGCCTTTGGCGAAAAACTGGTGATGCGTATTTTCGACCCGGAAGTCGTGGTGAAGACGCTGCCGGAACTCGGCTTCCCGCCTGACGACGCCAAGCGCTGGGACGGTCTCACCACGCGTCCGCACGGCATCATTCTCGTGACCGGACCGACCGGCTCCGGCAAGACCACCACCCTGTACACCACGCTCAAGGCGCTGGCGACATCCGAGGTCAATGTCTGCACGGTGGAAGACCCGATCGAAATGGTGGAAGGTTCCTTCAACCAGATGCAGGTTCAGCACGGCATCGACCTGTCCTTCGCCGACGGCGTGCGCGCGCTGATGCGGCAGGACCCGGACATCATCATGGTCGGCGAAATCCGCGACCTCGAAACCGCCGAAATGGCGATCCAGGCCGCGCTGACCGGCCACCTGGTGCTGTCCACCCTGCACACCAACGATGCACCCTCGGCCGTCATGCGCCTGCTGGAACTCGGCGTCCCGTATTACCTGCTCGAAGCAACCCTGATCGGCATCATGGCGCAGCGCCTGGTGCGCACGCTGTGCGCCGAATGCAAGAAGCCGGACGGCGAATTATCCGATGAGGTCTGGGACGGTCTGACCGAAGGCTGGAAGCTGCCCAAGCCGGCCAGGATCCATCGCCCGGTCGGCTGCCCGGAATGCCGGCAAACCGGTTATCGCGGCCGTACCGGCCTGTATGAATTGCTGACAATCACGCAACCCTTTACCAAGCTGATCAAGCAGGAAACCGATATCCACGCGCTGACGCAGCAAAGCATCAAGGACGGCATGAAGCCCTTGCGCGTGGCGGGTGCGCTCAAGATCAGGGAAGGCGTCACGACGGCGGACGAAGTGCTGAAGGTGACGGCGGCCTTGACTTGATGCATGAAGAGAACTTTTTCAGGACAGGGAGTAGACCGAACGACGCTCCATTGATATAATCTTGTCCTCGTTGGGTCGTTAGCTCAGCTGGTAGAGCAGCGGACTCTTAATCCGTTGGTCGTAGGTTCGATCCCTACACGGCCTACCAACAAATTCAAGGGCTTACAGGAATTTTTCCTGTAAGCCCTTTTCGTTTCTGGTCCATTTCTGGTCCAGCTTTTCAAATCCAAAATCAATTATTTCCAAAACAGGAAATCCCCCATCTTCGCCCCTACTCTCCCAGAGATGGTGTTTTTCTTGGAGACTGCGCCCCCAGTCAAAAACGTTAATTCACCACAGGCCGGAAAATCACTGTTTCCAATGCAAAGTGATCGGTTAATATGCAATTCCGCAGCTGAATTGCTGACTCCATCACGAAGGATTTTGATGAGCGAATCAAAGGTCTCAATTGAAGAAATTAGGAAGATGTTCAGTGAGCGCGTCAACTCCGCAATGGAAATAACTTTGCGCGAAAAAATAGTCACCCACTCAATTTATGGCCTGCTTAATTCAATGACGAATCATCCGCCTCTTCGATCCCTGACGAAAGCGCAACTCCCTTGAAAATGCAGGAAAAATCTTCTTAAGGATCTACAAATTTCTGCCCCGTTAAACGGACTCTTAATCCGTTGGTCGTAGGTTCGATCCCTACACGGCCTACCAACGAATTCCATTGCAAAGCCCAGTCCATGTGACTGGGCTTTTTGCTTTTCCGGCAAGGATCGCAGCGCCTCGCCCCCAAAATTGACCCAAGCCACCCTTTGTCAAAATACCCATTTTCAACATAAGAGGAATAGTTATACTCGGAACTACTTACCGGCTATCCATATTGGGAGGCGTAATGTTTCTTTGCACACAGCTACTTTCCGGCTTCGTAGAGAGCACTGCCAAGTCTTCGGAATACCCATTGCCGGTAAAGATCATTTTCATTCCCTTTTATCTGCCCTTGTTCGCGCTGGCCATTCTTGTCGATGTCTGTGTCCTGCCGTTCTCTCTGGTCTCACGCCTTTCATTAGGCAGCAAAGAGAAGGCGGGGAAATAACCACGGCCTGACAGCATTCCACGCTGTTTCCGGCGACGCTTTCTCTTCAAGAAATCGCCCCACGTCTTGCCTGCGGATGAATTTGCAGGCTTCAGTCCGGTCTCAAGCAGCAGTCATCGGGGGAAACCGGCATGACGGGTTTCCAAATAATGAATCCCGTTGCCTCGAAAACCATTAATATGTTGGCGCCAAGCATGGCATTCCCTGTCGGGTATCGACGCGCCTCATTCGTGCCGGAGAGACACGCAGTTGCCTGCTGAATCAGCCTTTAGTGCTGGGTCCATCCGCCTGAGCCGCCCCCAAGAACGCTATTACATTGCCAATACCGTCATGAAACAAGATCCCCGCTTTCCTAATCTCTATATCCTCGATCACCCGCTGATCCAGCACAAGCTCACCCACATGCGCGATCGCGAGACATCGACCCGCACCTTCCGCGAGCTGCTGCGTGAAATCACGCTGCTGATGGGCTACGAAATCACGCGCAACCTGCCACTGACAACGATGCGCATCGAGACGCCCCTGCAGACCATCGATGCCCCGGTCATCGCCGGAAAAAAACTGGTGGTGGTGCCTGTGCTGCGCGCCGGCATCGGCATGAGCGACGGCTTGCTGGAACTGGTGCCGTCGGCGCGCGTGGGCCATATCGGCGTCTACCGCGATCCGGAAACGCATCGCCCGGTGGAGTATCTGGTGCGTCTGCCCGATCTGGCGGATCGCAACTTCATCCTCTGCGATCCGATGCTGGCAACAGGCAATTCCGCCGTGCATGCTGTCGACGTGCTGAAGAAGCGCGGCGTGTCCGACCAGCAGATCGCCTTTCTTGCACTGGTCGCGGCGCCGGAAGGCGTGCAGGTATTCCAGCAGGCGCATCCCGACGTGAAGGTGTATGTTGCCTCGCTCGATTCCCACCTGAACGATCATGCGTACATCATCCCCGGACTGGGCGATGCGGGAGATCGCTTGTTCGGGACAAAGTAGTCGGAACCGGCACAGCGCAATGGCACTTGACCTTCCCACGTTGGAAAGCTCTACGCTATCGATACCCCTTATTCATCAGGAGCAAACATCATGTACGAACTGAAAGTCGAAGGAATGAGCTGCGGCCACTGCGTCAATGCGGTGACCAAGTCAGTGCAGGCAGTGGATTCCGCGGCAAAAGTGGAAGTGGACCTGGCGACGCAGAAGGTGCGCGTCATGTCATCCGCGAAGCTGGACGACATCAAGTCGGCAGTAAGCGAAGCGGGATATCCGGTCCTACAAAGCAGCGCATCCTGAAAAAACGGGGCAGCTGCCCTGCCCCATCCTGCCCCATCTCCGTCAATGGCAGTGATGCTCCTCGTCCGCCGAGGCCGCGAGGCCTTGCAGAATCGGGCATTCCGGCCGGCTGTCTCCCGAACACGCGTGCGCAAGATGCTTGATCGTGTCACGCATTTCCGTCAGTTCCTGTATGCGCTGCTGAAGCTGAGCGACATGCTCCTGCGCAATCGCCTTCACGTCCGCGCTGGCGCGATGCGGATCCTGCCACAGCGACAGCAAATCCTTGATCTGCTCCAATGAAAACCCGAGCGAGCGCGCGCGCCGGATGAAGCGCAGCGTGTGCACATCGCTGTCGCCGTAAGTGCGATATCCGGAATCGCTGCGCTGGCTGGTCTTGATCAGATGGATGCTCTCGTAATAGCGAATCATCTTGGCCGATACGCCGGACGCCTTGGATGCCTGTCCGATATTCATGATGCCCTCTTCGCGTTGTCCGTCTTGGCCGGCGTCCAGCGGCGCAACAGCAGCGCGTTGCTGATCACGCTGACGGAGCTGAATGCCATGGCCGCGCCGGCGACGACCGGATTGAGCAGCCCGAATGCCGCCAAGGGAATCCCGATCAGGTTGTAGATAAACGCCCAGAAGAGATTCTGGCGGATCTTGCTGTAAGTGCGGCGCGAAATATCGATCGCGTCAGCCACCAGCGCCGGATCGCCCCGCATCAGGGTGATGCCGGCCGCGTGCATCGCCACATCGGTGCCGGTCGCCATCGCAATACCGACATCGGCTGCCGCGAGTGCCGGTGCATCATTGATCCCGTCGCCAACCATGGCGACCACCTGGCCCTTGCCCTTCAGGGCTGCGACCTTGTCAGCCTTGTCGGCCGGCAGCACTTCGGCAACGATGTGATCGATGCCGAGAGCACCACCGACTGCCGCCGCACTGCCCTTGTTGTCGCCGGTCAGCATGACGGTTCTTGCGCCCATTGCGTGCAAGCGAGCGATCGCTTTCTGCGCGCTCGGTTTGACCTGATCGCCAAAGGCCAGCAGACCAAGCAATTGTTTGCTTCCATCGTCCGCGAGCCACGAAATCGTGTTGCCCTTTCCCTCGAGTTCGGATGCGCGTTCGGCAAGCGGACTCAAGTCGATCCCAAGCTCCTGCATCAGGCGCGTGCTGCCGAGCTTGAGTTGGCGGCCATCCACCATTGCCGCCAATCCGCGTCCGGGTAGCGCGGTGACCTCGGTGGCGGCGTGCGCATCAATATCCATTGCCTTCGCGGCATTCATCACTGCATGCGCCAGCGGATGTTCGCTGCCCTGCTGGACAGCTGCGGCGAGGCGAAGCAGTTCATGCTCCCGGATCCCATGCGGGACCGCTTGCGTCAATGCAGGTTTGCCGATCGTCAGCGTACCCGTCTTGTCGAATACGACGGTGGTGACAGAATGCGCAATTTCCAACGCTTCGGCGTCCTTGATCAGAATGCCGTTCTTCGCGCCGACACCGGTGCCGGCCATGATCGCTGCCGGCGTCGCCAGGCCGAGCGCGCAGGGACATGCGATCACCAGCACGGCCACCGCATTGATGATCGACTGTTCGATATCACCGCCATACAACCACCAGCCGATCATGGTCGCCAGCGCAATCAGCAGCACGATCGGGACGAAGACCGCACTGACCTTGTCGACCAGATGTTGAATCGGCGCCTTCGCCGCTTGTGCACTCTCGACCAGGCGGATGATGCGCGACAGGGTCGTTTCCGCGCCAACCGCGACCGTGCGCACCAGCAGCAGACCCTCCGCGTTGATCGAACCACCGGTCACTTTCTCGCCGGCCTGCTTGGCGACCGGCAGACTCTCGCCGGTGATCAGCGATTCGTCGATGTGACTCATGCCCTCGACGACAATGCCGTCGACCGCGACCCGCTCACCTGGGCGCACGACGACGATATCGCCCAGTCCGACCTGCTCAATGGCCACTTCGACGTCGGCGCCCTCGCGCCGCACGCGGGCGAGATCGGGCCGCAATACCTGCAATGCCCGAATCGCCTCCGTGGTCTGGCGCTTGGCGCGCGCCTCCAGCCATTTGCCGAGCAGGACCAGGGTAATCACCACCGCCGACGCTTCGAAATACAGATGTGTCATGTCGTCTTCGCCGTGCGCGAGCAACTGATAGACGCTCAAGCCGTACGCCGCGCTTGTGCCCAGCGCAACCAGCAGGTCCATGTTGCCCGCCCCGGCCTTCACCGCCTTCCATCCGGCCCGGTAAAAACGCGCACCGAGCCAGAACTGCACCGGTGTCGCCAGGGCAAATTGCACCCAGCCGGGCAGCATCCAGTGCTGGCCAAACAGGTCGAGCAGCATGGGCACGATCAGCGGCAGGGACAGCAGTGCGGCGAACACGACATGCAGCAATTGCTTGTCATGGGGTTTTGCCGCCTGCTCGCTGGCACTTGCCGCGCGATGCGGGCGCGCATGATAGCCGGCCGCTTCGATGGCGGCGGTCAATGCATTCACCGGCAAGGCCGCGCTGGCCCTGACGTGGGCGCTTTCAGTGGCGAGGTTCACGCTCGCATCGACGACCCCGCTGACCTTGCGCAGGGCCTTTTCCACGCGCCCGACACAGGATGCGCAGGTCATGCCTTCGACATCAAGATCGATGTCCTGCTGCGCCACGTTGTAGCCGGCTTTCTCGATAGCTTGTTGCAATGTGGTGAAGCCGACATCCCGCCCGGCAAGCACCGTCGCGCTCTCGGTGCCCAGGTTGACGCTTGCATCGATAACGCCGGGAAGGCCGCGCAGGACTTTTTCAATTCGTGCAACACAGGACGCACAGGTCATTCCGTCGACGTTGAAGGTAAATTCCTGTGAATCGGATTGCTTGGCGTGCGGAAGCGCGCTCATGCTTGCTCCTTGATCATCATATTGACTGCATTATCGACCTTACCATGATGGGAAGGTCAAGCAGGCAAATCAAGGCCGGCCGAAGATTTCCTTCAGCGCGTCGTTGACAGTCGGATAACGCAGCCGGACGCCGAGTTCCGCCTTCATCCGCGTATTGGACAGCCGTCGCGATTCCGACATGAAAGACAGCAACATCGGAGAGACCGCTTCCTGCAGTTTCTCTCGCGGCAGGCGCAGCGGCCTCGGCAATCCGGCCGCATCGGCGACCGCGTCGAAGTAATCCGCCATCTTCATGTCCGAGTCGTCCACCGCGTGATACACCCGGCAGGGACGTGCGCGGAACAAGGCCCGCGCCACGATGCGGGCGAGGTCATCCGCATGGATGTGATTGGTATACACATCCTCCTCGGCGGCCAGTGCTGGTGTGCCCTTCTGCAGGCGCTCGACCGGCAAGCGGTCCGCCGCATAAATGCCCGGCACCCGCAGGATGGCGAGCCGCGATTCGGAGCGCCGCGCCCATGCACGCAAGACGCGTTCCGCATCGACCCTGCGCATGGCACGGGCATTTTGAGGATGAACCGGCCGCGTCTCGTCCGCCAGCGCGCCGCCGCAGTCACCATACACGCCGGTCGTGCTCACATAAACCAGGGTCGCATGGTCGGGTAAAATGGCGGTCAAATTACGCGTGCGCCGGTCCTTCATCCCCTCGGATTGAGGCGGTGCGAGATGCACGACGCAGGATGCGAGGCGCGCAAGACGTGCAAGGCTCGCGGGCTGGTCGAGGTCGGCGATGACCGGCACCGCGCCGGCCGCGCGCAGTTCATCGCGGCGCGACTCCTGGCTGGTAACCGCAAAGATGCGAAAACGTCCGCGCAACAAGGGCAAGAGACGCATCCCGACATCGCCACATCCGACGATCAGCACGCGTGGCAGTTCGATTTTTTTATTGTTCATCATCAGGATTGTATGACTTTCCAAGTTACTGTTCAGCCGAGTGGTCGGCAATTTACCTGTGAAGAAGGCGAAACCGTGTTGACCGCCGCGATCCGCGCCGGCGTGGGTCTGCCTTATGGCTGCAAGAACGGTGCGTGCGGCACCTGCAAAGGTAAACTGGTCGAAGGCTCGGTCACGCACGGCGCGCACCAGGAAAAAGCCCTGCCGGTCGCGGAGGAAGAAAAAGGCCTCTCGCTGTTCTGCTGCGCGACGCCGCATTCGGACATTGTGATCGAAGCGCGCGAGGTGCTTGGCGCGGGCGAATTTCCGATCAAGAAGCTGCCGACCCGCGTCGCCAGGCTCGACCGCGTCGCCGACGACGTGATGGTGGTCTCGCTGCAGTTGCCAGCCAACGAACGCCTGCAATACAAGGCCGGCCAGTACATCGAATTCCTGCTGAAAGACGGCAAGCGCCGCAGCTACAGCATGGCCAATGCGCCGCACCAGGACGAGCACCTCACGGTCCACATCCGCCACATGGACGGTGGCCTGTTCACGGATCATGTATTCAACAACATGAAGGAACGCGACATCCTGCGTCTTGAAGGACCGCTCGGCACTTTCTTCCTGCGCGAGGATTCCGACAAGCCGATCGTCCTGCTCGCCTCCGGCACCGGTTTCGCGCCGATCAAGGCCATCATCGAGCACGCGATCCACAAGAAGACGCAGCGCCCGATGGTGCTGTACTGGGGCGGCCGCCGCCCGAAAGACTTGTACATGCACGCCCTGTGCGAGGAATGGGCGCGTACGGTGCCGAACTTCAAGTATGTGCCGGTGATTTCGGACGCGCTGCCGGAAGACGGCTGGACCGGGCGCATCGGCTTCGTGCACCGTGCCGTGATGGAAGATCTGCCCGACTTGTCCGGCCACCAGGTGTATGCCTGTGGCGTGCCGATCATGGTCGATTCTGCCAAGCGCGATTTCGTGTCGCAGTGCAAGCTGCCGGAAGAGGAATTTTATGCCGACGCCTTCACCTCGGAAGCCGATGTTGCGTCCGACCTGGCCGGAAAATAGTTTTTGACGCACTGCGCAAAAAACCTTAATATTGATTTCATGAATACGACAGCCAAACAATTGCGACGCCGTACCCTGCTGCCTCAGCCCGGGAAGCCGTGCCTGTAAGCGTTTGCGCTCACTAAGCCACAGGCCCGCCCTGTGGCTTTTTTTTTGACTCACCCCATTTGCCTTTTTCGAATTCAGGAGCCCTGACATGGAATTCAGCCAGTACGACATCAACGCCCTCATGAAAATCACCAACCGGCCAAACCTGGTGTTTACCGAGGGGCGCGGCATGTGGCTGACCGATCATACCGGCAAGCGCTACCTCGACTACCTGCAAGGCTGGGCGGTCAACTGCCTAGGCCATTCGCCGCAATGCGTGGTCGATGCGGTTTCCGCCCAGGTCGGCAAGCTGATCAATCCGTCGCCCGCTTTCTACAACGAGCCCTCGATCGTGCTGGCCTCGATGCTGACCCAGCACTCCTGCTTCGACCGCGTGTTCTTCGCCAACAGCGGCGCGGAGGCCAACGAAGGCGCAATCAAGCTGGCGCGCAAATGGGGCAAGCTCAACAAGAATGCCGCCGGCGAAAACCGCTACGAGATCATCACCTTCAACCACGGTTTCCACGGCCGCACACTGGCCACCATGTCGGCCAGTGGCAAGACCGGCTGGGACACCATGTTCGCGCCGCAGGTGCCGGGCTTCCCGAAGGCGGAACTGAATGATCTCGCCAGCGTCGAGAAGCTGATCACGGACAAGACCGTCGCCGTGATGCTGGAGCCGGTGCAAGGCGAAAGCGGCGTCATCCCGGCCAAGCGCGAATTCATGCAGGCGCTCCGTGCGTTGACCAGGCAGCACAACCTGCTGCTGATCGTCGATGAAGTGCAATCCGGCATGGGCCGCACCGGCGAGTTGTTCGCCTACCAGTTGTCGGATATCGAACCGGACATCATGACGCTGGGCAAAGGCATCGGCGGCGGCGTGCCGCTGTCGGCATTGCTGGCGCGCGAGGAAATCGCCTGCTTCGAGCCCGGCGAACAAGGCGGCACCTACAACGGCAATCCTGTGATGACGGCTGCGGGCATCGCCGTTCTCACCGAATTGTTGAAACCCGGCTTCCTGCCCGCGGTGCGCGACAAGGGCGAGTATCTGGGCGCCGAACTGCGCAAGCTCTGCATCAGACACAGCCTCGACGGCGAACGCGGCGAAGGCCTGCTGCGCGCGCTCAAGCTCGGCAAGGACATCGGCCCGAAGATCGTCGAAGCAGCGCGCGACTTGAACCCGATCGGCCTGCTGATCAATTCGCCGCGCCCCGACTTGCTGCGCTTCATGCCCTCGCTGAACATCACGACAGAGGAAATCGATCACATGATCGCGATGCTGTCGGAAGTGCTGACGTCGCTCGGTCATTAATTCATCGCGCCCGGCAGATGTCTGTGCGGCTTCCCTCCTTGAGTGACTTCGGCGTCACGCGAGACAGCTTCGCATTCGCCATTGGATACGAAACATGACGCAAGACATCTGCCATCTGAGTGCGACCGAAATGGCCGCCGAAATCCGTGCCGGCCATCTGTCCGCACGCGAAGTGATGCAGGCCCACCTGGCCCGCATCGACAGTATCAATCCCAAGGTGAATGCGATCGTCACGCTGCATGCGGAACAGGCATTGTCTGCCGCCGCTGCCGCCGACGAAGCGCAGGCGCGCGGCGAGCCATTGGGCCCGCTGCATGGCCTGCCGGTGGCGCACAAGGACTTGCTGCTCACCAAGGGCATGCGCACCACCTTCGGCTCGAAAGTGCATGAAAACCTCGTTCCGAGCAGCAGCGCGCTGATCGTCGAACGCCAGCAGCGCGCAGGCGCCATCAGCATCGGCAAAACCAACACGCCCGAATTCGGCGCCGGCTCACAGACCTTCAACGCGGTATTCGGCGCCACCCGCAATCCCTACGACCTGTCGAAGACCTGCGGCGGTTCGAGCGGCGGCTCGGCCGTGGCACTGGCGACCGGCATGGTGCCGCTGGCAGACGGCACGGACATGGGCGGATCGCTGCGTTGCCCTGCCAATTTCTGCAATATCGTCGGACTGCGCCCTTCGGTCGGACGCGTGCCGCAGTTCCCGGCCATGGATGGCTGGGACAGTCTGTCGGTGAGCGGTCCGATGGCACGCACCGTCACCGACCTCGCGCTGTATCTTTCGGTGATCGCCGGACCGGATGCGCGCGATCCGCTCGCCATTGCAGAAGATGGATCGCGTTTTCGCGCACCGCTCGCGCGCGACTTCAACGGCGTTCGGATAGCGTGGAGCCCCGACATGGGTGGCCTGCCGGTGGACAAGCGCGTTGTGCGCGCCATCGATGCGCAACGCCGTGCCTTCGAAGAAATCGGCTGCGTGGTCGAGAACGCCTGCCCGGATTTTCGCGATGCCCACGAAGTATTCATGACGCTGCGCGCCTTTGCCTTCGAGTCCGGCCTCGGCGCGGTGATGGACCGGCATCCCGGCGTGCTCAAGGACACGGTGGTGTGGAACATCGAGGAGGGGCGAAAGCTGAGCGCGCCGCAAATCGCGCGCGCCAACAAGTTGCGCACCTCTTTGTTTCAGCGCATGCATCGCTTCATGCAGCACTACGATTTCATCGTGCTGCCGGTGAACCAGGTTCCGCCCTTTCCGATCGAACAGCCCTATGTCACTGAAATTGAAGGCGTCCGAATGGGAAGTTACATTGAATGGATGCGATCCTGTTACCTGGTCACGGCGACCATGCATCCCGCGCTGTCACTGCCTTGCGGCTTTACCGATGACGGACTGCCGGTGGGAATGCAGATTGTGGGGCACCATCAGGGCGAGTTCGCGCTGCTGCAGATTGCGCATGCACTGGAACAGGCGATGGGTGCCTCGGGACGACGCCCGATGATCTGAAAGGCAAGAGAAAACAGGGACCATCACCGCCATGACGGTCCCGTTTCAAGGAGACTACAGCTTGGTTGCCGTAATGATCTGGAAGTTTCCGAAGAAGTAGGTGGTGCGTTCACACTTCCACTCGCCTGTCTGTTCCATGTAATTGAGCGGGTCATGGGTGCTCCACAATGCCAGGCCGAGCGGCTCGAACACCTTGAAGTAGGTCCAGCTCAGCAGACGCAGGATAGGCAGTTCGGGCCGGTGAAATTCCGCAAGAAAGAGCTTGCCGCCAGGTGCGAGCATGCGTCCCGCCTCGTTCAGCGCCTGCCCCTTCAAGTGGTGCGGCAATTCGTGCAGCAGGAAGAAGATGACGTTGGCGGCAACATCGCCGTCGACCCGCTTCATGGAAACCGCATTGTCTTCGACGAACTCCACTTTCTCGGCGAAACTGCGCAGCTTGGTTTTCGCATGCGCGAGTTCATTGGGGATGATGTCCGCAATCAGGACGCGCTCAACACCACGTTCGACTGCTGCGCTCACCACGCGGGGAATCACATTGCCGAACGCGCATGAGGTGATCAGGATCTTCTTGTTTCGCAGATCCATTTGCTTGAGTTCGGAAACAATTTTCGAGACCAGATGAGGATACTGAAACAGCAGTATCGCCGAAATGATCGGTTGAAAATCGACCATCTTGATGAGGCCCATGTTCGAATAAATCGGATAGACATGCGCCTTTTCACTCAGCGGGCCGGACGACAGCCCGCGCATCAGCAATGCCCCTCTGGTGACTACGAAAAAGAACAGGCCGGTAGATACCAGAACAGCGAACAGAACCATAGCCCCATTGATCATCCACGTATCCATCTTGTTTCCTCACTGGTAGAAAATCCGATACACACTTATTCGTTCGGAACCCTACAGACCGTCGTTGCCGGTGGGTAGATTTCACCTTCAGACTATCACTTATTGTTGCGTCGCGGTAAGCGCGACGGATCCCGTTGACATGAGTCAAGTTAATCGGAACCACTCTCAAAAATGGGATTGGTTTGACGAGAAGCCGCTCGTCGCCGGCGCTGTTTTTAGCGCCTGAAAGAATGTTCAATGAGGAGCAACTCGTTGGCGCGCATGGTTTGCTCCCGCTCATTTTTGCTTGTTCAACTCAGTGAAGGCCGCAGCGCCAAAATGTCGATTTACCAACACCCCGCAACAGGCTCACACCACCTGCCCTGTTCGCGCCACATCGTCGTCAATTCGATTGCATACGCGAAGGTAATTCATGCCATTCGACCTAAAGTCGTGTAAATTGAATTGAAGAAAACCTCGTTCCGCGCCTATGAGAACAATCCAGTCAATCCAGGCCTTGGTAGCACTTGCGCTGATTGTTCTTGGTCTGGAAATCATGTCGGGCTGGGTGCTGCGAATCACACCCATCGTTCAATTCCGTCCCGATTTCGCCGGCATGGTATTCAACTCGGCATTGTGCTTCGTGCTGATGGGGATCGCTCTGATACTGCCTGTTTTCAAGGTGCCGCGGCGCGAGCGAAAGCAAGCCGCGATTGGCAGGACGGTCATTGCTGTTGCATCGATCAGCCTGCTTGAGAGCTTCTTCGATACCAGTCCGCTGATCGATCTCCCCTTCCTCCATTCCTGGCTGCAGGACTTCAATCCCCGGCCGGGACGGCTGCCGGCGGTGACCTCGGTCGGATTCATTTTGGCGGGGCTTGTCATCATCCTGATGCCCCGCGTGCAATCACGAGCGACAGGAGCGGTGATCCTGGTCTCGACCTTCAGCATCCTTATTCTTGGCATTGCCGGCGTGGCCGGACGCGTGCTCGACCTGCATCTGATTTACCCGGAAATTGGCGTGGTGCGCATGGCAGCCCAGGCGGCGGTCGCCATGATTGCGCTTGCCATCGGACTATGGGATAGCTGGCGGCGAGACGACTGGTACCGCACGCAGCGCTTTTTCAAGGATGACGAGAAAACCGGCTATATGAGTGCGACCATCATGAGCGCGACCGCGCTCACGGCCGGCATCATCGGCTTCGGTATCCAGCAGAACGTATTGCAGAGAGCATTGAGTTCCAGCCTCGACGCACGCCTTAAAAATCACATTGCCGTGTTCCATGCCGAGGTCGGCCAGAGCATCAGGCATGCAGATGATGTGACGCGGCATGCGGATTTGATTCAGCTCGTGCGTGCTGCCAACATGCCCGGCACAACTGCCCGCAATGACGATGCACGGGATCGCATCAGCAGGAACCTTCTTGCGGAAGGGTTCAACGGCGTCGCGGTGTACGACGCCGGCAACCGCGAGATACTTCGCGCCGGGCGCATTTCGCGCGGTGCGCCGATCGAGAAAGAGCTGTCATCGACGCCGCCGGTGACGCTGCGCTGGGACGGTACGCTCCTGCTCGGCAGCCGATCCGCCATCCTCGACAACGGACGCACCATCGGAGTCCTGGAGCTCGAGCAGAGACTTCCCTTGAACGCGGCCCAGTTCGCAAGAATCGAAGGTCTCGGCACCACGGGCGAGATGGGCGTGTGCTTTGGCGAGCGCGACGATGTCCGCTGCTTCCCGCAGGGCCGCAATCCGGCGATCCACTGGTTCCCCCGGGTCGGCGCGTTCGGAAAACTGACCGCCATGGGACATGCGCTCGAGGGACGCACCGGCATTTTCATCGGTCCGGACTATCGCGGACACGACGTGATCGCGGCCTACGCGCCCTTGACCGACACCGGCCTCGGCATTGTCCTTAAGCAGGATGCGGCAGAGTTGTATCGCTCGATCCGGCAGCAGCTGAACTGGTATTTTCCGCTGCTGATAATCCTGGTTGCGGGCGGCGCGATGATGCTGCGTTCCGAAGTCAAGCCGCTGGTATCGAAGCTGCTCGCATCCGAGCAGACCGCAAAGGAGCGTGAGCTGCATGTCCGCACCGTCGTCGATTCGGTCGGCGAAGGCATCATCACCATCAGCGAGAATGGCACGATCGAGTCATTCAATCGCGCGGCCTCGCACATTTTCGGCTACCCGCCCGAGGAAATCATCGGCAGCAACATCACGACATTGATTCCGCCGGACTTGCGACCCTTGCACCGCGAGGGCATGCGGCGCTATCTGACGGGGGAGACCAAGGTCATCGGCAAACGGCATCTGGAATTGGCGGGCTTGCACAAGCGTGGCACAACATTCCCGCTTGAACTGGCAATCAACGCAACCCGCGTCAACGGAAAGCATATTCTGGTCGGTGTCGTCCAGGACATCACCGAGCGCAAGGAAGCGGAACTGGCCTTGCAGGAAAGCGAGGCGCGTTCGCGGGAGATTACCGAGACACTCGGCGAAGGCGTCTTCGTGACAGGTCCGCAAGGAGTCATCGTATTCAGCAACCCTGCCGCGCAACGTCTCCTCGGCTGGTCGAAAGAGGAGCTGCTGGGTCAATGCGCGCACTCGCTGTTCCACCACACGCGCGCCGACGGCTCCGCATATCCCGAGGAACTGTGCGGCATTACACGGGTTGTATCGTCCGGCCAGAGTTTCCGCGGACATGATGAAATGTTCTGGCGCAAGGGAGGCAGCTCGCTCCCGGTATCGGTCAGTTCCACGCCAATTATCCGCCACGGCAAAGTGACCGGCGCGGTCGTTGCGTTCCATGACATTATCGAACGCAAGAAGTCTGAAGAGCGAATGCATCATCTCGCCCATTTCGACATCCTGACCGACCTGCCCAATCGCGCGCTGTTGCGCGATCGACTGCAGCGCGCACTCGCCGCTGCAGACCGGGACAAGCATCGGGTTGCAGTGATGTTCATCGATCTGGACAAGTTCAAGCCGGTCAACGATACGCTCGGCCATGATGTCGGCGACCTGCTCCTGAAGCAAGTTGCGCATCGCCTGCGCAACAGCCTGCGCGAATCCGACACGGTCGCGCGCGTCGGTGGGGATGAATTCATCGTGCTGCTGCCGATTGTCGAGTGCGAAGGCGATGCGATGGGCGTGGCGAGCAAGATTCTCGACACGCTCAACCAGACCTTCATGCTCGACGCGCACACCGTTCATATCTCCGCCAGCATCGGCGTCGCTATATATCCGGAGCACGGTGAGGATCTGGAACAGCTCATGAAGAATGCAGACGACGCGATGTACAGCGCAAAAGAAGGCGGTGGCGCTTCAGTTCTCGCATTCAGCCAGATGGCAAACCTGCCGCTGCAGCCAGCCGAGCCGTGATTCGTTGAAGATTCATCGGCAGGAGCAATAAAAAAGGCGCCGGATCTGACGCCGGCGCCTTTCGCACATCGACTGCAGCGACAGCCTATTTTTTCCTGGCTGGCGGCAAATCCGTGCACACACCTTCGAAGGCTTCCGCGGCCATGCCGATCGATTCGCCCAGCGTCGGATGCGGATGAATCGTTTTGCCGATATCGACCGCATCGGCGCCCATTTCGATCGCCAGCGCGATTTCACCGATCATGTTGCCCGCATCCGTGCCGACGATGCCGCCGCCGACAATGCGATGCGTCTCGGCGTCGAACAGCAGTTTGGTGAACCCTTCGTCGCGCCCGTTGGCTGTGGCGCGTCCGCTCGCCGCCCATGGGAACAAGCCCTTCTCCAGCTTGATGCCCTTGGCCTTGGCTTCGTCTTCGGTAATACCGACCCATGCCACTTCCGGATCGGTATACGCCACCGACGGAATCACGCGCGCGTCGAAATACGACTTCTGTCCCGCGGCGGCTTCGGCGGCGACGTGCGCTTCATGCACGGCCTTGTGCGCCAGCATCGGCTGGCCGATGATGTCGCCGATGGCGAAGATATGCGGCACGTTGGTGCGCATCTGCGAATCGACCTGGATGAAGCCGCGATCGGTCACCGCCACGCCCGCCTTGTCGGCGGCAATCTTCTTGCCGTTCGGGCTGCGGCCCACAGCCACCAGCACCATGTCATACAGTTGCGGCTCCGGTGCCGTCACTGACGGATCTGCGCCTTCGAAGCTGACCTTGATGCCTTCCTTCAGGGCTTCGACCGCAACCGTCTTCGTCCTGGTCATGACCTTGTCGAAGCGTTTTTCATTGAACTTCTGCCACACCTTGACCATGTCGCGGTCGGCGCCCTGCATCAAGCCGTCAAGCATCTCGACCACGTCGATACGCGCCCCGAGAGTCGAGTACACGGTTGCCATTTCCAGCCCGATGATGCCGCCGCCGATAACGAGCATGCGCTTCGGAATCTGGCGCAACTCGAGTGCGCCGGTGGAATCGACGATGCGCGGGTCTTCCGGCACGAAGGGCAATTTCACGACGGAAGACCCGGCCGCGATGATCGCCTGCTTGAACTGCACGGTCTTCTTGCTGCCGTCGGCAGCGGTGACTTCAATATGATTCGGACTGACGAACTGGCCAATGCCCTGCACCACATTGACCTTGCGCGACTTGGCCATGCCTGCCAGGCCGGTGGTCATTTTCTTGACGACCTTTTCCTTGTAGCCGCGCAGCTTGTCGACATCGATCTGCGGCGCACCGAAGCTCACGCCATGTGCCGCCATCGTGGCTGCCTCGTCGATGACCGCGGCAACGTGCAGCAGTGCCTTGGATGGAATGCAGCCGACATTCAGGCAGACGCCACCCAGTGTCGAATAACGTTCGACCAGCACGGTCGCCATGCCAAGGTCGGCGGAACGGAAGGCCGCCGAGTAGCCGCCGGGGCCGGCGCCGAGCACCAGCATGTCGCATTCGATGTCGACCTTGCCGGCATAGCTGCCTGCGGCCGGTGCAGGTGTCGGAGCTGGGGCGGCCGGCGCAGGAGCAGGTGCAGCCGGCGCGGGCGCTGGTGCGGCGGCTGGCGCCGGAGTGGAAGCAGGTGCGCCTGCCGCAGCTTCTAGCAGGAGCAGCAGCGAGCCCTCGGATACCTTGTCGCCGATCTTGACCTTCAGCTCCTTGACCACGCCGGCATGCGTCGACGGAATCTCCATGCTGGCCTTGTCCGACTCGACGGTCACCAGCGATTGCTCGACGCTGATAGTGTCGCCGGGCTTGACCAGCAACTCGATGACTTCCACTTCCTTAAAGTCGCCGATGTCCGGGACCTTCACTTCCTGCAAACTCATGGCTTTAGCTCCGTCTGTTCCCTTCCCCCGTCGAGAGGGAGGAAATATTCATGTTATTCATTTCATCGGGAAACTGTAAATCCTGAATGGCCCCGACGTACTCTTGTCAAACTCCGCACCCGCCATCACACCGATCTCGGCGATTTCGCGCGCGTTGTGCTCGCGCTCATACGCCGCATACATCGCACCCAGCGCGAAATTGCGTCCGCTGCCGATTCCCCAGAAGCGGTCGAAGCTGAACACCTCGCGATACGAATACACGCCGAAGATCCCGTGCGGATTGGCAATCAACGCGGTAATCTGCGACGACTCGTACGGGTCGTCTTCATCTTCCTTCGTGTTCAGGAAATACTTTTCCTTGAGTATTTCGTGGACCTTCGAAAAGGTTTCGAACACTTCGTCGCGGCCGGCCAGCCTGCACTCCTCGCCCATGCCGGTCATCAGCTTGCGCATGACCGGAAAGTGCGCCGCGGTGCCGGCCAGCGTGATGTAGGAGTCGCCGACCTGGAAAACCTTTTCATTCACTTCGTACGCATGCGACAAACGGGTGTCGCCGAACGTGACGAGCGAATCGGATGCAATTGCGATTTCGTTGTTCTTCTTGACGACGACGCAAGTGGTCATTGTTGTTCTCCAGCAAGTAAAGGAAGCACCGAAGTCTTCAGTGAAAAGAGATGAATTTTCTCACTTTCCGCCGACTCGGCGCTTCCTTTCCGCTTATTGGATTACAGCAATGTTTTGCGCATGTCGCCCAGCACTTCCGCCAGATAGGCCGCGAAGCGTGCACCCATCGCGCCGTCGATCACGCGGTGATCGTAGGATAGCGATAGCGGCAGCATCAGGCGCGGCGCAAACTGCTTGCCGTCCCACACCGGCTTGATGCTCGATTTCGACAGGCCGAGGATCGCGACTTCCGGCGCATTGATGATCGGCGTGAATGCGGTGCCGCCAATGCCGCCCAGCGAAGAAATCGTGAACGATGCGCCTTGCATGTCGGCCGGTTTCAGCTTGCCTTCGCGCGCCTGCGCGGACAGCTCGCCCATCTCCTGCGCGATCTGCGAAATGCTCTTCGCATCGGCATTCTTGATCACCGGTACGACGAGGCCGTTCGGCGTGTCGGCGGCGAAGCCGATGTTGTAGAACTTCTTGAGGATCAGGTTCTCGCCCTTCTCGTCGAGCGAGGCATTGAAGGCGGGGAATTTCTTCAGCGCCGACACGCTGGCCTTGATCACGAAGGCGAGCATGGTCAGCTTGACGCCGGACTTCGCCAGCGCGGCATTCGAATCCTTGCGGAACTCTTCCAGTTCGGTGACATCGGCTTCGTCGAATTGCGTCACGTGCGGGATCATCACCCAGTTGCGATGCAGGTTCGGTCCGCTGATCTTCTTGATGCGCGACAGCGGCTGCAATTCGGTCTCGCCGAACTTGGAGAAGTCCAGCGACGGCCACGGCAGCAGGTCCAGGCCGATGCCGCCACCCTTGCCTGCCGGCGCAGCGGCAGTTTCGCCATGGCCCGCCATGACGGCTTTCACATAGTTCTGCACGTCTTCATGCAGGATGCGGCCTTTCGGTCCGGTACCCTTCAGGCGGACCAGATCGACGCCGAGTTCGCGCGAGAACTTGCGCACCGAGGGCGAGGCATGCGGCTTGAATCCATTGTCTTCGCGCGGTTCGAGCGCAGCGGTGGGAACCGGTTTGGACTCGACCAGCGTCAGGCTGGGCGCAGGCGGCGGCGATGCAGGCGTCGACGCTACAGCGGCCGGCGCGGATGCAACTGCTGCGGCGGCTGCGGCTGCAGGCGCCGGGGCAGGCGCGGCAGCCCCTTCCGTTTCCAAGGTCAGGAGAGGCGTGCCCTCGGCCACCTTGTCGCCGATCTTGACCTTCAATTCCTTCACAACGCCCGCATGGCTGGAGGGGATCTCCATGCTGGCCTTGTCCGATTCCACGGTGATCAGGGACTGGTCGACCGTGATCGTGTCACCCGGCTTGACCATCAGTTCAATGACTTCCACTTCCTTGAAATCGCCGATGTCCGGGACTTTGACTTCCACCATACTCATAGCTTTAGCTCCGTTTGTTCCCATCCCCTTTCGGGAGCAAGGGCCAGGAATGGCGGAAATTACGGTCAGACATGACCCATCCCACCCTGGCCCTCCCCCGAAAAGGGAGGGAATGTTGATCTTATTGACTGGAGTTACACCGTCACCGGGTTCGGCTTGTTCGGATTGATCCCGTACTTCGCAATGGCATCGGCAACCATGCTTGCCGGCACCGCACCTTCTTCCGCCAGGGCCTTGAGCGCGGCAATCGTCACGAAGTGGCGATCGACTTCAAAGAACTCGCGCAGCTTGGCACGCGTGTCGGAACGTCCGAAGCCATCGGTACCCAACACCTTGTAGGTACGTCCCTTCGGCATGAATGCGCGGATCTGTTCGGCGAAAGTGCGCATGTAATCGCTCGACGCCACGATCGGGCCCTTGGTGCCTTGCAGGGATTGCGTCACATGCGCCACGCGCTGTTGCTCGGCCGGGTGCAGCATGTTCCAGCGTTCCACATCCTGTCCATCGCGCGCCAGCAGCGTGAAGGACGGCGCGGACCAGACATCGGCTGCGACGCCCCAGTCGTTCTTCAGCAGGTCGGCGGCGGCGATCACTTCACGCAGGATGGTACCGGAGCCCATCAGCTGCACGCGCTGCTTGGCTTTCTTGTCGCCTTCCTGCAGCAGATACAAGCCCTTGAGGATGTTTTCTTCCTGGCCCGGCTTGATGCCCGGGTGCGCATAGTTTTCGTTCATCAGGGTGATGTAATAGTACACATCTTCCTGCTTTTCCATCATGCGAGTCAGGCCGTCATGAATGATGACGGCGACTTCATGCGCGAAGGTCGGATCGTAGGGCAGGCAGTTCGGGATCGTCGATGCCAGAACATGGCTGTGGCCGTCTTCGTGCTGCAGTCCTTCGCCGTTCAGCGTGGTGCGGCCGGCGGTGCCGCCGAGGATGAAGCCGCGTGCACGCATGTCGCCCGCTGCCCAGGCCAGATCGCCGAAGCGCTGGAAGCCGAACATCGAGTAATAGATGTAGAACGGGATCATGATGCGGTTGCTGGTCGAATACGAGGTCGCCGCCGCGATCCACGAACTCATGCCGCCCGCTTCGTTGATGCCTTCCTGCAGGATCTGGCCGGCCTTGTCTTCGCGGTAGTACATCACCTGGTCACGGTCGACCGGTTCGTACAGCTGGCCTTGCTGATTGAAGATGCCGATCTGGCGGAACAGACCTTCCATGCCGAAAGTGCGGGTTTCGTCGACCAGGATCGGCACCACGCGCTTGCCGAGGTTGGCATCGCGCAACAAGGACGTGATAATGCGCACGAAGGCCTGCGTGGTGGAGATCTCGCGTCCTTCCGCAGTCGGATCAAGCACCGCCTTGAAGGTCGACAGTTCGGGCACCGGCAAGGTCTCGTCGGCCCTCATGCGGCGTTGCGGCAGGTAACCGCCCAGTGCCTTGCGACGCTCGTGCAGGTATTTCATTTCCGGCGTGTCGTCGGACGGTTTGAAGAACGGAATTTCCGGCAACTTGTCGTCCGGAACAGGAATATTGAAGCGGTCGCGCATCTCGCGGATCGCCTCGTCGTCGAGCTTCTTGGTCTGGTGCGCGGTGTTGCGGGCCTCGCCCGATTTGCCCATGCCGAAACCCTTGATGGTCTTGGCCAGGATGACGGTCGGCTGTCCGATATGTTCCTGCGCTTTCTTGAATGCAGCGTAAATCTTGTGCGGATCGTGGCCGCCGCGGTTCAGGCGCCAGATATCGTCGTCCGACATCCGGGACACCATTTCCAGCAGCTTCGGATGCTTGCCGAAGAAGTGCTTGCGCACATAGGCGCCATCCTTGGCCTTGTAGTTCTGGTATTCGCCATCAACGGTTTCCATCATCACACGCTGCAGGATGCCCTCCTTGTCGCGCGCCAGCAATTCGTCCCAGTAGCTGCCCCAGATCACCTTGATCACGTTCCAGCCGGCGCCGCGGAAATCGGCTTCCAGTTCCTGGATGATCTTGCCGTTGCCCCGCACCGGGCCGTCGAGGCGCTGCAGGTTACAGTTGACGACGAACACCAGGTTGTCGAGCTTCTCACGGCCAGCCATGCTGATCGCGCCCATCGATTCCGGCTCGTCCATTTCGCCGTCGCCGCAGAATGCCCACACCTTGCGCTTGGCGGTGTCCGCAATCTGACGTGCATGCAAGTATTTCAGGAAACGCGCCTGGTAGATCGCCATGATCGGACCTAGGCCCATTGATACGGTCGGGAATTGCCAGAAATCCGGCATCAATTTGGGATGGGGATAGGAAGACAGACCCTTGCCGTCCACTTCACGCCGGAAATTGAGGAGCTGTTCCTCGCTCAGGCGGCCTTCGAGGAAGGCCCGCGCATAAATGCCGGGAGACGAGTGGCCCTGGATATACAACAGGTCGCCGCCATGATCTTCCGTCGGTGCATGCCAGAAATGGTTGAAGCCGATGCCCAGCATGTTGGCCAGCGATGCAAAGCTGGAAATATGGCCGCCAAGGTCGCCGTCAACGCGGTTCGCCTTGACCACCATCGCCATGGCATTCCAGCGCATCCAGGAGCGCAGGCGTTCTTCGTATTCAAGATTGCCCGGGCAGTGTTCGCCGAGGTGGGCGGGAATGGTATTGACGTAGGCGGTGTTTGCGGAAAACGGGATGTAGGCACCGCGCCGACGTGCCAGGTCGACCATGCGCTCCATCAGGTAATGAGCGCGTTCCGGACCTTCGGTCTCGATGACAGCTTCCAGCGCATCAAGCCATTCTTGCGTTTCCATTACATCGGGGTCGTTAGCGGCTTGCGCCAACACTTGGTCGAGCTGGGCGGACATGTTACGTCTCCTAGATTGAAAAGGCTTGCCGGGCCCGGTATCACGTCCCGGAATTTTTTGACAAGATTTTGTCGCGTTTGTGCGCGTGAAAAGATTCTAACAGCACTTTTTTAACTTTTCAAATAGTGATACTAAATCTCATAATATGAAATTTACTGCGGCACTGCAGCAAATCGGGCACGATTCATGACGGCCTGTGCAGGCCGGCGACTTATAATTCCCCTAAATTTCCCTAAATTCCCATTTAAACCGCTCTTATCCTCCCGACAACCATGCCTGCACAACTCATCAACGGAAACGAACTCTCCCAACAAATCCGCGCCGATGTGGCCAAGCGCGCCGCCGCCCTTACCGCCCAGGGCAAGCAACCCGGGCTGGCGGTGATTCTGGTCGGCGACAGCCCGGCCTCCCAAGTCTATGTCCGCAACAAGGTGAAGGCTTGCGAGGACAACGGCATTTACTCGGTGATGGACAAGTACGACGCCGACCTGAGCGAAGAGAAGCTGCTGGCGCGCATCGACGCCCTGAATCGTGACCCGAAGATCCACGGCATCCTGGTGCAACTTCCTTTGCCACCGCATATCAATGCTCATAAGGTGATCGAAGCGATCGCACCGGAAAAGGACGTGGACGGCTTCCACATCAGCAATGCCGGCCTGCTGATGACCGGCCAGCCGCTGTTCCGCCCCTGCACGCCCTATGGTGTCATGAAAATGCTGGAGTCGATCAACTATCCGGTGCGTGGCGCGGTGGCCGTCGTGGTCGGGGCCTCCAACATCGTCGGCAAGCCGCAGGCCATGCTGCTCTTGCAAGCAGGCGCAACGGTCACCATCTGCAATTCGAAGACCCGGGATCTCGGCCATCACACGCGGCAGGCCGACATCCTCGTGGTTGCCACCGGCAAACGTAATATCGTCACCGCCGACATGATCAAGCCTGGCGCAGTCGTGATCGACGTCGGCATGAATCGCGACGACAACGGCAAGTTGTGCGGCGATGTCGACTTCGCCAATGCGAAGGAAGTCGCGGGCTACATCACCCCGGTGCCCGGCGGCGTCGGGCCGATGACGATTACGATGCTGCTCGTTAACACCATTGAGGCCGCAGAAAGAACCTGAACAGATGAACTCCGCCTTGAATCCCCTGCTCGACTTCTCCGACCTGCCGCGCTTTGACGCGGTCAAGCCGGAACACGTGACCCCGGCCATTTCCGCGTTGCTCGATGAAAACCGTACGGTTGTCAAACAGCTCGAAGCGCCGATGCAACAAGTGACATGGGATAACTTCGTCGAACCGCTCGACAATGCAACCGAAAAACTCGGTCGCGCATGGGGCATCGTCAGCCACCTGAACGCGGTGGTCGACACGCCCGAGTTGCGCGCGGCCTACAACGAGAACCTGCCCAAGGTCACCGAGTTCTGGACCGAATTGGGACAAAATCTCGCGCTGTTCGAGAAGTACAAGGCACTCAAGGCGGGCAGCGAATACGCCACGCTGAACCCGGCACGCAAGAAGATCATCGAAAACGCCTTGCGCGACTTCCGTCTCGGCGGCGCTGAACTGCCGGACGACAAGAAGACGCGCTTCGCGGAAATTCAGGAAAAGCAGGCGGCGCTCTCCACGAAGTTTTCGGAAAACGTGCTGGACGCCACCAACCAATACGCACTGTTCGTCGACAAGGAAGCAGACCTCTCCGGCCTGCCCGACGATGTGAAACAGGCAGCACGCGCCGCTGCGGAAAAAGATGGCAAGCCCGGCTTCAAGTTCACGCTGCACTTCCCATCTTACTTCCCGGTCCTGCAATATGCGGACAAGCGCGAACTGCGCGAGACCATCTACCGCGCCAACGTCACCAAGGCATCCGAACTCGGCGCCAATCCGGAATGGGACAACACGCAGAACATCGCCGAAATCCTGAAGTTGCGCGACGAGGAAGCCAAGCTGCTCGGCTTCCGTAATTTTGCCGAAGTCTCGCTGGTGCCGAAGATGGCCGAAACGCCGGAGCAAGTGATCGGCTTCCTCGAAGACCTCGCCAAGCGTGCTCGCCCATTCGCGGAAAACGACCTGGCCGAACTGCGTACGTTCGCAAAGAAGGAGCTTGGCCTCGATACGCTGGAAGCCTGGGACGTCACCTACGCATCCGAAAAACTGCGCGAGCAGCGCTACGCGTTCTCGGAACAGGAAGTAAAGCAATACTTCCCCGAGCCGAAGGTCATCGAAGGCTTGTTCCGCGTGATCCAGACACTGTTTGGCGTCGAACTGAAACCGGATACCGCGACGGCGTGGCACAAGGACGTGAAGTTTTTCCGCATCGAGAAGGACGGCAAGCTCGTCGGCCAGTTCTATCTCGATCTGTATGCGCGCAACGGCAAGCGCGGCGGCGCATGGATGGATGATGCACGCGGCCGCCGCCTAACCAGATCCGGCGTGCAAACCCCGGTCGCTTACCTGACCTGCAATTTCACCGAACCTGCCGTGGTCGACGGCAAGGTCAAGCCGGCACTGTTCACGCATGACGAAGTGATCACGCTGTTCCACGAAACCGGCCACGGTCTGCATCATATGCTCACGGAAGTCGACGAGCTGGGCGTATCCGGGATTTCCGGCGTCGAATGGGATGCGGTCGAACTGCCCTCGCAGTTCATGGAAAACTTTTGCTGGGAATGGGATGTGCTGCAGCACATGACTGCCCACGCCGAGACGGGTGAATCCTTGCCGCGTGTACTGTTTGACAAGATGATCGCCGCCAAGAACTTCCAGTCCGGCCTGCAGATGCTGCGTCAGATCGAGTTCGCATTGTTCGACATGCATTTGCATTTTGATCACGATCCCTACGGCAGCAAGACCGCCAAGGATGTGCTGGACGAGGTGCGCCACCGGGTTGCGGTCATGATTCCGCCCGATTTCAACCGATTCCAGAATTCCTTCGGCCACATCTTTGCCGGCGGCTACGCGGCGGGATACTATAGCTACAAATGGGCAGAGGTCCTGTCGGCCGACGCCTATGGCGCGTTTGAGGAAGCCGGCGCCGTCGGCGGCAATGTCCTGTCGATCGAGACCGGCAGAAAATTTCAACGGGAAATCCTCGGCGCGGGCGGCGCGCGCACCGCGCTGGAGTCGTTCAAGGCATTCCGGGGACGAGAACCGAGTATCGACGCCTTGCTGCGTCACAGCGGCATGACATCGTAGGCATTGTCGTAATAGGGAGAAGAAATGAATCGTGTGCTGCAATCGTGTTCGGCGCTGCTTTTGCTGGTCGCCGCAAGCGCTCATGCACAACTGTACAAATGGGTCGGACCGGATGGAAAGGTGACCTACAGCGACGTCGCGCCACCGGCAACGGCTTCGCGCGTGGAGACCAAGGGCGTCGCACTCGGCAATGTCAGCACGGCGGGATTCCCGTTCGAATTGTCGGAAGCGACGAAAAACCACCCGGTGACCCTGTACACGACACGAAATTGCGGCCCATGCGATGAAGGTCGCAAGCTGCTGACCACGCGCGGCGTTCCGTTCTCCGAAAAAACCGTCAACTCCGCGGAAGACGCAGCGCGCTTTCGGCAAGCCGCCGGAGAGGATGAACAGGTGCCGGTGCTTTTCGTCGGCCGCAGCAAGCAGCGCGGCTTCGAGCCCGGTGCGTGGAATAGCGCCCTGACCGTGGCAGGCTACCCCGAAAGCAGCAAGTTGCCGAGTTCCTACCGCAATCCGCAGGCCGAACCCGCGGCACCGGCACCAAAGCAGGCCGGTGGCAAGCCGCAGAATGCCGCAAGCGCCAGCAAATCGGCCGCGAATCCGTCGGCAACCGAACTGCCGCCGGCCATCGGCAACGCGCCTCCGGGATTCCGGTTCTAGTGTCATCATGACCCGCATCGATTTTCACAGCAACATACCGGACAAGCTTGCCTACACTTGCCGCCTCGTGCGCAAGGCGCGTGCGGCGAATTGCCAGCTCGTGCTCCTGACCGGCGATCAAGCCGAGCTGGCGGCGCTGGACCAGGCGCTCTGGACGTTTTCGGAGCTGGATTTCCTGCCGCATGTGCCACTTTCCGACCCGCTTGCGGCGAACACCCCTGTCGTTCTCACCGCTGACGATCAGGCGGAAGTGCCGCACTACCAGATCCTGGTCAATCTGTCGTCCCGCACACCGACGCATTTCGCGCGTTTCGAGCGCATGTTTGAAATCATTTCCCGCGCCCCGGACGATACCGCTGCAGGGCGCGAGCGTTACCGGTTTTATCAGCAGCGCGGCTACCCGCTGACGCATTTCACGGCAGATAAGGCATGAGCAATTCTTCGCTGGACGCCGGCATTCCGGTCCTGACAGAAATCATCCCCGCGCCAGCGCCGGGCATCGCGCCGGCACCGAAGCCGAGCGTCCCGCCGGCTCCACCCATCGCACCCCAGAAAGAGGACAGCGCCGCGCTTGGCTCGCCAGTGCTCGCCGTATTGGATGAGGAACAATGGGAACGGCTGGAACGCGAAGTCAGGGAGCGTGTCCTCGTGCAGGTGCTGGAACGCGTCGACTTCGTGCTGGAGCAACGCGTTCGCGACAGCCTTGCAGACGTGCTGCAAACCGCGGTTGAAAAACTGGCGGACGAAATCAAGGCTGGTTTGCACTACTCGATCAAGGACGCCGTTACACGCGCCGTCACGCAGGAAATCGCGAAACTGCAGATCGCGAAGAAACCGCTTTGATCCGCCCGGCCTGAAGGCATGGGCCGGCGCTCAATTGCATCAAGTTTGATCATGCGCATGGCGCAACTTGCATGGAAAGGCGTACACAGGATGGCAATGCGCGGCGGCAGGAATAACATCCGGCCCCGCTCTTCCCAACGCCTGCGACCACTACTGGAGATTCCGCTGTCATGAAGGTCATCGTACTGGGTTCCGGCATCATCGGCACCGCATCCGCATGGTTTCTCAACAAAGCAGGCCATGAAGTCACGGTCATCGAACGCCAGACTGGCGTGGCACACGAAACCAGCTTCGCCAACGGCTGCCAGATTTCCGTGTCGCACGCGGAGCCATGGGCCAATCCTTCCGCGCCCTTGAAGATCCTGAAGTGGCTCGGGAAGGAAGACGCTCCCCTGCTGTTTCGCCTGCGGCCGGAATGGCTGCAGTGGATGTGGGGCCTGCGCTTCCTGCGCGAATGCACACCCGCGCGCGTGGCCGACAACATGCGGCAGATCGTCGCGATCGCCGAATACAGCCGCCAGACACTGCAAGCGGTGCGCGCGGAAACCGGCATCGAATACGACCAGCTGACACGCGGCATCCTGCACTTCTATACCGACCGCGAGGAATTCATGCATTCGCTGGAAGCCGCCAGGCTGATGCGTGAGTTCGGCTGTCCACGCCAATCGATCAGCGCCGAGGAAGTGGTGAAGATCGAACCGGCGCTTTCCAGGATAGGAAACAAGATCGTCGGCGGCGACTACACCGCGACGGATGAGTCGGGCGATGTCTACAAATTCACCAGCGGTCTGGCCGAAAAGGCCGCCGCCGACGGCGCGCAATTCCGGTTCAATACCACCGTCACGCGCCTGCTGAAGGAAGGCGGCAGCGCCGGCGCGAAAATCAGCGGCGTCGAAGTCATCAATCCGGATGGCAGGTACGAAGTCCTGCGGGCCGATGCCTACGTCATGGCGCTGGGCAGCTTCTCGACGCCTCTGCTCAAACCTCTCGGCATCAACCTGATGATCTATCCGGGCAAAGGCTACTCCGCGACATACGACGTCATCAGGCCGGATGCGGCACCGACCGTATCCCTGACCGATGACGGCTACAAACTGGTGATTTCCCGCCTCGGAAACCGCCTGCGTGTTGCCGGCACCGCGGAAATGAACGGCTATTCCCGTGAATTGAATATGGCACGCTGCGAAGCCATCACGCGGCGCACGCGCGAACTGTTTCCGGATGCCTGCGATTACGATCATCCCGCCTACTGGGCGGGTCTGCGCCCGGTAACGCCCTCGAACGTGCCCTATATCGGCAGGACACGCTTTGCCAACCTGTTCCTCAATACCGGACACGGCACGCTGGGCTGGACCATGGGCTGCGGATCCGGGCGTGCCATCGCCGATATCATTTCCGGCCGCACGCCGGACGTGGACTTTGCATTTACCGGCATGCCCTATCGCAGGCAGGGCGGAATTCCGAATACGCGTCCTGCGCAAGCCTGATCGCGCTTCGATGTACGCGGACGTCCGGCCTTCTCGACGTTCGCGGCGAATGCCTTACTTCGGAACGCGCACCTGTATCTCGGGGAGTTTTTCATCGAATGCGATGCGCGTCGCGAATTTCGCGCGCTTCATCGGAAAGCGGGATTGAAAGTGGCGGACATTGCCTGAGCCGGAAATCACCTTCCGGACAAATTGATAGTAGGCGTCCATGTCAATCACGTGCACGACGAGGAAGTAATCGTACTCGCCCGAGACGAAGTAACACTGCATCACCTCAGTTTCCTTCGCCATGCGCGCCTCGAATTCCTGCATGTGCTCGTCCGACTGATTGTTGAGCGACACCTCGAGAAAAGCCAGCATGCCGTAGCCGAGAGCAAACGGATCCACCATGGACACGTCCGCGCTGATGATGCCCGCCTCGCGCAGATCGCGCACCCGCCGCAGGCAGGTCGGCTGGGAGATATGTACCTTCTCCGCCAGGGTCCGGGTCGGCATCTGATTATCCTTCTGCAGCAGGTTCAACAGCTTGCGGTCGACCTTGTCGAGGGCATGGAATTTAGGCATATAAAAATCGAAGAATGTCGGAAAAAACCACAGAAAAACTCTTTGCGAACCGTTTTTTCTGTTGTACCGTCTGCCTGTTCAGAAAACTGAATAGAAGCAAGGCTCTGGAAAGCGTCACGAGAAGTCCGAAAAACCCTGCCCGTGCCGCCACGTTTCGGCAGCTTCCAAATAGGTGAGTGTTGCAGTAACCCTGTGTTTTTTCAATCCTTAGGAGGATATTTTATGCAGTTCAAAACAAAAATGATTCCGTTGGCCGGCGCGATTGCATTTGCCTTTGCAGGTGCCGCATCGGCACAGGAACTGGTTGTCAAGATCGGCCACGTCGGCCCGATCTCCGGCGCCATCGCCCACCTCGGCAAGGACAATGAAAACGGCGCGCGCATGGCCATCGACGAGCTCAACGCCAAGGGCGTGACCATCGGCGGC
>NZ_DATFAF010000027.1:0-93900 GCF_035254865.1 Noviherbaspirillum sp.
CGTCGAAATTGATGCAGCCAGGCGAAAGTGCGTTCGACGACCCAGCGCGTCAAGCCAAGGTGGCTGCCATGCCCGGTGCCGCGCTTGGCGAGTTGAGGATGGATGTGGCGCTGCCGCAGGATAAGACGATAGCCCTCGCAATCGTAAGCCCGGTCGGCTTGCACACACCGTGGTTTGCGCAGCGGGCGGCCGCGCCGTCCGCCGATGGCGGGAATCCCGTCGAGCAAAGGCAGCAGTTGCGTCGAATCGTGACGGTTGGCCCCCGTGAGGATCACATTGAGCGGTGTGCCGTTGCCGTCGACGACGAGGTGGTGCTTGCTGCCCGCCTTGCGCCGATCAGTCGGGTTGGGCCCGGTCTTTTTCCCCCATGCACAGCGCGCACCGATGAACTGTCTGCAATCACGCGCGAGAAATCGAGCCGCTCGGCGTTGCGCAGCTTGGCCAGCAGGATGCGATGCAACTTTTCCCAGACGCCGGCCTTTTGCCAGTCGCGGGCACGACGCCAACACGTCATGCCCGAGCCGCATCCCATTTCCTGGGGCAGCATGTCCCAGGAAAGTCCCGATTGCAGAACAAATAGAATGCCAGTCAGCACGCGCCGCTCGTCGAGCCGCTTGCGGCCGGGGTGGGTGGTGCGCCGCCGCTGGACCGGCAGCAGGGGTTGGACTATTTCCCATAGTTCATGGTCAACCAGTTGGCGTGCCATCGCGCTCTCCCCGACATTTGGGATGAAAGTGCGTTGGACACCATTTTGATCATTTTGTTAAACGCTCTAAGAACCTCATGCGATGGGTTAATTCCCTTGTACTTGTATGCTTGCTCGCTGCTTGTGCGTTTAATCGGGATGTTGTTTTCCATTCCTTCGCTTTTAACGTCTCGCTGGATGACCAAGATGCGGAGGTTTTGGACTATCGATATGGCGATTCTAGACTTCCAGTACGTGCTCCAGAAGAGGCAGTCAAGGAGGGAAAGACGTTTGGTGGCAACGGCGTGACTGGTCCAATGCTACGTGGCGATTTCTTATACGTGAAATGGCGAAATAAACGTACTGGGAGCATTTTTGAAGATACCGTCGATCTGCGCCACAGACTTCCCCAGAATATTGAAAAGCACATTGTGTACTTCATGATCCGAGGTCCACAGTTGTATATCTACTTGGTCTCTCCAGACCCAAGACCTCCTGGAACGCCTGCCATTGGCCCAAGCATGTACCGATCAAAAAAAGTTACCCAGCTTTATCCCGACGAGCGCAAATAATAATCCTCCGTATAAAGAGAGCAAAAGATGACTATCCAATTGAATCTGAATGATGATCAAAAACAGCAGGTATTGAATGCAACCCTGCAAAGTGCACAAACAATTCGTAACAGCGCGCCGGTCGGGGTCGTATCGGGAAGCGATACATTTGCGTACTTCGCTGCGTTCGACGGAACAAACAATGATCTCGCCAATTCCGGAAATTCGCAGACATGAATTCTATGAACATGAAGAACCTGGGACGTTGGGTCTTTGCCCTTGTAGTTGCGTGCCTGCTCGCCGCTTGCGCGTTCAATCGTGATGTTGTTTTCCATTCCTTTAGCTTCGATGTCTCACGTGATAATCAGGATGCCGAGGTTATTGATTTCCGTTATGGCGATTCCAAGATTCCAGTCAGAGCGGCTGAATGGGCGGTCAAAGAAGGAAAAACATACCAGACGACTAGTTATGGTGGACGAATGCTGAGAGGGCAATTTCTCTATGTGAAGTGGCGCATTAAGAGTACTGGGAATGTATACGAGGATACAGTCGATTTACGCCACCGTTTACCAAGAGACATTGAACACAACGAAGTTTACTTCATGGTGCGTGGCCCCCAATTATTGGTGTACTTGATTTCTCCAGAGCCAAGATCGCCTGGAATGCCTGCCATTGGCCCAAGCATGTACCGATCAAGAAAAGTTACCCAGCTTTATCCCGACGAGCGCAAATAATAATCCTCCGTATAAAGAGAGCAAAAGATGACCATCCAATTGAATCTGAATGATGATCAAAAGCAGCAGGTATTGAATGCAACCCTGCAAAGTGCACAAACAATTCGTAACAGCGCGCCGGTTGGGGGCGTATCGGGAAGCGATACATTTGTATACTTCGCTGCGTTTGACGGAACAAATAATGATCTTGCCAATTCGGGAAATCAGCAGACCACAAATGTGGCGGAGTTATGGAAGCAATACCTTGCTGAAAAATGGCCAGGTCGCTGTTGACGGATTTGCCGCCATGGCCGACCTAGACACAAATGGCGACGGCAAGCTTGATGTGCAAGACTCCGCCTGGTCAGAGCTCAAGGTTTGGCTGGATAAAGACAGCAATGGTATTACCGACGAGGGCGAACTTAAGACGCTTGAAGAGCTGACCTTGCAGAACTGGTTCTTCAGCGACCAGCACAAGGTGGAGCGCGTCGAATTTTCGGATGGGACGGTATGGGGCATTCCCGATTTGGTTGCGGCTTCGTTAGTGGCAACCGCGGGCTCCGACTATCTGGGCGGCGCCGGTGAATTCCGCCGTGATAGAGAAGATAGGAAAACACCGTAGCAGGCGGTTTCTCTAAAAGGCGCGCAATCAGGCTCATGGTGCTCCCCTTTTTCCATTCACGCCATATTATCGCCTTACGCCGGTCGTCCATTCTCTCTGAGCTATGCATACACGATCTTCCTCTTGAAGTAGTTTGACGGAAGGTGTTGCGTTGACCGGTTGAACCCATCGGTTTTGAACATGGCCCGAAAACCCGCATAAGACCTGGGATTAGACTTCAGCGTGCTGTGTTTACGTCCAGTCGAATGGGATTCGAAATCCAGTGTACGGTTATACCGTACCGTCGGTTCGAATCCGACCCTTTCCGCCAGTAATACTGGAATTTGAAGCCGCCTCGTGCGGCTTTATTTTTTCTGTCCCACTCCTTTCCGCCGGCAGTCCTCCCAGGAACAGGGAGTGTCACTCTGCTAACTTTTTCCTGAAAATAATTTGTCGGTATGCATTCGTTACCTTGGTGGCGAAAGTGCTATCCTTTCTTTTGGGAAACGAAAGTTGCCGTTTCCATCTTGGGCTAGCGACAAAAACTCCGTCGATGTCATCAAGCGATTAATTTTGACTAGTGGGTCGAAACGACATGAGAAAGTTGTTACACGAGTCGTTGCACGCCAATCCACTCGGACGGAGGGTACTGACCGCGATCCTGTTGTGCAGTACATGCCTGGCTTTCGTTGCGACAGGCATGCAGTTGCTGCTGGATTTTCGACAGGGCGTGTCCGGCATTGAATTGCGCTTGAATGAAATCGAGCGGGCCTACATCGACAGCATCGGCGCCGCCATGTGGACGATGGATGAGACGCAGACGCGCAAGCAGATGGAAGGCATCGCCAGGCTGCCGGGCATCCAGATGGTTGAACTGCGCGACGCAAACGGAAAATTCCTGATGCACGCGGGCCGTGCTGCCGGGAACAGCCATCAGACGATCACCCGCAAGATACCCATCACATTTTCCGATGCCAAGGATGGAACGGGTAAGATTCCGCTCGGGACACTGGAAGTGATCGCCGGCCTGGATGGCATCTACAGTGATTTGCAGGACAAGGTCTTGCTCATTCTCGTCACGCAAAGTACCAAGACGGCGATCGTCGTCATCTTCACCTTGTTCATATTCCGGCGGCTGGTAAGCCGCCATTTGTCGGCTATTGCCGCCTATGCGCGTCAGCTTGACCTGTCCAATCTCGGTGAACCATTGAAGCTGCGGCGCAGGAAGATGCAGCACACCGACGAGCTCGACGTGGTGGTCGCCGCGTTCAATGACATGACCAGTTCCATCCGGCGCGATATCGATGAACTGGCGAGTTATCGCGAGGGACTGGAAAAGCTGGTGGTGCGCCGCACAGAGGAGCTGGCCCAGAAGGTCGCAGAGAAAGAAGACGCTATCCAGCGCTTGAACGAGGAGATGGCGGAGCGCCAGCTCGCGGAACAGACTGCCCGTGAAAACGAGGAGCGCTATCGGCAGGTGGTCGACATGTCTCCCGATGCGATCATGATCGAGCGCGATGACAAGATCATCTTCGTCAATCAGGGAACGCTGGCCTTGCTCGGCGCGCCGAACGCGGAGCAGGTCAAGGCGATGCCCTTCCTGCAGCTGGTACCGCTCGGGTGGCGCGAGCGCATGCAGGAGCAGATGCAGCTACTGATGGATCCGCATCACGAGCAGCGCTCGTTCGAGGGCAAGATGATGCGCTTCGACGGTACCGTGATCGACGTGGAGGTCCGGCGCGCGAGCTTTCAGTTTGGCGGTGCGCGCGCGATTCAAACCGTGATCCACGACATCACACATCATAAAAACTATGAAGAAGAGTTGCGCCGGCAGGCTTTGCACGATGCCTTGACCGGATTGCCAAACCGCTTGCTGCTGATGGACCGGCTGGAGCAGGCGATCGCGGCCGCGGAGCGCGACAAGCAAGCGATTTATGTGCTGTTCTTCGATCTGGACCGTTTCAAATATGTGAACGATACACTCGGGCATGATGCCGGTGACGTTCTGCTGAAGACCGTCACCGCACGCATGACGGAGTGCGCGCGCAAGCGCGACACGCTGGCACGGCTGGGCGGCGACGAATTCGTGCTGATGCTCGAAGGCGTCGACGATCAGGCGGTGGCGCCATTGGTGCGGCGGATCATGGACAAGGTGTGCGAACCGGTTTTGCTTGGCGATCAGGAGGTCGCGGTGACCTGCAGTGTCGGCATCAGCGTGTATCCGCAGGACGCGTCCGATCCCTTCGCACTGCTCAAGTATGCGGATACGGCGATGTACCACGCCAAGGAAAAAGGCCGTAATGAGGTTGCGCGCTACAGGGAAGAGATGCACAGCCGCGTCAACGAGCATCTGGTGATGGAGTCGCACCTGCGTCGCGCGCTGGAGCGCAAGGAATTCCTCTTGCATTACCAGCCGTTGCTGGATATTCGCAGCGGCCGCATCATCGGTGCCGAAGCGCTGGTGCGCTGGCAGCATCCCGAACTGGGATTGGTGCCGCCGGCGCGCTTCATCCCGCTTGCCGAGGAAACCGGCCTCATTGTCGGCATCGGCGAATGGGTGATGCGCACTGCGTGCCAGCAGGTCAAAGCCTGGCATAACGCGGGTTTTCCCGACCTCCAGGTTTCAGTCAATCTGTCGGTTCAGCAGCTTGTTCGTCCGCAATTCGAAACCGAAGTCGCCACGGCGCTGCAGGACGCGGATCTTGCGTCGCGATATCTGGAGCTGGAGATCACGGAGACGACGTCGATGCGCAATCCCGAGAGGACAGTGGCATTGCTGCGCAGACTGAAAGCCATGGGAATCAGTATCGCGATCGACGACTTCGGGACCGGTTACTCGAACCTGTCTTATCTGAAGCGCTTTCCTGTGGATCGGCTCAAGCTCGACCGCTCTTTCGTCGCCGACATTACCAGCAATGCGGACGATTCTCACCTCGCGCGCGCGATCGTCGCGATGGCGCACAGCCTCGGACTGAACATCGTGGCGGAAGGCGTGGAAGAGGCGGACCAACTCATGCAATTGGCGGGATTCGGTTGCGACCAGATGCAGGGATACTATTTCAGTCCGCCGGTTGAGGCGCCCTGTTTCCTGCAGATGCTGCACGATCGCAAGATGCTGGAGATCGGGCGACTTGAAATGATGATGCCTGCCGCGCAGACATAGCTGCCCCAGTGCTCGGTAGTAGAATGGTTGCCGACAACTGGAATAACGGAGGCGCAGAACAGCATGGACTATCGCGATCTTTCGTCCTGCCGACGACTTCTCTTCTCGGTAATGGCATGCGTGCAAAGCCTGGTCGCTGTCGTCATGCTCGCTGCGGTTGTCGTGCCGGCCTCCGCCCAGACTCTCGACGATCTCACCTACATTACGGAAGATTATCCGCCGTTTAATTTCGAACGCGACGGCAAGCGGCAGGGTATTGCAGTTGACGTGCTGGCTGAAATGCTCGCGCAAGCGGGGGCAAAGAAGACGCGTGCCGACATCAGGGTGTGGCCATGGGCGCGCGGCTATGAAACGGCGCTCAATGAAAAAAACACGGTGCTGTTTTCCACCACGAGAACCGAGGCGCGCGAGAAATTATTCAAATGGGTCGGGCCGATCATGCCTTCGCGCATCGTGCTGGTCGCCAAGAAGCGGAAGGGCATCAAGATCGCTTCGATCGACGATCTGAAAGCCGCGAACTATCGGATCGGCGTGGTGCGGGAGGACGTCGGCGAAAAACTGCTCGACGATCTGGGTGTGCCCAAGGACAAGACATTCCAGGCCAATTCGGGCATGAGCCTGGCCAAGATGCTGCAGGCGGACCGGATCGACATGTGGGCCTATGGCGACCAGGTCATTCTCTGGAATCTGAAGGAACTGGGCTACCCGACCAGAGATTATGAGGAGGTATATACTCTCAACGAGTCGCTTCATTACTACTTCGCACTCAACAAGGAGACAGACGACAGACTGGTCGCCCGGCTCCAGGCCGCGCTTGACCAGGTGAAGGCGAAAGGCAGGCTGAGCGCGATCGTGGCCAGGTATCGCTAGCTTTGTCGGTCGCGTTCCGATCGCGAGCGACGGATCGCACGCCATATCGCCAGCGCAATTCCAGTCTACATATTATCGACGCTGCTCAGCTTCTCAGCAGGCGCTTGGCATTGCTCGTGGCCCGCGTATGGATAGGCTTGAGTCCGTGATGAGCCAAGCGTGCCAGTGAACTGGACAACTGTGATGCCAATGCGGCAGAACCGCCGAGCGTTCTGCCAAGGAGATCGGCCTGGCTCTTCGCTGACAGGATGGTGGCGGGGCTTGCGATGTAGGTCATGAAGCCGCTCGCGCCATTCAGAAGCTGCTTGAATGCCAGTGTGCCGATTTGCGTATAGATGACGATCATCCGTGCCGCCATCGCCTGTGCCGACTCGGCGAGGGCATCAACCTTCTCCTGTCCCATCAATGTGAATTCGCGCCGGTCGCGTTCATTCGGAATGACGCCGGCCATGGCAATGCGGCCGGTTCGATGATGGATGACCTGGGCCGAGGCCACCATCATCTCGCTGGTTTTCAGTGCGAGCTGAGTCCAGCCAAAAAATGGATTGGCCGAGGTCCGGCGTGCTGTTCGTCGTTTCATGGGAAGTCCTTGCGTTCTGAAGAAGTGGGGCGAATGCGAATTGCATCAACTGACAGGCACGGAACAGTGAGTCGTTTCGCATTCCGGAGGCCGATTCATGGCCGGGAGCCGTATTTGACTTCGATCGCTCGCCGAGCAGATTTGAGTCTTGGCGAGATGTTAAGTTCGCCACAAATTACATCTCGGCCCGCGAATCCCGACAGGAAAATCGATGAAACTGTTTCCACCGCTTGAAGAAGGCGCTTCCAGGTTGCCGTGCGGACGATGAATGAAGCAGGCATGGTGAACGGGATCAGAATGCCAAACCATTTCTGTTGAACAATGCAATGTCCAGATAGTTCGACAGTCGATTGCCATTGCCGCGCACGACCGCGGAAAGGCCGCCCAGATCGATGTCGCCCTTGCGTGCGACGAATTCCTGCAGCGCGTGCCGGTCGTTGCGTTTCGACTGCTGAATCGCGTTGATCAGCACCTTCGCAGCCGCGAAGCCTTCGAGCGTCATTGATGAAACAGCTTCATCGCGATATTTCTTCATCATCCGCATGTGCTCGACCTGGATCAGGGACGTGCCGGCACCGGGATTGGGCACGACCTGCGAAAACACCGTCCATTCCACTGCCGCGCTTCCCGCCAGTTCCCGCAGCGTATCGAGGTTGATCAGGGAAGTTCCTGCGACAAAGCTGCGGGCATCATGCTTGCGGTATTCCTTGAGGAACAGTGCCGTGCTGATCGTATCGGCGATAACGAGAATGAATCCCGGCTTCGAGGCCGCGAGCTGTGCGACTTCCTGCGCCATTGGCTCGCCGTGCGTCCCGAAATGTGCCACGCCGCCGAGTTTCATGCGGCGCTCCGCGATCGCTATGCCAAGGCTGCGATAGGCCTCCTGATTTACCGCCGTATCCTGATAGGCAATGCCGACATTGCTGATTCCCAGCTTGCTGAAGTGCGAAAAAATATGCCGGATCTCCTGCTGATAAGCGGGACGCCAGAAAAGGATGCGGGGATTGTCTGCAAAGTCGGCTGTCGTCAGGGGCGCATACAGCACCAGCCCGCTGCGCTTGAAGGCGGGCAGGGCGAGCACCGCGCGTGTTGTCGCATCTCCCACGCCCCCGAGCAGGTAATCGGCCTGATCGCGTTCGATCAGATCCGTCGCGGCGTTCGCGGACAATCCGGCCTGTCCGCCGTCGTCGCGGACGATGTACTGAATTCGCCTGCCGTTGATGCCGCCGTGCGAGTTCACCATGTCGAAACAGGTCTTTATGCCGGCGACATAATCGCGTCCGATACTGGCATCGGGGCCCGACAGGTCGATGGCCTGACCGATGACGATGGTGTCACGTTCGGCGATTGCGGCCGAGGACAGCAGGCACAGCGAGAGTGCGCCGATGAGGCGGGAGAGAGATTGAGTTGACTTGCGCATAGATGACAAAACAGGAGCGGGATTGAGGCGCAGCAATATTGCCTGTCGAATATGACGGCAAGATGAAATTGCATTGTTGCTACAAATGCCTGTTGTCATACGCGAACTAATTTCAGTGCGCGATGCTCTCAATTGGATAGCAGACCTTCATCGGAAACAGCCAATCGATGCACGAAAAAGAGCAGGCAGCTCAACTAAAGAAAACCCGTGGATTGGCCACCGGCTTGCTCGTGGCGATGGCAGGTCTGTTTGTCGCTGCCAGGTTGTTGCAGCCCGGATATCCCTATCTATCGTTTGTCTCTGCTTTTGCCGAGGCCGCCATGGTCGGCGGCCTGGCCGACTGGTTCGCCGTCACGGCACTGTTTCGCTCGCCGCTCGGCCTGCCCATTCCGCACACCGCAATTATTCCTCGCAACAAGGATCGCATCGGCGACAGTCTGTCCGATTTTCTCGAACACAATTTCATCACGCAGGAAGTCATCCGCGAAGAATTGCGCCGGATTGACTTCGCGGGCGCTGCCGCGTCCTGGCTCGCGCAAGCGGAAAACAGCCGTGCCGTTTCCCGTCAGATCGCACGCGCCATTCCTTCTCTGTTGAAGGTGATCGAAGATGACGACGTGCGTCAGTTCATGCAGAACCGCCTCAGCGCCGCGCTGGAAAATACCAAGTTCGCGCCGGTGGTCGCTGAAGTACTGTCGGTCTTGGTTGCGGGACAGCATCATCAGGTCGTGTTTGACCGGTTGATCGGCATGGCCGCGCGCGCACTTGAACAGAACAAGGATTACATCCGCTGGAAAATTCATGAAAACAGTCCCCGCTGGCTGCCCAAGGTGATCGACGACAAGTTTTATCACCGCTTGATCGAGGCGCTGCAAAGCACGCTGGAGGAAATGCGGGACGACGACAGTGAATGGCGTCTGCGCTTTCAGCGATTGACGAATGAGTTCATCGAGCAGTTGCGAACCTCGCCGGAATATGAGGCGAAGCTGGATGCAATGCTGAGCGAAGTGCTCGGCCATCCTCTCGTGCGCAATTACATAGTCGAGGTGTGGCACGACATCAAGTCGCGTGTCGAAGCCGACATCGCTTCGCCAGACTCGCAGCTGATTGCCAAGCTCGACCGCGGATTTCATGCATTCGGCAACGAACTCCTGCTCGATGCCAAAGTGCAAAAGAAGCTGAATCAGTGGGCCCGGATCTTTGCGACGGAAACAATCGTCGGCCGCCGTGAAATGATTGCCGATCTGGTGGCACGCGTGATCAGGAAATGGGACGCCGACACCATGTCACGCAAGCTTGAACTGCATGTCGGCAAAGACCTCCAATACATCCGTATCAACGGCACGCTGGTCGGTGGCTTGGTCGGCTTGATACTTCACGCTATTTCACTTGTACTTTAGCCAAGTCATCACCTAGACTATTTTCATTATGTCAATAATATGACATGAATTGCGAGCATCGCGGCATTTATGACATGCTTTTCGCCATGTGTCATAAAGCCGTCACATTTCAACGATAAAGTTCGCAACGTCTTACTTTGACGACAATTCATGGAGCAGATATGCGACTGAACAAATTCTTCACATCGGCGGCTGCGGCTGCCGGTCTGGCAATCTCGTTTTCCTCCGCCATTGCCGCCGATATCACCGGCGCCGGCGCAACCTTTCCCTATCCCATCTACGCAAAATGGGCGGAGGAATACAAGAAGGTCAGCGGTAATGGCTTGAACTACCAGTCCATCGGTTCGGGTGGCGGCATCAAGCAAATCAAGGCCAAGACAGTTGATTTCGGCGCTTCCGACATGCCGCTCAAGGCAGAAGAACTGCAAACCGAAGGCCTGATGCAATTCCCGGCGATCATGGGCGGCGTGGTGCCGGTCGTGAATCTCGAAGGCGTCGCTCCTGGCCAACTGAAACTGACCGGCCAGGTGCTGGCTGATATCTATCTGGGCAAGATCACCAAGTGGAATGCCCCGGAAATCGCGTCGCTCAACGCAGGCGTGAAGCTGCCGACGCAAGACATCACCGTGGTGCATCGCGCCGACGGTTCCGGCACTTCCTTCCTGTTCACCGACTACCTGTCCAAAGCCAACCCCGACTTCAAGGCGAAGGTCGGCTCCAGCACTGCGGTCAAGTGGCCGGTGGGTGTCGGCGGCAAGGGCAATGAAGGCGTCGCCGCCAACGTGCAGCGCATCAAGAATTCGATCGGCTATGTCGAGTACGCCTACGCAAAGAAAAACAAGATGGGCTACACGCAATTGAAGAATCATGATGGCCAGTTCGTGCAGCCGGACGATGACACGTTCAAGGCAGCCGCCGCCAATGCTGACTGGGCCAAGACGCCGGGTTTTGCCGTGATCCTGACCGATCAGCCTGGCAAGAGCAGCTGGCCGATTACGGGAGCGTCTTTCATCCTGATGCACAAGACCCAGGCCGATGCCGCCAAGGGCAAGGAAGTGCTGAAGTTCTTTGACTGGGCCTACAAGAACGGCGGTTCGATGGCAGCCGATCTCGACTACGTGGCAATGCCCGCCGCGGTCGTCAAGCTGGTCGAGGATACCTGGAAAACCCAGTTGAAGGACGGCTCCGGCAAGGCGGTCTGGTGAGCACCGACATCTATCGCGCATCCGCCATTGCGATCGCCATCACTGGATGGTGAGGGTATGCGGATGCAAATGCCCGAAAGGGCGACCGAGTATATGAACGTACATCTTTCATCGATAGCAAGGCCCGGCGCAAAACCCGACAGGAAGAGTGACGAATACGAGGCCGCTGCCAAAGCCATGGTATCGACCATGCGCAGGCAGCGGCTTCAGGACTTCCTGTTCCACAAACTGACCCTGCTGTTCGCGCTGAGCGTCCTGCTGGTGCTGGTCGGGATCATCATCTCCTTGATGATCGGTGCCTGGCCGGCATTCAAGGAATTCGGCCCGGGCTTCATCACGAAGGTCGAATGGGATCCGGTCAATGACCAGTACGGTGCGCTGATCGCCATCGTCGGCACGCTGGCGACATCTCTGGTCGCTCTGCTGATTGCTTTTCCCATCAGTTTCGGCATCGCCCTGTTTCTCACTGAAATCTGCCCGTCGGCATTGCGGCGTCCTTTGGGAACGGCCGTGGAATTGCTCGCCGGCGTGCCCAGCATTATTTATGGCATGTGGGGCTTGTTTGTCTTCGCGCCCTTGTTCGGCGACTATGTGCAGCCGGCGCTGAACAATACGCTCGGCCAGTTGCCGGTCGTCGGCCAGTTGTTCAAGGGACCGATGATGGGTATCGGCATTCTTACCGCCGGCCTGATTCTGGCCGTGATGATCATTCCTTTCATCGCCTCCGTGATGCGCGACGTATTCGAAGTCGTGCCCGCCGTTCTCAAGGAATCGGCCTACGGACTCGGCTGCACCAAATGGGAAGTCGTGCGCAAGATCGTGCTGCCCTACACCAGGAACGGCGTAGTCGGCGGCGTCATGCTCGGTCTCGGCCGCGCCTTGGGTGAGACGATGGCGGTGACCTTCGTGATCGGTAATGCGAACGCGCTGTCCTGGTCGCTGTTCGCGCCGGGCAACAGCATCGCCTCGACACTCGCCAATGAATTTGCCGAGGCTGAATCGAAGCTGCATGTCTCGTCCTTGTTCGCACTCGGCCTGATCCTGTTTTTCATTACCTTCATCGTCTTGTCCGCAGCGAAATTGATGCTGATGGGCATGTCCCGCAAAGAGGGGACCAAGTCATGAATCCTGTTTACCGCAGGCGCCTGTGGGCGCACCGCATCGGCATCGCGCTCTCCGTGGCGGCCATGGCGGTCGGCCTGTTCTTCCTGATGTGGATCCTGGTGACGCTGCTGCTCAAGGGCTTCGATGCGCTGAGCATCGGCATGCTCACCGAGACGACCCCGGCGCCGGGCGGCGAGGGAGGCGGGCTGATGAATGCCATCGTCGGCAGCCTGCTGATGGTGGGGGCGGCGACTGCTGTCAGCACGCCAATCGGCATCCTGGCCGGCATCTATCTCGCGGAATACGGCGAGGAAAGCTGGCTGGCCCAGGTTACGCGCTTCGTCACCGACATCATGCTGTCGGCACCGTCCATCGTGATCGGCCTGTTCGTGTATGCGATCTACGTCGCGAACGTGAAGCATTTCTCGGGCTGGGCGGGCACATTTGCGATCTCGCTGATTGCGATCCCGGTCATCGTGCGAACTACCGACAACATGCTCAAGTTGGTGCCGAGCAGTCTGCGGGAAGCGGCATTTTCGCTTGGAGCACCGCGCTGGAAAGTGGCCCTGATGGTTCGCCTGCGCGCGGTCAAGGCGGGCGTGGTGACCGGCGTCCTGCTCGCAGTCGCGCGCATCTCGGGCGAAACGGCGCCGCTGCTGTTCACCGCACTGAACAACCAGTTCTACAGTGCCAACATGAATGCACCCATGGCCAACCTGCCTGTCGTGATCTACCAGTTCGCGATGAGCCCCTACGACAACTGGCGCGCCCTGGCGTGGGGCGGCGCATTATTGATTACCTTCAGCGTGCTCGGCTTGAATATCCTGTCGCGCACCTTGTTCAGCCAGAAAGTACCGAAGTGACATGATGACGACTCCAAGCCTGACGGCAGCAGACAACATCACCCTTGACATCTCCAACCTGAATTTTTTCTATGGCGGTTTCCAGGGGCTGAAGAACATCAACATGCACATCTACGACCGGAAAGTCACGGCCTTCATCGGACCGTCCGGTTGCGGCAAATCGACGCTGCTGCGCACTTTCAATCGCATGTTCGACCTGTATCCGGGACAGCGCGCGGAGGGCAAGATCATGTATGACGGCCGCAACGTCCTCGATGCGGAACAAGACGTCAACATGCTGCGCGCCAAGATCGGCATGGTGTTCCAGAAACCGACGCCGTTTCCCATGTCCGTCTATGAAAATATCGCCTTCGGAGTGCGTCTTTACGAGAACCTCTCCAAGGGCGAGATGGATGAGCGCGTCGAAGCGGCGCTGCGCAAGGCGGCCATCTGGGAAGAGGTGAAGGACAAGCTGAACAAGAGCGGTCTCAGCCTTTCCGGCGGCCAGCAGCAGCGTCTGTGCATCGCGCGCGGAATCGCGGTCAAGCCCGACGTGCTCTTGCTGGACGAGCCGACGTCGGCGCTCGATCCGATATCGACAGTCAAGATCGAAGAGCTGATCCACGAACTGAAACACGACTACACGATCGCCATCGTCACGCACAACATGCAGCAGGCGGCACGCTGCTCGGACTATACCGCCTACATGTATCTGGGCGAGCTGGTGGAATTCGGCGAGACCGATCAGGTCTTCATGAACCCGGCGAAGAAGGCGACGCAGGATTACATCACGGGCCGCTTCGGCTGACCCGTCGCAAACGAATATCGAATCATTAAGGAGAACCTGATGCCAGGTGACCATTCTTCGAAACAATACGACCAGGACCTCGAAGCGATCCGGTCGAAGGTGCTGCTCATGGGCGGACTGGTGGAAAACCAGTTCAGCGATGCCATCGCCAGCTTCCGAACAGGCAATCTTGAACAGGCGGAGCAAGTGATCAAGGCCGACGAAAACGTCAACCGGCTCGAAGTCACGCTCGACGACACCTGCAGTCATCTGATCGTCAAGCGCCAGCCGGCGGCAAACGATCTGCGTACCGTCATGGCCACGCTCAAGGTGATCACCGATCTGGAACGCATCGGCGACGAGGCGACCAAGATCGCGCGCAGCGCGAAGAACCTGCATGAGCGAGGCACGGTGGGCGTGCTCAATCATTACGAAGCAATTCGCGTGATGGCGCACAACACGGCGGATCTGCTGCATGGGGCACTCGATACTTTCGCTCGTCTGGATGACACGCAGGCGGCCCGCATCATCGGACAGGATCAGGCGATCGATCATGAATTCCGTTCCATCATTCGCACCATGATCACCTTCATGATGGAAGACCCGCGCACGATCTCGGCAGCGCTCGATACTTTGTGGGTGGCCAAGGCCATCGAACGGATCGGCGACCATGCGAAAAACATCGCCGAATATGTGGTATATGTGGTCGAAGGCAAGGACATTCGCCATACCGATTTCGCACACGCCAAGAAGGACGACTCACTCTGAACATGGCCGTCGATAAAACCACAATACTGATTGTCGAGGACGAGCCAGCCATCATTGAGCTGGTGACGTTTACGCTCAGGGAGGCCGGCTGGAACACGTTCGCGGTACACACCGCCGCGGAAGCCTGGGAGTTCATTCAGCGCCGCGCGCCACATCTGGTGCTGCTCGACTGGATGCTGCCGGACCAGAGCGGATTGAGATTGTTGTCGCGTATTCGCGCCGACCGCCAGCAGCAACAACTGCCGGTGATCATGCTCACCGCGAAGAGCATGGAAGAGGACAAGATCGCGGGTCTGGACCAGGGCGCGGACGATTACATTACGAAACCGTTCTCGCCGCGCGAGCTGACTTCGCGCATCAAGGCGCTGTTACGGCGCAAGAGTCCGGAGCATGCGCAGAGTCTGATGACGGCCGGAGCGGTCATCCTTGATCCGGTCAGTTGCACTGTTCAACTGCACGGGGAAAGGATCGATATCGGACATGCCGAGTTCAAGCTGTTGAAATTTTTCCTCGCGCATCCGGACCGGGTGTTTTCGCGCAGCCAGCTTCTGGACAAGGTATGGGGCGATCACGTGGTGATCGAAGAGCGCACGGTCGACGTGCATGTGCTGCGGCTGCGCAAGGCACTCAAGGATGCGGAATCGCTCATCAAGACAGTGCGTAGTGTAGGCTATATGCTGTCCGAAAAATAAACACGCCTTTTCATGAATCGACGCCTGGTATTCTGGATCCCGGTGGCCTTGCGGCTGATGCTTCTTTTAGCTGGGGCCGGAATCGTCTGGTATTTCTTCGGTCCGATCGTCGCGCTTGCGGCAATCGTGGGCGCGATGCTGGTCATGCTGGCCACGCAATTGCATTACCTCTTTCAGCTCTCGGACTGGCTCGATAATCCGAGCAGTGCCAAACTGCCGGATGGCTGGGGCGCCTGGACGGGTATCTTTTCACGCTTGTACAAGCTGCGTCGCGACGACGAAAAAAACCAGGCGGAGTTGACGGAGTGGCTGGCCCGCTTCCGGCAGGCAATGCGCCTGTTGCCCGACGGTGTCGCGATCATGGACGACGTCTTGTTCCTGGAATGGTGCAATCCTGCGGCGGAACGGCATCTTGGTCTCGATCTGGAACGCGACAAGGGAATGCGTGTGACCAACCTGGTGCGCACACCGGCCTTCATCGACTACATCGTTCTCGGGCGTTACGAGCAGCCGCTGACCTTGAGCCTGCGCGAGCGCAAGCTGATCGTGCAGATCATTCCCTTCGAAAGCCGGCGCCAAATCCTCGTCACGCATGATGCAACCGAGTCGGAACGGGTCGAAATGATGCGCCGCGACTTCATCGCCAATGCGTCGCATGAGTTGCGCACGCCGCTCACCGTCATCAATGGTTTTCTGGAGATCGCGTTCAATCAGCCGAGTCTCGAGCTCCAGACGCGCATGTCGCATCTGAAGCTGATGATTGAACAGGGCCAGCGCATGCAGAACCTCGTCGAGGACATGCTGACCCTGACCCGGCTTGAATCGGTCGAGTATCCGTTGCGCCCCGAGCGGGTCGATATCCGGACCTTGATGGAACAGATTCAGCACGAAGCGATGGCGTTGTCCGCAGGCAGGCACCACATCTCGCTGGAAGTAGATGGCCCGGACATCAAGGGCAGCACCGACGAGTTGCGAAGCGCGTTCGGCAATCTCGCATCCAATGCGGTGCGCTACACCCCGGAGCAGGGCAGCATCGCGCTCGCGTGGCGAATGAAAGACAATCGGCCTGAGTTTGTGGTGAAGGACACCGGTATCGGCATCCGTCCCGAGCACATTTCGCGCCTGACCGAACGCTTTTATCGCGTTGACAAGAGCCGGTCGCGCGAAACCCAGGGCACCGGTCTCGGCCTGGCCATCGTCAAACATGTGCTGCTGCGCCACGACGCCACCCTGTCGATTGATTCCGAGCCGGACAAGGGGACCACTTTTACCGTGAAATTTCCGGGCAAGTCGGTTTATGCCGAATGAACTGGCAGAATGGATTTCTTGGGATAAACTAGAGGTATGGTAATTCGCTTTCGGGCCTGACCGACCCGACGTTTCTCCGTCATGACCCAAAAATCTGCAGTGTCTTGCAGTACTGTCCTGAGAAGTCTCATGGCCAGTATTGTATTTGCCGTATTTGTGGCTGGTTGTGCAAGCCTGCTTCCCACCGCAAAACAGGAAACGCAGATACCGTGGCGCACGTACGCCGATGCCCAGACAGCGTTCGACAAGATCATTCCCGGCAAGACTAGCGTGGCCGAGCTCAAGGCGCTCGCAATCGATCCGGGTCTGACGCCGAATGTGGCTTATCTCAGCCACACCGATCTGCTTCGACGGCTGTTTCCGCTTTTTTCCTACGACCTCAATGTGCTTGAGCCGGGCCTGCGGGAGTGTGTTTCGGCAAAGGACAATTGTTTCGCCTATGAAGTTGATCAAGTGTCCCTCGATCGGAAGCGTTACGGAAACTTCTGGCTAGATTTCTTCAATTTCAAGAGACAAATAGATATAACGGGCTGGCGATTCAACGCAGTGTTTGTCATCAAGGGCGATACCGTGGTGTATAAGCTTTGGAACGGCAAACCCAGCGTGCACCAGCGGGAAGAGGAGAGAAGCCCATTGGGTCCGTTCCAAGGATTCGGACCGACCTTGTTGACGCGCTGACATTGCATGCAAGCCCGCCAGCCGTTCCTCACTTTACCCTCCGCATTCGGGATGCACGGCGAAAACATCCGTTAAAATGCGATGTCTTCAGGCAATGCCGGTTTTTGTGGCGGGTCTTGTCCGTCATCACCATCGCTCAATGTTTTTTCACGCGCCGTCGCGCGCCCACGCTCATCCATGAAACGTTCATCCCTGGCTGTTCTCTTTTCCGCTGTGTTGTTGTTTGTCGGCTGCTCGACCGTGACTCATCCTCCGGCCTCTCAGCCGGCCGCGCAAGCAGCCAGCCAGCCCAAAGCCCCTCGGCAGGTAAAGATCGGGCTCGCACTAGGCGGTGGAGCCGCACGTGGATTCGCGCATATCGGCGTGATCAAGGCGCTGGAAGCGCAGGGGATCGTGCCGGACCTGGTAGTGGGCACCAGTGCCGGAAGCCTGGTCGGCGCCTTGTATGCCGCCGGGAACAACGGCTTCGCGCTGCATAAGCTGGCATTGGAAATGGATGAGGCAACCATCTCGGACTGGTCGGTTCCGTTTTTCAGCAAGGCGACCGGCGTGCTCAAGGGCGAGGCCTTGCAAAACTACGTCAACCGCACGGTGAACAACGTTCCGCTCGAAAAGCTCAAAATCCCGTTCGGCGCCGTCGCCACCGATTTGCATAATGGCCAACCGATTCTGTTCCAGCGTGGCAATACCGGCCTGGCTGTTCGCGCATCTTCCGCAGTTCCAAGCGTATTCCAGCCGGTGAAGATCGGTGAGCACTCGTATGTCGATGGCGGGCTCGTTTCCCCGGTTCCGGTGCGGTTTGCACGCGAAATGGGCGCGGACTTCGTCATTGCCGTGAACATTTCATCCCAACCGGATGCGCAACCTTCGTCCAGCAACCTCGACGTGTTGTTGCAAACCTTCGCCATCATGGGACAAAGCATCAATCACTACGAGTTGAAGGATGCCGACATCGTGATTCAGCCCCGGCTGGGTACGATGAAGGGAAGTGATTTTCCGGCTAGAAATACTGCGATTCTGGCGGGCGAGCAGGCCACAGCCGCCTTGCTGCCGGAAATCAAGCGCCGCCTGAATGCAAAACGCGAACAGTAGGCCGGGTACGCGCCTGCTCGGTCCGGAGGTCTATTCCGGCTCGTTGATGCGGCGCGCGCCGTTGAAGCGCTTTTTCCAGTAGCTCAGGTCCATGCTTTCAATGCGGACTTCGCCGCCGGGCGAGGGGGAGTGGATGAACTTGTTGTTGCCGAGGTAGATGCCGACGTGTGAAAAAGCATGCCGCAGGGTGTTGTAGAAAACGAGATCGCCGGGCTGCAGATTCTGCGTGTCGACTTTCTCGCCGACCCGGCTCATTTCCTCGGAAGTACGCGGCAAGTCGGTTCCCCACACGTCCTTGAACAGGTATCGCACGAGGCCGCTGCAATCCAGACCGCTTTCCGGTGCAGTGCCGCCATACTTGTAGCGGATGCCGATCAATCCCATCGCGCGGACCACGAGTTCCGATGCGTTCGCCTTGGCACGCGAGGTGAGCTCCTGCAATCTGGTCAATGTGGTTGTCTGCTCCGTCGCCGGGTTCTGATCGTCCGCATACGCCAATCCGGCCAGACACAAGCTGATCCCCAGCGCGCAAATGCGCACTTGGATGCGGGACCGTTGCCCTGACAGAAAAGTTGCCATTCGAATAAGTTGCGTGGTAAAGACACGGACAATGTAAGGGAAATGGGTGGTGCTGTCAAAATCCATGATGCAGGGTTATGCTTGCAAGAAAGCATACTTCACTGTCTCGCATGACCACACAAACCTCGATTGAACTGCCTGCCAAGCCGCGCGTCCTGATCGCTGACGATTCGCGCATCGTGCGCGCAACGCTGATCAAGCATATCGAAGGCATGTTCGATTTTCGCGAGGCGCTCGACGGCGAAGAGGCTTGGGAAACCTTGCTGCTGGACCCAAGCATACGCGTGGTCATCACCGACCTGACGATGCCGAAGCTGGATGGTTATGGGTTGTTGCACCGCATCCGCAGCTCCCGCATCAGCCGTATACGCGACATCCCGGTCGTGGTCGTATCCGGCAGCGACGAGCACGAGGAGCGTGACCGCGCCAAAGCCGCAGGCGCCACCGATTTGATTACCAAGGGTATCGGCACCGCACAGCTCCTGTCCCGCCTCGATATTTTGTCCAAGCTGGTGACGACGCAACATGAATTCGAGCGCAGCCTGGAAGCGCTGGTCGAGAACGCCGAAGACATTTCTCCGGAAAGCCTGCCGTCTGCCGACGCCGCGCGGGCCGGCGTCGAATCGCTGCTGGCGAACTCCGTCAAATCCAGGAAAAACTTTGTCGTCCTCCATGTCTGCATCGGTCTGAAGCATATCGGTGTGGACGATGTCGCGGCAGCACCGCCACAAAACGTGGTGAGGGCGATCGGTGATCTGCTGCGCCGGACCGTGCGGCAAAGCGACCATGTTGCGCGGAGCGGCGAAGCGGAATTCATTCTTGCGACGGGCAGCATCAATTTCGATTCCGCCCGCTGTTTTGCTCAACGCATATGCCGGGCAATTGCCAACGCGCAATTGATCAAAAGTGACCGGATGGCATTTATCGCAAGTTGCGGCCTTGCATCGCTCAGCGACGATTGCCCGGAGCACGGCACCGTCAATCTGCAGGCAATTCAAGGACTGGCACGTCGGCGCGCGATGCTCGGCCTGACCCGCGCAATCACGGGAATCGTGGGCAAGGAAGAGGAAATGGCGTTTTTGCGCGGCGACATTCCCGTGTCGGACGCGCGCGAGTGCGCCGCGGACCCGCTTGGTGCGAGTGAAAAATCAGGCAGTCCCGATCTGGCAACCCTGCTGCAATGGATCAAGGACGGGCGGCAGGATGAGGTGTTGCCGCATATCGGCAAGCTGTCGGCCGAACTGCAACCTTTGGTTGATCTGCTCTTGAAGCAAAACAAGCGCTGACGCACCTACGTACTTATGCGGACGGCGCATGTGGTGCGGTGGACGTACAATCCCTGGATACCCACCATGGAGGCGCAATGCAATCCAAACAAGTCCTCACGCTCGACGACGTCAAGAAGATCGCCGCAGCTGCCGAAACTGAAGCAAAGGCAAACAACTGGGCAGTCACGATTTCGATCGTGGATGATGGCGGCCATCTGCTTTGGCTGCAACGTCTGGACGGCGCAGCGCCGATTTCCTCGCACATCGCACCCGCCAAGGCCAGGACTGCGGCCTTGGGGCGCCGGGAAACCAAGGTGTACGAAGACATGATCAACAACGGTCGCGTGTCGTTCGTCACCGTGCCGGCTGTGGAAGGCATGCTGGAAGGCGGCGTTCCGATCATGGCGAACGGTCAATGCATCGGCGCTGTCGGGGTTTCGGGCGTCAAATCTTCTGAAGACGTGCAAATTGCCAAGGCGGGCATCGCGGCGCTGGCACTCTGACACGCCGCGGCGGCGGCATGATTTCGAGATTTCTGCGCCGGGCGCCGACTGCCTTACCGCAAACTTACAAGTTTGCAGGAAAGGGTGTTCTCGGCTATAATTTCGGGGTTTAACTAATTCAGTCCGCCGTAGCGCATACCCCTTCCATCTCGTCCCAAAAAGACCCTCGATACCCAGCGCAAGCCGTTCGGTTGGCGGTCGTTCTGGCGCGGCGCAGCGGCGGTAACAATCTCAGGAGTTACCCTTGCTGCCATTTTTTTCTGGCCAATCAGTTCCGGCCATCCTAGCGCTTGCAGACGGGTCGATTTTCCAGGGTTTTTCAATTGGTGCTTCCGGTCATACGATCGGCGAAGTCGTGTTCAACACGGCCATTACAGGCTACCAGGAAATCCTGACCGACCCCAGTTACAGCCGTCAAATTGTCACCCTGACCTATCCGCACATCGGTAACGTCGGCGTAAATGAAGAAGACGTCGAGGCGAGCAAAATCCACGCTGCCGGCCTGATCATCAAGGACCTGCCGCTGCTGGCCTCGAACTTCCGCTCGAAGCAAACCCTGTCCGACTATCTGAAGGCGGAAAACGTGGTCGGCATCGCCGGCATCGATACCCGCAAGCTCACGCGCATCTTGCGCGAGAAGGGTGCGCAAAACGGCGCGATCATGGCGGGCGAGGCGGCCAACGTCGAAGAGGCACTGGCGCTGGCAAAATCCTTCCCGGGCCTGGCCGGCATGGATCTCGCGAAGGTGGTTTCCACGGCCAAGTCCTATGTGTGGACGGAATCGGAATGGAAGCTCGGCGAAGGCTACGGCAAGCAGACCAAACCGAAATTCCATGTCGTTGCCTATGACTATGGCGTCAAGTACAACATCCTGCGCATGCTGGCCGAGCGTGGCTGCAAGGTCACGGTGCTGCCCGCGCAGGCATCCGCAGCGGAAGCGCTCGCTCTGAACCCTGACGGCATCTTCCTGTCCAACGGACCCGGCGACCCGGAGCCCTGCGACTACGCAATCGCAGCTACCCGCGAACTGATTGAACGCGGCATCCCGACCTTCGGCATCTGTCTCGGACACCAGATCATGGCGCTCGCATCCGGCGCAAAGACATTGAAGATGAAATTCGGCCATCACGGCGCAAACCATCCGGTGCAAGACCTCGACACGAAGCAGGTGATGATCACCTCGCAGAACCATGGTTTTGCCGTTGATGTGGATACATTGCCGCCTAACTGTCGCATCACCCATGTGTCGCTGTTCGATGGTTCGCTGCAAGGCTTCGCGCGCACCGACAAACCGGCGTTCTGCTTCCAGGGCCACCCGGAAGCATCGCCCGGCCCGCACGACATCGCCCCCCTGTTTGATCGCTTCGTGGCGATGATGGAGAAACACAAAAATGCCTAAGCGCACAGACATTAAAAGCATCCTGATTATTGGCGCCGGCCCGATCATCATCGGCCAAGCGTGCGAATTCGACTATTCCGGCGCGCAGGCCTGCAAGGCGTTGCGCGAGGAAGGCTATCGCGTCATCCTCGTCAACAGCAATCCTGCGACCATCATGACCGATCCGGAGATGGCCGATGTTACTTACATCGAACCGATCACCTGGCAGGTCGTCGAGCGCATCATCGACAAGGAACGCCCCGACGCGATCCTGCCGACCATGGGTGGCCAGACAGCGCTCAACTGCGCGCTTGACCTGCACCGCAACGGCGTGCTGGCCAAGTACGGCTGCGAACTCATCGGCGCGACGCCGGAAGCGATTGACAAGGCGGAAGACCGTCTGAAGTTCAAGGACGCGATGACCAAGATCGGCCTCGGCTCCGCGCGTTCCGGCATCGCGCACTCGATGGATGAGGCGTGGACGGTGCAGAAGGAAATCGGCTTCCCGGTCATCATCCGCCCGTCCTTCACCATGGGCGGCACCGGCGGCGGCATCGCGTACAACCCGGAAGAATTCGAAACCATCTGCAAGCGCGGCCTGGAAGCCTCGCCGACCTCCGAACTGCTGATCGAAGAATCGCTGATCGGCTGGAAAGAGTTTGAGATGGAGGTGGTGCGCGACAAGAAGGACAACTGCATCATCGTCTGTTCGATTGAAAACCTCGATCCGATGGGCGTGCACACCGGTGACTCGATCACCGTGGCGCCGGCGCAGACGCTGACCGACAAGGAATACCAGATCATGCGTAACGCCTCGCTCGCGGTGTTGCGCGAGATCGGCGTGGATACCGGCGGCTCCAACGTGCAGTTCTCGGTCAATCCGAAAGACGGCCGCATGATTGTCATCGAAATGAATCCGCGCGTGTCGCGTTCATCCGCGCTGGCGTCCAAGGCAACCGGTTTCCCGATCGCCAAGGTCGCGGCCAAGCTCGCGGTCGGCTTTACGCTCGACGAATTGCGCAATGAGATTACCGGCGGTGCGACCCCGGCGTCCTTCGAGCCGACCATCGACTACGTTGTGACCAAGGTGCCGCGTTTCGCCTTCGAAAAATTTCCGGCTGCCGACAGCCACTTGACGACGCAGATGAAATCGGTGGGCGAGGTGATGGCCATCGGCCGCACCTTCCAGGAATCCTTCCAGAAAGCCTTGCGCGGCCTCGAGGTGGGCGTCGACGGCATGAACGAAAAGACCACCGACCGCGAGACCATCGAGGAAGAGCTCGGCGAGCCCGGCCCGGAGCGCATCTGGTACGTCGGCGATGCTTTTGCCCAAGGTTTCTCGCTGGAGGAAGTGCATCAGCTGACGCACATCGACCCGTGGTTCCTGGTGCAGATCAAGGAAATCGTCGATATCGAACTGTGGCTGGAAACGCAGAAGCTCGGTGCACTCGACAAGGCCACGCTGTTCAAACTCAAGCAAAAAGGTTTTGCCGACCGTCGACTCGCGAAGTTGTTGAAGACCACCGACAAGGCCGTGCGCGACAAGCGTCGGGAACTCGGCATTCGCCCTGTCTACAAGCGTGTCGATACCTGCGCCGCGGAATTCGCGACAAAGACCGCGTACATGTATTCGACCTACGAGGACGAGTGCGAAGCGCAGCCGACCAACAAGAAGAAGATCATGGTGCTGGGCGGCGGCCCGAACCGCATCGGGCAGGGCATCGAATTCGACTATTGCTGCGTGCATGCTGCGCTGGCAATGCGTGAAGACGGTTACGAAACCATCATGGTCAACTGCAACCCGGAAACGGTTTCCACGGACTACGACACCTCCGACCGCCTGTACTTCGAGCCGCTGACGCTGGAAGACGTGCTGGAAATCGTCGACAAGGAAAAGCCCTACGGCGTGATCGTGCAGTACGGCGGCCAGACGCCGCTCAAGCTGGCGCTCGACCTCGAAGCCAACGGCGTGCCGATCGTCGGCACTTCGCCGGACATGATCGATGCCGCCGAAGACCGCGAGCGTTTCCAGAAGCTGCTGCAGGATCTCGATCTGCGTCAACCGCCGAACCGCACTGCGCGCACCGAAGAAGATGCACTGCGTCTTGCCCAGGAAATCGGCTATCCGCTGGTGGTCCGTCCTTCCTACGTGCTGGGCGGCCGCGCGATGGAAATCGTGCATGAGCAACGTGACCTCGAACGCTACATGCGTGAAGCGGTCAAGGTATCCAACGATTCGCCGGTATTGCTGGATCGCTTCCTGAACGATGCGATCGAAGTCGACGTCGATTGCCTGTCCGATGGTCAGCGCACCTTCATCGGCGGCGTGATGGAGCATATCGAACAGGCTGGCGTTCACTCCGGCGACTCGGCGTGCTCACTGCCGCCGTATTCGTTGTCGAAGGACACCATTGAAGAACTCAAGCGCCAGACGGCATTGATGGCCAAGGGTTTGAACGTAGTTGGCCTGATGAACGTGCAGTTCGCCATCCAGCAGAAGGAAGTCGATGGCAAGCTGCAGGACATCGTCTTCGTGCTGGAAGTCAATCCGCGCGCTTCGCGCACCGTACCGTTCGTTTCGAAGGCGACCGGTCTGCAACTGGCGAAGATCGCCGCACGTTGCATGGTTGGCCAGTCGCTCGAGAGTCAAGGGATCAGGAATGAGGTGGTACCGAAGTATTTCAGCGTCAAGGAAGCGGTATTCCCGTTCAACAAGTTCCCGGGCGTCGATACGATTCTCGGACCGGAAATGAAGTCGACCGGTGAGGTGATGGGCGTAGGCAAGACCTTTGGTGAAGCCTTCGTGAAGTCGCAGTTGGGCGCGGGCGTGAAATTGCCGAAGTCCGGCAAGGTGTTCCTCAGCGTGAAGAACAGCGACAAGCCGCGCGCAGTGCAAGTGGCGAAGGATCTGGCCGAACTCGGATTTACGCTGGTCGCAACCAAGGGTACGGCAGCGGCAATCAGCGCGGCCGGCATCCCCGTGACGGCTGTCAACAAGGTCGTGGAAGGTCGCCCGCACGTTGTCGATATGATCAAGAACAACGAGATCGTCATGGTGATCAACACGGTCGAGGAAAAACGGACCGCCATTACCGATTCGCGCACCATCCGCACGTCGGCTCTGCAGGCGCGCGCAACGACCTATACCACCATTGCCGGTGCGGAAGCTGCGGTCGAAGGCATGCGTCATCTTGACGTGCTGCATGTCTACGATTTACAAGGCTTGCATAAAACCTTACACTAAGCTTTTACAGATAAGACTTAGCCACAGAGGTCACAGACGATTCCGGGTTTCCCGGAGTTATTTGTGACCTCTGTGGTTTTCATTTCGCCTCAAAAAAATCATGAGTACAGTACCCATTACCAAGCGCGGCGCAGAGCTTTTGAAAGCCGAATTGCATCGCCTGAAAACCAAGGATCGTCCATCCGTCATCAGCGCCATTGCCGAGGCGCGCGCCCAGGGCGACCTGTCCGAAAATGCTGAATACGACGCTGCCAAGGAACGCCAGGCCTTTATCGAGGGACGTATCGCGGAGCTGGAGGGCAAGCTGGGCGCCGCGCAGATCATCGACCCGACGGTGCTGGATGCCGAAGGCCGCATTGTTTTTGCATCGACGGTCGATCTCGAAGACCTTGAGTCCGGCCAAAAAGTGACCTACCAGATTGTCGGAGAGGATGAGGCCGACCTGAAAGAAAAGAAGGTGTCGATCACATCACCGATCGCGCGTGCGCTGATCGGCAAATATGCGGGCGATGTGGTTGAAGTGAATGCGCCGTCCGGCATTCGCGAATACGAAGTTCTCGAAGTTCGCTACATCTGAGTTGCCATGCGTGCCGCGCGCGTTCGGCTCCTGATTGCTACGCTCTGGATCGGGAGTCTGTGGACCATTGGCTATGTGGTCGCGCCAACGCTCTTCGCCAGCTTGACTGACAGAATGCTGGCTGGAACGATCGCGGGGAAATTGTTCCGGATTGAAGCCTGGATCTCGATTGTCTGCGCGCTCGCACTGATCGCATCAGTCAAGTCCGCTCCAGAGGAAAGTAATGCCAAAGCGGAAAAACAGGTTCGCTGGCTTGCATTGGCGATGCTCGTTTGTACGCTGGTCGGCTATTTCGGACTGCAGCCGTTTATGGCCACGCTGCGCGCAGCGGCGGGTCCCGGCGGTGTGATGGACGCCGCTACGAAGAGCCAGTTCGGCCTCTTGCACGGCGTGTCGAGCGCGCTCTACCTGATCCAGAGCCTGCTTGGCGTGCTACTTATCTGGAAAATGCGATGATTGAAGTGGCGACCATGATCGCCATGCCTGTCGAGTTGTCGCGGTCTTCTTCTCAAGTCCTGCTCAAAGCGGATTTCTTTGAACTGGTTTGACGTTTCTTGGCACGCTTGATATTTCCGCCGGCCGTGACGCGCTCATTGCCTTTCAGGACAACCTTGCTCACTGTCGGGCGCTTGGTTCCGCTCGGGCTTGGTTTGACGATCGTTACTTCGCGCAGGCCCTTGCCGCGCTTTTCGCTGCGCTCCTTGGGAGCATCTTTTTTCGGGCGGTAGAGCACCAGTAATTTGCCGATATGCTGAATCGGGGCGGCACCCAGTTCTGCGCAGATCTTTTCATAGATTTCAATGCGTGCATCACGGTCGTCGCCGAAGACGCGAACCTTGATCAGTCCATGGGCGTTTAGGCTGGAGTCGATTTCCTTCAGAACGGCAGGTGTCAAGCCGGCATCGCCGATAATGACGACGGGGTCCAGCGCATGCGCCTCGGAGCGGAGCGCGCTGCGCTCGGCGGGTGTCAGTTTCAACATGATTAATATTCCTTAAAAGCGGTATTCTACGCGAATGGCAAAGAACAAATTCAACAAAAACTGGGTGCATGACCATATCAACGATCCTTATGTGAAGCAGGCACAGAAGGAGGGCTATCGCGCGCGCGCCGTCTACAAGCTCAAGGAAATCGACGAGAGCGAAAAACTGATCAGGCCGGGGCAGATCATTGTCGATCTGGGCTGCGCGCCGGGGAGTTGGTCACAATATGCCCGCAACAAGCTGGCCGGGAAGGAGGGTGGCGGCATCAACGGCACCATCATCGGGCTGGACATGCTGCCCATGGAGCCGATCGCGGACGTGCATTTCATACAAGGCGATTTCCGCGAACAGGAAGTGCTGGACCAACTGGAAGAAGTGGTCGCCGGCCGCAAGGTCGATCTGGTCTTGTCCGACATGGCGCCCAACCTGTCGGGCGTCGCAGTCACGGACGCGGCACGGGTTGAGCATATCATCGACCTGGCGATCGAATTTGCGCAAGCCCACATGAAACCTTCCGGCACCCTGCTCGTCAAATGTTTCAACGGGCCGGGTTATACCCAACTTGTCGAGAAGTTCCGCCAGGAATTCAAGACCGTTACATCCAAGAAGCCCAAGGCCAGCAGGGACAAGTCTTCGGAAATATTTTTGCTTGGTAAAGTCCTCAAAAACCCTCACTAGTTGCAAGTTGATTACTTGATAACCCTTGATTTCCGCAAAACGAACCGCACATGCTGGGCAAACCCATCAAGATTCGGTCGCTACGGCGCAACTTGCGGTCATTTTCCCCGCGATTTGAAGCAATATTCGGGCTGGCAACCACAGATTATTGCGGGTAGAATCAATTACAAGCTTTGTAAATAGGCGCGCCTGCGTCTAAGGAGTTCTAGTGAACAATATGTTTTCGAAGGCCGCCATCTGGGTGGTCATCGCCTTGGTGCTCTTCACTGTCTTCAAGCAGTTCGACGGACGCACTCTGGCCGGCGGCGCAACGCCGATCCCCTACTCGGACTTCCTGGACGAGGTCAAGGCCAAGCAGATTCGCGAAGCAGTCATTGAAGACCGGACCATTGTCGCGACGACCAATGAGGGCAAGCGCATCAAGACAGCGGTGACCTATCTTGATCGCGGCCTGATCGGCGATCTGATCAACAATGGCGTCAAATTCGACGTCAAGCAGCCGGAAGAACAATCGTTCCTGTCGCAAGTTTTCATTTCCTGGTTCCCGATGCTGCTGCTGATCGGCGTCTGGGTGTTTTTCATGCGCCAGATGCAAGGAGGTGGCAAGGGTGGGGCGTTCTCGTTCGGGCGTTCCAAGGCTCGCATGCTCGATGAAGCAAGCAATACGGTGACCTTTGCCGATGTCGCGGGTTGCGACGAGGCGAAGGAAGAAGTCCAGGAGCTGGTTGACTTCCTGCGTGACCCAACCAAATTCCAGAAGCTCGGCGGCCGCATTCCGCGCGGCGTGCTGATGGTCGGCCCTCCGGGTACCGGCAAGACCTTGCTGGCCCGTGCCATTGCAGGCGAAGCCAAGGTACCGTTCTTTACGATTTCCGGTTCCGACTTCGTCGAAATGTTTGTTGGTGTAGGTGCTTCCCGCGTACGCGACATGTTCGAGAACGCGAAGAAACACTCGCCTTGCATCATCTTCATTGATGAAATCGACGCCGTCGGGCGCCACCGTGGTGCCGGCATGGGTGGCGGCAACGACGAACGCGAACAGACCTTGAACCAATTGCTGGTCGAGATGGATGGCTTCGAGGCCAATTCGGGCGTGATCGTGATTGCAGCAACCAACCGCGCTGACGTGCTCGACAAGGCACTGCTGCGCCCGGGTCGTTTCGACCGCCAGGTGATGGTCGGCTTGCCGGATATCCGCGGCCGTGAACAGATCCTTTACGTGCATATGCGCAAGGTGCCGATTGCCCCCGACGTGAAGGCTGACATTCTGGCACGTGGCACACCCGGTTTCTCCGGAGCCGATCTGGCCAATCTGGTCAACGAAGCTGCACTGTTCGCCGCGCGCCGAAACAAGCGCCTGGTCGAAATGCAGGATTTCGAAGATGCCAAGGACAAGATCGTGATGGGCCCGGAGCGCAAGTCGGCAGTCATGCGTGAGGAGGAACGCCGCAACACGGCATTTCATGAATCCGGTCACGCCGTCGTCGCCAAGCTGTTGCCAAAAGCAGACCCGGTGCACAAGGTCACCATCATGCCGCGCGGTTATGCGCTCGGCCTGACATGGCAACTGCCGGAACATGACCGTGTGAACATGTACAAGGACAAGATGCTGGAAGAGATCGCGATCCTGTTCGGTGGACGCATCGCCGAAGAGATCTTCATGCATCAGATGTCGACCGGCGCCTCGAATGACTTCGAGCGCGCAACCAAGCTTGCTCGTGCCATGGTCACCCGCTACGGCATGTCCGAAACCTTGGGCACCATGGTGTACGAGGACAGTGAGCAGGACGCATATTTCGGTCGCATGACGTCCAAGACGGTGTCGGAAGCGACCCAGCAAAAGGTCGACACCGAGATTCGATCGATCCTGGATGCGCAATATGCGTTGTCGCGCAGGCTGCTGGAAGAAAACAAGGAGAAGGTCGAAATCATGGCCAATGCCTTGCTCGATTGGGAAACACTCGACGCAGACCAGGTCAATGACATCATGGAAGGCCGTGAGCCGCGTCCGCCGAAGGCAGGGATTCCGACCAAACGGTCCGCATCGGATAACACGTCCGGTGGCGTTTCTCCCAACGCCACTGCGCCGGCCTAAGCAGCAACAACCGACTTAACGGTCAAATCAAGGGTGAGGAGTGATCCTCGCCCTTTTTGTTTGCCTCACATGTTTGAATCGCCCCAATGACAACACAATACCTGCAATTCGGACGCTATCGCTTCCCCATGGAAGAGCAGGCGCGCCCGCTCGTGATGGGAATTCTCAACGTCACTCCGGATTCGTTTTCCGACGGCGGGCAATTTCATTCGCTGGATCTCGCCTTGTCGCGTGCCGAGCAAATGATTGCGGACGGTGCCGATATCATCGATATCGGCGGCGAATCGAGTCGGCCAGGTGCAGAACCTTTGCCGCTTGACGAAGAATTGCGACGCGTCATGCCGGTCCTCTATGCATTGCAAGATTGTGGCAAACCCTTATCGCTGGATACCTACAAGCCCGAGGTGATGCGTGAAGCAATCGCTGCTGGTGTCGACATGATCAATGACATCAATGGTTTTCGAGCGGACGGGGCGTTGAGTGTCGTCAAGGAAAGTGATTGTGCACTGTGTATCATGCACATGCTGCGTGATCCGACGACGATGCAGGTCACGCCGCACTATGACAATGTTACCGAGGAGGTTACTGCGTTTCTGCGAGAGCGTGTCGCGGCCATGGAACAAGCAGGGATCGATCGCCGCCGCTTGTGTATCGATCCCGGATTCGGTTTCGGCAAGACACTGGAGCATAATCTCGCCCTGCTGCGGGATCTCGGAAGAATGATGGACGAAGTCGGTGCTCCGGTCTTGGCGGGACTGTCGCGCAAATCCATGATAGGCACGATTACCGGCAGGCCGGTCGAGCAGCGCATCGCGGGAAGTGTGGCCGCAGCGATTGCGGCCGTTGCGCGCGGCGCGCGGATTGTTCGCGTCCATGATGTCGCGGAAACGGTGGATGCGCTCAAGGTCTGGCAGGCAGTCGCCACGAACAGCTAAGGAAAAAGAACATGACACGCAAATACTTCGGCACGGATGGCGTGCGCGGGCGAGTGGGGACATTGCCGATAACCCCCGACCTGGTGATGAAGCTGGGTTATGCTGCCGGCAAGGTGCTGGCGCAGGCAGGATCGAGCAGCGGCAAACCAGTTGTGCTCATCGGGAAGGACACGCGCATTTCCGGCTACATGCTGGAAGCCGCGCTTGAGGCAGGCTTTGCCGCCGCCGGCGTCGATGTGACCCTGGCCGGACCGATGCCGACGCCGGCGATCGCCTACCTGACGCGCGCGCTGCGCCTGTCGGCAGGTGTCGTGATTTCCGCATCTCATAATCCGTACGACGACAACGGTATCAAGTTCTTCTCCGCAAGCGGCAACAAGCTGCCGGATGCCGTCGAGTCCGCGATTGAAGCGGCGCTCGAAGCTCCAATCGAATGCGTTCCGTCGGAAAAGCTCGGCAAGGCCAAGCGACTATTCGATGCGCAAGGCCGCTACATCGAGTTTTGCAAGAGCACATTTCCCAACGAGCTTGACCTGCGAGGATTGAAGATCGTGGTGGACTGCGCACACGGTGCGGCCTACCACATCGCGCCCGATGTGTTCCATGAACTCGGTGCGGAAGTCATCTCGATCGGAAACCAGCCAAACGGCTTGAATATCAACGACGGCGTTGGTGCGACGGCGCCCGCTGCAATCTCGGCCGCGGTCCTGGAACACAAAGCCGATCTCGGCATTGCCCTCGATGGCGACGCAGACCGGTTGCTGATGGTGGATTCAACCGGGCGCGCCTATAACGGCGATGAGCTGTTGTATGTGATGATCAAGGACCGCCTGTCGACCGGGCCCGTGCAAGGCGTCGTGGGTACGCTGATGACCAACATGGCGCTTGAGATCGCCTGCAAGCAGTTGGGTGTCGGCTTCGCGCGCGCGAAAGTTGGCGACCGCTATGTGCTCGAGGTGCTGCAGGAGCGCGGCTGGCTGATCGGCGGCGAAGGGTCGGGCCACTTGCTGTTTCTCGACAAGCACACCACCGGCGACGGCATCGTCTCGGCCTTGCAGGTACTGTCAGCATTGAAGCGCAGTGGACAGACCCTGGCCCAGGCGACGGCCGATCTCGTTCTTTTCCCGCAAAGTCTGGTCAACGTGAAAGTGACGCCTGGCTTTGAATGGCAGAAGAACGGCGCGGCGGTGGCCGAGAAGGAAATCGTCGAATCGGAGTTGGGCGATAACGGCCGCGTCCTGATTCGTGCATCGGGCACCGAGCCCTTGATCCGCGTGATGGTCGAAGCGAGAAGTGCGGATACCGCAAATACGATGGCGCGCCGGATTGCCGACAAGCTTGCCGCTTGATATAGAGCGCCAATGCAGGCGGCTGGCATGCCGCCGGAATAAAATTGACCGCATCGTCCAAGCCCGGTATGATGCGTGTCTCTCGGGGCGTAGCGCAGCCTGGTAGCGCACCTGATTTGGGATCAGGTGGTCGCACGTTCGAATCGTGTCGCCCCGACCAGGATTTTCTCTCTTCATGCGGGTTTCAAGGACCTAGTAACCGCCAAACCCGCTCCTCCAAGCAAGGCGGCTGTTCTCCATTGACGGTAGAGGGCCGGCTTTCACTACGCAAATCCGGCATTGCCCGTGCCTTGCTCCCAAGATACTTCCATTGCAATCGAGCGGCTCCCGCGCATATCAGCTCCGGAATGCTGCATTCTTGGGCTGCCCTTCTTTCCCCAAGGGATCAAAATTCCTGCTAGGTTTCATTCGATCAAAAGTACTCTTCGCTTCTTGACAGCGGTAAATTTCCAACTTACTTTAAGGAAATTTTAACGCGAAGAAAGTCTTGTTCTCCCGCAGTGGATCTCTCGACCAAGCCCGAGCGAGCGCAACAAGATTTGTCGACAGGAGAGTTCCCCTAGATGAATTACCGGACAAGGACAAGGATCTTGTCGGCATTGGTTGCGTCCATGCTTGCTGGTGGCAGCGCTTGGGCAGCCGATGCGGAGATGGATAAGGCACGCGCGATGCTGCGCGACGGCAAACCTGCCGACGCGTATGCGCTGCTCGAAAAGCAGGAGTTCATACGCGCGGGTGATGTGGAATTCGATACGCTGATCGGCGTTGCCGCGCTCGATGCAGGCAAGCCGGACAAGGCTACGCTTGCATTTGAGCGCGTGCTTGCGTTGGATCCGAATGCCGCCGGTGTTCGGCTCGACATGGCGCGTGCCTATTTTGCGCTGGGTGACTATCCGCGCGCACGGCAGGAGCTCGATGCCGTGGCGGGATTGAATCCACCGCCGACCGCGCGTCTGATCATCGACAAGTACTATCGCGCCATCGAGGAGCGCGAGCAGGCAAAGCGTACCGTGGTGAATGGGTACGTGGAGGGATTCGGTGGTTATGACGACAACATTACTTCCGTGGTCGGCGACTTCACCAATGCGGTGCTTGCCACCTACAATCTGCCGGGTTTTCTTCCCACGGGTAATGCGGTCAAGCGCAGTTCCGGCATTCTAGGTGCTGGTGCGGGCGTCGAGGTCACGCATCAGGCGACCGAGGCGGTATCGCTTTCAGCCGGTGCCGATGTGCGGCATCGCGAAGTGCTCAGGGCGCACAATTATGCGAGCGACCAGGTCGATCTGCGCGCGGGCATCAGTTATGCGCAAGGCGTGAATCTGTATCGGGCGGGATTGACGCTGCAGGACTATCACCAGCGCACCGATGTGCCTAGCGCCGACCGCAATTCCATCGGCCTGAATGCGGAGTGGCGCCGTTCCTACGGTGCGTCCGACCAGGCCAGCCTGTTCGGTCTTGTGACGCGCCAGCGCTTTCCCGACATTGCGGTAAACGACGTCAATACCGTTGGCGTCGGCGTCGGCTGGCTTCATCAGTTCGAGGGCGCGCGCAAGCCTTTGCTGTACGCCAGCGTGCTGGGCGGGCAAGACAATGCGCTGAATGCCTTGCCGAACGGTGCCAACTACGACAGGCGTTTCGTGAATGGCCGCCTCTACGGTCAGTTGTCCTTGACCGAGGCGTCGGATCTGTTTGCGAGCATCGGCATTCTTTATCGCGGTGATCGCTCGGCCTTCGCGCGTTCAAACAATGTTGCCTACGGCGGTGACCACACTAGTGACGTCACGCTTGGCTGGAACTGGCGCCCGGCGCCGCATTGGACGGTGCGGCCTCAGGTCGCGTACACCGAGAATCGATCCAATATCGCGCTCAGCGAATACCGCCGCACCGAGACAATAGTCACTGTGCGCTACGACTTGCATTAACCGACGGGGCGCATCATGACATCCACCCGATTTGATTCCATCCGATTGAAAGTATTGTGCGTTGCGCTGATCGCGGCTTATCCGGCGTTCGCGGAAGCCGGCGTGGCCGGCCATGTGCAATTTGTGGCCGGCGACGTGCGCGTGGTCGATGCCAATGGCAAGCAACGTCCGCTGCGCAAAGGCGAGGCAGTGGATGAGGGCGATACTGTCCTGACCGGTCCTGGCGGTTCTGCGCAACTGAAGATGATCGACGGTGCGATGGTCGCCGTGCGTCCGGCCACGGAACTGAAGGTCAACGATTACGTGTTCGCCGAGGACGACGACAGCAAGGAAAAGGCATCCTTCTCCCTGCTCAAGGGCGGCTTGCGCGCGGTGACCGGCAAGATCGGCCGTATCAACAAGGACAGGTACAAGATCGAGACGCCGACAGCGGTCATCGGTATTCGCGGCACCGATCACGAGCCGGTGGTGGTATTGCCCTCGGCAGCGGCGCCGGGGGTGGTACCGGGGACTTATGACAAGGTCAACGTTGGCGCCACGACACTGACCAACCAGGCCGGTATGGCCGTGGTCGCGGCAAACCAGGTCGGCTTTGCGGCATCTCCGACCAATCTGCCGGTCATTCTGCCCAAGGTACCCGATTTTTATCGGGCCACGCCCGCGCCGAAGCAGGAGCAGAAGCAGGAACAGGAAGAGAAGAAATCGCAGCAGGCACAGAGCTCGACCAAGCAGGACGCCGACAGCGCAAGCAGCAGCGAGAATACCGGCAGTGGAGTCAAGACCGAATCCGCGTCAGCAGCCACCGCGACTTCGACCACCTCGTCCGCGACACCCGCGGCCACTTTGACGGGTACCGACGCGAGCGGCAATACCTTGAATCTCTCCAGTCAGGTCATTACGACGGCCAGCGGTCAGTCCTTGAGCTTGAATGGCGACACACTGAATATACCGACGCCGCCCACCCAGGGTTCGGTGCCGTACACCCAGCTGATCGCGACCTACCCCGTGCAGGTGCAGTCCAGCGGCGGCACACAGCCGCAGACCTTTTCCTATCCCGGGGTGTATTACTTCGGCGGCCCAAGTTCATCCGTCCAGCGCGATGCGGCAGGCAATGTCATCAAGGTGACGGACAGCGGCAGCGACTACTTCAGCTATCGGTCGACCTTGTCGCAAAGCGGCAGTGTCATGGCCGACCCGGGTTCGAATGCGGCAAGCGGGCTTACATGGGGACGCTGGCAGGGCGGACAGGTGACGCAGACGAGCCAGTATATGGGGGTGGATGCCAATGGAAACTGGGGTCTTGGCGCATACAACGCCTCGGGTGTTTTTGTCATCGGATCAAACTTTACAACCAACGCGACGCTTGGCAGCGGCAGCCTGCATTGGATCGCCGGCGACGTTGCGACGCCGAAGAATCTGCCGCAAGTGCTGACCGGTAGCGCCAGCTACACGCTGGCCGGCGGCACCCGTCCGACGGATCAGCAAGGAAACCTTGGCACCTTGAACAGCGCAAGCCTGGGCGTGAATTTCACGACGCAGATCGCCAACGCCAGCCTGAATTTTTCGATTGGCGGCAATACCTGGGCCATGCAGAGTAGCGACATGCAGCTGAACGGTCCGCACTTTTCAGGCTACAACGCCTGTGCCGGTACCGCCGGCTGCACGTCCAGCGTGAGTGTGACCAAGAATGGCGTCGCAATGAGTTCGATCGGCACGCCGACGAGCGGCTTTGCATTCGGTTCAATGGACGGCTCCCTGCTGGGGCGGGGACTGAACGGCGCGGCCTTGCAGTATGCGATTCAGGAAGGCGTGCCGACGACGCAAGTCGATAGCGCCAGCGGCCAGAGCTACACGACGTTTGTCAACAATCTGATGCAAGGGGTGGCGGGGTTCACCGGCCCGACGCAGAACCTCAATACGCCATTTCGTGCCGTCGGTGTGACGGACGGCTGGGGATATGGGCTTGATTTGGTGGATGGGTCGATCAGCGCCACGAATACGACACTCTTCCGTGGCAGCATAGATGCCGGCGAAGCGCCGGCTACGCGCGTCGTCTACGGCGCAGACGGACTGAACGAATTCCTCGGCACTGCGACTGGCTTCACGCCTGTGACGGCAGGGACTTTTGCAGCGGTGTTGGATACGCCGGCCACCATCAAGATCGGATCAGCCGTGAATCGCGACATCGGATCGACCACCATTGGCACGAGCACCGTGTCCTGGGGCCGCTGGGAAGGTGGAAGTATCGATATTTACAGCCGCGACGGTGCGATCAAGCTGGGAACGATCGACAACTCCGGCCGCAGCGTTCACTGGATTGCATCACCGGTGCTGACCGACATGGGCACGTTTACGAGCCTGCCGCTGAGCGGGACTGCGACATATACCCTGGCTGGCAGCACCAGCCCGACCGACTTCAAGGGAAACGTCGGCACCTTGAATTCGGTGACCTTGAGCGCCGACTTCACGAACGCCAAGGTCAACGCCGGCGTCAATGTCAGCTTCAACTCGGCGACCAATACCAGCAACTGGAGCATGAGCGCCAGCAATCTCCCGCTGAGCGGGCATGATGGATTCGGTTCCAGCACCATGCTCAACGGCGTGAACGGCATCACGCATACGGCAAGCTGCAGCGGACCTTCGTGCGGTGCGCAAACGATAGGCCATATCGACGGTGTGTTCTTCGGCGGCGCGCAGGGAGCGGCGGTCATGTACGGCATGGCAACCGGATCGACGACCAGCACAGCGAGCGGCTCGACGTTCACGCCGCTCAATGCCGTGAGCGGGCTGGCGATCATGAAGCGTTAGGCTGGCAGGGACAGGCATGTCCGCTTCGCCCGGAGAGCGGACATGCGCGCAGAGGCCAGCAATAATGCGACATCCCAGATTTACAATTTGCGTTGACTTGGCGTCGCTGAGATAATCAGTCTTCCTATCTTGTCGCGAGCGAGGGACACTTGGCGTCTGCATGTAATACAACAGCTGTATTCGCGTATTCCGGCGGAGCCATTGCATGAAAGACCTGGATGAACTCGTTGAGATCATCGCCAGGGAAATCGGCCTGGATCCTGGCGGAATCGATCAGCGCAAGGCCGTCCTCGAACTGACCGACACCGACATCGCGTTATTGCGAAAAGTTCATGATCTGCTGGCGCCGCATCAGCCGGCGCTGGTCGATTCCTTCCATAGTTATCTGTCCAAATTCCCCGAGCTTCAGCCCTTGCTGGGCGATGCCGGCATCAGCGAGCGATTGAAGTGCGCTCAGGTTGCGTACTTCAATCGCCTGACGGAGGGCGATTACGATGCGCGCTATATCAAGGATCGCCTGCGTGTCGGCGTCGTGCATCAACGCATCGGCCTGGAACCCAAGTGGTATGTCGGTGCTTACCGAAAGTATGTCGCCGAGGTGATCCCGATTCTGGCTGACGTGATGCGCGACGAGCCGCAGCAGTTCTTTGCTGCGTATAACGCATTGCTGAAGATTATCTGCATGGATGTGGTGCTGACCCTGGATACCTATTTCCAGGCCGACCGCAAGGAGATCCTGCGCGTCAAGAATTACACTGAGCAAATCATAGCTTCCATGCCTTCGGGCCTGATGGCGGTAGATGTGAATTTGAATATTCGTACCATCAATCGCGCGATGTGCAGGATGTTTGGTGTTGACGCCGAGGCAAACGTCGCCGGCATGCCACTGAACACCTTGATCAACAGCGCCGCCTTGTTCGACGGCCTGCGGCAGGTGCTGGCCACCGGCGTGGATCAGCATGACCTGACGGTGACCGTGACCGACGGTCCGTTGGTGCGCCACTACGAATTCAATGTGTCCGGTGCATTGCTTGCGCAGGAAGAGACGCTGCTGGTGATGGCGCAGGACATTACCGATCGCGTTCGCTCGCAGGAGGAGTTGCGTCGCTTCCGGATGGCGCTGGACAGCTCGATCGATGCGGTCTACCTGATCGACCGCGAACGGATGTGCTTTATCGACGCCAATGAGACGGCGCTGTCCACGCTGGGATACACGCATCAGGAATTGCTGCGTCTTGGGCCGCAGGACCTCAAGCCGGACGATGGCGAGCTGGAACGAATCAATCATCGCTTCGATGAAGTCATCGGCAGCGACAGCAAGACCGGGATCCTGCACACGGTTCACCAACGCAAGGATGGCAAGCGATTTCCGGTCGAAGTGTATCTGCGGGCGGTTCAGTCGGAAGGCCGGCAGCTACTGGTTGCCGTGGTGCGCGACATTACCGCGCGCCTGCAGGCCGAGGCGGTATTGCGCGAGAGCGAAGAGCGCTTCCGCGTGGCGTTCAATCAGGCCGCGGTCGGCCTTGCTCATGTCGCGCCGGACGGACGCTGGCTGATGGTCAACAAGAAGCTCTGCGAAATCGTCGGGTATTCAAGAAAAGAACTGCTGGAAATGCGTTTCCAGGATATTACCCATCCGGAGGACGTGATCGCCGACTGGTCGGTCGCACGCCGCATGATTGGCGGCGAAGTGGACGAGAAGACCTGGGAAAAGCGCTATCGTCACAGGAACGGGTATTACATCTGGGTCAACCTCACGAGCTCGACGGTGCGCGATGAACAGGGCAAACCGAAGTATTTCAGTACGGTGGTCGAGGATATTTCGCGGCGCAAGCAGATTGAAGAAGAGTTGCTGCATCTTGCCAACTACGACGCACTGACCAGTTTGCCGAACCGCTCGCTGTTGCTGGATCGCCTGACGCAGGCACTGGCTTTCGCCAATCGCTCCGGCGGCCAGGTTGCGGTCATGATGATCGATCTTGACCGCTTCAAGAATATCAACGACAGCCTGGGCCATGACGTGGGCGACAAGATCATTGTCGAGATCGCGCGCCGACTATCCTTCACCGTGCGCGCCGGCGATACCATCGCGCGGCTTGGCGGCGACGAGTTCGTCGTGATCCGGCCCGACATTGCGCACGAAAATGCCGCGGCGATCATGGCGCAGCAGATTCTCGAAACGATGTCGCGGCCGATGGCGATGCAGGATCACGAGTTCTACCCCACGGGAAGTATCGGCGTCAGCGTATTTCCCCGGGATGGCCTTGACGCGCAAACCTTGCTGAAGAATGCCGACACCGCGATGTACCGCGCGAAAGATGCCGGCCGCAATAATTTCCAGTTCTACGCGCATGAAATGAATTCCAGGGCACTGGATCGCCTCAAGCTGGAAAGCGGATTGCGCCGTGCACTGGAACGCGACGAGTTCGTCCTGCATTACCAGCCGCAGATGGATCTCTCCAGTGGCCGGATCATTGGTGTCGAAGCTTTGCTGCGTTGGGAGCCGCCCGGCCAGCCCATGGTTTTTCCGGGCGATTTCATTCCGGTCGCGGAAGATACGGGGCTGATCGTGCCGATGGGCGAGTGGGTGCTGCGCACTGCCTGTGCGCAGGGGCGTGCCTGGCGTGAAAACAATGCGCTGGCGCACGTCAAGGTCGCGGTCAACCTGTCGGCGCGGCAGTTCAAGCAGCAGGATATCGTCAAGACCGTGTCGCGCGTTCTCGAGGAAACCGGTTGCAGCCCCGAATGGCTGGAGCTGGAAATCACCGAAAGCGTCATCATGGAAAACCCGGAGGCTGCGGCGGAAGTCTTGCTCAAGTTGAGCAAAATGGGCGTGCACCTGTCGATCGACGACTTCGGAACGGGTTATTCCAGTTTGAGCTACCTGAAGCGCTTCCCGATCGACTCGCTCAAGATCGACAGGTCCTTTGTCAGAGATATCACAACCGATTCTGACGACGCGGCAATTGCAAAGGCCGTGATCGCACTGGCGCACAGCCTGAAGATGAAGGTGATCGCGGAAGGCGTCGAAACCGTGGAGCAACTCGACTTCCTGCGCAAGCAGCGATGCGATCAGATGCAGGGATATTACTTGAGCAGGCCGGTAGCGGTTTCCCAGCTTGAGAAGCTGATGGCCGAGAACAAATTACAGCTGAACTAGATTCTCACGAATAGTCTCCTGGACGTTGAAAGCCTGCGTTATTAGATGTAATATCCGCAAGCTTCATCGCACACGGAATGCACGCCGCCAACAGCCATGTTGTCGTTTTATTCAGTTGCGGTTCGCTCTCGTTTCGCGCTGCCCATAGCTCAGTTGGATAGAGCATCAGCCTTCTAAGCTGAGGGTCGCAGGTTCGATTCCTGCTGGGCAGGCCACCCCTCGCTGATCCGTGTTTTCCCCTGTATGCATCTTTGCGGTGCAACGCTTTTTCTGCATGTTCCGCAGAAACAGGATGGCGCAAGGATTTATGAAAAATTCATTTACGGAAGACCATACGCGGGGCACAATACTTGTGTGATTTCCATTCAGCAATTTCTGATCGGAACTGCTGAGTGGGACCGCTGGCACCGTCTTTACCCTGGCTACCCCTGCTAAAGAAACGCCCGATGTCCGACGAACTCCTGATCAATTCCGTCAACAAACACTATCTCGACAAGGTGATGAACCTTGCCGAGGAAAAGGATATCAAGGCGACGGAAGACATCTTTGATGCGCGCGGCATGAAACTGGTCGCCAAGGGCGCCAAGATTTCCCGCAGCCTGCAGGAGAGGCTGATCATGCGCCGGCTAAGCAAGCCGTTCGAATCCAGCATTGCGGTGGATTCCGGTGTCGACGTCGACATGATTTCGGTGGAGGCGCAACGCATTGCCGATACGTTTGAGCCGATTCGCGCCATGCTCGGGCTGGCCGGCAACGGCACTTCGCCAGTACAACTGTTGTCGCAGATCGAGTTCGGCAGCGCGATGAGCACCATGCTCACCATTATCGAGCGCGGTGGCCAGACAGCCTTGCAGCACAGCGTGATGGTCAGTCTGATATCGATCTGTCTGGCAAGGAAATTCGGCCTGAGCAGCAAGGATCAGATGGTTGTCGCGCTGGCCGGCCTGCTGCATGACATCGGTGAGCTGTACATCGACCCGGAATATCTGCATTCGAACCGCCGTCTGTATCCCCACGAGTGGCGGCATGTGGTCGTCCATCCGCGCATCGGCCAGATGCTGATCCAGGGACTGGAAAACTATCCCCCTTCCGTTGCGCAGGCCGTGTTCGAGCATCATGAACGCTTTGACGGCGGAGGCTATCCGCGCCAGATTTCCGGCTCCCAGATCAGTGCGGCAGGGCAGGTGATTTCAGTGGCGGAAATGATTTCCGGCATATTGACCAATCAGGACCAGCCGCTGAACCGTGCCGTGCTGGCCTTGAAGATCATTCCGGGCGAACATGCGCACGAGCTGGTTTCAGCTGTCTCGGCGGCGATGCAAAAAGCGCGTGAAGAAAACGGTCCGGCGGCGGCCGATAGCGGCACGCCGACTGGCGAGGAACGACAGCAGGTGCAATCCTTGTACGAGCATATCGACGCCGTGCTGCAAGAGGAACAGAAGCTGCAGGAGTCGCCCGGATTGAGGTCGAAGAAGGCGAGCCAGCTGCTGAGCGACGTCAACCGGCGAACCAACAATATCCAGCGCGCCTTCAGCAGTACCGGCCTGGATGTATGTCTCGCTGAATCGGTTTGCATATTTGAATCGCGCAGTGTCGATATCCTGTTCGAAACCAAGGTTGCGACGAGAGAGATCGAGTGGCGGCTTCGCGACGTGGCGCGCGATCTATCCCTGCAGGCTTCCGCACTGGAGGCGCATGAGGCAGAGGCGTTTCAACCCTTGATTGCTCTGCTCGACGGACAGCACTGATTCAGGCACATTCCGTTTGAAAGTACTCTTCGGCGCGCCGCGCCTTGCGTCTGGCCTTGTCTGCCGCCTTGCCGGTGGCGGAGGCGGCATCTTCATTCGCCCACTTCTTTCGCAGCGCCAGTTTTGCGCAGGCTTTTCGCGACGCGGCTTGCGCCCGCGCGGCGCGCTGGCGATCCTTGTCGTCGATCCGTTCCGTCTTGTGGCGCGCATCCTCAAGCTGCTTCAGCGCCTTCTTTTCCTTCGCTGCCTGGCGACGCGCATCGTCGGTGTCGGCGGGCGTCGCATTGTTGATGTCGACTAGCTTGGCGTTGGGGCAGGGGGTGTCGCTGTACACGGTGCCGTGATCCGATTCACATTTGTAGATGGCAAAGGCCGGCGACGCCAGCAGGAAACTGAAGCCGAACAGCAAGGCCGGCTTCATGATGGACTTGACGGACCTTCTCATACGACTTTGCCCGGGTTCATCAGGCCCAAGGGGTCGAGCGCTTGCTTGATCGTACGCATCAGGCGCATTTCGACTTCGGATTTGTATTGAACGATTTCATTGCGTTTCAATGCGCCCAGTCCATGCTCGGCCGAGATCGAACCGCCGAAGCGGTGCACGCTGTCATGCACCACGCGATTGATTTCCGTTTGATGCGCGATAAACGCGTCGGGACAGCCATGCTCGGGCGGCGACACGTTGTAATGCAGATTGCCGTCGCCGAGATGGCCGAAAGTCACCATGCGGCAGCCGAGGAAGTTTTTCTCCAGCTCCACGTCGGTCACGCGAATGAAGTCGCCGATGCGTGAAATCGGCACCGAAATATCATGCTTGATGTTCTTGCCTTCCTCGGCCTGTGCCAGCGGAATGTGCTCGCGCAGGCTCCACAATGCTTTCGACTGCGCGATCGAGGAGGCAACGGCCGCATCCTGGATGATCGTCTGTTCCAGCGCATCGGTGATCAGGTCTTCCAGCATGGCGTTCGCATGCTCTTCCGATTCATTATCGGAAAGTTCAAGCAAGACATATTGCGGATAATTCTGCGGGAAAGGCAGACGCAGCTGCGGGAAATGCTTGCTGACCAGGCGCAGGCAAAAGTCCGACATCAATTCGAAGCCGGTCAACATCGCTCCGCATTTTTCCTGCGCCATCGACAGCAGGCGCAGCGCATCGTCCGGTGACTGCATGGCGGCCAGTGCCGTCAGCTGCGCCTTCGGTTGCGGGAACAGTTTCAGTACGGCGGCGGTAATGACGCCCAGTGTGCCTTCTGCGCCGATGAACAGATCGCGCAAATCGTAGCCGGTATTATCCTTGCGCAGCCCACGCAGGCCGCTCCACACCTCGCCTTGCGGCGTGACGACTTCCAGTCCTAGACACAGTTCGCGCGAGTTGCCATAGCGGAGCACGCCGGTACCGCCGGCATTGGTCGACAGATTGCCGCCGATGGTGCAGCTGCCTTCCGCCGCCAGCGAAAGCGGAAACAATCGGTCGGCATCGGCGGCTGCATTCTGCACCTGCTCCAGGATGCAGCCCGATTCGACTGTCATGGTGTTATTGATCGTATCGATCGCGCGAATCTTGTTCAGGCGCGCCAGCGAAAGCACGATGGCGCTGCCGCTCTCGTCCGGCACGCTGCCCAATACCAGCCCGGTATTGCCGCCCTGCGGCACGATCGGTACTTGAAATTGCGCACAGAGGCGGACCACGGTCGCCACTTCTTCGGTGGAGCCGGGCTTGATCACGGCCAGCGCCTTGCCGGTGAAGCGACGACGCCAATCGGTCAGATACCCGGCCGTGTCGGCGGCATCGGTAAGTACGTATGCGGCGCCGATGGCGTCGCGGCATTGTTGAAGGAAATCGTTCATTTGGATGCTTTTTGAATGGCCTGCTGCGCCAGTTTTTTCGCAGCCTGCTTGAAGGGGCGCAGATACAAGATAGTGCAAAAGAAGAATATGCAGACGAGCGCGACTTCGATCCATCCGAGCGTCGCGGACAGGCCCTTGTCGCTGGTTGCGCGCACGATACCTTCCATCAGGTAAAGCAGAATGAGCATCGACGACCACTGCATGGTGTAGATGTCGCGCTTCAAGACGCCGCGCAGCGGCAGCAGCAGGGGCAGCACTTTCAATACCAGCCACGAGCCGCCGGGACGCAGCGGATCAAGTACAAGTTCCCATGCCACGGCAAGGAGAATCAGCAGGATCAGGCTGCTGGCGGAGCCGTAATAAAAACCCTTTTGCATGCGGTTTTGCATCATGCGCCTCTCAATCTCGCCGCGGTTTCCGCCAGGCGGCGTCCGAGCGCGACGGTCAGCAAGTGCGTATCGGGAGAGATGGCGTTGGTCCCATTGGAACCCGACCAGTGGCTGGCCCCGTAGGGGGTGCCGCCGCTGGTGGTGGTCATCAATTCCGGATGCGTGTAGGGAAGGCCAAGCAGCAGCATGCCGTGATGCAGCAAGGGGAGCATCATCGACAGCAATGTTGCCTCCTGCCCGCCGTGGATGCTGCCGGTCGATGTGAACACGCAGGCCGGTTTGCCGGCCAGCGCACCGGACAGCCATTGTGCCGAGGTGCCGTCCCAAAAATATTTCAGCGGCGCAGCCATGTTGCCGAAGCGCGTAGGAGAACCGAGCGCCACACCCGCGCATTCTTCCAGGTCGCGCAGTTCGACGTAGGGCGCGCCTTCCTTCGGGATGGCGGGTTCGGTCGCTTCCGTCACGGCGGAGACTGCGGGCACCGTGCGCAGGCGCGCTTCGCAGCCGGGAACGCTTTCGATTCCCTGGGCGATCAGCTCTGCCATTTTGCGCGTCGTTCCGGAACGGGAATAATATAAAACAAGGATTGTGAGGTCAGGATAATTCATGCTTGCTATTATAGGACGCTTTACAACCATCCCGACCTGCCCTCAATGACGCAGCCGCAGCCTGTACAGCGCATGTTTCCGTTCAACCTGGCGATCTTCCGCAACTTTCCGTTCGACGATGTGCGCGGCCTGTTCCAGTTTGCGCGCCGGCGACTGGACGAGGAGCGCCTGCCGCAGGTCGCTGGCAGTCTGACCTTCACCACGGTGCTGGCGCTGGTGCCGATACTGACCATCGCCTTTGCGATCTTTACGACTTTTCCGCTTTTCAATACCTTTCGCGCCTCGCTGGAAGCGTATTTCATCAAGAGCCTGATGCCCAAGACGATCGCCAATACGATTTTCGGGTATCTGAATCAGTTCTCCAGCAAGGCGACTCGCTTGTCGGCCATCGGCGCGATCGGTCTGATCCTGACAGCCATCGTCATGATGCTGACCATCGACCGCGCATTCAACCATATCTGGCGCGTCAAGACGGCGCGGCCATTCATGCAGCGGCTGGTGATTTACTGGGCGGTGGTCACGCTCGGTCCGCTGCTGATCGGCGTGTCGCTCACATTCACCTCGGATCTGTTTTCGGTCACCAGCGGGCTGGGCATGAAATCCCCTGTCATTGGCGCGGTTTCATATACGCTGATCTCGGTGTTGTTGACGACGGGCGCATTCACCCTGCTTTACCTGGCGGTGCCCAACCGCCTTATCGACTGGCGGGACGCGGCCTGCGGCGGCTTGCTGGCCGCGACCGCGTTTGAAATCGCCAAGCGCATTTTCGTCATCTTCCTGACCAAATTTCCGACTTACACGGTTATTTATGGCGCGCTTGCAGCGATGCCTATTTTTCTGTTGTGGATATACCTGTCCTGGCTGATTACGTTGATGGGCGCCGTGCTCGCGGCAGCCTTGCCGGTCGTGAAGTATGAGCGCTGGTGGCACGTGGCCACGCCGGGCAGTGCCTTCGTCGACGCCATGGCGGTGCTGGAAGTACTCTATACGGCCCGCAAGAACGGCATCAATGCGGCGGTTGATGCACGAACCCTGCGGGCCCTGACGCGGCTCGGTTTCGACGAGTCGGAAGCCTTGCTGCAGAAGATGCTCGACGCCGGTTGGGTGGGACGAATCAAGTCCGAGTCGCCGAAGCGCGTTCAGTTCGGCAAGCACCTTACCGAAGGTCTGGACAGATGGGTGCTGCTCGCAAATCCGGAACAACTGAAAATTGCAGATGTGTACCGGATGTTCGTATTCAATACCGGGAGCAATGCGGTGCTGGCCAAGCAAGTCGAAGGCGCGGTGGAGCAGGGTCTGGGCCAGACCCTTGCCTCCCATTTCACTTAGAACGACGCCTCTCCGTTCGGTAAACGACTCGACATGATGGCCATCTTGGGCTTGCTTGATTTCAGGCAAGCCGGTTTTGTCGAGATGCAACTGGTATTCTTCCCGGCAAGCCGCATTCTCTTCCTGTCCTGCGCAATGGGGTTTACTCCTTCATGAAGCCGAACAACGCGTCCAGCACGGCATCCGGCTGCTCGGCCATGAGCGAATGGCCGCAGTTGTCGATTTGCACAACCCGGCATTGCGGGATGGTTTTGGTCAGTGTCGCCGTGGCTTTCGGCGGCGTCATCATGTCGCGTTTGCCGAGCACCAGCAGGGCAGGGCCGGCCAGCGACTTTGCTGCCACTTCGCCGTTTGCGTATGCATTGCAGGCAGAAAAATCCGTATAGAACACCTGTGCCGGATTCTGACGGGAGACATGCTGCATCAGTCGCTGGCTGCCGTTCATCACATAAAAGCCGGGGCCGGGGCAGGAGGGCTTCTGTGCAATCGAGGTGTGCGACCAGATGTTGACCATGTCGATCGCCATCTGCTCATTGTTTTTCGAGGCGTCGAGCAGCGCGTCGGAAACCTTCATCGGATAGGCGGTGCCAACCAGTGCCAGCCGGCCGACGCGGTCCGGCGCGCGGAATGCCGATTCCAGTGCAATCAGCGATCCCATGCTGTGTCCGATCAGCGCTGCCTTCTGCACGCCGGCAGCGTCCAGCAGGGCGATCAGCCAATCGGCCATGGCTTCCACGCTGGTCAGGGGCGCGCCCTTGCTGCGACCATGGCCGGGCAGATCCAGCGCGAGCACGCCGAACCCGTGATGCGCGAAATAGCGCGTCTGCAGAATCCATACCGAATGATCATTCTGCGCGCCGTGAATGAAGACCACCGTTGGCAGTTCTCGATTGAAGGGCTTGCCGCCGGTATAGCAATAGGCTTCCTGTCCCTGAACATTGAGCAGCATGTCACGCTCCCTTCTGCGCAGCCTTCAGGCCACGCGCCAGATCTTCGATCAAGTCGTCCGGATCCTCCAGTCCGATCGACAGCCGCATCGTTCCTTCGGTAATGCCCGCGGCCGCGAGCTGGTCGGTGGGAATACGGAAATGCGTCGTCGATGCAGGATGGATCACCAGCGACTTGGCATCGCCGACATTGGCCAGGTGCGAAAACAGCTTGAGCGCTTCGACGAAACGTCGCCCCGCGGCTCGGTTGCCTTTGAGGCTGAATGAAAACACCGCACCGCAACCCTTGGGCAGCAGCGTCCGTGCCAGCACATGATCAGGGTGCGATTCCAATTCCGGATAAGCGATCGATTCGACCGCAGCATGCGAAGCCAGGAACTCCACGATCTTGCGCGTGTTGGCAACATGCCGCTCCATGCGCAGGCTCAGCGTCTCGATGCCTTGCAGGATCGCGAAGGCATTATGCGGGCTCATGATGGCACCGAAGTCGCGCAAGCCCTCGCGCCGTGCGCGCAGCGAAAACGGCGCGACCGTCGATTCTTCCGAAAACACCATGCCGTGAAATCCGTCGTACGGCTCGCACAATTCCGCAAAGTGCCCGGTCTTCTCGTACGCAAGCTGCCAGTCGAAGGTGCCGCCGTCTACCAGCAGGCCGCCCATCGCGGTGCCATGCCCGCACAGGAATTTGGTCGCTGAATGAAAAATCAAGTCCGCGCCATGGTCGAAGGGCCGCAGCAGATAGGGCGTGGTGAAGGTCGCATCCACCATCAGTGGCAGATAGTGTTCGTGCGCAAGCTCGGCAAGCTTCGGAATGTCGAGCACGTCGAGTCCGGGATTGCCCAGCGTCTCGCCGAACAGCACCTTGGTATTCGGACGAATCGCGTTGCGCCACGCATCCAGATCGCGCGGATCGATAAACGTGGTGTCGATGCCGAAGCGTTTCATCGTATATGCCAGCAGGTTTTGCGATCCGCCGTACAGGGCGCGCGAGGCAACCACATGCGAGCCGGCGCCGGCGATTGTCGCCAGGCCGAGATGCAGCGCCGCCTGACCGCTGGCCACCGCGATGCCGGCAACGCCGCCTTCCAGTGCAGCGATGCGTTCTTCGAGCACGGCATTGGTCGGATTCGAAATACGTGAATACACGTGACCTGCGCGCTCCATGTTGAACAGCGACGCGGCGTGATCGGAATCCTTGAAGACGAACGAGGTCGTCAGATAAATCGGCGTGGCCCGCGCGCCTGTGGCGGGATCCGGTGCCGCGCCGGCGTGCAGGGACAGGGTATCGAACCCTGGATATTTGGGGGCACTCATTCGCTTGTCTCCGAAACTTGTCCTGGATCAGTTTTTTGTACAGCCACTTGAAGCTCTGCAATCCTAGCACCGAACGGCTCTTCGAGCTGTCATGCGAGCGACAGCGCTGCGCTGGATTTTTCGTGCGGCTTAGGCTACATTTCAAGTGCGACAACAACAATTAACCTGCTGGGACGACCACATGAAAGTATCCGAAATCCTAAAAGTCAAAGGCGACATTCTTTACACCGTGACGCCGGACAAGCCGATGGCAGAGGCAGTAGAGATCATGGCCGAGAAGGACATCGGCTCGCTGGTCGTCATGGAGTTCGGCGAACTGGTCGGCATGCTGACCTTCCGCGAAGTCATGAAAGCCCTGTACATGAACAAGGGCACGATCGGCTCCGAGACCGTGCGCAAGCACATGGACGATCATCCGATCACCATTACGCCGGATACCGAAGTCAACGAAGTGCGCCGCCTCATGCTGGAGCGTCATGCGCGCTACGTGCCGGTGGTGAACGCAAAAACGCTGCTTGGCGTGATTTCGTTTTACGACGTCGCCAAGGCGGTGTTCGAAGCGCAGAGTTTCGAGAACAAGATGCTCAAGGCCTATATTCGCGACTGGCCGGCAGAAGGTGACGAATAATCGTAGCGAGCGGCGATTGCGCCTATTGCATTTACCTCTTTGCGCCGTGGCATTGACTGCAGGGCCGTTCATGGGACGAACCATGAACGGCCTTTTTTATTGTATTTCCATTGAGTGAATCGCATCGGATCCGAAGCCTCGGAAGCGTCGGATACGGAAAGGATATTCAACATGCATATCGCCATCGTCGGCGCCGGCCTGGCCGGCCTGATCTGCGCACAGCGCCTTCAGGAGCAAGGACACAGCGTCATCGTTTATGAACGCAACAATCATGTCGGCGGCCGCATGGGAACCCGCCAGACCGAGCTCGGCGGCTTCGACCATGGTACTCAGTACTTCACGGCTTCCAGCGAGCGTTTCAAGAAGGAAGTCGCTCGGTGGCGCAAGGCCGGCTGGGTACTGCCATGGCAAGGAAAACTGGTCAGGCTCGAAAACGGATCGGCGAAACCGGCCGGACGCTCCAATGCCAACCAGAGGCTGGTCGCGGTGCCGGGCATGGCGGCGCTGGGCGAGCAACTTGCGCACGGCATCGAAGTACGCACGGAACAGAATGTTCATCGCATCGAACGCTACGGCGAGCAGTGGCTGCTTGCCGTCCAGTCCGATACGGTCGCGATCGATGCCAGCGCGGGCCCGTTCGACGCGGTGATTGCTGCCGTTCCCGCCGACCTTGCGCAACCGCTGCTGCAGCCGGTAGCTGCGCTTGCCGATCAGGTCGGCCAGGAACATCTCGCGCCGTGCTGGGCATTGATCCTCGGCTTCCAGCAGTCACTCGACCTCGATTACGACGGCGCATGGCTGCAGGGTTCGCGCCTGCGCTGGATCGCACGTGATACCTCCAAGCCCATGCGCCGGCCGGGCGAGCACTGGATCGGACATGCGTCGCCGGAATGGAGCGAGGAACATCTGCATGACGACCCCGAACGGGTCAAGGAAAAACTGCTGAAGGCGTTTCACGAGGCAACCGGATCGCCGGTGCAGCCGGTGTATGCCGACGTGCACTGCTGGCGGTACGCGCAGGCCACCAGCACACTGCCGGGCGATTGCCTGTGGGATGGACAGGCACGCGTCGGCGTGTGCGGCGACTGGTTCTCTGCTGGCCTGGATGGCAGCGGTCGCGTGGAGAACGCCTATTTGAGCGGCACGGCACTGGCGGAAATGATCGGCTAACCGGCGTATCATCCTGCGCGACTTTCCGTAAAGCGCGCACAATCCACCGACTCTCTACTACACTTGCGCCATCGCGTATGGGCGCCGGTCGTTTGCGTCCATGCGACGAGCAATTCGATCCGCATTCACATTTTCCTGAAAAAAAGAGATGAGCCAATCCAGTCAATTTTCGCTGCTTGCGCAACGCCGCTTCGGACCGTTCTTCTGGACGCAGTTTTTCGGCGCCTTCAACGACAACGTGTTCAAGACCGCGCTGATGACCATCCTCACCTACGAGGCCCTGAACTGGACCACGCTTGAGCCCGGATTGCTGAACAACCTCATCCCGGGCTTGTTCATTCTGCCGTTCGTGCTGTTCTCCGCGACAGCGGGGCAATTGGCCGACAAGTTTGAAAAGTCATCGTTGACGCGCTACGTCAAGTTGCTGGAAATCGCCATCATGGCGACCGCCGGATTTGGCTGGATGATGCATAGCCTCTGGCTGCTATTGGCCGCCGTGGTGGGGATGGGTTTGCACTCGACTTTATTCGGACCGGTCAAATATGCGTATCTTCCGCAGCACCTGCATCAGGACGAACTGGTCGGCGGCAACGGCGTGATCGAGATGGGCACCTTCGTCGGAATTCTTCTGGGCGAGGTGCTCGGCGCCATGCTGGTCGTGCACAAGCCATGGGGTGTCGAACTGGTGGCTTTCGGCACGATCATCATCGCCGTGATCGGCTGGCTCGTCAGCCGCCGCATTCCGCACTCGCCGGCACCCGAGCCCGCGCTGAGGATCAACTGGAACCCGTTCACCGAGATGGTTCGCAACATTCAATTTACGCGGCAGAATCGTCCGGTTTTCCTCTCGGTGCTCGGCAACTCCTGGTTCTGGTTCTACGGCGCATTGATCCTCGCGCAATTCCCGGTCTATGCGAAAGATTACCTGCATGGCGATCACAACATCTTTGTCTTGCTGCTCACGGTATTTTCAATCGGTATCGGCGCCGGCTCGCTGCTGTGTGAACGCCTGTCGGGGCACAAGGTGGAAATCGGGCTGGTCCCGTTCGGCTCGATCGGCCTGTCCGTCTTCGGTATCGACCTTTATCTTGCCAGCCTGGCCTATTCCGGCACGACGCCAGTCGACATCGCGGGATTCATCGCACAGCATGGCAGCATGCGGATTCTGTTCGATATCGTGATGATCGGCGTGTTCGGCGGCTTCTACATCGTGCCCTTGTTTGCGCTGATTCAGACGCGCTGCGACCGCAAGCATGTGTCGCGTACCATCGCCGGCATGAACATCATGAATGCGCTGTTCATGGTTGCAGCAGCGCTGTTTGCCATGGTCCTGCTGAAGATGGGTTATACCATTCCGCAGATTTTCATGGCGACCGCACTCCTGAACGCAGTAGTTGCCATTTACATTTTCTCGCTGGTGCAGGAATTCTTGATGCGCTTCCTGGCCTGGCTGCTGATCCATACCATTCACCGCGTGCACACGGTGGATACCGAGTGCATCCCGGAGGAGGGCGCGGCGGTGCTGGTCTGCAACCACGTCAGCTACGTTGACGCCATCGTCATCATGGCGGCCAGCCCGCGGCCAATCCGCTTCGTGATAGATCACCGCATCTTCAAGATTCCGCTCCTGTCCTGGATCTTCAGGACGGCAAAGGCCATTCCGATCGCGCCCGCCAAGGAAGATCCGTGGCTGATGGAAAAGGCTTTTGTCGACATTGCGCAAGCGCTGCACGAGGGCGAGCTGGTCTGCATTTTCCCCGAAGGGAAGTTGACCACGACCGGCGAAATGAATGCATTCAAGGGTGGCATCAGCAAGATCATAGACCGTACGCCGGTGCCGGTCATTCCGATGGCCTTGCGCGGCTTGTGGGGCAGCATGCTCACGCGCAGCCCCGGAAACCCCTTTGAACGTTCATTCAGGCGCGGACCGTTCTCACGCCTGTCCCTGGTGGTCGGTCAGCCGGTCGCGCCGGCGATCGCGACGCCGGAAATGCTCTACGAACAAGTGCGTGAATTGCGCGGCGAGTGGAAATAACCTTCGAGCGAAGACGGGGCATGGAATTGCCTGGCTACAGATAACCATGTAAGCCGGGCCGGCGGGCCGGATTAATGTTGCATCAATGACATCAAATGCAGTAATATTTGATGCATTTTTGATAATAATCCCGTAGCCAAGAAGAATTCCATGCATTTCTCCGAAGTGGCGGCCGGACCGCCTGGTTCAAGCACGTCTTCCGTCCTTACTCACCTCGCCGGCCAAGGCCGCCAGGCTTTTTTGAACAGCCTGTCGCAACATGCCCGTCTGATCTCGATTGAGACTCCGCTCGGAGCCGGCGCGCTGATTGTGGAGCGCTTCACGGGACGGGAATCCATGTCCGGCCAGTTTCGACTCGATGTCGACTGTCTCGCGAGCTCGGCCTATGTCGTACTCAAGACCCTGATTGGAAAAGAAGTATCGCTGCGCTTGATGCTTGCTGACGGCCGTAGCCGCTCTTTCCACGGCATTGTCGGCGAGGCCTCACAACTTGGCAGCGACGGCAGCCTTGCGAGTTATCGCCTCACGCTTGTGCCCTGGTTGCATCAGCTCACGCTGCGGCGTGACAGCTATGTCTTCCAGGACAAGACCATACTGGAGATTCTCGAAGACATCTTCAAAGACTACCCGAACGCCAGCTACCGATTTGATGTCAAGACTGCGTTGCCGCAACGTTCAATCACTATCCAGTATCGTGAAAGCGACTACGACTTCGTCGCCCGCCTGCTGGCGGAAGAAGGCCTGAACTTCTTTTTCGAGCATGAAGCTGAGCAAGCCGGTGCGATTCCCGACGCTTATGCCGCAGGCATGCGTCATCGCCTGGTCGTGTTCGACGACAACGCTGCGCTGCGCGCATGCGCGCAATCCGAGATCCGTTTCCACCGCGCCGATATTGCCGAAACCACCGACTCCATCACGCATTTCGTGCAGCGCCGCCAGATGCAGTCAAATGCAGTCGCGCTGGCAAGCTGGGACTACAAGAACCTCGTAGCGCACGCCGCAGAAGAATCAGTGCAGGCGCGACCCGACGCGATACCCGCACTGGAGATCTACCAGGGCTCAGGCGCCTATCGCTACACCGACATTAAAGAGAGCGCGCGCATTGCCCGCGCACGGGCTGAATCGCTCGGCCTCGCCCAACATGTCATCAGTGGAGAAGGGGCTGCCCGAGCACTGAGCATTGGCACCTGGTTCACCCTGATCGGACATCCGGATGCCGATGGCGACTACGCGGTGCTATCGATCGAACATCGTGGCGCCAACAACCTGGCGCACGGCGCGGCAGAACTGGCGCAGCGCGCCGATATCGAAGCCGGCACCTACCGCAATCAGTTCACCTGCGCGCCACGCGTCACACCGATTCGCCCCGGATATCATTTCCCCAAACCGGTCGCGCCTGGCGTACAGACTGCATTGGTGGTTGGTGTCGCCAGCGAGGAAATCACGACCGAACGCGACCATCGCATCAAGATCCAGTTTCTCTGGCAGCGTGGAGCGCGGGCGACACCAGGCCAACTGGAACACCCGACGTCATCGAATGCGCCGGGTGACAATACGTCCGGCACCTGGGTGCGCGTCGCAGAACCGGCCGCCGGCGCCAATTGGGGGGTCTCATTCATCCCGCGCATCGGTCAGGAAGTGTGCGTCGATTTTATCGACGGCGACATCGACCGCCCGGTCGTTGTCGGGCAACTCTACAACGGTGCCGACCTGCCGCCTTTTCACGGCGCGGACAATCACCCCGGCGCCCTGGCTGGCATTAAGTCAAAAGAATATGGCGCGAACGGTTTCAACCAGTGGGCGATCGACGACACACCGGGGCAATTGCGTCAGACAGTGGCGTCGACTTATGAAGTGAGCCAACTGAACATCGGCTACCTGATCCGTCAAAGCGGAAATATCCGGAGCGCATACCGTGGCATCGGGTTCGAACTCGCCACCGATGCATGGAGTAGCTTGCGCGGCAAGCGCGGCATCTTCCTGTCGACGACGCAGAGAGCCTTTGCGACGTCGACACAACTCGACACGCAAGAAGCTCAGAACAGGTTCAAGGCAGCCAGCGAGCTCGCGCAAACTTTGTCGAATGCCGCGACCCAGCATCAGGCAACGCCACTCGCCATCCAGGCCGGATTGGAAAATTTGAAGGTCAATGTGACAGGCAAGGAAAATGCGGACGGTCACGACGTCGCAGCCTTCGAACAACCTGCCGCACTGTTCGACAGCCAGGCCGGCATCCATATTGCGACACCGGCATCATCAGTCATCTTCGCGGGGCAGGACATAACGATGACGGCAGAATCGTCGATGCGCGCGACCGCGGGGCAGGCAGCCTCGATCGTGGCCGCGAAGGCTGCATCGCTGTTTACCCATGCCGGTGGCGCGAAAGTGATCGCTGCGAAGGAAACCGTGTCGGTGCGAGCACACACCGGACCGATGGATGTGCTGGCAGACCAGGCGCTGATCGTCACCTCCAGCAATGCGAATATCACGCTGCAGGCGAAGAACGAAATTCTGCTCGCGTCCGGTGGCGGATATATCAAGCTTGCTGGAGCGGATATCGATATTCACTGTCCGGCATCGGTATCGGTGAAGGGGAGTACGCATGACTTCCTGGGAGCGGGAAGCCATGCAGCGCGCTTGCCTGGGTTACCCAACGCGAGTACAACACTTTCACCCAATGACCTCGATATAACGCATTTGTATCACGACAATGAGGGCCTCCAGAATGCCAGGTATGAAATCCGTTTCTCGGATGGCAGCAAGCGCACTGGAGTGACTGACGCCGCAGGCATGGTGCGACTGAACGATGTGCCCCCCGGCCCAGCGCGCATTCGCTTCAAACCGGATGCACGCCAATATGAAATGAAAAGCCGATCGGACAACCCCGACTACAAGAGCAATTTCAGCGAGGGCGATATCAACAATCTCATGCAGAAATACAGGGGGTGGGCATGAGCGCGGCAGAATTTAAGCGTAGTGCGCTGGAAGTCGGCGAATGGTTGTGGGGCGCGGTCCAAGGTGGTTTCAACGACAAACTGAGCATCGGTCAGATTGCCTTCGACGCGACGCTGAGTGCCTTTCCGATCGCTGGCGAAGTAACCGCAGCACGCGATGTCATTGCCCAGCTTATCCGCATGAGCAAGGCGCCAAAGCTATGGCAAGAGGTGATGGAATGGGTTGCGCTGCTCTTGCCATTATTGGCGATCGTGCCATTGCTGGGAGGTTTGCTCAAGGGGATAGGCAAACTCGTGATGAAAGCGGGTAAAAGCGCGGCACAAGACAGAGAGATCCTGCAAGCCATCATCCAGTTATGCAACCGGCTCGGTCACGGCGACGCCGTCAAGTTCGTCAAGCAACTCGATTTCGCGAAATATCAGGGAAAACTAATTGAGGGTTTCAACACCATTTGTCAGCGAATCGACGACACCCTGCGCGTCTTGTCAGATCGCTTGAAGTCCGTTTTGCCCAAAGAGGTCTTGGAGGAATTTGCGGACTTGCAGAACGCGCTCGCCAAGCTCAAGGAGCAAGGCGGACGCATGATCCCGGAAGCGATCAAGGAGCTTAACGCGCGACTAAAAAAATACAGGCGCAGCTCTATGAAGGTGAATGGCATACGGTCCAGACCGCCATGAAGAACACGACCCGCGAAGCTGAAGCGCGTCTCGTGGAGCACGGCACACCGGCGTCACATCCGAAGAGCAAGGGATTCCCGCAGAATCGCTTTGAGGATTATCAGCATGTGGAAGGGTGGCCGAATTTGGCGAAGCGGGCTAAATACAACGATACGCTAGAAAAGTGGGAAGATCTCGAAGTGATTGAGGCGTTCTCCGGGCCGATTCACGCGGTCAAGTTTAGGGGGCCGAAGACGATATACCGGGTGCTTAAGCCCGGCAGGAATGGCAAAGCATCTCCTTGGTGGACAGAGACGCTTCCTCCCGATTCACAGGTCTGGCGCGAGGATCTCGCAGTTCTTGACAACTTCAACCTCAACAATTTTTTCGTCAAATTTGAAATTCCGGCCGGACGAGAACTAAAAGTATGGAAAGGCAAGGCTGCAGAGCAGTTCAATAGCGAATCAGGGCAATTCCTGGCTGGTGGCGGCATGCAGGTTTACATTGATTGGCCCGCAGACTTGAAAGCCTTGATTGAAAAACTTCCAAGCCTGTCTACAGGGTGGGGAAAGACCACCAATAGGTATGGCTATGAAATCGCGGCCAATGCGAAAAATGGGGCTTCGGTCGACAAGCTCTTAAGTAATGAGTACGCGACGAAGCAAGCTAAAACAGGAACTAAGTGATGATGACCGAAGACGACCGGAAAAGGGTGTTCTGGCTATTAAGAAAATATAGCTCTTACACCGCATGGAAAGCATTGGGCGACGCGTTCCAAGCATTTACCGACGGCTGGGAATATGCCGTAAACCATGTTCACCCGCCCCTTGATTCGGATGATTTCTGGGTGGAGGCGCTCAAGAGTTTTTGGAAAGGCTGTGAAGGCTTTGACAGAGGGTTGCCCCTCTTGAAACAAGGTGACCGCTATATCTTCAGGAACAAAGCGAATTGGCTGATTAAACATCAGATCAAATATGCGTACCGATTAATGGATCCGGTGGAGTATGTACATGATTGGATGGTAAACAAAGAGGAAATCTATAACGCGCATTTACAAGTTGAAGAGTACAAGAGGCTTTTTTACATTGCGGAAAATCCGGACAAGACGCTGCCCGCAACCTTTAAAGCGAAGACCGTATTTTTCACAGACACTTGGCCACGGCATCTTGATTATTCACAATTCAACTTTCCATCTCAATTACCTGACGTTCCAGAGCCCACAAAGACAATTGTCGATTCTGGAAAAGAAGTGTCGGTCGATGGCATCTGGGAACCTGAATGGCTTGATCCGTCCATTAAACAGAGCCGGGTCGTCAAACTTTGTAGCCTGTTCGTGCCCAGCGAACCGGACGCCCTGCAAAAGGGGTGCATGAATTACTTGATCGCTGGAACGACCGCGCCACTCTACAGGGACGGAACGGATGAGCCAGCCATACCAGTACGCTGGCGCTTGATCTGGCAAGACACGCGCTATTTAGACGGCACCATTCCCGACGAGGAAAAAGAATACCTTGAATCTGCGCCCGAGCGTCAGCGCGACGAATTGGACTCGAGTGTGTTGCGTGCAACGGCAGGCGAGGAATGCCCGCGCGCGGGCTATTGGCAATCGCAAGACGGAAAGACCGAAACACGTTTCTACATGGAGCGCGAGAGTTTTGCCGATCTTGATTCCGGTTACGGTCTTACGATATGGCAGTACGTGGGCAAAAGCCGGCGGACCGAGTAAGTGTCTCGACTGGTTGCCGCTTTTGTGAAATGTGCGGCGCACGTCGTTCACCGGCTTTGATGCAAAAAGAATCAGTCTTCACTGCGACGAACGGACGTCGTATCCATTTTAATTGTAAAACGTCTTGGCGCAATCGACGGGGACCGGTGCGCACTGTAAGTAGCGTCGCTCCTTCGCGGCTGATCAATCTGTCTACCGATGATTTTCGGCGCTTCTATGCTCCGGAGGATTGTGGCCGCATCGGCTCATCTTCCCCCGTCATCTGCGGCGCCGCCAACGGCAATGTGAGGATGAAGGCGCTTCCGACGCCCGGTTCGCTTTGGACGCGGATCCGGCCTCCCAATATTCCTGTCACGATATTGTGAGTGATGTTCAGCCCCAGCCCCGAACCGCCTGCGCCAAGCTTGGTCGTGAAGAATGGATCAAAGATGCGGTTCAGATTGGAAAAAGGGATGCCGATGCCGTTGTCTCGGACGGTCAGTTCCAGCCAGCCGTCTTCGGTCGTGACTGCGGTAATGGAGACAATGCCCGATGAACGCCCCTCGAATCCGTGCAGCAGCGCGTTATTGACGAGGTTGGTGATCACCTGGCCGAGCGGGCCCGGGTAGCTGTCCATCGTCAAGGCTTCCGGAATACTCTGTTTCACGATGAATGATGTCTTCTTGAGCGTTGGCCACATGGTCAACATGATTTCGGATACCACTTCCGCAACCGAGAATTTGCGGCGCTGGGAACTGGTCTGGTCGACCGCAACTTGTTTGAAGCTGTTGACGAGATTGGCCGCCCGCTGCAAATTCCGCACGAGGATGTCGCCCGCCTTCCCGGCGTCGCCGATATAGCCTTCCAGCGTCGAACGCTTCAATCCGTTGCTTGCATAACTGGTGCTCAAGGCGCGCGTTTGATCGGCCAGGGTGCTGGCCACCATCAGGCTGTTGCCGATGGGCGTGTTGAGCTCGTGCGCGATGCCGGCGACGAGCGACCCCAGGGCGGCCAGTTTTTCGCTGCGCACCAGTTCTTCCTGCGCCTTGTTTAGCGTTTCCAGTGTGTAGGCAAGCTCCTCGTTTGCCTGTTGCAGCTCTTCGGTGCGTTCGATGACACGTTGCTCCAGAGTGGCATTCAGCTCGCGGATTTCATTTTCGATGCGACGCTTGTCCGTCACGTCCGTGCAGGCAAGAATGCCGAACTTGTCGCCGGCAAGGAAAAAGGTGTGGCCAGAAAATTGCACCAGGACTTTGCTGCCGTCACCACGAAACATCCATACTTCGCGTCCGCTGTCGGTTGCGCCTGTTTCCTTGAGTTCTTCGATGAGGGACTTGCGGTCCGCCATGTCGCAATACAATGACAGTTCAGCTGTGCTTTTTCCGATGACCGAATCGCGGTCTCGCAGGAAAAGTTTTTCAAACGCACGGTTGACATCCTTGACGATGTAATTGCCGCGCACCTGCGTGACGAACATCGCGATCGGCGACGACTGGAAAATCGTGGAAAAGCGCAGTTCACTGCTGCGCAATTCCTCTTCTGCGCGTTTGCGCTCCAGCTCAGCCGATGCACGTTCGCTGAATACCTGCAGCAACGATTTCACGAGGTCGGGATTGCCCAGCATTTCCGAGTGCATCACCGCCAGCAGGCCGATGGTATTTCCCGCAGTATCGCGTAGAGGTGCGCCGGCGTAGCTGTCCCAGGCATATCCCGGCAGCAGATGGGTATCGAGAAATTCCGCTTGCAGGCCGCTTGGGAATACGCAGATATTTCCTTCCAGCGTGCGCTCACATGGCGTGCCCGTGCAGGTGAATTCAAAGTCATCGATGCTGCGTCCCTTGGCGTAAGCGGCGATCGTCCGTATCGCGCTTTGCGAGCCGTCCATGCGCAGACCGATGAATGCGCAATCGGTACGCAATGCCGAGGCAAGATCCGCCACCAAAAGCTCGAAGAAGGATTCTCCAGCGAGGTCGCGCGTATCTTGCGCCAGGCGCAGCAGAGCGCGGTCGGCCTCCGCTTTTTGTTCTTCGAGAATGCGCTGGTCGGTGACGTCGCGGACGGCGGAGAGGATATAGCTTTCGTCGCCCGCGCTGAAAATCGTCGCATTGCTCATGCATTTGCGAATGTCGCCGTGCTTGGTGCGCATCTCCCATTCGAAGTTGCGCACGATGTTATTGCTGTTGAGCGCGTGCAGGAAAGCGTCTCGCCGCTCGGGGTCGTGCCAGATGCCGAGCTCGGTCGTCGTCCGACCGATCGACTCTTCGCGACTGTAACCGGTCGTCGCTTCACATGTCTGGTTGACCTCGATCAGTTTGCCGTCGCTCATGCGGGTAATCGAAATCGAGTCAGGGTTGCATTGGAATGCGCCGGCGAATTTCGCTTCGGACAGTGTCAGCGCATCCTCCGCGCGGCGCTTCTCGGTGATGTCTTCCGCGATCGACAGCAAGCGATCGTACTTGCCCGCCGTGTCGGAAATGGTGGTGTGGCTCCATTGGCAGATGATGATTTCTCCATCGGCGCGCAGGTTTTGGCAGATATTGCGGCTGTCGCCCTTGCCGCCGGTTAGGTTGCGAAACGCGGCGTTGACGGAGTCAGGGCCCGAGTCGGGCAGAATGAAGCCTGCATGCTGTCCGATTGCGCGATCGCGCGGATAGCCGAAAATTCTCTCGGCTGCGGCATTCCATTCAATGACCTTGTAGGCGCTGTCCCACTCGACGATGGCGATCGGGCTTTGTTCAACCAGCGCACGGTAGCGCTCTTCGCGCTCGTACAGCTCCTGCTCAATGTGTTTGCGCTTGTCGATGTCCTGCTCGAGTTCGCGATTCTTCCGATCGACTTCCTCGAACAGTTTGCGCAAGCCGATGCGGGTATCCTCCATGCGACGGCTGAGCATGCCGATTTCGTCCAGCCGGCGCCATGTGAATGGCACGTCGAGCTGCCTTCCCGCCAGCCTGTCCGCGCCCGCACCGAGCTTTTGCAAGGGTCTCACCAGACGGCGGTCGAGCAGGATGAGGATCAGCACAATGGATAACACCGCTTGCGCCAGCACCGCAGCCATGGATTCCAGCAATCCCTTGAGCATCACAGCACGCAGCCGTGTGCTGCCGACTTCAATCCTGACCAAGCCGATCGGGCTACCGCGGTAGATCACAGGTTTTTCAGTCGTGGCGGTATAGCCTGCCCGGCGTTCGGCGCGCTCTCCGGAAACGAAAATGCCGAGCTTATTGTCGCGCACCTCGATCCGTACAATGTCTTCATTGCGCCCGATCATCGTATCGAGCAGGGCGCGGCCGCTTTCCTGATTGATGTTCCACAGTGGTTCCTGCATCCCGCTGGCGAGAACGTCGGCATTGAGTTGCGACAAGTCTTCGGTCTGCTTGCGAATGTCGTCGTGATAGCGCTTGAACCATGAATACCCGCTGATCAGGCCGACCGGAATCAGCAGGCTCAGCACGACCACCAGCACGATGGCGCGCCGCAGCGTCAGGGTTCGCCCGCTCATGAACATGGATATTCCGCTCCAATGCGCGTGAAAGCCGGATGAGGATGATTTGCGCGCATCGCGCCCTTGCTCTTATTGACGACCACTGTCCGTCAGCCAGTCCGTGAGTTGATCGACGGTCATCGGGCGCGCAAACAAGTAGCCTTGCGCCAGCGGGCAGCCGAGTGTGGTCAGGATGGCTGCCTGGCGGTCATCTTCCACGCCTTCGGCAATGACGGTGAGCCCGAGATTGCGGCCCAGCTGAATCACCATTTCGGCGATGCTGCTGCCGCGCAACGAACTGGTAATTTCAGTAACGAAGCTGCGGTCAATCTTGAGGCGGTCCACCCGCAGTCTCTGCAAGTAGCTCAATGACGAGAAGCCGGTGCCGAAATCGTCGATTGCGATGCTGACGCCGATCTTCTTGATCTGATCCAGCAATTCGATCAATGCATCCGGCTCTTCCATGGCGATCGACTCGGTGATCTCCAGCTCGATGCGAGAGGGGGGCGCCTGCGTTGCAGCGATCGCCTCGCGCAGCATGTCGAGGAAACGGGGATGGCGGAACTGCACTTGTGAAACGTTGATCGACATCGTGAAATCGCCGTAACCCATGCTTCTCAGTCGCACCAGTTCGCGGCAGGCCTCATGCATCACAAATTCGCCGATCTCGATGATCAATCCTGAATACTCGGCGATCGGTATGAAGCGATCGGGAGGAATGAACGTGCCGTCACTGGTCCGCCAGCGCAGCAAGGCTTCTGCACCGACGGTTTTCCTGGTAACCAGATCGATTTGCGGCTGATAGACCAGGAACAATTCTTTTCGCTCAAATGCATTGCGCAACGCATGCATCATGCGCACCCGTTCGCGGATGTCCACGCCCATGCTGCGCGAGAAATAGAAATGCCCGGCACGCTGCAATAGCTTGGCGCGCTTGAGCGCGATGTCGGCGTCTTTCAACGCGTCGGCGCCGGAGCCTTCGTATTCCGCCAGTCGCACCAGGCCGGCGGTTGCCGAAAGCTGCACGTCCTGGCCATCGATGCTGAAGGGCTTGGCAAACAACTCCAGCAGTACACCAGGACTGACGAGCGCAGGGTCGCCGAGTACGCCGAAGGTGTCGCCCGCCACGCGAGCGATGGCCAATTGATTGCCAAGCTGCGCCTCGAGGCGGGCGGCGACGCCGAGCAGCAGCAAGTCGCCGAACTGGTGCCCGAACGCATCATTGGTTTCGGCAAAATGATCGATGTCGACCAGTGCCAGCGTTGCGTCGGGCCTCGGCGACTGCATCAGTGCAGTGTCGATCAGTTCCTTCAGGCGCGCCCGGTTGGGCAGCTTGGTAAGCGGATCGTAAAACGCGAAGTTGTGCAAACGGTGGAGCAGCAGGACATTATCGAGCCCGACCGCAATGTTGCGACAGAAGACTTCAAGCAGGCCTTGCTCGATCTCGTTGAGCGCGCGGGAGGTATTGATGAATGCCGTGAAGTGTCCGTTTGGACAGCCGCCGAAATACAGGGTTGTGAAATCCGGACCGTAGATATTGCGGCGTTCATTGAGCGAGCGCGTGAGCGTGTCTCTGACCGCGACATCCCGCAGTGTGCGCGCGGAGGTCTTGTGCAGATCCGCATAGCGACCGGCCGCCGCGATCACGGACATCTCTTCGCTATCGGCGGTGTGGAGGTCCCGCATGCACAGCAAACCGTCCGCATCCATCTCCAGCAGTTCCGCAACCTGGTCGATAATGCCCGCGGCGAAGTTGTCCAGGCCGTGCAAGGCCATCAGAGCGGTGCTGGCGCGCACGATCTTGTCGAGACCTCGCCGGCTCGCATTGATGGTCCGTATCTGCTCATACGAGCGGATCGCTGCGGTTACCGTCGTATAGAGTTTGATGCGAGTGAGCTCGGACTTGGTCTTGTAGTCATTGATATCGAAATCACGGATCGCTTCGATTTCCGGGGCGTAGCCCGGCTGGCCTGTGCGCAGGATGATGCGCACTTCGGTGAGTTTGAGCGATTCGCGGATATGCCGGACCAATTGCAGGCCGGAGTCTCCGTGTTCCATCACCACGTCCAGCAGGATCACCGCGATGTCGCGCTGCCGAGCCAATAGATCCCGCGCTTGCGCAGCCGAGTAGGCGTGCACGAATTCCAGCGGTCGATGCTGCATTTCCAGATTGCTGAGGGCGAATGTGGTCGCCGAATGCACGTCCGCATCATCGTCGACGATCATTACCCGCCAAACGCCGTTTGTCGAGGCGCGCAAAGGAGCATCGGGCGGAGCAGATGCTTCGTCCAGAAATACGAGTTCGTCGCTCATCGACGCGCTCGATCTACTCATTGTCCCCTCCAGATCCCCGGACTGCCTTTCTGGAAATACGAATCGACAGCTCTAAATCCCTCGGATTTGCCGCTGCCCGCAGGCAGTTGATGGCTGTATTGCATCCATGACGTGAAGGTATCGACGCCTCAGACGTTGGTTGATGCAAGGTCCCCGTCTTGTTGTTTAATTGTTTTTCGGATGTTGCACCATATTTTCTGGTTACGCAATTGTCGCCGATGGTTGGTAAAACGCGCGTTCTGCGGCGCAGCAATGTGCATGCACGTTGTGTTTTTTATATTTCGACGGGCAATATCGGGGCTTCTGTTCCTGCGAACGCTTTCCAACCAATGCCGCTGCGGACTTCGACCAGTCCCGAGGCGCATGCCGGAACGATTAGCGGTTCGGCTGGACGATACGCTAAAATCGATCCTTTCCAGATCAACTCAACATCATCATGTCCGGCAACACCTTTGGCACGCTCTTTACCGTCACTACATTTGGCGAATCGCACGGACCGGCAATCGGTTGCGTGGTCGACGGTTGCCCTCCCGGCATGGATTTGTCGGAAGCTGACATTCAGCCGGAACTGGACCGCCGCAAACCGGGCACCTCGCGCCATGTCACCCAGCGCCAGGAGCAGGACAAGGTGGAGATCCTTTCCGGCGTGTTCGAAGGAAAAACCACCGGCACTCCGATTGCCTTGCTGATCCGGAATGAAGACCAGCGCAGCAAGGACTACGGCAATATCGTTGAGACCTTCCGCCCGGGCCATGCGGACTATACCTACTGGCACAAGTACGGCATTCGCGACCCGCGCGGCGGCGGGCGTTCATCTGCGCGCCTGACTGCGCCCGTGGTGGGTGCGGCGGCGATCGCAAGAAAATGGTTGCATCAGCAATACGGAACCACATTCAAGGGCTGCATGAGCCAGCTCGGCGAAATCGCCATTCCGTTCGAGTCCTGGGATCATGTCCCGAACAATCCTTTTTTCGCCGCCAATGCGTCTGTGTTGCCTCAGCTTGAGGAATACATGGACCAGTTGCGCAAGGACGGGGACTCCTGCGGTGCGCGCATCGATGTGCTTGCACAGAATGTCCCGGTGGGGCTGGGTGAGCCGATCTACGACAAGCTCGACGCCGACATTGCTTATGCCATGATGGGCATCAACGCGGTCAAAGGCGTTGAAATCGGCGCCGGCTTCAAATCCATTACCCAAAAGGGCACGGTGCATGGCGACGAACTGACCCCTGAAGGTTTCGCTTCGAATAATGCAGGCGGTGTGTTGGGCGGCATCTCGACCGGACAGGACATTACGGTTTCGATCGCCATCAAGCCGACTTCCAGCATTCGCACGCCGCGCCGTTCCATCGACAAGAACGGCAACCCGATCAATGTCGAAACCTTCGGGCGTCATGATCCTTGCGTCGGCATCCGCGCCACGCCGATTGCCGAGGCGATGCTCGCGCTGGTGCTGATGGATCACGCCTTGCGTCATCGCGCCCAATGTACGGACGTTCGGGTAAACACGCCGAAGATCTCCGCGCAAATCAAGTAACTTCCTGATCGGGCGGCAGGGCGGCGTGAGCTGCTTGCCCGGCTGCCCGGCGGAAGTTTCGCTCCAACCAGGCCACGTTAACTGCGCTGCCATCGGAAAATCTCTCGTGCATCACCCTTCCTGGCCTAAGCAATCCTTCAGTTTTGCCCTGTTCTTTTTTGCCTATTACGGTTATGTCGGCGTGTTTTCTCCCTACGCCAGCCTGTACTTTTCCGACAAGGGCATGACGGCAGCGGAGATCGGCGTATTGATGTCCCTGATGCAGGTGATGCGCATCTTTGGCCCCAACCTGTGGGGGTGGGTCGCCGATCGCCATCAGCAACGCGTCAGCGTTCTGCGCATTACCGCGATTGCGGCAGTGACGACATTCACCGGGATGTTTTTCGGGCAGAGCTTCACCCAACTCTTGATCGTGATGGTGGCCGTCAATCTTTTCACCAGCGCGCAAGGTCCGTTGTCGGAAGCGCTGATGCTCTCGGAAATGCGGGGCGATCTGACGCACTACGGTCGGCTGCGCTTGTGGGGATCGGTCGGCTTCATCCTGACCGTCACGCTGGCCGGTCCTCTGCTTGATCGCTATGGCATTCGTCAGATGCCGTGGATCGCACTCGCGCTGCTTGCGATGGTACTGGTTTCCACTTCGCGCATGCAGGAAACCGCGCACGACGAACTGCATCAGGAAGCGCCATCGGTGCTCACGCTGCTACGGCGACGAGAGGTCAGCGCATTTTTTGTGTCGACCTTCCTGATGATCGCAGCGCATGCGTCGCTGTATGTCTTCTATTCCTTGTATCTGGCGCAAATCGGCTACAGCAATACGGTGATAGGCTTGATGTGGTCCCTGGGCGTGGTGGTCGAGATTGTTTTCTTCTTCTATCAGACGCCGCTTTTCCGGCGCTTCGGCATCCGGAAGCTGATGATCGCCAGCCTGCTGATTGCGGTCGCCCGCTTCCTGATGATTGGCTACGGCGCGCAGTCGCTGGTCCTGCTGCTGCTGGCTCAGGTGATGCATGCGGCAACCTTCGGCGTTCATCATTCCGCTTCGGTGGCAACGCTGCAGCGATGGTTTTCCGGCCCGCTCCAGGCGCGCGGCCAGGCTTTGTACACGAGTATTTCCTATGGGCTAGGAGGCACGCTGGGCGGCCTGATTTTGGGCGGATTGTGGGATACATTTGGCCCACGAACAGTCTATTTAATGGCAGCAATGTTCGCGTTGGCGGGCGCCGGCGCAGCCGCATTGTCGTATCGCTGGCAGTCACAACATCATAAGGAGAGAAAATGAAGTCGATCGTCAGAAGCGCAATCATGAGGCGAGTGTTGGCAGCGGCAGCCATTCTGGTGCTGGCGGCCTGCGAGACAGTGCAGACCACGCAGGGCGGCGTCGTCGGCGTCACTCGCGAGCAGAAGATGGCCGTCCCGGCGGAAGCCATCGACCAGGCGGCGCGCGAGCAATATACGGCATTGATCGGCGAGGAGCGGCAGAAGGGCGAACTCAACCGGAATCCGGCCGAAGTCGCGCGTGTGCGCGCCATCGCCAACCGCCTCATTCCCCAGACCGTCAATTTTCGGCCGGATGCGCTGAGCTGGGGGTGGGAAGTGAATGTCATTTCCTCGCCCGAGGTGAACGCATGGTGCATGCCTGGCGGAAAAATTGCCGTCTATACCGGCCTGATCGAAAAGCTGCACATCACGGATGATGAACTGGCCGCCGTCATGGGGCATGAAATCGCGCACGCTCTGCGCGAGCACGCACGCGAACGGGCATCCGAGCAGGCGGTTGCAGGAACGGCCATTTCCGTTGGTGCCGCAATCCTTGGCGTCGGCGACCTCGGGCAAAAAACGGCAGAGTATGCGTACATGGGGCTGCTGGGGCTGCCGAATTCGCGTCGGCATGAAACCGAAGCCGACCGTATCGGCATCGAGCTGGCTGCACGTGCCGGCTACAACCCGCGCGCGGCGATTACGCTTTGGGAAAAAATGGCGCAGGTCGGTGGGCCGGAAACCGTCAAGTTCCTGTCCACTCACCCCTCGCGCGAAGAACGCCTTAGCGATTTGACAAACTACTCGCAACGCGTGATGCCGCTCTACGAACAGGCCAGGAAGCGCCACTGAATACGCTCCCGGTTGTAAAAGAATCAATAAAACGCCCGCACCATTGTCCGCGGGCGTTTTTCATTGGCCTGCGTGGCGGCGCCATGCGGTATTGCATCGCACAACTATGGCATAATCAAGAACTATTTTCTCCGTTTTGCGCTGCACGGCGCACATTTTTGGCACTCTTGGAAACATGGCTCAAACGCTCTACGACAAACTCTGGGAATCGCACGTCGTCCATACCGAGGAGGACGGCACGGCCATCCTCTACATCGACCGGCACCTGCTGCATGAAGTCACCAGTCCACAGGCATTCGAAGGCCTGAAACTCGCCGAACGCAAGCCGTGGCGCGTTTCCGCCAACCTGGTCGTCGCCGATCACAATGTGCCGACCACCGATCGTGCCAACGGCATTACGGATCCGGTTTCCCGCCTGCAGGTCGAGACGCTGGACGACAACGCCAAGGAGTACGGTCTGACCTACTTCGGTATGCGCGATCTGCGCCAAGGCATTGTCCACGTGATTGGCCCGGAGCAGGGTGCAACCTTGCCGGGCATGACCGTGGTTTGCGGCGATTCGCATACTTCCACGCATGGCGCGTTCGGCTGTCTCGCGCACGGCATCGGCACCTCGGAAGTGGAGCACGTGCTGGCGACGCAGACCCTGCTCGCCAAAAAGTCCAAATCCATGCTGGTGCAGGTCGACGGCCCACTGCCGTTCGGCGTAACGGCCAAGGACATCGTGCTTGCCGTGATCGGCAAGATCGGCACCGCCGGAGGCACCGGCTATGCAATTGAATTTGCCGGCTCCACCATTCGTTCCCTCTCCATGGAAGGCCGCATGACGGTCTGCAACATGGCGATCGAGGCGGGCGCACGCGCCGGCATGGTTGGCGTCGACGACACCACCATCAATTACGTCAAGGGCCGCCCACTCTCGCCGGTCGGCCCGCATTGGGACCGCGCGGTCGAATACTGGCGCACACTGCATTCCGACGCGGGTGCGAAGTTCGACATGGTCGTCACCCTGAATGCCGCCGAAATCAAGCCGCAAGTCACCTGGGGCACCTCGCCGGAGATGGTCGTGTCCGTCGACGACCGCGTACCTGATCCCGACAAGGAAAAGGATTCCGTCAAGCGCGATGCGATGGAGAAGGCGCTGATCTACATGGACCTGAAGCCCAATACCTCCATTGCCGACATCCGCATCGACAAGGTCTTCATCGGTTCATGCACCAATTCGCGCATCGAGGATCTGCGTGCGGCGGCCGCCGTCGTGCGCGGCAAGTATCGCGCTTCCAACGTGAAGCTGGCGATGGTGGTGCCGGGATCGGGTCTGGTCAAGGCGCAGGCCGAGCGCGAAGGGCTCGACAGGATTTTCAAGGAAGCCGGTTTTGAATGGCGCGAGCCTGGCTGCTCGATGTGTCTCGCGATGAATGCCGATCGCCTTGAGCCGGGCGAGCGTTGCGCGTCGACGTCCAACCGCAATTTTGAAGGCCGCCAGGGGCAGGGCGGACGCACCCATCTGGTTTCGCCTGCAATGGCTGCGGCCGCCGGTATCGCCGGGCATTTTGTCGACGTACGCGCATTGCGCTAGCGCTTTTTTGGGGGAGGGCTAAAAATGAAAAAACTATTCGCACTCATCGTTTCTTCGCTGGTCCTCCTGGGCTGCAATACCGTCCAGGGCATTGGCAAGGATGTGAAAAAAGCAGGCGAAGTCGTCGAGAACGCAGCAAAGAAATAAACGAAGTGCAGCCGTTCATTCGGAAAGAAGGACGGCTCTTGAGATCAGGATCATGGATAAATTTACCGTACACGATGGTTTGGTTGCGCCGCTGGATCGCGCAAATGTCGATACCGACGCCATCATCCCGAAGCAGTTTCTGAAGTCGATCAAGCGCACCGGTTTCGGCCCCAACCTGTTCGACGAGTGGCGTTATCTCGACCACGGCGAACCGGGCATGGACAATGCGAAGCGTCCGCTCAATCCGGACTTCGTGCTGAACCAACCGCGCTATCAAGGCGCGTCGATTCTGCTGGCGCGCAAGAATTTCGGCTGCGGTTCCTCGCGCGAGCACGCGCCCTGGGCGCTGCAGCAATACGGCTTTCGCGCGGTGATTGCGCCGAGCTTTGCCGACATCTTTTTCAACAACTGCTTCAAGAACGGCGTGCTGCCCATCGTTTTGACGGAAGCACAAGTCGATCAGTTGTTCAATGAAGTCAAGGCATTCCCGGGCTACCGCCTGGTCATCGACCTCGACAAGCAGATCGTCGTCGGCGGCAACGGCAATACGACCTTTCCCTTCGAAGTCGATTCCTTTCGCAAATACTGCCTGCTCAACGGACTGGACGACATTGGACTGACCCTGCGCCAATCGGACAAGATCCGTGCGTTCGAGGAACGTCATCTCGCGACCCAGCCGTGGCTCGCCAACACGATTTAATTATTCATCCAGAAGACAAATGAAAATCGCAATTCTGCCGGGCGACGGCATCGGCCCCGAAATCATCGAACAAGCGGTGCGGGTGCTGAACGCGCTTGACGAAAAGTTTGAAATGGAAACTGCACCGGTCGGCGGCGCGGGCTACGCAGCGCACGGCCACCCGCTGCCGGAGGGGACCCTCAAGATCGCCAAGGAAGCCGATGCCATCCTGTTCGGCGCTGTCGGCGATTGGAAGTATGACAAGCTGGAGCGCGCACTGCGCCCGGAGCAAGCGATCCTCGGCCTGCGCAAGAACCTGAATCTGTTCGCGAACCTGCGTCCGGCCATCCTGTATCCGGAACTGGCAGGCGCATCCACGCTCAAACCGGAAGTGGTGTCAGGCCTGGATATCCTGATCATCCGCGAATTGACCGGTGACATATATTTCGGCCAGCCGCGCGGTGTGCGCGAATGCCCGGATGGTCCGTTCAAGGGCGAACGCGAGGGATTCGACACCATGCGTTATGCCGAGTCGGAAATCCGTCGCATCGCGCATGTCGCCTTCCAGGCCGCACGCAAGCGCAGCAAGCGCCTGACCAGCGTCGACAAGGCAAACGTGCTGGAGACCTTCCAGTTCTGGAAAGACATCGTGACCGACGTCCACAAGGAATACCAGGATGTCGCGCTCGATCATATGTATGTCGACAACGCCGCGATGCAGTTGGTGCGCGCACCGAAGAAATTCGACGTCATCGTGACGGGCAACATGTTCGGCGATATCCTGTCGGATGAAGCGTCGATGCTGACCGGCTCGATCGGAATGCTGCCGTCCGCCTCGCTTGATGCGAACAACAAGGGTTTGTACGAGCCTTCGCACGGCTCCGCGCCGGACATCGCAGGCAAAGGGGTTGCCAATCCGCTGGCGACCATTCTGTCGGCCGCGATGATGCTTCGCTACTCGCTGAACAAGGCGGAGCAAGCGGATCGTTTGGAAGCCGCAGTCAAGAAAGTCTTGTCGCAAGGCCTGCGTACGCCGGACATCCATGAGGAAGGTACGACCAAGGTCGGAACGAAGGAGATGGGTGATGCGGTCGTGAAGGCGCTAGCCTCGTAATCTGTTTTTGAAGTGTACTTGAGGGAGAAAATCGTGAAGTTAGTCGGTCTGGTGGGTTGGCGTGGTATGGTGGGCTCGGTCCTGATGCAGCGCATGCAGGAAGAGGGCGATTTCGCTCATATCGAGCCGGTGTTTTTCTCGACATCCAATGCGGGCGGCAAGGCCCCTGCAATGGCGAAAAACGAAACCACACTCAAAGACGCGAGCAATATTGATGATCTCAAGAAGTGCGACATCATTATTACCTGCCAGGGCGGTGACTACACGACGGAAATCTTCCCGCAATTGCGTGCGGCCGGATGGAATGGCTACTGGATCGACGCGGCTTCGACGCTGCGCATGAAGGATGACGCGATCATCATTCTCGATCCGATCAACCTGAACGTGATCAAGGATGCGCTTGGCCGCGGTGTGAAGAACTACATCGGCGGCAACTGCACGGTGTCCTGCATGTTGATGGGCCTGGGTGGTTTGTTCCAGCACGACCTCGTCGACTGGATGACGTCGATGACCTATCAGGCAGCATCCGGCGGTGGCGCGCAGCACATGCGCGAATTGCTCACGCAGTTCGGCTCCATCAATGCCGAAGTCAAATCGCTGCTCGACGATCCGGCGTCCGCGATCCTCGAAATCGACCGCAAGGTTCTCTCCAAACAGCATGCATTGACCGCTGACGAGACGAAGCAGTTCGGTGTCCCGCTTGCCGGCAATTTGATTCCCTGGATCGACAAGGATCTCGGCAACGGCGTGTCGCGCGAAGAATGGAAGGCTGGCGCAGAAACCAACAAGATCCTCGGCCGTGGTCCGGCATTCGGCGCCAGCGCCAAGGCAGCAGTACCGGTCGACGGCCTGTGTGTGCGCATCGGTGCAATGCGTTGCCATTCCCAGGCACTCACCATCAAGCTGAAGAAGGATGTTCCGCTCGACGAGATCGAAGGCATCATCGCCAACACCAATCAATGGGCCAAGGTGGTGCCGAACACCCGCGAAGCATCGATGAAGGATCTGACGCCGGCAGCAGTCACCGGCAGTCTGAACATTCCGGTCGGCCGTCTGCGCAAGATGCAGATGGGCGGTGAATACCTGTCGGCATTCACGGTTGGCGACCAACTGCTGTGGGGCGCGGCTGAGCCGTTGCGTCGCATGCTGCGCGTTGTTCTGGAAAACTGAACCGGCTGAGACGGTACTGAAAACTGGGGCCTGCTGGTGGCCGGTTCATCGAACCGACGACCCGCAGGCCCCAGTCGCGTTGTCAATCCACAACAGTGGATCGTCGGGATTCCTCTGCTATTAATGTATACGCGGCGATGCCAGTTTTACACCAGTTAGCAAGTTAGTTACACTTGCGCGCCTAAGTCCATGATGATATGGTGAAAGTTCCCTCGATCAATGTTAAATTGGCGCGGTGATTGTGCCTACTTCAGATATGCAAACGGAATGCCTCCTATGCCATCAAAAATGCATTCAATTAAGTGCCCGACCTTCGGCACGTTTCACTTGAAGACAATTAGTGCGGCGATTGCGACCGCACTATTGTTTTCAAATGCGTCCGCCGCAGGCTTGGGAAAGCTGGCGGTCTTGTCTTCCCTCGGGCAACCCTTGCGAGCGGAGATCGAACTCACTTCCGTTTCGAAAGACGAAGTTGGGGCGCTGAACGCAAAGCTGGCATCCTCCGACGCATTTCGTCAGGCAAACATCGAATTCAGCCCTGCGTTGATGTCCTTGCGTTTCGCTGTAGAGCAACGTGGCGACCGGCAGTTCATTCGCATTACTTCAGCGCAGCCGCTGAACGAACCATTCGTCGACATGCTGATGGAATTGACCGGCCCGAATGGTCGGTTGATCCGCGAGTACACGTTCCTGCTTGATCCGCCCGATCTGCGTACAGCACAGTCTGCACAGGTTGCACCGGCTCCGGCACCAAGCGCCGCAAGGGCACCCCAGGCGGCAATCCGCTCTGAACAAGCCCCACAATCCGCTCCGGTACAACCAAGAAAGGCGCAGGAAGATGCTGTGCCAAAGGCGCGACCCGTTCCGCAACACGCGGCTGAAGCAGGCAGCGAAGCGGCGTCTGGCGAATACCGTGTACGCCGTGGCGACACCCTTGCACACATCGCAGGCCAGGTGAAGCCGAGTGGGGTGTCACTCGATCAAATGCTGGTCGCCCTCTACCAACAGAATCCAAACGCATTTGTCGGCCAGAACATGAATCGCCTGAGGGCGGGACAGATTCTTAACGTGCCGAGTGCCGATACGGCGCGCGAGATCAGCAATACTGAGGCGCGCAACATCATCGTCGCGCAAGCAGCGGATTTCAATAACTATCGCAACAGATTGGCGGGTCAGGTCGCCAAGGCCGCACCGCCGAAATCGGCCGAAGGCAAGCAAAGCGCCGGCGGCAAGATTACTGCGAAGGTGGAAGAGAAACCGACACCTGCTTCCGAATCGAAGGACAAATTGAAACTGTCCAATGCGATGCCGGCGCCGGGCTCAAACGCCGGCAAGCCTGCTGGCGCAGTTACCGCAGAAGACAAGATTGCCAAGGACAAGGCAGTAGCCGAAGCAAATGCACGGGTGAAGGAGCTGGAAAAGAACGTCACCGATTTGCAGAAGCTGCTCGAAGTCAAGAACAAGACTCTCGCCGAACAGCAGAAACAGGCCAGCGCCGCAAAGACGGAACCGCAACCTGCAGCTCCCCCGTCAGCCGCGTCCGCACCTGCGTCGGCACCAGCCAAACCGGATGAAACCAAGGCCGAAAAACCGGTCACGCCTCCTCCTCCGCCAGCAGCGAAGGCACCATCGCCGGTCACAAAACCGAAACCTGCCGCACCGCCGCCTCCGCCGCCGGAGCCAAGCTTCTTTGAAAGCTTGATGGAAAATCCGCTTGTGTTGCCGGGCGTTGGTGCGCTGCTCGTCGCATTGGGCGCCTTGGGCATCTACCGCGCACGGCGCCAGAAGCAGAACAAGCCGTTCGAGGACAGCATCATTACCGATTCGAGCCTGAAGGCGAATTCGCTGTTCGGCTCCACCGGTGGCCAGAGTGTGGACACGAATAACAGTGTCTTCAATTCCAGCTTCGCTCCCTCGGCCAGCCAGCTCGATACCAACGAAGTCGATCCGGTCGCCGAAGCCGACGTGTACATCGCCTACGGGCGCGATGCGCAGGCTGAGGAAATCCTGAAGGAAGCCTTGCGCACGCAGCCCGACCGTCACGCCGTGCGTGTGAAGCTGCTCGAGATTTATTCCAATCGCAAGGATCTGCGCGCATTCGAAGTATTGGCCACGGAATTGTATGGCCTGACCAAGGGGCAGGGCGAAGAATGGGCACAGGCAGCCGCGCTCGGCCTCGCGATTGATCCGAACAATCCGCTCTATGCAAGCGGCAAGGAAAAGCAGTCGTCGTCCGATATCCTCGTCGCGCCGACACAGCCTTTGGATGAACAGGGTCTGGCAACGCTGCTGTCGTCTACGCAGTCCGATATTTCTCCGCTGAACAGCGAATCGCTCGAGAGCGAAACCGAATATTTCGGCAACTCGTCGCTCGCGGAAGACAAACCGCTGGAGCTGACGCCTGAGCCCGAAGCCGAACCTGAGCGGAAGCCATCCTCGAATGATCTGGAGTTCGACCTTGACGGGCTGGGGCTAGGCGACATGGCGGTTCCCAATACCATGCCGCGTCCTGCGCCTGCGGAGCCGTCGCCTGACCTGGCCTCGATCGATTTCGACTTCCTTGATGAACCGAAAGTGGAACAGTCCGAAGCCGCATCCGAACCTGCAGCAGAGGCGACTCCCGAGGCGGAGTCCGCGGCGCACACAGAGCCGCTGCCGGCTGTTGCCGACCTGGAGTTCACCACCGAGGAAGCCGCGCCAATCCAGGAGCCGATTCCGGATATTTCCCTGGATATGGAAACGCCGCCGACGGATGTTGCCCCGCTGGAGATGGAGATTCCTGCCCTCGATGAAATACCTGCATCGACACCGGAGGAAACAAAAGCCGAAGTCGCCGACGCGATGGATTTCGACCTGTCCGGCATCAGTCTTGAGCTGAAACCGGAGGGGGCGACTGATGCGGCCGACCTGGCTCTTGACTCGCATGAATCCTCGGACGACAGTTCCACGAGTGCGGAAATGGCCACGAAGCTTGATCTGGCAATTGCCTATCAGGAAATCGGGGACAAGGAAGGCGCACGTGAATTGCTGGATGAGGTGCTCAAAGGCGGCACGCCGGAGCAAAGCGAAAAAGCAAAATCCTTGTTGCTTGAGCTCGCATAATTAGTCATCCGTTCAAGAACGGGCGCGGCGTTGAGCTTGCGCCCGTTTTGTTTTCAGGAATGTTGTCATCGGGAGCAAAATTGAAGCGCATAGTGCTGGGCGTCCAATACGACGGCATGCCGTGGCACGGCTGGCAAACGCAGCCCGCCGGCCACACCGTGCAGGACACGCTGGAAGCCGCGATGAAACGGTTTGCATTGACCGAGATCGCAACCACCTGTGCCGGGCGGACGGATGCCGGTGTCCACGCATTGGAGCAAGTCGTGCATTTCGACACGGAACTGGAGCGGGAGATGTTTTCCTGGGTGCGCGGAGTGAATGCCTTTCTACCCTCGTCCATTGCGGTGCGCTGGGCGTGTGAAGTGCCGCATCAGCACGAGGGCGAGTTTCATGCACGTTTCAGCGCAACTGCACGGACTTATCATTATGTCGTGTATAACCATCCGGTTCGCTCCCCGCTATTGGCGGGAAAGGCGGGGTGGGTTTTTCGGCCGCTCGACGTGGAACCGATGCGCGCTGCCGCCCGATATCTCCTGGGTACGCATGATTTTTCCGCGTTTCGCGCTGCTGAGTGCCAGGCCAAGTCGCCCGTCAAGACCATGCATGACATATGCATCGAGCGGCGGGGCGATATCATTGTATTCACCTTGACCGCCAGTGCCTTCCTGCACCACATGGTCCGTAACATCGTCGGTTCGCTGATTGTCGTTGGCAATGGCAACCAGGCGCCGCAATGGCTGAACGAAATACTCGCGGGACGCGATCGCAGCCGCGCGGCGCCGACATTCATGCCCGATGGTTTGTATCTGGCAAGAATTGCCTATGATGCGAAATGGCATCTGCCGCAAGAGAGCGTCAACCCCTTGCCGTGGGCCTAGGAAGCGGATAATAGATGTCTGGCTCAATTGAATTGAAGCGATGAACCATCGTACCCGAATCAAGATTTGCGGTCTTACAAGGATCGCGGACGTGAAAGCCGCCGTTGCGGCAGGCGCCGATGCGATCGGCCTTGTGTTCTACCCGAAGAGTCCCCGTTACGTCTCACCAGATGCCGCGGCACAGCTGATCAAGGCCATTCCCCCGTTCGTGACAACGGTTGGCCTGTTTGTCAATGCCGGTGCGCATGAGGTCGCTTCCGTTGTCAGGCAGGCACCAGTTTCCCTGTTGCAATTCCATGGTGACGAAAGTATTGAGCAGTGTTGTGTGGTCGCGGGAAATGTGAATCGTCCCTTCATGCGCGCCGCCAGGATTGGCCCGGAAATAACCGGCGCCGATTTGTTAAAATACGAGCATAGTTATCGCGCTGCCAGTCCTTTGTTCGCAGGTTTGCTGCTCGACGCACTCGTCGACGGTTATGGTGGCGGTGGAAAGGTTTTCGATTGGTCTCTCATCCCAAAAGAGCTCGCGCCTCGGGTCGTTTTAAGTGGTGGCTTGAGCGTGCAAAACGTAACTGAGGCAGTGCTTCGGGTACGCCCTCATGCCGTCGATGTCAGCAGCGGCGTCGAACTGTCCAAGGGCATCAAGGATCCTTCCCGGATACGGGCCTTCATGGAGGCCGTGCGTCGGGCGGATGCAACACTGAGCACATCATAGAGAGAATGACCATGAAAGAACTGAACGCGCTGGAGAACTACGCCGAGCGCCAGGCCGCGCCGAAGACCGCCGTCTACCAGGAAGCGCACTACAATTTGCCGGACGCGCGAGGCCATTTCGGGCCATACGGCGGCACCTTTGTTTCCGAAACCCTGACGCACGCGCTGACTGAGCTGAAGGAAGCGTATGCGCATTATCGCAACGACCCCGATTTTCTGGCCGAATTCGAAGACGAACTGAAGCACTTCGTCGGCCGTCCCAGCCCGATTTATCACGCTAAGCGCTGGTCCGAGAAGATGGGCGGCGCGCAAATCTATTTCAAGCGCGAAGACCTTAACCATACCGGTGCGCACAAGATCAACAACGTGATCGGTCAGGCCTTGCTGGCCAAGCGCATGGGAAAACCACGCGTAATCGCGGAGACCGGTGCCGGTCAGCACGGGGTGGCGACTGCGACGATCTGCGCGCGTTTCGGCCTCGAATGCGTGGTCTACATGGGCGTCGAAGACGTCAAGCGCCAGGTGCAGAATGTGTATCGGATGGAGCTGCTCGGTGCCAAGGTGGTGCCTGTCGAATCTGGATCGAAGACGCTCAAGGATGCGCTCAACGAAGCGATGCGCGACTGGGTGACCAATGTGGAAAACACCTTCTACATCATCGGCACCGTGGCCGGACCGCATCCCTACCCGATGATGGTGCGCGATTTTCAATCCGTGATCGGCAAGGAGTGCCTGGAGCAGATGCCGGAGATGGCAGGACGGCAGCCGGATTACGTGGTCGCCTGTATCGGCGGCGGCTCGAATGCGATGGGCATCTTTTATCCGTACATCGACTACAAGGATGTCCAGTTGATCGGCGTCGAAGCTGCTGGCGAGGGGCTGGAAACCGGCAAGCACTCCGCCTCCTTGATCGCAGGTTCGCCCGGCGTCCTGCATGGCAATCGGACCTACCTGCTGCAGGATGAAAACGGGCAGATCACGGAAACGCACTCGGTATCCGCAGGCCTGGACTATCCGGGTGTCGGCCCTGAACATGCCTACCTGAAGGACTCGGGTCGCGCCAAGTACGTTTCGATCAGCGATGACGAGGCGATCGACGCCTTTCATACTTGCTGCCGCATCGAAGGGATCATTCCGGCACTGGAGTCCAGTCACGCACTGGCCTATGCGGCCAAGCTCGCGGCTACACTGCCGAAGGACAAGATCATTCTGGTGAATCTGTCCGGTCGCGGCGACAAGGACATGCATACCGTGGCCGAGCGGACGAAGAAGAAATTCTGATCAAGACCCTTGCATACAACACAAGTCGCTTCGATGAAGCCGCGCCAGGCGAAGGGCCGAGGCGCTGGCTCTCACGGTGTGGCGGGATAATAACGAAACCATCATCATGTCAAGAATTCAATCTACCTTGTCTGCACTTGCAGAAAAGAATAAAAAGGGTCTGATTCCGTTCATCACCGCGGGCGATCCCGCGCCGGAATTGACAGTGCCGCTCATGCACGCGCTGGTTGCGGGTGGCGCGGATGTCATCGAACTCGGCGTGCCTTTCTCCGATCCAATGGCGGATGGACCAGTCATTCAGCGTGCTTCTGAACGAGCATTGGCCAATGGCGTTGGCCTGCGCCATGTATTGCAGTTCGTCAGTGAATTTCGAACACGCAACCAGTCTACACCCGTCGTTCTGATGGGATATGCGAATCCGATCGAGCGCATGGGCGAGGCGGCTTTCATCCAGGCTTCCAAACAGGCGGGCGTCGACGGTGTATTGGTCGTCGATTATCCACCGGAGGAATGCGAGGAGTTCGCCGCATCCCTGAAGGAAAACGGCCTTGACCCGATTTTCCTCCTGGCCCCGACGTCCACTGATGAGCGGATCGAGCAGGTTGGAAAAATCGCAAGCGGTTATGTGTACTACGTGTCATTGAAAGGTGTGACAGGATCGGGGCACCTCGATCTGGAAGCGGTGGCCACCAAGATTCCGAATATCAAGAGGCACGTGAAGGTGCCCGTAGGCGTTGGCTTCGGCATTCGTGACGCTGACACGGCGAAGGCGATCGCGTCCGTATCCGATGCGGTCGTCATCGGCAGCCGGATTATTCAGGAACTCGAGAATACCCCCCGCGAAAACGCGGTGCAGGCAGTACAAACATTTATCTCCGGCATCCGCAAGGCACTGGACGAATAAGATCCTTTAAACGTGGCAAATTTGCTATCAGCCTCGCATATTGGCGCGCGTCAAGTCGAGCGGTACAATGCGGAACCTAAAAAATCGAGAAGAGGTCACGATGAGCTGGCTTGAAAAACTGCTTCCCCCGCGCATTCAGCGCTCCGAATCCACCAATCGCAGGTCGGTTCCGGAAGGGCTCTGGGTCAAATGCCCGTCGTGCGAGGCCGTGCTCTATCGTACCGATCTTGAGTCCAACCTCCACGTCTGCCCGAAATGCGACCACCACATGCGCATCCGTGCACGCGAGCGACTCGACACTTTGCTCGATGCCGGAGGACGCTACGAGATCGGCCAGGAGACCCTGCCTGTCGATACGCTGAAATTCAAGGACAGCAAGAAATATCCCGACCGCTTGAAGGACGCGATGGAAGCTACCGGCGAAACCGACGCCATGGTTGTCATGGGCGGTTCGATCATGACGCTGCCGGTTGTGGTTGCCTGTTTCGAATTCGAATTCATGGGCGGCTCCATGGGGTCGGTTGTTGGCGAGCGCTTTGTGCGTGGCGCGCAAACCGCGCTGGAGCAAAAGGTGCCGTTCATCTGCATTACCGCCACCGGTGGCGCGCGCATGCAGGAAGGTCTGCTGTCCCTGATGCAAATGGCAAAGACGACAGCGATGCTGACCAAGCTGTCGGAGAAGAAGCTGCCGTTTATCTCGGTGCTGACCGATCCGACCATGGGCGGCGTATCGGCTTCCTTTGCGTTCATGGGCGACGTGGTGATTGCGGAACCCAAGGCCTTGATCGGCTTCGCCGGGCCGCGCGTGATCGAGAACACCGTTCGCGAGAAACTGCCGGAAGGTTTCCAGCGTGCCGAATTCCTGGTGCACAAGGGCGCGGTCGATATGATCGTCGACCGCCGCAAGATGCGCGAAGAAATCGCTCGTTTGCTGGCTTTGCTGCAGAATCAGCCGGCCGAAGTCCTGGCCTGAATATTGAATGAACATCCCGAGCCCGGACCAGTGCAGGTCCGGGCTTTTTACTTTCAGCACCTCTTATGCAAAACATTCCCTCTACACTGACCGACTGGCTCGCCCTGCTTGAAACGATGCATCCCAAGGCAATCGACATGGGGCTGGAACGCGTTGCCCAGGTAAAGGATCGCCTGGATATCCGGTTTGACTGCCCCGTGATCATCGTCGGCGGCACGAATGGCAAGGGGTCGACTTGTGCAATGCTGGAGTCGATCCTGCTGCAGGCCGGGTACCGTGTCGGCCTGTACACCTCACCGCATCTGCTGGACTTCAATGAGCGTGCTCGCGTCGACGGCGAACCGGCCTCGGATCAGGTGCTAGTCGAGCAGTTTGCCGCCGTGGAGGAGAAGCGTGGCGATGTATCGCTCACCTATTTCGAGTTCACCACACTCGCGGTTTTGCGTCTGTTCGCGCAGGCGAAGCTCGATGTGGTGATCCTTGAAGTCGGCTTGGGCGGACGACTGGATGCCGTCAATGTACTCGACGCCGATGTCGCCGTTGTCACCAGCGTAGACATCGATCACACGGAATACCTGGGTGAGACACGCGAGCAGATCGGCTTCGAGAAAGCCGGCATTTTCCGCCCCGGCAAGACAGCCATTTGCGGCGACCCGGTGCCGCCCCAATCCCTGATCGATCACGCTACGGCAATTGGCGCCGATCTTTGGCTCTTTGGTCGCGACTATAACTACGCAGGCGACAAGCAGCAGTGGAATTACGGTGGCCGCTCGCAGCGCCGCAATTCACTTGGCTATCCTTCGCTGCGAGGTGCGAACCAGTTGCTGAACGCGGCCGCGGCGCTGGCTGCGCTGGAGGCGTTGCGCCACCGCTTGCCAGTCGGCGCTCAGGAAGTTCGCAATGGTCTCGTGATGGTCGATTTGCCGGGCCGGTTCCAGGTGCTGCCTGGCCGCCCGACGGTGATCCTGGATGTCGCGCATAATCCGCATGCGGCAGCAACGCTCGCGCAAAACCTCAAGCACATGGCCTTTCATCCCTATACCTATGCGGTGTTCGGCGCAATGCAGGACAAGGACATCAGCGGCGTCATCGCGCAACTGAAGGACCTGGTGGACCACTGGTGCGTCACGGACCTCCCCCTGCCGCGCGCAGCCACTGCGGAGCAGCTCAGGCAGAAATTGCTGGAAGCCGGTGTGGCGCCGAAGGCACAGGCAGGATCCGAGCGCACCATCCAGACCTTTTCCTCGCCCGCCGAGGCTTTTGCGAATGCTCGGAGCCGGGCGGGGGAGAATGATAGAATTGCGGTTTTCGGATCCTTCCTGACTGTCGCCGGCGTGATGGAGGCCAGAAGGGCCGAAGGCTTGTCTTGATTGACATGACGATGTATCAAGACCGCTTCTGAATTTACTGATGGACTTCATTTTTATCGCATGAGCTTGTTCTCGTTCCTCCGCAAAAACAAGCAAGAATCCGCCTCCGATGACAGCGCATTTTATTCGCGTGCGGAGGAAGAATCCAAGGCGGTCCGCGGCCGCGCCAAGCGCCGCAAGTCAGCCCAGGGCAGCCAGGGCGACGAACCGGTAGACCCAGTCCTGCCCGAGAAGAAGCGCGCCCGTCGACGCCTGATCGGCGCGGTCGCGCTGGTGCTTGCGGCCGTGATCGGTTTGCCAATGATTCTGGATTCGGAACCGAAACCGCTGGCAGACGACATCAGCATCCAGATCCCATCCAAGGACAAGCTGACAACCTCGAACAATCCCCGGCCGGCCAAGACCTCCCCGGTGGCTGCCTCGGACGCCCTCGATCCGAAGGAGGAAATGGTCGATACGCCGGTTGTGCCACCCGCTGCAGCCGAAAGCAAACCTGCGGACAAGAAGGTAGCCGTTACCGCAACTCCAGCGCAGCCGGCTGAAGCAAAGGCGAAAATCCTCTCCAAGCCGGAAGCCGAGATGGTCAAAACGTCTATCGTCGAAAAGCCGGCCGGCAGCACGCAGGCGCCAGCCCAGGCCGAATCCAAAGCCGAATTCAGGACCGAGGCCAAATCGACTGAAAAATCACAGGATGCGGCGCGTGCCAAGGCGCTGCTGGAAGGGAAGCCGGATCCGAAGGCGACCGAGAAAAAATCCGGAAAGTTTGTCGTCCAGGTTGCTGCGCTCGCTTCGAAGGACAAGGTCGATGAACTGCAGTCCAAGTTGAAAGGCGCTGGCATCAAGTCGTACACGCAAAAAGTCGCGACCAGCTCGGGTGATCGCACCCGTATTCGCGTCGGCCCCTTCGCCAGCAAGGAAGAGGCGGAAAAGGTGCGTGCCAAGATCGTTAAACTGGGATTGAACGGCACGCTGGTGCCCGCTTGAATTTCACTCGACTGTGACGATATTCGATTATCTGGTCCTGTTCGTGCTGATTTGTTCGGTAGTGATCAGCACTCTGCGCGGATTGGTAAAGGAAATATTGTCGTTGCTGGGCTGGATCGTGTCCTTCGTGGTTGCCAATGCCTACGGCGAGGACCTGGCGGCTTTGCTGCCTGACATGGTTCCGGGCAACGTAACGCGACTGATTGTGGCATTTATTGCATTGTTTATCGGCGTCAGGCTGTTGATGATGCTGTTGAACCTGGCTGTCGATGCGGTAATAAAGGCGAGCGGACTGAGCTTGGCCGATCGGGGGCTCGGAGGCTTGTTCGGACTCGCGCGTGGCCTGCTCATCGTGCTGGCTGCCGTGCTGATTTGCGGAATGACGGCCATTCCGCAGCAGCCATTCTGGAAAGACGCAGTGTTAAGTCCGCTGGCGGAAACCGCCGCGCGCATGGTCAAACCTTTCCTGCCAGGCGATTTCGCCCGGCACGTACAGTTTTAAATTGTCTTAGTTGAGGAGTCCACCATGTGTGGCATTGTTGGCGTTGTTTCCCACGGCCCGGTTAACCAGCTGATTTACGATGCGTTGTTGCTCTTGCAGCATCGCGGGCAGGATGCCGCAGGCATTGCAACCAATCACGGCAATACATTCTCGATGCACAAGGCCAACGGCTTGGTGCGCGACGTCTTCCGTACGCGCAACATGCGTTCCTTGCCCGGCAATGCCGGCATCGGCCAGGTGCGTTATCCGACTGCGGGTTCCGACAGCGAGGAAGAAGCGCAGCCATTCTATGTGAATGCGCCTTTCGGCATCATCCTCGCCCATAACGGCAACCTGACCAACTGGGAACAGCTCAAGATCGAGATGTTCAAGAACGATCGCCGCCACATCAATACCGATTCCGATTCCGAAGTCTTGCTGAATGTGCTGGCGCATGAAATCCAGCAGGCGACCACCGGCTATTCGCTCGACCCGACGGCCCTGTTCAAGGCAGTTTCCGCGCTGCATAAGCGTGTGCGCGGCTCCTACGCGGTGGTTGCGCAGATCGCAGGCTATGGCTTGCTGGCTTTCCGTGACCCGTTCGGCATCCGGCCACTCTGCATCGGCTTCAACGATAGCGAGAAAGGGCCGGAATATATGCTGGCCAGCGAGTCTGTTGCGCTGGAAGGTCTGGGATTCCGCTTCCTGCGCGACGTGATGCCCGGGGAAGCGATCTTCATCGATCTCGATGGCAAGCTCTACAACCAGCAATGCGCGGAAAATCCGGTCCTGAATCCCTGCGCATTCGAATTTGTTTATCTGGCGCGTCCGGACTCCGTGATCGACGGCGCGTCGGTCTATGCAACGCGCCTGAAGATGGGCGAGTACCTGGCGGAGAAAATCAGGAAGCAGTTCTCCACTGGCGACATCGACGTCGTCATGCCGATTCCCGATTCTTCCCGTCCTGCAGCCATGGAATTGGCGTTGAAGCTGAACCTGGAATATCGCGAAGGCTTCATCAAGAACCGTTATATCGGCCGGACATTCATCATGCCGGGCCAGGCGGAACGCAAGAAGTCGGTGCGCCAGAAGCTCAATGCCATCAGCAGCGAGTTCAAGGGCAAGAGCGTGCTGCTGGTCGATGATTCCATCGTGCGCGGCACGACCAGCCGTGAAATCGTGCAGATGGCGCGCGACTCCGGCGCCAAGCGCGTAATCTTTGCTTCTGCCGCGCCGCCGGTGAAATACCCGAACGTCTATGGCATCGACATGCCGACGCGTAATGAGTTGATTGCGCATGGCCGCACGGAAGAGGAAGTGTGCCGGGAAATCACTGCCGACGCGCTGGTTTATCAGGATGTCGAGGCGCTCAAACGCGCGATCTCCGACGTCAATCCGATGCTCAAGCGCTTCGAGGCTTCTTGCTTCGATGGCATCTACGTGACGGGGGATATTTCGCGCGACTATCTTGATCGAATCGAATTCGCTCGCAATAATCCGAAGCCCTCCAACGAGGACGCGGTGCGCTCGCAATTGAATCTGAATCTCGCGCGCGTCGACTGACGTTGTTATCGCGGAGGATGCACGCCCGCTGCCTGATGAAGGCGGCGGGCTTTTTTGTTGCCTGCGCTAATGAAGCACGCGTCCGAGCAGCGACGCGAATTCCCGTGCGGGCAAGGGCTTGCTGAAATAGTATCCCTGCATTTCATCGCAATGATGATCGCGCAAAAATGCGACCTGTTCTTCCGTCTCCACGCCTTCTGCAATGACCTTGAGATTGAGGCTGTGGCCCAGCGAGATAACGGTGCTGGTGATGATCGCGTCATCCGTGTCGGTGGCGATATCGCGTACGAAGGATTGATCGATTTTCAAGTGATGCAGCGGGAAGCGCTTCAGGTAGCTGAGGCTTGAATAGCCGGTGCCGAAATCATCGATCGACAGCTGGACACCGAGATCCTTGAGTTCCTTCATTTTGGTGATGAACAGCTCGGCACTGTTCATCACGATACTCTCCGTCAGTTCCAGCTCCAGATGCCTGGCCTCGAGCCCCATGTTTTCCAGTGCATTGGAGACAGACTCCACCAGGTCTTCCTGCCGGAACTGGCGCGCCGACAGATTCACCGACACGCTGATCGTCGGCAATCCGGCGTTTTGCCAGGCCTTGTTTTGTGCGCAGGCGGTGTGCAATACCCACTCGCCGATCGGCACGATCAGGCCGATCTCTTCGGCCATCGGAATGAAAAGCGTGGGCGACACCAGGCCCATCTCGGGATGATGCCAGCGGATCAAGGCTTCGGCGCCGATGATGCGCCCGCTATGCGCATCGACCTTGGGTTGATAGAACAGTTCGAACTCATCGCGATCGAGCGCCCGGCGCAGCGCGCTTTCCAGCTCGGCGCGTTCCAGCGCTCGTGCGCTCATCTCGTGCGAATAAAACTGAAGCGCGTTGCCATGCTCCTCCTTGGCGCGATACATCGCGTTGTCGGCATTGCGCAGAAGGGATTGCATATCGTCCCCGTCGTCGGGATACAGCGTCGCGCCGATGCTCACCGTGACGAACAGTTCGTGTCCTTCAACCACGAACGGCATTGCAAAGGCGTCGAATATCTTGAACGCGACCGCGGTAACATCCTGCGGCCTCGGCAGATCCGGCAGGAGAATGATGAATTCGTCGCCGCCCTGGCGGGCGACCGTGTCGCCGTCGCGCACGACCTGCCTGAGGCGCTTGGAAACTTCCAGCAGCAAGGTATCGCCGAGCTCATGACCGAAGCTGTCGTTGATGCTCTTGAATCGATCCAGATCGAGAAACAGCACTGCCAGCAGCAAGCCATTTCGACGCGCGTGTGCCATCGCCTGTCCGATGCGATCGCCTAGCAGATTGCGGTTGGCCAGGCCGGTCAGGGCATCGTGGTCAGCCAGATATTCGATGCGCGCCTCGTATTCCTTGCGCTCGCTGATGTCGATCGTGACGCCGTCGAAGCGCAGCAGCTCGCCTTTGTCATTGCGGATCGCTCGTGCACGCTCCTCGACCCAGCGGATTTCGCCGTCAGGGCGGATGATTCTGTATTCCTGCCTGGAGCTGGTCGATTCGCGCAGCCTCGCATGCGCCCTCTGCACCGCCGCCTTGTCCTCCGGGTGCACAGCCTCAAACCAGAGATTCCGGTTCTCGTAAAACTGTTGCAGCGGTCGGCCATAGATCCTCTCGGCCATCGAATTCAGGTAGATGAATCCCGTCTCCGTAGCCGACCACACCACATTGTCGATGGAGTCCAGGATGCCGGAGAGTTTTTCCTCGGCGGCCCGCAGATCTCGCTCCGCCTTCTCATGCGCAGCCCTGGTACGCAGGCTCATCACACCATAGGCGATGTCATCGGCGAGCGCCTCGAATGTAACGATCTGTTCTGCATCGAATGAATTGGGTTCTTCCTCGTAAATCGTGAGAACGCCGAAGACCTGGCCGTTGTCCCTGAGCGGAAGCGAGACGGCAAGCGCGCGCTCATACCAGCCGTTTGTCTTCAAGCTATCCTGGTCGGCATCGGCAAGCGCCCAGGGGCGTCGCGGATCGAACATCGTCACGGTCGTTGGGGCGGGCATCCGGTTCGCGACTTCCTTGCACGGCGATTCGAATTCTCCTGCAGGGGAAGAGCCAGCCCATGCTATCGGTTTCATGCGGCCTTGCGTGTCGCTATACATGATGCAGGCCGCGTGATAGCCGCCTGCCTCGACAATGGTGCGGCACATTTCGTTGAGCAGATTCGTTTCATCGTTTGCGTGCACCATGACGTGGTTGCACTCCGCCATCACGGTTCGGGCGGAGAGCATGCGGCGCAATGCGTCCTGTGCTTGCTTGCGGTCGCTCACTTCGACGGTCAGTTGCGAGTGCTTTTTCTGGATTTCGCTGTACAGTGCCAAGTTCTCATAGACGGTTGCCAATTGCGCGGCAACGGTTGCCGCCGCGCGTTCATCCGCTTCGCTGAAGCCGTCCGCTCCGAGCTTGTCGACGAGGTAAAGCCATCCGAATACATTGTCCTGCGACGCTACCGGGACGGCGAGCAGGGAATGTACCGGCGGGTGGGTCGGCGGCAGGCCGACGCGCTGCGGATCGCCGTCCAGTCCGCCCAGACGCTTCGCGGAACGATCGATGAGTACGGCGCCGAGCAGGCCGTCTCGAGGCCGAGGCGCCTCCATCACGTCGAGAGCGGGTTCATCCAGTCCGCGCGTAATGAAGTGCTCGAGATGCTCGTCGTCGGAGCCCAATATGCCGATTACCACGTATTTGGCAAGACAGACGTCTTGCACCACGCGGCAGCTGATTTCGAGCAAATGCGTGGGATCCCGCTCCGCGGCCAGTTCAATGCCGAGTTCGATCAAGGCCGTGAGGCGCAGGCTGACCGTCTGCAGGCTGGACAGTGCCTTGGAGAGGCGCTGCACCATGTGTTGCAGACCTTCGATGTCAGCACGATTGGAAGCATCTTCATTTGCCAACTGCGACATCAGGTCGCTGCTGTTTTTCAGATCGGCGAGATATCCGGAGAGTTCATGGTCGATGCCCGCCATGCGGGGCGCCTCCGCCAATGGCGACAGCCGCGCCGGCGAGGCCGCGTCAATGGAAGGTAAACCCAGGGCTTCCTGCACCGCCTTGAGAATCACATGCGGATCGGAGGGCTTGGGCAGAACCCAGTGCACGCCGCACGCGAGCGCCATGGTAGCGGCTTCTCGCTCATGATAGGCGGCGATATGAAAAATGACCGGTGTATTGGCGGTGTCCGAATTGGCGCGAAGACGCTTGATGAATTCATGCCCGTCCATATTGGGCATCAGTATGTCCGCAATGATGAGATCCGGTCGTTTGACGCTGGCGATTTCAAGTGCTTGCGCGCCGTTCGTCGCCTCGAATAAGCGGTGACCGCCATAACCAAGAAGAACCATCAGGAACTGGCGATTCAACGCATGGTCGTCAACGATCAGGATCGTTGCCATCTTGGCTCCTTCTTTGCTGCAGCCGGTTTTTACTTGTGTTTGGGCGCTCGCGCATGTCATCGCCGCGCAAGAATGTCTCGATCGAATCGACGAAGGTTTCAGGATCGAGCGGCTTGCTGACGCATCCGTTAAAGCCCGCATCCAGGCATTCTTCTCCATCACCGGAGATTGTTGGCGCAGTGATGGCCACAGCGGGTATGGAACGCATGGCGGGGGCGGCCCGGAAATGACGGGCAACTGCATACCCGTCGAGATGCGGCAAATTCATATCGCAAATGATCAGGTCTGGCTGCTCCCCGGGTGCTGAAGCTAGAGTTTCCCTTTGATTATGCGCGTACAAGACCAGGCGGCCAGCTAACCCGGGCAGGTAAGCCATGAGCTCCATGTCCGCGGGGTTGTCTTTGACAAACAGAATGCATGCGGGCATGGGCACGACCTCCGTCGCGACAGCGCTGGTTTTGCGCGTGCATGAGACAGGTTTTTCATAAGAGACGGGACAACGCTTCTGAACGAAATTGCCCGAGACAGTCAATCTTGCGCCGATGGGATCGACGGGCTTTTGACAGAGATACAAGTCAAGTCCGGTTTCTTTGACCTCTCTGATGGACGGTAAATCTGATCGAGAAAACGACAAGAGTAATTTCGCCATTTCGCCATGTCTTCATTGCTGACGCAGGTGCCATCACTACGCGCACCGATCCGTCAGCGTAAGTGTTATCGGGGTATTTTCTTGTGCTTTCCGGAAGGCAAGCACTCAAAGTTCGGGATACGCTTTTTTATTCCCCGGCGGTCGCGCGTTACAGGGAGCCGGCGCCAGGACGCGTTTCTTGTTTGGCTATGATCACTATTCAATGAATAAGTGCAAAATATTTTAAGAAATGCCTGACAGGTCCTAGGAAAAGACTCGTTTTGCTGGGAAGGAAGTTAATTTTGGGAAAGTTGTGGAGTCTTGTCATTTTGCGTTAGCTCCTTTTTGCGATACGATGAAGTCTGCGCCGATTTGATTCTGCTTGCGGGCGCTGGGGCAGAGCCCCCGAACAAATTCTGCTAAAACGGATGTGAGATTCACCATCAACCCGTTTTAGCCCACGCTGAACGGGTTTTTTATTGACCATGACTGATACGAAAAAATACGGATTCACTACCACCATCCTGCACGGCGATCGTCAGAAGCCGATCGAACATGGATCCTTGCACAAGCCGGTTCATACCTCGGTGGCGTTTGGCTATCGCGATGCGCGCCAGCTCGCGGAAGTTTTCCAGGGAAAACAACCCGGTTACCGCTATGGCCGGCAAGGCAATCCGACCGTCACCGCGCTGGAAGAAAAAATCACGAAAATGGAGCAGGGTCTGGCAACGATCTGCTTCTCGACGGGGATGGCTGCCATTGCGGCGCTTTCACAGGCATTGCTGCGCGAGGGTGATCATGTAGTGTCGTCTTCATTTCTGTTTGGCAACACCAACAGCTTGTGGCAAACCGTGAACGGGCAGGGGATCGACGTATCGATGGTCGATGCGACAGATGTGAAGAATGTCGAAGCCGCATTGACGCCGGCGACCCGTATCGTGTTCGTAGAAACCATCGCCAATCCGCGCACCCAGATCGCCGATCTGAAGCGCATCGGCCAGCTATGTCGCGACCGCGGCATTGTGTATGTGGTCGACAACACGATGACTTCGCCCTATTTGTTCCGTCCGAGGATGGTCGGCGCCAGCCTTGTTGTCAATGCCCTGACCAAGTACATCGCCGGCCACGGCATCGCGCTCGGCGGTAGCTTGACTGACACCGGCTTGTACGACTGGACCAAATTTCCGAACATATTCGACAACTACAAACGCTACGCGCCGGCCCAATGGGGCATGGCCCAGATTCGTGCCAAGAGTCTGCGCGATTTTGGCGCCGCGCTCGGCCCCGAAGCTGCGCACCACATCGCCGTCGGCGCCGAAACGATGGCGTTGCGCATGGAGCGCGAGTGCACCAATGCACTCGCGCTTGCGCGCATGCTGGAGGCCGACGCGCGTGTGGCTGCCGTTCATTATCCGGGCCTGGCTTCGCACCCGCAGCACAAGCTCGCCACCGATCTCTTCAGTGCGTACGGCAGCTTGTTCAGCTTTGAACTGAAGGACGGAATCGACTGCTTTGATTACCTGAATCGCCTGCGGCTGGGCATTCCCGCAAGCAATCTTGGCGATACCCGGACCCTCGTCATACCGGTCGCACACACGATTTTTTACGAGATGGGCCCGGATCGACGGGCCAGCATGGGGATCGCAGAATCGCTCATCCGCGTTTCGGTCGGCATCGAGGATACTGCCGACTTGGTTGAGGACTTCAAGCAAGCGCTCGAGGGCTGAAAAGCGACAGATAGTCAAATTTCCCAATGAAAACAATTCACTACAGAAAGTGGATTGTGGCTAAAATACGCGAGTGAAATTCCCCTAGCAAGGAGCGCGTATGGCACGACCGGAGAAGGTCCGCCTCGGTGAGATTTTGGTGCAGCAGAAGTTGCTTTCCGAGGAGCAACTTCAGTTCGCGCTAGGTGAGCAGAAGCGGACCGGACGCAAACTCGGACGTGTCTTCGTCGAGAATGGCTTCGTGACGGAAGAGCAGATTTCCGGTGCACTCGCCAGGCAGCTCAACATCCCCTACATCAATCTCAAGTTCTTCAACATCGATCCGGAAGTGGTACGCGCGCTTCCGGAGACGCAGGCCCGTCGCTTTCGTGCCATTGCGCTGGAGGGACGTGGCGGATCGATGCTGATCGGGATGGCCGATCCTACTGATCTTTTCGCCTATGACGAAATTTCGCGCACCGTAAAGCGGCCGATCGAACTCGCCGTGGTCAACGAAGGCGAACTGCTGCAAACGATTGACCGCATCTACCGCCGCACGGAAGAGATCACCGATTTCGCACGCGAGCTGGAAGAGGACCTGGGCGACAGCTATGTCGATTTCGGCAATCTCGGCGGCGCGCCGGGAATCGAAGAGGCACCGGTCGTCAAGTTGCTGCAGTCCGTGTTCGACGATGCGACGCAGGTGAGGGCGTCCGATATCCATATCGAACCGCAGGAGGGGCGCCTGCAGATCCGCTTCCGTATCGACGGCGTGCTGCATCTGCAGACCGAAGCGGACATCAAGATCGCCCAGGCACTCGCTTTGCGCCTGAAGCTCATGTCGGGGCTCGATATTTCCGAGAAGCGTCTGCCGCAGGATGGACGCTTTGCGATCAAGGTGAAACAGCAGCAGGTCGACGTCCGTATCTCGACCATGCCGACCCAATTCGGCGAATCGGTCGTCATGCGCTTGCTGAATCAAAGCGGCGGCATTCTCAAGCTCGACTCGATCGGCATGCCGCCATCCATGGTGAAGAAATTTCGCGCCATCCTGCAGCGCCCGAACGGCCTCGTGCTCGTCACCGGCCCGACCGGAAGCGGCAAGACGACGACCCTTTACGGCGCGCTCGCTGAATTGAACAGCATGGAACGCAAGCTGATCACCGTCGAGGACCCGGTCGAATATCGCCTGCCGGGCGTCAATCAGGTGCAGATCAACGAAAAGATCGACCTCACCTTTGCCCGCGTACTGCGGTCCGCATTGCGTCAGGATCCGGACGTGGTGCTGGTCGGCGAAATGCGCGATCAGGAAACGGCGCAGATCGGCATGCGCGCGGCACTTACCGGCCACCTTGTGCTATCAACCCTGCATACCAACGATGCCGTCAGCACCCCGATACGCTTGCTCGACATGGGCGTCCCGCGGTACATGGTGGCGACCTCCTTGCAGGCTGTGCTCGCGCAACGCCTGGTCCGGGTGATTTGCGAAAGTTGTGCCGAGCCCTACACATTGAAGCCGACCGAACAGGAATGGCTGAAGTCGGAACTGGGCGATACGGTCAACGCCCGGAAATACCTGCACGGACGCGGCTGTACGCACTGCAACGGCACCGGCTACCGGGGACGCACCGGCGTGTATGAAATGCTGGAGATGAACGAGGCCGTCGCAACGGCAGCCAACCACCATGACCCTGCCCACTTCATGAACGTGGCGCAGGAGCAGATGGCTGGCCATACCTTGCGGCGCCATGGCGTCGCATTGGTGGTGGCGGGCAAGACCACGGTGAGCGAAGCCATGCGAATCAGCAATCAGTTCGATGATTAAGTCCGACCCCGATAAACGCGCTCATAGGAGCTAACGTGCCGTTCTTTGCATACAAAGGCCGCAATGCCCGCGGAGAGCTGCTGCAGGGTGTGCTTGAGAGTCCCGACAGCGGAGCGGTTGCGGACCAGCTCTTCAGCACCGGTGTCACGCCGGTGGAAATCGTCGTCACGAGCAAGCCTGTTTCCGGTCTGGCCGAAGGTTGGTGGGCGAAGCTGACAGAGCAGAAGATCCGACCCATCGACGTCCAGCTCTTCAGTCGTCAGCTCTATACCTTGCTGAAAGCCGGCGTGCCGATCATGCGCGGTCTCGCTGGACTGCAGGAGTCGGCCATCAATAAATCCTTCGCGCGCGTGGTGAAGGATTTGCGCGAATCACTGGACTCCGGCCGAGAATTGTCGGCTGCAATGCGCCGCCATCCGGACGTATTCTCGCCCTTCTTTCTGAGCATGGTCCGTGTCGGCGAAACGACCGGACGCCTGGAGGAAATCTTCCTCCGCCTGTTCGATCATCTGGAGTTCGAAAGAGACATGCGGGAGCGTGTCAAGACCGCGTTGCGTTACCCGATGTTCGTGGTCATGGCAATGGTCGCCGCGATCGCGGTCATCAACCTGTTCGTCATTCCTGCATTCGCCAAGGTGTATGCGGGCTTCAATGCCAAGCTGCCGCTCATGACGCAGCTGCTCATCAACGTCTCCAATTTCACGGTGCGTTTCTGGCCCTTGCTGCTCGTCACGGCGGTTGCTGCGTTCGTCGCATTCAAGATGTATATCGCAACGCCAAAAGGCCGGTTCCAATGGGACAAGCTCAAGCTGCGGTTTCCGATCATCGGCAAGATTATCCTGAAGGCGGCACTGGCGCGCTTCGCACGCAGCTTCGCACTGGCGAGCAAGAGCGGCGTGCCGATCGTGCAAGGGCTGAACGTCGTCGCGCAAACCGTGGATAACGTCTATATCTCAAGCCGGGTCGAACAGATGCGCGATGGCGTCGAACGCGGCGAAAGCATCTTGCGCACGGCGGTGACGACCGGCGTTTTCACTCCCGTGGTACTGCAAATGATTGCGGTCGGCGAGGAAACTGGCGAAATCGACGAGCTCATGGACGAGATTGCCGCCATGTACGAGCGTGAGGTCGATTACGAACTCAAGACGCTGTCATCGCAAATCGAACCGATCCTGATCGTCGGGCTGGGGATACTCGTGTTGATCCTTGCGCTGGGTGTGTTCCTGCCGATCTGGGATCTGGGCAAGGCAGCTTTGCAGAAATGACGGGATCCGGGCAACCGCATGTGTCTGTCGAAGGGGACGGCAATCATCTGCGGACCTGCAGTCTGCCAGCCGCTTCCGCAAGAAGTTCCGGCGGGTTTTCGATGCTGGAGCTGCTGTCGGCATTCATCCTGATTGGAATATTCGCTACTTTCCTCCTGGACCGGCTCACTTTTTATCAAGAGGCTGCCGAGAAGGCGAATGTCGAGTACACCATCGCCAACCTGCGGAGTGCCCTGCGAATCCAGATGGCGGTGTTGATTTCCCAAGGGCGTATGCGGGAATTTGCGTTGCTGGAGCAACAAAATCCAATGGACTGGCTGGAGCACAAACCCGCGAACTACAGGCTGGTGTCGCGAGACTCCAGTCGCGAACCCGGTTTTTGGCATTTCAATACAAGCGATCGAACGCTGACTTACTGGCTGGTGCACGGAAGTCATTTTCAAACTGATAAGCCGGAGGGCAAGCGCATTCGCCTCCGTATCCGCTTGGTTCGTGACTCTTCCGGCCCGCAAAGCGATACGCAAAGTCCAGTCTCGACCGTTCGCCTTGAGCTGGTTGAACCCTATACCTGGCTTAAATAATTCCATACGGAAATTATTTGTTGCACGGAACGTCAAAAGTCGTAAAGACGCTGCAAAAATTTGACGTGAAGTATCTTTTTTTTTCCGTGTGTCTATATAATTCCCGTTGACAATAGTGTTTCTGGACTGCACAACTAACCGAGCGAAATACATGCGAGCGAGACAGACTGGCTTCACATTGATTGAACTGGTTGTGGTCATCAGCATTCTTGCGCTTCTGGCGGCGATTGCATTACCAAGGTTCGCTGCTTTGCAGACCGAAGCGCGCATGGCCAAGATGAACGGAGCGCTTGGTTCGATCAAGGCGGCTGCGACGCTGGCGCATGCGCTGCAATTGGCACAGAATCTTGCGCCGGGATCCGCGGTGACGATGGAAGGGCCGACGGGGAATATCGCCATGGTATTAGGCTACCCGACAACGGACCTGGCATCGATCGGACGCGCGGCCGGCCTTGTTGATGATTTGGGTAACGCGATTCCGGGCTACTTGCCCGTGAAGACCAGTGCAACGGTGTTCACGGTCAGTCCGGACTCGACGCACTCGAACTGTTCGGTGACCTACACGGTACCGGACGGAGTAACGACGTTTGCACCCGCCTACAGCAACGCAAACATCACCACGGCGAACTGCCAATAGCCACACCATTCGATTTTGTATAAAAGAAGTAAGTAAATCTTGTCCTGAGGAGGAAGGTATGAACAAGCAACAATCTGGTTTTACCCTGATCGAACTGGTCGTGGTAATTGTGATTCTCGGTATTTTGGCGGCGACGGCGTTGCCGAAGTTTGTGGATTTGAAGTC
>NZ_DATFAF010000028.1:0-32422 GCF_035254865.1 Noviherbaspirillum sp.
GTCAGACAACCACACAGAAGAACAGGAACTTCCCATGGGTAAACCCGCAAACGACGATCAAGACAAGAAGCTCTTTCAGGACCGCAACTTTCGCTGGCTGGCGGCCGGCGCGATCATTTCCATGCTGGGTGACCAGTTCACCCTGATCGCCTTGCCCTGGCTGGTCCTGAAAATGACGGGCGACCCGCTGGTACTGGGAACCGTGTTGGCGGTCATGAGCATTCCGCGCGCGTTGTTCATTCTCGTCGGCGGCGCGCTGGTCGATCGCCATTCGCCCAAGCGCGTGGCGATGCTGACCAAGTACATCAATACGCTCCTGCTTGCAGCGCTTGCCGCGTCCGTGTTTACCGGTGTGCTGAATGTCGGCATGGTGTATGCCTTTGCGCTGGCGATCGGGCTCTCGACCGCATTCAGCATTCCGGCCGGCACCTCGATCATGCCGCACGTGGTGGCGCGCGAGCAGTTGCAGGCAGCCAACGGCATCTTCATGGGCATACGCCAGATGTCGATGTTTGCCGGGCCGCTTCTCGCCGGTTTGCTGATCGCGCTGTTCAGCCATGGCGGCGATGTTGGCGATACCGGCATGGTGAAAGATGCGCGCGGCCTGGGGCTGGCATTTCTGTTCGATGCCATCAGCTTCGCCGCGTCTGCGTGGACCTTGGCAAAAGTCGCGATGCGGGAGGTCCCCGGGCGCCAGGGCGCGAATGCCGTTGCGCAACAATCCGTGAAAAAAGCCGTGGGCGAAGGTTTGCGCTATTGCTGGAAGGATGACAGCCTGCGTACCTGCTTCCTGTACTGGGCGGCGGTCGCATTCTTCATCACCGGGCCGGTCCAGGTCGCCGTCCCCGTTCTTGCCAACCATATCGGTGCCGGTGCGGCGGCCTTCGGCGCGCTGGCCGGTGCGCATGGCGCAGGGACGCTGCTCGGCATGGCGGTAACGGGAATCAAGCCGCATCTGCGCTTTGGAAGTTTCGGCAGCACGATCCTTTTGATTGACGGCATCATCGGCATCCTGTTCATGCCGATGGGGCTGGTTCAGGCGACATGGCAGGGCATCGCGCTGCTGCTGGTGATCGGCACGCTTGGCGGCTTCCTGCAGGTCAATATCTACACCTGGCTGCAGCACCACGCGGCGCCCGCCATGCTGGGCCGCACCATGAGTCTGTTCATGTTCATCTTCATGGGCATCGCGCCCATGTCTTCGGCAATCACAGGTTGGCTGATGCGCAGCGTGTCCCTGGTGCAATTGTTTGCCGCCAGCGGCGCCTTGCTTGTGGTCATCGTCGGCATCGCGCTGCTCACTTCCGGCATGCGGTGGATCACCGATGCCCGCACTGGCGCCGAGACACAGCGCTAGCAGCAGTAAATACCTACTCCAAAAGGCGAGCGGCGGGCGAACAGCGCCCGTTGTTCGCCTTTTTCTTTCTGAAGGAAGACAGCGTATCCATGTCTTAACGCAATACGACAAGCTCCAATCTACCGGAAACTATGCAACGCGGAACGATGTCAAAAAACTGCTCTCTGGTTCCCGTGAAAGCCCGATGAACCGCCCTCCAGCACCTTTGTCGACAGATCATTGTGTCGATGTTGAAGAACGGCTTGTTGCAACCGGGAGAGTGGCGCGACGACACGTCCAGCCGCAGGCATATTTCAACGAACGGAGGCCGGATCCATGGATGCGCCAACAAGCCGCAGAAAGGAATGGGTAGCTCTATTAAAGAGCCTCAACATTGATGACAGGGAAATTCGGGACCGCAAAGAATTTCTGGAATTCCGGGATGAGGACGAAGCCCGGCTCACCGAGGTCAATACTCTTGCCGCAGAGTATGCAGAAGAAGTCATCGAGGATTTCTACCGGCACATACTGAATTTCGAAGACACCCGCGCTTTTTTTTCCGACCCCAAGGTGTTGGAACATGTAAAGAATGCGCAGAAACAATACTTCCTCCGTCTTACCCAAGGCCACTACGACGAAAATTACGTCGAAAACCGACTGAGAGTCGGTGCCGTCCACGAGCGCATCTCGCTGCCCATCAAGTCCTATCTCGGCATGTACAGCTTCTACCTGCGCGCAGTCGGCATGCGCATCTTCGAGCGCTACAAGGATGATCAGGCCAAGGCGCATGACATCTTTTTTTCATTGATGAAGCTGACCTTTTTCGACATGGGGCTGGCGATCGACACGTATATCGATTCCCGCGAGCGGACCATCGGCCAGCAGCAGGAAGCGATCAAGGAATTGTCGACGCCGGTGCTGCCCTTCCGTGAAGGCATCCTGCTCCTGCCTATCGTCGGCATGATCGATTCCTTCCGTGCCAGCCAGCTGACCGAGCAATTGCTGCGCGCCGTACGCGACAACCGCGCAAAAGTCGTGGTCGTCGATATTACCGGCGTGCCTTATGTCGACTCGCGCGTGGCCAGCCATCTGGTGCAGACCGTGGAGGCGGCGCGCCTGATGGGGTCGAAGGTCGTTATCTCCGGCGTTTCGCCGGAAATCGCGCTGACGCTGGTGACGCTCGGCATCGACCTCGGACGTATTGAAACCGTGGGCGATATGCTGAGCGGCGTGGAGCGCGCCGAGCAATTGAGCGGATACAGGGTCGTCAAAGGGCCGGTCAGTGACGAGAATCAGCCGGGCCAGGCTTGAAAGGCGCGCCCATGCTCGTCCCTATCTTGAAACAGGAGCACTTCCTGATTGCGTCCATTCAGGGCGAGCTGACCGATCAGGAGTTGCTGGCGCTGCGCGATCAGTTGATCGGCAAGGTTCGGCAATTCCGTTCGCGCGGCGTGCTCATCGACGTCACCGTGCTCGACATCATGGATTCCTTCGCCGCACGCACGCTGCGCAGCATTGCGCACATGAGCAAGCTGCTCGGCGCGAAAACCGTGGTCGCCGGCATTCAGCCCGATGTGGCGATTTCGATGGTGCAGCTCGGCCTGACGCTGGAGGATACGATTTTGGCGCTGGATCTGGAGGATGGCCTTTCAATCCTTCGGTCCGATGGAGCACGAAGTGATGACATCAATGGCCGAACATGAAACGGCGATTCCGGTCAGATCCGATCTCGACGTGCTGAAGGCGCGCCAATACGGAAAGGAACTGGCCGGATTATTAAGGTTCAGCAACACCGAGCGCACCATCGTCGCGACCGCCATTTCGGAGATTGCGCGCAATACCGTGCTGTATGCAAAGTCGGGCTGCATCCAACTCAAGATCGTGGAGCAGGGCGGCAAGCGCGGCATTCTCGTCGTCGTGCGCGACCAGGGGCCGGGCATTCCGGATCTCGGCCTGGCGATGCAGGACGGCTACACGACCTCGCAAGGCCTGGGCATCGGTTTGCCCGGCGCCAAGCGCCTGATGGATGAATTCGACATTGTTTCCGAAGTGGGCAAGGGGACCGTGATCACAATGAAGAAATGGGAACGGTGAGCGCATGATCACTTCCGGCAGCATGCCGTTCTTGCAGTATTGGGTTGCAGCACGGCCGATGCCGGGAGAGCGCGAGTCGGGCGATCAGTATGTGATCGCGCCGCATGCACAAGGCGTGCTGATCGCAGTCGTCGATGGGCTGGGACATGGCGAGGATGCCAGCATTGCAGCCAAAGCCGCGGTTTCCACGCTGGCCGAGCACGCCGATGAGCCGCTGGCTGTCCTGATGCAGCGCTGCCACCAGGAACTCAGAAAAACGCGCGGCGCGGTCCTGACTGCAGCATCCATCAATGCGGCCGATAATACGCTGAGCTGGGTGGCGGTCGGCAATGTGGAAGGCATGCTGTTGCGTGCCGCACCCGACGCCAAGCCGATTTCCATCCTGCCGCGCGGCGGCATCATCGGCGACCGCCTGCCTGCGCTCTTGCCGGCAAGCTTGCCGATCTGCGCCGGCGACTTCCTGCTGTTTGCCACTGACGGCATCTGCAGCGCATTCCTGCATGGCCTGCGGCACGTGGAACAACCGCAGCAGTTGGTGAATCAGATTTTTTACGCACATGCACGCGATACCGACGACGCATTGGTGCTGGGGGTGCTATGGACAGGCGAAAGCAAGGATTCCACCGTCGTACGCAACTGACCTATTCCCTCGCGTCGCGCAATCCGGCCCAGCGAGACATTGCACGGGACAACGCTCCCGACAGCGAGTACATGGAATACCAGAATGAGTACCGGATGGCATTGCTGGAATACCTGCGCGGCGACAGTGATGAAGCCGCCCTGCTGCATGCCTATGAGCTCGGACGACGCGGGGCGACCAGTCAGCTGAGCGTTCTCAACCTGAACGAAATCCACCAGTCGGCATTGCTGTCGCGCGAATTCCGGAAAAAGCTGTCCTTCGACGTGGATGGCATTCACCTGCTGGCGAAGGCGGCGGAGTTCCTGGGACAGGCGCTGGCACCCTTCGACATGATGCATCGCGGCTACGTGGAAACCATTTCGCAGTTGCGAACGCTCAATGAGACCTTGCATCAGCAAAGCCAGGCGCTGCATCTGAGCGAAGAGCGCATGCGCCTGTTCATCAAGCACAATCCGGCCGCGGTGGCGATGCTCGACAAGGAGATGCGCTACGTGCTGGTGAGTTCGCGCTGGCATGTCGACTATCGCCTCGGCGAGCGCGACATCATCGGCTTGTCGCACTATGAAGTGTTCCCGGAAACGCCGCCGGAATGGCGCAAGATCTACCGTCGCTGCCTTGCCGGCGAAGTCGACAAGCGCGATGAAGTGCAGTTCAGCCGTGCCGATGGTTCGCTCGACTGGGTGCGCTGGGAAGTGCATCCCTGGTATACCGACCAGGGCGAGATCGGCGGCATCATCATGTTCACCGAGGTGATTACCGAGCGAAAAAAACAGGAACGCAAGATCGCGCGCCTGAGCCGCATCCAGGGCATCACCAGCGCCATCAACGCGGCCATCATCCGCATCAACGACCGCCAGGAACTGATGCAGGAAGTGTGCCGCGTGGCCGTCGAGCAGGGCAAGTTCAAGATGGCCTGGGTCGGCTTCGGCAAGCCAGACGCGCTGGCGGTTTCCAGCCTCGCGGAGGGGAATGGCTCATGCACGGTGAGTTCCGGCGACTCCACGCAGGTGTTGATGGAGCGCTCGATCATCACGCGCACCATGCAATGCGGCAAGCCCGTGGTGTGCAATGACATCGAGCATGACCGGCGCCTGAGTTTCAAACGCGAATTCCTGGAGATGGGCTATCGCTCCCTGGTGGTGTTGCCCTTGTGCGAATCGGGGCATCCGATCGGCGTGCTGTGCCTGTACGCCAGTGAATTCCGTTTTTTCGATCGCGAAGAGATGAAGCTGCTGTCCGAACTCGCAGACGATATCTCCTATGCGCTCAACCACATCGTCAAGGAAGAGCAGATCAATTATCTTGCCTACTATGATGCGCTGACCAACCTGCCCAACCGCGACCTGTTCTTCGACCGCCTGCAACGCCAGATCGAGGTCGCGCGGCATGAGGAGCGCACCATGGCGGTGCTGATCTTCGACATCGAGCGCTTCTCCAACGTCAACGACACCTTCGGGCGCCACATCGGCGACGCGCTGCTCAAGCAGGCAGCCGTCCGCCTGCAGCGCCTGGTTTCCTCGCACGACACGCTGGCGCATATCGGCGGCGACGTGTTTGCGATCATGCTGGCCGACATCAAGGGCGCGGCCGATGCGGCGCACATGCTGGAACGATTGATCGCAGGCTGTTTCAAGCCGGTGTTCGAAGTCGGCGGCTACGAACTGTACGTCGCGGTGAAGGCCGGCATTTCGCTGTTCCCGAGCGACGGCCCGGATCGCGACACGCTCTACAAGAACGCCGAGATCGCGCTCAAGAAAGCGCAGAAGAACGGCGAGACCTATCTGTTCTATCGGCGCGAAATGAATGCCAGCGTGGCGAAACGCCTGACCCTGGAAAACCGCCTGTACCGCGCGCTCGAGCGCGGCGAATTCACCTTGTACTATCAGCCGAAAATCCATACCGGCAGCGACCGCGTGGTCGGACTGGAATGCCTGCTGCGCTGGCAGCAATCGGCATCGGAACTGGTCCTGCCGTCGTCCTTCATTCCGATCCTGGAAGAGACGGGCATGATTCTTCCGGTCGGCAAGTGGATCATGGAAAAGGCGATTGCCGATTACAAGAGCTGGGCGGCGCAAGGGGTGACGCCGCCGCCGATCGCCGTCAACGTCTCGGTGGTGCAGTTGCGGCACCGGGATTTCGTCGATTCGCTCAAGAGCATCGGCGACAAGATCCCCGCCGGCACCCATATTCTCGACCTCGAGATCACCGAAAGCATTTTGATGGAGAACATCGACCAGAATATCGAGAAGCTGCGCGCCGCCAAGGAAATGGGCATGAAGATCGCGATCGATGATTTCGGCACCGGCTATTCTTCGCTCAGCTACCTCACGCGCCTGCCCATCGATCTGCTGAAGATCGACCGCTCCTTCGTGATCAACATGAACCAGAGCCCGTCCGGACTGGCGATCGTGAGCTCGGTGATCTCGCTGGCCCATTCGCTCGATCTGAGCGTGATCGCGGAAGGCGTCGACGATGAAGAACAGGCCAAGCTGCTGAAGCTGCTGCGCTGCGACCAGTTGCAGGGTTTTTACTGCAGCGTCCCCTTGCCCTGCAGGCAGATCGGCCCGATGCTGGCGGCGCAATAAGCGCAGGCAGGAAGGCGAAACGCACATGGCGCAATTCATCCTGATGCTGACCCATGACGACCGGACGGTCGCGCATGCGCAGGCGGCGCATGCGGAGGTCGCGCGGACCGGCGTGCGCTACGCCGGCTTCAAGGATATCGGACTGCCGTTTATGGAACTTGCCACATTGACCCGGGAAATGCATCGCGATGGACGCCAGGTGATGCTGGAAGTCGTCAGCACCACGCGTGACGCGGAGCTGCGGTCGGTACATGCCGCGCTCGAACTTGGTGTCGATTATCTGCTGGGCGGACGCCATGCGGAAGAGGCGGCGCCATTGTTGCGCGCCAGCGGCATCCGTTATTTTCCGTTCTGCGGCGAGACGGTCGGGCATCCCACGCAACTCGTCGGCAGCATCGACGACATCGTGAATGACGCGCGACGCCTCGCCTCACTGCCGGGCGTGGACGGACTCGATCTGCTCGCCTATCGTTTTTCCGGGGATGCCGAGGAACTCGCGCGCCAGGTGATCGCCGCCGTCGAACTGCCTGTCATCACCGCCGGCAGCATCGATTGCGAGCAGCGCATTCATGCCATGTGCGATGCCGGCGCATGGGCCTTTACCATCGGCAGCGCCTTGTTCGATCGCCGCTTCCTGCCGCCGTCCGCGACAGGAGAACAGGCATTGAAAACGCAGGTCGAGGCTATTCTGGAAATGACGCCGCGCGGCTGAACGCATGCAGCGTCAGCCAACGTCAGCCGCGAGCGAACGCAGCACTTCCGCCGTCGCCGCATCGGCCGGAAAGAAAGTCTCCAGCGCGAGTTCCGACAAGGTGACATCGATCGGCGTACCGAACACCGTGGTGGTGCTGATGAAGGACAAGGTTCCGGTTTCCGTACGCAATTGAAACGGCACCACCACGCCCGCGTATTCCTGACCGGCGGTATTCGCATGCGGCACGACACCGGCCGGCGCGGGATATGCCGCCAGTTCATTCATCAATTCGATCAAGACCGGATCGGCGCTGATGCCGATCTGATGCCGCAGCCGTTCGAACAGATGCGCACGCCATTCCCAGTAATTCGCAATGCGTGGCGCGACGCCTTCCGGATGCAGGCTCAGGCGTAACACATTGACCGGCGGCTGCAGCAGGAAGGGCGCAACACCGGCCAATAGCGGCGGCACCGATTTGTTGGAGGCGACCAGATTCCAGTGGCGATCGACCGCAAGCGCCGGATAGGGCTCGTGTCCTGCGAGCACCAGTTCCATGGCCTTGCGCGCCGGCGCCAGCGCCGGATCTTCCAGCTTACGCTCGGGAAAGAGCGGCGCAAAACCGGCGGCAACCAGCAGCGTGTTGCGTTCCCTGAGCGGAATATCGAGGCGTTCGGCCAGGCGCAACACCATCTCGCGGCTGGGGGCGGCGCGCCCTGTTTCCATGAAGCTCAGGTGGCGCGTCGAGATCTCGGCTTCGAGCGCGAGATCGAGCTGGCTCAGGCGGCGGCGCTGGCGCCATTCGCGCAGGAATTCTCCGACAGGACGAGTGGTTTGCATGATGGCGTCGATCATAGCGCAACTCGCTCAAGCCTTCCCATTACCTCCGACGTAATCGACTTGCCGCGCATCGTGCACGAACATGCAGTCACCGTCGCAGCACACAATCGACTGCTGCAAGCGGACTTTCCAACTGCATGCATGGAGCCAGACATGAGCGAACAGACCGAATTGAACGAATTGATCGAGCGCTATATCGCGGCATGGAACGAGACCGATGCATCTCGCCGCCGCACATTGATCGCGCAGGTATTCACCGAGGATGCGGATTTCCTCGATCCGCTGACGCACGCCTATGGACATAATGGCATCGACGCGATGATCGCCGCCATGCAGCAGCGTTTTCCCGCGCATCGCGTATCGCGCCATGGCGACATCGATGCCTTGCAGGATCGCGTGCGCTTCGTATGGCGGCTTGCGCCTGTCGATGCCGACGCGCCGGATGCGATGCGAGCGCAAGGTACTGATTTCGGCGTCGTGAGCGATGGCCGTTTGTGCAAGCTGACCGGCTTTTTCGATCCCATGCCGGCGGCACCGGTACAGAAGAAGCAGGGCTGGTCGGTGGACAGCTTTGCCGCGTTCTGGGCCAAGCCGAATCCCGCGCTGGTGCCGCGCGCGCTTGCGCCGGACGTGGTCGGCTACTGGCCGGGCAGCGATGCGGTGCGCGGCGTGGACGCTTATACGCAGCGCATCGCCGATCTGATCGCCCGGGTGCCGGATTTTCGTCTGGAGGTGGCCGAGCATGCCGCCAACGGCGACTGCGTGTTCATCCGCTGGATCGCGCGCGGCACTTTCGATGACGCGCCCTTCGAATTCACCGGCGTCGACCGCGTGCGAGTACGCGATGGGCTGGTCGCGGAGAACCGGATCTTTTGCGACCACCCCTTGATCCAGGTACTGGCCGCGCCGCATTCGCGCCAGCACGCAGCCGTCTGATTTCTTCAATCAACAAGGAGCCTGCCATGTTCAATACCCAATCCTCATCCTTCCTGCGTCGCGTGCTGCTGGCCGACGCGCTGACCAGTTTCGGCACCGGCCTGCTGCTCACGCTCGATGCCGGTTTTCTTGCGCCGCTGCTCGGACTGCCGTCCGCGCTATTGCGCGCAGCCGGCTTGATCCTGTTGCCGTTTGCCGCACTGGTTGCCTATGTCGGCACGCGCGAACCCGTCTCGCCGCACTGGGTCTGGGCGGTCATCCTGGGCAATGCACTGTGGGTGATCGACAGTATCGCGCTGCTGCTGTCCGGATGGATCACGCCCACCTTGGCGGGGATGGCCTTTGTCGCGACGCAGGCGCTGGCTGTTGCCGTGCTGGCTGAACTGGAATATGTCGGCTTGCGCAAGAACGTCGCGCTTGCCGCCTGAACAGCCTGCCGCGAAGACGGAAGAACGGCGCGCGTCCTGTCGGATGCGCACCGTCGTATTTCTACGGAGTCGAAACAATTTCCATGGGGAAATGTTCTCAGGTAATGTACAAGTGAACGCCAGAAGGACGAATAACGCGTTTGCGTAGAGTGGAGGAGGAGACAGAACTCTTACAGCAGACCGAGAAATTTCATGTGCCCGACGAATCACCTGGCTCCCATCAGCCGCTTCGCCTTTGTTGAGGAAGAGCCGCCTTTCAATTTTCCCAATATTCACGTGCTGGTGGTGGACGACATCGCGACCATGCGGCGCGTGGTGTCCAGCCTGCTGCGGGAGGAATTGCGGCAGGTAAGGATTTCCGAAGCGGCGGACGGCGCGAATGCGCTGCAATTGCTGAAGTCGGCGGAGGCGGACGGCAGACCGGTCGAGTTCGTCGTCACGGACTGCAACATGCCGAACATGGACGGCATCACGCTCCTGCGCAAGATCCGCGAAACGCCGGACTTGCAGCATCTGCCGGTGCTGATGGTCACCGCCGAAGCGACCAAGGATGTGATCCTCGCCGCCGCCCATGCCGGCGCGGATGGCTACATCGTCAAGCCCTTCAATGCCGCCACCTTGCGACTCAAGCTCGACCAGATCCTGAACCGGAAGCGCTCGCAGCGGCGCCTGGCCGCAGCGAGCGCCTGAACTCAGGATTTTGTCGCTGGGTCCTCGGGTACATAGTGGGTCGTCGAAGCATGCATGTGCCCACTGCGTTTGCGCAGACGGATATTGAGCATTTCCACCATCAGCGAGAAGGCCATGGCCGCATAGATGTAGCCCTTCGGCACATGGTGCCCGAAACCCTCTGCGATGAGCACCACTGCCACCACCACCAGGAAGGACAGGGCCAGCATCTTGATGGTCGGGTGCTCGGAAATGAAGTGTCCGATCGGGCGTGCAAACAGCATCATCAGACTGACCGAGACGACCACCGCGGCGATCATTACGGCGATCTGGTCGACCATGCCGACGGCGGTAATGATGGAGTCGAGCGAGAACACCAGGTCGATCACCATGATCTGCAGCACGACGCCGATGAAGGTGCGCCTGACGGCAGCAGCGCTTCCGCCCTCGACGCCCTCGAAGGTTTCATGGATTTCGCCGACGCTCTTCCACAGCAGGAACAGGCCGCCGAGCAGCAACACAATATCGCGCCCCGAAAATCCATAGCCGGCGACGGAAAACAGCGGCGCGGTCATGCCGACCAGCCAGGACAGCGCCAGCAGCAGGCCGATGCGCATGAACATCGCAAAGAACAGACCGAGACGACGCGTCATTTCGCGCTTGGCCACCGGCAGCTTGTTGACCAGGATCGAGATGAAGATGATGTTGTCGATACCGAGCACCAACTCCAGCGCAGTCAAGGTGAAAAATGCGATCCAGACTTGCGGATCGCTGAGCAGTTCAAGCATGGCGAGGTACTCCGGGAATTAAAAAAATGAGGGTGCCCAAACCGCGACACCCTCGAGCATGGCCGTGCGGCCAAGCTTATTCGTTATTGGCGAAGCCCAGCAGATGCAGGAGGCTGGTGAACAGGTTGAAGATCGACACGTACAAGCTTAGTGTCGCCATCACATAGTTGGTTTCACCGCCCCGCACGATGTTGCTGGTTTCGTACAGGATCATGCCCGACATCAGCAGCACAAAGACCGCGGAGACGGCCAGCGACAGCGCCGGCACCTGGAAGAAAATCGCCGCCAGGCCAGCCAGGAACGCCACCAGCACGCCCACTGTCAGAAAGCCGCCCATGAAGCTCATGTCACGCCTGGAAACCAGCGCGTAGCCCGACAGGCCGAGAAAGATCGCCGCCGTGCCGCCCATGGCCATCATCACCGTTTGCGTGCCGTTGGGCATGTTCAGGTAGTGACCGATGATCGGGCCGAGCGTATAACCCATGAAGCCGGTCAATGCAAACACCAGGGCCACGCCGAGTCCGCGGTCGCGGTACTTGTTGACCAGGAACAGCAGGCCGAAATAGCCGACCAGCGTGATCAGCATGCCGGGATGCGGCAGGCGCAGCGCAGCCGACGCACCGGCGGTGAGCGCGCTGAAGCTCAGCGTCATCGCCAGCAGCATGTAGGTATTGCGCAGCACGCGATGCGCGCTGGCGTCGATCACGGTGGTCGCCGCGCGTGCGCCGAAACCTTGCGTGCGGAGGGATTGGTAACGATCATTCATGATGCATCCTTTCGATAAAGCGTATTCAGATAGTCAAACCAGGCAGTCAAACCTTTTGCGCCTGCATGCCGGACGGGTCCTCAGGCACGTTCAGGAAAGTCGGATTACATGGGACGCCTCCCGTTTTAGTCATGCAGCAAGGATAAATGCCTTGTCTTGTTTTAAAAAGCGAAGATAATGTGATAAACACTTCGTAAAAGCGGAAGCATGAAAAACACCAACCTGAACTTTCGGCATCTGTATTACTTCTGGGTGGTTGCCAAGGAGGGCAGCATCACGCGTGCTGCCGAGCGGCTGGACGTGGCAATCCAAACCATCAGCGCGCAGCTTGCCTTGCTGGAACAATCGCTCGGCAAGGCCTTGCTCGCGCCCCAGGGGCGGCGCCTGGTCCTGACCGAGGCCGGCCGCGTCGCGCTCAGCTATGCGGACCAGATCTTCCTGCTCGGCGAGCAGATGCAGGAAGTGCTGACCGAGTCGGATATCGGCCGCACCATGCGCCTGACGGTCGGCCTGTCCGATTCGCTGCCCAAGCTGACCGCCGCACGCCTGCTGGAAGCCGCGCTGCAACTGCCGAACAAGGTCAAGCTGGTATGCCACGAAGACGATTTTGAATCGCTGCTCGGCGAGTTGTCGGTGCACAAGCTGGACGTCATATTGACCGACCGTCCCGTACCCTCGGGCACTACCTTGCGCGTGTTCAGCCACTTGCTGGGAGAAAGCGAACTGATGCTGTTCGGCTTGCCGGAGCTTGCCGAACGTTATCAGCCGGATTTCCCTTCAGGGCTGACCGGCGCGCCGCTCTTGCTGCCCACGCGCAATCACGCGGTGCGCGGCCGCATCGATCACTGGTTCGAATCGCATGACGTGCGCCCGGATGTGGTCGGCGAGTTCGACGACAATGCCTTGCTGAACACCTTCGGCCGCAACGGCATGGGTCTGTTCCCCGCGCCCTCCGCCCTGGCCAAGGACGTCAAGGAACAGCTCGGCGCGCTGCCGGTCGGCGAGCTGACCCAGGTGCGCGAACAGTTCTTCGCCATCTCCAATGAGCGCAGGATCAAGCACCCTGCGGTCGAAGCCATTCTCAACGCCAGCCACAGCAGCGTTTTTGCAGTCTGATCCTCACCTGATCAGGCGGTTGCGTCATCCCGCCTTGCTCTGCTGCTGCGCAGCAAAAATTAGAGTAAAGATTCACTTTGTTGACCCACGGCAATAAACGCATTGCCGAGCATTGCTTTGCTGAAATATCATGCTAGGAATAGATAAATGGCATATCCCAAAAGACCATTCCTGCAGGATCGTCCATCACGGCCCTGAAAATCGCCACTTCCCAAAGTGGGCCTCGGAGGCAACATGAAAATCGGCAGATTGCGCATTGGTCAACGGCTGGCGCTCGCATTCGGCGTCGTCACTGTGCTGTTAATCATGCTGGCGACCCTATCCTATGTCCGGATCGACAGCCTCACCGGCGAAATCGCCGCCCTGGTCAAGGACCGCTATCCCAAGACGGTGACCGCCAATGCCATCAAGTCCGAGCTCAACGAAAGCGTGCGCAGCATGCTCAATGTGCTGATCATGGCCGATGCCGGGCAGATCAAGAAAGAACTCGCCAACATCGATGCCCGCAACAAGAGCATGGACGAGGCCATCGACCGGCTGCAGAAGAGCATCACGGGCGAACAGGGGCGCGCCCACTTGAAGGCGATCGTCGAGCTGCGCGACAAGTTCGTCCCGGCGCAAAACAAGTTCGTCGCTCTCGTCAACGAAGACAAGAAAGACGAAGCGATGGTGAAGCTGATGTTCTCGGTGCGGCCGCTGCAGACCAAGTACTTCGAGCAGCTCGATGCCTTCATCAAGTATCAGCACGGCGAGATGGAGCAGGCCGGCGAGGTGTCGACCGAGGCCGCGCATGGCACCGCTTACCTGATCCTGATGCTGGCTGCCGCGGCGAGTGTGCTCAGCATGCTGGTCGGCTTCCTGACGACGCGCAGGATCACCGCGCCGCTGACCGAAGCGGTGACGATCGCCAAGCGGGTCGCGGACGGCGACCTGACCAGCGATATCCGCATCACCACGCAGGACGAAACCGGCCAGCTCATGCAGGCGCTCAAGGACATGCATGAGAGCCTGTCGAAGATCGTCGGCGAGGTGCGTGCCGGTGCGGAGACGATGGCCTCCGCTTCGCGCGAGATGGCCAGCGGCAACATGGATTTGTCCAGCCATACCCAGGAGCAGGCCAGCGCGCTGCAGCAGACCGCGGCATCGATGGGAACGCTGACCGGCACCGTGCGGCAGAACGCCGAAAACGCACGGCAGGCGAACCAGCTTGCCGCGTCCGCCTCCGAAGTGGCGGAGAAGGGCGGCGCCGTGGTGTCGCAAGTGGTGAAAACCATGGGCTCGATCAACGACTCTTCGCGCAAGATCGTCGACATCATTGCCGTGATCGACGGCATCGCCTTCCAGACCAACATCCTGGCACTCAACGCGGCGGTGGAAGCCGCGCGCGCCGGCGAACAGGGGCGCGGCTTCGCGGTGGTGGCAAGCGAAGTGCGCAACCTCGCGCAGCGTTCGGCCTCGGCGGCCAAGGAGATCAAGACGCTCATCGGCGATTCGGTCGACAAGGTGGCCGAGGGCAGCAAGCTGGTCGGCCAGGCCGGCGCGACGATGGATGAGGTGGTGGCCAGCGTCAAGCGCGTCACCGACATCATGCATGAGATCACCGCGGCCAGCCAGGAGCAAAGCGCCGGCATCGAGCAAGTCAACCATGCGATCGTGCAGATGGACAGCGTGACGCAGGAAAACGCCGCGCTGGTCGAAGAGGCCGCGGCATCGGCGGAAACCATGCAGAACCAGGCGGGCAGCCTCGCGCATCTGGTCAGCGTGTTCAAGATCGACAGTGCGCTGGCCATGGCCGATCAGGTCGGCCGCAGCATTGCGACCAATATCTCGGCGCCGGCGGCACAAGCGCGGGCGCAACCGAAGGTGAAAAAACTGGCGGCGGTACCCCGCGTGCCGGCACTCGACAACAAAGACGATTGGGAGGAGTTCTGAGGTAATCAGAGCACCTCGATTCATACAAATAATTTCACGAAGGAGCAAGACAATGAACAAGCGCATCAAGTGGCTGCTGGCCCTCGGGTGCCTGGTGGCAGGACTGAGCCAGAACGTGATTGCGGCGGAGGTCGCCGGTGTCAAGCTGCCCGACACGGTACGTGTGGCAAACCAGGAGCTGAAACTGAACGGCGCCGGGGTGCGCAGCTGGGCCATCTTCAAGGTCTATGTGGCCGGCCTGTACCTGACCGAGAAAAAGAAGACCGTGCCCGAGATTCTGGCGTCGAACGGTCCGCGCCGCATGCGCATGGTGCTGGTGCGCGACATCAACAGCGAGGAATTGGGGCAGGCCTTCATGGACGGGCTGAACAAGAATTCCGACAAGACGGAAAAGGCCAAATTCGTCAATCAGACCATGAAGATGGGCGAGATCTTTGCCGCCATTCCGGCCTTGAAAGCGGGCGACACCATCACCAACGACTGGGTGCCGGGGTCGGGCATGCATGTGCTGGTCAACGACAAGCCGGTCGGCGAAGTTCTTCCCGACATCGCCTTCTACAATGCCTTCCTGAAAATCTGGCTCGGCGACAAGCCGGCCGACAGCAGCCTGAAACAGGCCCTGATCGGCGGCAATTAACCCGGCCTCTGCACACCGGTGCGCCACTGCCGCGCACCGGCATTCCTTTTTCAGCCGATCCAGTTCACCTTCGGGAACTTGTCGCGAAACGTCTCGGGCATCGGGACGACTTTCTTCATCTTGTAATTGAAGAACACGAAACCCGATTTGGCCATCGCCACCAGCGCGCCATCCGCCGGGCGCGTGATGCGGAAGGTGATGTCGCCGCCGTACTTATTGAAATCCATCACGCCGACCTCGAACAGCAAGTGGTCGCGCGCATGCGCTTCGGTCTTGTAAGTGGTGGCGAGGTCGGTCACGATGATGCCCACGCCGTCGTCGCGATTCTCCTCGATGCCGAACTCGAACAGGAAGCGGGCGCGCGCTTCGGAGATCATCGAAATCATCGAGTCGTTGCCAAGATGGTTGGCGCCGTTGATGTCGGTCACGCGCACCGTCAGTTGCGTCGAGTAGTAGTACTGGTGTTCAGGGAATTCAAGTTTCAGGCGTGCCATCGGGGATCTCGTTTGGAAGCGTTGCCGCGCTGCGCGACGGACGAATTCTACCTTCCTCCGAGGCATCGCGCCCGATTATCGAGGACAAGCCGGGCATGACGAATCGACAATGTGATTGTTTCTGCAAGACGCGGCAGCGTGACGCGATGCGCGTTACACTTGGCGGAAACCCATTTTGTTTTTTGCCATGCCAGATTTTTCAGCACAGAATGACGCGCCGCCTGTCCCGCCCGAGAAACCCGGCGACGAGGAATGCTGCCGCAGCGGATGCGACCCCTGCATCTTCGATTTGTACGCACAGGAACTCGAACGCTACCGCGCCGCACTTGCCGCATGGGAGCAAAGGCAGCAACGTGCGAAGGATGTGCAAGGCTCGGCCGCCTGAGGGCAACCGGGGCCCGACACAGCATTGCACGGATCATGAGCATCGTTCATCCACTCACCATACCAGAGGACGAAGTCGAACTGACCGCGGTCAGGGCGCAGGGCGCGGGTGGCCAGAACGTCAACAAGGTTTCCAGTGCCATTCACCTGCGCTTCGATATCCAGGCATCGTCCTTGCCCGAGCCGATCAAGCATCGCCTGCTCAAGCTGCACGACCAGCGCATCACCAAGGACGGCGTGGTAATCATCAAGGCGCAAACCCATCGCAGCCAGGAGAAGAACAGGGAAGAGGCACTGCGTCGCCTGCACGACCTGGTTGCCAGCGTCGCGGTATTGCCGCCAGTGCGGCAGCCGACCAAGCCCACGCGTGTGTCGCAGAAGAAGCGGCTCGAGGCGAAAACCCTGCGCGGCAGGGTCAAGGCGATGCGGGGCAAGGCCGGATTGGCGCTCGGCTAATCTACGCGGATCGCGCGCGCTCAAACCACAGCGGCAAGGTGGAAAACCCGCTGGCGGGATAAACCGCGTTCACCGCTTCCTTGCCCGGCACCAGCGCGATGCGGCTGTTACGCGCCAGCAGCGCTTCGACAATGATGCGCAGCTCCAGGCGTGCCAGGGGCGCACCGGGGCAGACATGGATGCCGGCGCCGTACAGCAGGTTCTGTGACGGATCGCGGTCGAGCCTGAATTCATCCGGATTGCCGAACACCTCTTCATCCCTGTTGGCCGAGGCCCACATCACCGTGATGCGTTCGCCGGCGGCGAACTGGCGCCCCGCAATTTCCACCGGCCGGGTCGTGATTCTGCGGTTGGCGATCAGCGGCGCATGCAGGCGCAGGATTTCGTCGATCGCGGCAGGGAGCAGGGATGTCTGCTGCCGCAGTTGCTGCTGAAGCTCGGGATGCGCCGCCAGATAATGCGCCAGGATGCCGACGCTGGCGGCAATGGTGCTCAGCTCCCCGACCGTCCAGTTGCGCAGGATGCTGACAATCTCTTCATCATCAAGAGGGCGGCCCGCGATCTGTTCGTGCATCAGGCTGGTCGTTATATCGTCCGGCGCATCGGCGCCTGCCGCGCGGCGCGTCGTGAGCAAGTCGCGGATGTAGCCGTCGAACTCATAGGCGACTTCTTCCATCGCTGTTCTGTCGCGAGTCAGGGTCGCCTCGTGGTTCTTGCGCACCCAGCGCCGCAGAGGCTCATGCAAATCGGAAGGCCAGCCGAGAAAGGCGGACTGGACCTGCAGGGAATAATCTTCGGCCAGTGCAGCCATGAATTCGGTTTCGCCTGCATCCGGCAACTTGTTCGCCAGCGCGGCCGCGACCTCGCGGCATACAGGCTCGAACGCGGCCATCCGTTCTGCGTTGAAATAAGGTTCGATGATCCGCCTGTACCCGGTGTGCTGCGGCGGATCCATGCCGTTCGGCACGGCGGGATGACTGGAAACCGCGCTGCTGAAGGTCTCGTGATCCAGCAGTGCGCGCACCACGTCGTCGTGCCGAAACAAGGACCAGTTGAGGTAGGCGCTGTGCGCCACCGGACAGCGACGGCGCATTTCGTCATACGCGGCGATCTGATCTGTGAGTACCGCCTCGGAACGTGGGTCCCAATCGTGTTTGAGTTTCTCGTCCATAAATTCTCGTGTCTGACCGCGTGTCGATGGCCATGCCTGGTTTGCCCGGCCTTACTGGCGCATCAATGCAGGACGTCGATCAGTATTCGGAAGCATCGCTCGCGCGATATCAGTTGTTGGATCCTTGAAGGCCTGCAATCGGCTGGCGCGCTGCACGATGCGGCATTGATTCGCTCGGCATGGATTTCATGTGCGGCATGCAAACGCATCAACGGGTATGGCTGCTCTTGCATGCATATGCGGATTTGCAACGCGCGGCGACCGTCATCTGCCGCACATCCCGCAAGCCGCTCATCGATTGTAGGACTTTAGCTTGTCGATGGGCAAGGCCAACTTGTGTCGAAACACCGCCAATCGCCAATGCCCCTGACGCCTGCATGGCGATACAGGTGAAGCGGCGACCGTCCGCACTGGTCTTCTTGACGAATTCTCAAGAGGACCAGTGAAGGCTTCGATCTTCAGTTCGCTTGCGTAAGCTGGAGAATCACCTGCTGCCCCGGCACGACATCAAAAATGAGTTTTCCGCCGGCGAGCGTGGTCGCCACCGGCGCGCCGGCGGCGGTGCGCGCCTGGATCTGGCTGCTCAGGTTCAGCTTGACCGGCACGCTGACCGTGAGCGCTGCGGTGCACACCCCTGATTCGAAATTGCCTTCCAGGCTGACCACCGCCTGGGTCGACGAGGAGACTGTCGCAACCGGGGTCACCTGCGGGCGGCAGCGGCGATAGCGCGCCACGTTGAGCAAGGTGTCGATCCACAACTGGGACGAATACTGGCTCGCGTAGTTCAGGTGGTCGTTCAGGAATTGCGAAGTGATCGGACTCCACCCGTCGCCATCAACGCCGTGTCCGCCGGCGACCATCCATCCGCCCATGGAAACGACCTCGCTCAATGTGTTGTTGGCATTGGTGAGCGCCTGCGCCAGCGTGGCGGTGTGATCCTGGTCGAAGAAGACGAAGCGATAGGCGGGATCGTCCATGGCCACCTTGCGCACCGCGATATGGCTTTGTTCGGCGATGCTCAACGCGTGGCTGGTATAGGCATGCCATGGGAATGCATAGCTGAGCGGCTTGATGCCGATCTGCTGCTCGATAGCACTCTGCGCGCCATTGATTTCCGTATTCAGGGTGGCATCCGTCACCAGCGGGTCAGACATGTCGACCGTGTGTGTCATCGAATGATTGCCGATCTCATGCCCTTTTGCCGCCAGGCCTTTCCAGAACGGCCAGCCTGCCATGTCCGCCGTGCTGACGATCACATAGAAGGTCGCGCGCAATCCACGGCTCTCGAAGATCGAGGCAATCGTGGAGCTGGACGGATAGCCGTCATCGAAGGTGTAGGAGGCGGCCGCCGTCTTGCCGCCCTTGTATTTCGTGACAAGCGGCGAAGTGAAGTCGAGACATTGATCGATGACGCCATTGCAGTCGCCGCCCGGTGGCGGCGGTGGTGGCGGCGGAGGCGGCTCCCCGATCGTGGTCGGCGAATATTCGCAGATCTTGTCGGCACCCGGCAGCGGGTCGCCGAACACGTTATTGTTGCAAGCGATCGAGCCGGTCGCCGTGCGCGTGGCATACGTGCCATTCAAGCCATAGCGCACCTCGCGCGTCCCGGTGAACGAGCAGATGCCGTTCTCGTCAGCGCACTTGGTCCAGGTATCGCTGCCCGGAGGCGGCGGTGGAGGTGGTGGGGGTGGCGGTGGAGGAGGCGGCTCCACCGTCGTGGTGGATGCATATTCGCAGATCTTGTCGGCGCCCGGTACCGGGTCGCCGAACACATTGTTGTTGCAGGCGATCGCGCTGGTCGCGGTGCGGGTGGCGTACGTGCCATTGAAGCCGTAGCGTACCTCCCTGGTTCCCGTGAACGCACAGACGCCATTCTCGTCGGCGCACTTGGTCCAGGTAAGGTCGCTTGGAGGAGGTGGCGGCGGCGGTGGTGGCGGATCGGTGACGACCGTCGTGGTGAGGTACTCGCAGATCTTGTCGGCGCCGGGCAAGGGATCGCCGAATACACTGTTGGAACACTGGATGGAACTGGTCGCGGTGCGTGTTGCGTAAGTGCCGTTCAATCCGTAGCGGACTTGCGTGGTTCCCGTGAACGAACACAGATGATTTTCATCGGCGCATTTTGTCCAGGTTTCGACGACTGTTTCGGCGAGAAGCTTGCTCGTTCCCGCCGACGGACCTGCCTGGCTGGAGGAGGATGGCGCCCCGCTTCCTCCGCAGGCGCTGAGTCCCGCAATCAAGATCAGCACAAGTCCCAGTAACCCGCTCCTCCCCGACATTTGCATTGCTTTTCTCCGGATAGGTGTTCGCTGCTCACCAACAGTCTAGTATTGCCAAACCTTTAACCGTTGAGACTTGTCAATCGCGACATGGATTGCGTGAGCGCAAGGTAGAGAGCGAAGACGGGAGTAGCACCAGTGTCGAAGGACGGATGCACTCGCGCCGGCGGCGACATGCATCTGTCCGGAAAGTGAAATCCAGGTACGGCAGGAAAAATTTACACCAAACAAGACTGTATGGTGCGGGCCGTCACATCGGGTTTTGTTCGATGCGGCGAACGGGAAGAGAAGAGAGAAGGCGGAGGCATCGAGGCGCGCCCACCGAAGGGCGCGCCTCGGGACATTGCTACTTCACGTACACCAGATCGCGCAGGAACAGCGACAGCGGCGGGAAGTAGGTGATCAGCATCAGGCAGGCCAGCACCACCAGCACGAAGGGGATCAGGCGCGAGATGATGCGGTCCAGCGAGATCTTCGCCACGGTGCAGGCGGCGAACAGATTGACGCCGAAGGGCGGTGTGATCATGCCGAGTGCAAGGTTGACGATCATGATCATGCCGAAGTGCACCGGATCGACGCCGAACTTGATCGCCACCGGCACCAGGATCGGCGCCAGCACGATGATCGATGCCGAAGTCTCGATGAACATGCCGATCACGAACAGCGCGGCATTCACGCCGAGCAGGAAGTAATGCGGACTCTTCAGCGTGTCGGCGAGGAAAGCGCCGATCGCTTCCGGCACGCCGGCGCGGGTGATCATGAAGCTGAACAGGCCGGCGTTGGCGATGATGAACATGATCACCGCCGAGGACAGCACCGATTTGCGCACGATGCGCAGCACATCGGTCAGGCGTGTCTCGCGGTAGATGAAGACGCCGAGGATGAGCGCGTAGAACACCGCAACGACCGACGCTTCGGTCGGCGTGAAGACGCCGCCGTAAATGCCGCCGAGGATGATCACCGGCATGAGCAGCGCCAGCCAGGCCTGTTTCGCCGCGACGAAGACCGACAGCTTGCCCACGTGATCATCCTTGCCGTAGCCCTTGATGCGCGCGTAGATCACCGCGAAGACCATCAGCGCGACGCCGATCAGGATGCCGGGGCCGAAGCCGGCGATGAACAGTTCGCCGATCGATACTTCCGCAGAGACGCCGTAAAGAATCATCGGAATCGATGGCGGGATGATGACGCCGAGCTCCGCCGAAGTCGCCTGCAGCGCGGCGGCATAGTTGACCGGATAACCGTGCTTGACCAGCGCGGGAATCAGGATGGAGCCGATGGCGAAGGTGGTGGCCACCGACGAACCGGATACCGCCGCAAAGATCATGCAGGTCAGCACGCAGGTCGCAGCGAGGCCGCCCTGGATGCCGCCGACCAGCGACTTGGCGAACTCCACCAGGCGCTTGGAAATGCCGCCGGTTTCCATCAGGTTGCCGGCGAGGATGAAGAACGGAATCGCAGCGAGCGGGAACTTGTTGATCGAGGTGAACATCTCCTTCGCCGCGATGAGCATGTTGGCGTTGGTGACGGAAATGCCGACGACGCTGGCCAGGCCGATCGATACCGCAATGGATACCGAAATGGCGAAGCACACGATCATCGTGATGAGCATGGTGATAGACATGGCGAATTCTCTTGATCGTGTGATTACTGGGCGGTTTCAAGCTCTTCGTGCTTCGGCTCGAGGAAGTTGCCGATGACGCCGAAGATGGCGCAGACGCCGCCGACCGGCAGCGCGAGATAGGCCCAGAACATCGAGATCTGCTCCAGGCCGGCCATGGTCTGCACGCTGCCGCGTTGCGCATAATCCCAGCCGTACCAGATGATCACACCCAGCAGCGCCAGCGTGAGAATCGCGATCACGCCGTCGAGCACGCGCTGGAAGGCGGGCGGCGCGAGGCGGTGCATGAGATCGATCGACACCATCGAGCCGAGCCGGAAGGCTTCCGGCAGGCCCATGAACACCATCCAGATCAGGAAGAAGCGGATCAGCACTTCGGTCCATTCGGCCGGCTGCTCGAAGACGAAGCGCGTCAGGATCTGGAACATGCCCAGGCAGGCCGACAGGGCCAGCATGAGGCAGGCAATGCCCATGGACAGCGCGGTCAGGCGGCGTTCCACCGCCAAAAAAACAGATTTCATGTTGTTCTCTATCGATCAGATCATCCGCCGCGAAGATTGCGGCGAACGGCATTATCCGATGCATGCGAAACGCCCCGTCGATGACGGGGCGCCAGGCTTGCCGAGTTTGCTGAATTACTTCACGGCCTTGATCTTGTCGAGATTGGCCTTGCCGAACTGCTTCTCGAAGTCGGTGAAGACCGGCGCCAGCGCGGCCTGGTACTTGGTCTTGTCGACCTTGTCCACCACCTGCATGCCCTTGGCGCGCAGATCGTTGACCGCAGTCTTCTCGTCGGCGTCGACGCGATCGCGGTTGGCCTTGGCGGCAACCTTGGCGGCGTCGAGGAAGGCCTGCTTGTCAGCCGGCGACAGCTTGTCGAAGGCGGCCTTGTTCATCAGGAACACGCCGGGCGAATAGACGTGGCCAGTCAGGGTCAGGTACTTCTGCACCTGTTCGAACTTGTTGGCGGTGATGACCGACAGCGGATTCTCCTGGCCGTCGACGGTGCCCTGCTGCAGCGCGGTGAACACTTCGGTGAAGGCCATCGGCGTCGGGATGATGCCGAAGCCCTTGTACGCCTGGATATGTACCGGGTTTTCCATGGTGCGCATCTTCAGGCCCTTCATGTCCTCCGGCCCGTTGATCGCGCGCTTATTGTTGGTCATGTGGCGGAAGCCGTTTTCACCCCAGGCCAGGGCCTTGATGCCCTTGGATTCGAACTTCTTCAGCATGTCCTGACCGATCGGACCATCCAGCACGGCGCGTGCATGGGCGTAGTCACGGAACAGGAAAGGCACGTCCAGGATCTTCACTTCCGGCACGAAGTTCGGGATCGGGCCGGTGGAGGTCCAGGTCAGCTCCTGGGTGCCGAGCTGCACCGCCTCGACCGCCTCGCGTTCCGCGCCGAGCGCGCCGGCGTAGAAGGTCTGGATCTTGTAGCGGCCGTTGGTGCGCTTCTCGATTTCCTTGGCCAGGGTGTCGATGGCAACGCCCTGATGCGAGTTCTGCGCGGTGGATACGCTGATGCGCATCACGGTCTGCGCCGAGGCGGGATGGGATGCAAAGGCCAGCGCCAGGCCGGACACTGCGATTGCGATAACGCTGGAACGGAAAGCTTTCATTGTGAGTCTCCTTGAGGCTTTGTGAAGGGGAGTGCTGGGTGCTGCGAAGGTGTTGCGGACTTGCGGGCATGCGACGGCGCAGCCGCCGTCCATGAAAACGCGTGATTCGGATGCAATGCGATGTCTCCTTGTGTTGTTGTTTGTTGTTGGCGCGAGAATGCCGAACGCGTTGCGCAGGGGGCGCATCAGAAGGCCTTCATCCAGCCGAGGCCTTCCACCGTGCCTTTCGCGGGACGGTATTCGCAGCCCAGCCAGCCGTCATAGCCGAGCTGGTCGAGCAGGCGGAACAGGTAAGCGTAGTTGACCTCGCCGGTATCCGGCTCGTTGCGCTCCGGTACGCCGGCGATCTGGATGTGGCCGATGTGCGGGAGGTAGCGCCGCACCTTCATCGCGATATCGCCCTCGACGATCTGCACATGGTAGAAATCCATCTGCACCTTCAGATTGGGCGCGCCAACTTCCTCGCGGATCGCATGCGCTTCGGCCTGCGTGTTCAGGAAGTAGCCCGGGATGTCGCGCGTATTGATCGGCTCGATCAGCACCGTGATGCCGTGCTGCGCTGCTTCCGCGCAGGCATAGCGCAGGTTGTCGATGAAGATGCTGCGGTATTGTGCAGCGTCCCCGCCTTTCGGCAGGAGGCCGGCCATTGCGTGCAGGCGCAGCGTGCCGAGTGCCTTGGCATATCGGATTGCCGTGGCGACGCCTTCACGGAATTCCGCGGTGCGTCCCGGCAGCGATGCGATGCCGCGCTCGCCTGCGGCCCAGTCGCCGGGCGGCATGTTGAACAGCACGTTTTCCAGATGATGGGCCTTGAGCTGGGCGGCGACTTCCTCGGGCGCGAAGTCGTAGGGGAAGAGAAATTCGACAGCCTTGAAGCCGGCTTGCGCGGCGGCCTTGAAGCGCTGCAGGAAAGGGACCTCGTTGAACATCATCGTGAGGTTGGCGGCGAATTTGGGCACGTCGGTTCCTTTCTTATTGGTCGAGATTGAATGCCTGCTTCAAATCGGCGATCTGCGCGTCGTTCAACACGCGCGGGTTGTGTCCGCGCAAAAGCAGAAACAGCTTCGCGGTTTCTTCCAGTTCTTCGGTTGCGTAGGTCGCGGCTTCCAGCGTCTTGCCCGACACGACCGGCCCGTGATTGGCAAGCAGCACTGCGGCGTGCTTGCCTGCCAGACCGCGGATCGCGTTGCCCAGTTGCGGATCGCCCGGACGGTGATAGGGAATGAGCGGCAGCTGGCCGATCTTCATCACGAAGTAGGCTGTCAGCGGCGGAATGCAATCGCAGGGATCGAGGTCCGACATGCAGGACACGGCGGCCGAGTGCGTGGCGTGCAGATGCACGATGGCGCCGGCGCCGCTGCGCTCTTCGTACATCGCGCGGTGCAAAAAGGCTTCCTTCGATGCCGGATCGCCGGAGATCAGATTGCCTTGCCAGTCAAGCTTGGACAGGCGTGCCGGATCGAGACGGCCGAGGCAGGAGTTGGTCGGCGTCAGCAGCCAGCCGTCATCGAGGCGCACGCTGATGTTGCCGCTGCTGCCGGTCGCGAGGCCGCGATCGTAGAGCGACTTGCCGCAGGCGCAGATCTCTTCGCGCAGTGCCGATTCGTTCATGGCAGCATGCTCCAGGCCTTGGTGAAGAAATCGACCGAGCCGAAATTGCCGGACTTCAGTGCCAGCGCCAGCGGCGCATCGCCGAGGCTTTTGGTCCATGGCACGCCCGGGTCGATCTGCGGGCCGATGTGCAGGCCGTCGACATCGAGCGCCCCGACCACCGCGCCGGAAGTCTCGCCGCCGGCCACAATGAGTTGTCGCACGCCGCGTTCCACCAGGCCCCATGCGATGGCCGACAGGGCCTGCTCGACCAGCGCACCGGCGCGCTCGGCGCCGAGTTGCGTCTGCACCATCTTGACGTTATCCGGGCTGGCGGTGGCATAGATCAGCGGAGCGCTGTCGCGCAGCAGCGGCGTGGCCCAGGCGAGCGCTTGCGCCACCACGTCGACACCGGCTGCGATCCGGAGTGGATCGATGGCGAATGCGGGTTGGCCCTCGTCGATGTAGTGCGCGACCTGTGCCTGCGTCGCTGCGGAACAGCTGCCGGCGATCACCGCGCGCAAGCCCTGCGGAAACTGCAACTGGTCGGCCGCCGCCTGCCGGTTCAGCAGGCCGGCCTTGCGGAAATTCTGCGGCAGGCCGAGCGCAATGCCGGAACCTGCGGTCACCAGCGGCAGGCCGGCGCAGGCCGCGCCGATGCGCATCAGGTCCTCGTTCGAGATCGCATCGACGATGGCGATCTCGACGCCTTCGCTGCGCAAGCTGTCCATGCGCGTCGCAATCGCGGTCGCGCCGGCGCTGACCGTCTCATGGCTGATGAGGCCGACCTTGCGATCGGTCTGGCGCTGCAGCACGCGCACCAGGTTGGCGTCGCGCATCGGCGTCAGCGGATGGTCGCGCATGCTGCTTTCGCTCAGCAGCACGTCGCCGACGAAGAGATAGCCCTTGAAGACGGTGCGCTTGTTTTCGGGGAAGGCGGGGCAGGCGATGGTGAAGCGCGTGTTCAACGCGCGCATCAGCGCATCGGTGACCGGGCCGATATTGCCGGCATCGGTCGAATCGAAGGTGGAGCAGTACTTGAAATAGAGCTGCCGGCAGCCGGCCGTCTTCAGCCACTTCAGCGCGGCCAGGGATTCGTCGATGGCGTCGCCGGCGGGCGTGGTGCGCGATTTCAGCGCGATCACCACGGCGTCGATATCGGGCGGCAGCGGCGCCTGCGGCACGCCGATCATCTGCACCGTGCGCATGCCGGCGCGTACCAGCATGCCGGCCAGGTCGGTCGCGCCGGTGAAGTCGTCCGCGATGCAGCCGAGTAAGAGAGTCATGTCGATTCGCTATCGTTAGTCGTGCCGACGGGCGGCTACTTGCTGTGTTCTTTCAGGAATTCCGGATCGGCGGTGCGAATGCGCTGCGACGCCATCTCCATGTGGCGGCGCGCGGCATTGCGCGCTCCTTCGATGTCCCCGGCGGCGATCGCGGCATAGAGCGCCTTGTGTTCTTCCTGCACCTGCGAGCGGGTTTCTTCGGTGCGCGCCTCCCAGGCACGCGAAATCGCCATCGAGCCTTTCAGGAACTGCCCGAGGAAGTCCCATAGCGCGAGGAAATGCGGATTGGCCGTGGCGCGCGCGATGCTGCGGTGGAATTCCATGTCGGCGCTGACGCCGTCACCGCCGGCGGCCACTGCGTCATCGATGGCCTGCAGCTTGGCGCCGATGTCGGCGATCTGCTCCGGCGTGCGACGCTCCGCGGCCAGCGCGGCGATCTCGGCTTCGAGGCCGCGGCGCAGTTCGGCAAGCTGCAGAACCGACTGGATCGAATCGACCGCGGTCGGATCGATGCGAAACGGCGTGTCCGGACCGGCCTCGCGCACAAAGACGCCGCTGCCCTGGCGCGATTCCACCAGGCCTTCCGATTTCAGCCGCGATACCGCTTCGCGGATCACCGTGCGGCTGACGCCGAAGCGCTGTGCCATCTCGGCCTCGGACGGCAGGCGCGACTTGGCCGGAAAGGCGCCGCTGCGGATCAGTTCCAGCAGCGCCTGCGTGACGCGGTCCGGCATCTTCACGTTGGCGGTCAGCGGTTCAACCTGGAATGCAGGCGTATTCGTCATCCGGCGGCCTTCAATAGGGCAAATAGATATGATGTCTGCTTATCATACAACTTTGTTCTTTGTACTACAATATACCTGACTTCGGCCTTGGAGCGCGTGCTCCCACGCCAATTTTTGCAGCGCAAAGCATTCTTGACCGCGCCGAACGGGCGCATTATTCAAAGAGGAAACCATGCAGGTATTGATCACAGGCGGCGCCGGACTGCTGGGCGCAAAACTGGCGAAGCGTCTTCTGGAACGCGGCACACTGGCCAATGCGGCGGGCCAGCAGACGCCGATCACGCGCATCACCCTGCTCGACGTGGTGCCCGCCCAAGGCTTCAGCGACCCGCGCGTGCAGGTCGTCAGCGGCGACATCGCGGATGAGAGCGTCATCAACGCGGTGCTGACGCCGGAAACGCAGTCGATCTTCCATCTCGCCGCCATCGTGAGCAGCCATGCCGAAGCGGACTTCGATCTGGGCATGCGCATCAACTTCGACGCCACGCGATTGATTCTCGAACGCGCCCGCAAGAACGGCAATCAGCCGCGCGTGGTCTTCACCAGTTCGGTCGCGGTCTTCGGCGGCGAGCTGCCGCAGCGCGTGCCCGACAGCCAGGTGCTCACGCCGCAGAGTTCCTACGGCACGCAGAAGGTCATGGGCGAACTGCTGATCAACGATTACAGCCGCAAGGGATTCATCGACGGCCGCGCCTTGCGCATGCCGACCGTGTGCGTGCGGCCCGGCGTGCCGAACAAGGCGGCCTCCAGCTTCGCCAGCGGCATCGTCCGCGAACCCCTCAAGGGCATCGAATCGGTCTGCCCGGTCGCGCCCGAGACGCCGATGTGGCTGCTCTCGCCGCGTTACGCCATCGACAGCCTGATCCACGGCCATGACCTCGACGGCAGGCAGTTCGGCAGCAGCCGCGCATTGAGCCTGCCGGGACTCGCCACCACGGTGCAGGAAATGGTGGCCGCCCTTGAGCGCGTCGGCGGCCGGGAGGCGGCCGGGCGCATCCGCTGGCAGCAGGACCCGGCCATCGTTCGCATCGTCAATTCCTGGCCGGGTGATTTCGTCACCGCCCGCGCCGACGCGCTGGGCTTCAAGCACGATGCCAGCTTCGACGACATCGTGCGCTCCTATATCGAGGATGAAATGAAGGCCGCCTGACCGCTGCCGCGCACCAACGGACGGGAGCCTGCGGGCTCCCGTTTTTTTTCCTCCCGCAAATAAATCGGATGCGCGGGAACGTTACGCCTCCGGGCTTCATCCAATGTGGCATGACGACCAGAAACCGGCGCGGCAAGACATGTGCCGCGTGCGGCGTCATACGCCTTTTCAATCCATTTCAAGGAGCTCTGCAATGAACAAACTTTCCGTCTCTATCGCCGCCGCCTTGCTGACCTTCGCCGCCGGCGGAGCCGTCGCGCAAACTGCTGCGCCGAATGACGCGCAGATCGCCGCCATCGTCGTCGCCGCCAACAACGTGGACGTCGATGCCGGCAAGCTGGCCGAGTCCAAGGCGCACAACAAGGAGGTGAAGGCATTCGCCAAGCGCATGGTGACCGACCATACCGGTGTCAACAAGCAGGCAGTGGCGCTGGTCACCAAGCTGAAAGTCACGCCGGAAGAAAACGATACCAGCAAGTCGCTGAAAGAAGGCGGCGCGCAGACCATCAGCAAGCTGAAGGGCCTAAAAGGCGCGGCCTTCGACAAGGCTTATGTCGACAATGAAGTGACCTATCACCAGACGGTGCTGGACGCGATCGACAAGACGCTGCTGCCGAATGCAAAGAATCCGGAGCTGAAGGCCTTGATCGAAAAAGTGCGGCCGGCGTTCGACGAGCACCTGCAGCACGCGAAGCAAATCCAGGCTTCCCTGAAATAAGGAGTCATCGTGCCTGCGATCCTGGGTGAGCGCCGCAAGCTGCGGCGCCTTGGAGGAATGGTGCTGCTGCTGAGTATGGCACTGTTCGGCAGCGGCGGTGCGGCGCTCGCCGACCGGGCGCCTGCGCTGCATGTGATCACGATCGAAGCCATGCGTTATACGCCGCAGACGCTGGAGGTCAAGGCGGGCGACACCGTGGTGTGGGAAAACAAGGACGCGTTCCCCCATACCGCGACGGCGGAAAACCGCAGCTTCGACTCCGGAGAAATTGCGGCTGACGGAACGTGGAAATTCAAGGCGGCACGCAAGGGCGTCTTCAACTACGTGTGCACCTTGCATCCCACCATGAAGGCGACGCTGGTCGTGAAATGAACCAGCATCGCCTCGCCTGAACGCTGTTAAAGCTCGCTGCTGACGCGCTTGGCCGCCTCGTGCTGATGTGACTGGATTTTTTCCTTGTGACGCACCACCTGGCGGTCGAGCTTGTCGACCAGGCCGTCGATCGCCGCGTACAGGTCGTCGGCGTAATTCTCGACGTGGATCACATTCCCCTTCAGGCGCACGTTGACTTCGGCACGTTGCCGCTTGTCCTTCTCCGACGGTCTTTCGACACCGAGGACCACGGCAATATCGATGATCTGATCGAAATGGCGGACGACCCGCTCGAGTTTGTCTTCCACGTAGGCGCGTAGCGCGGAGGTGATTTCAAGGTGGTGCCCAGTGATCATCAGGTTCATACGGTTGACTCCAAAATGCAAGATGAGGAAAAGCCATGGCGCCCGGCAACGGACCGGACAGAGAGCCGATACGGCAAGACGATGCGCCTCCGATCGAGGTTCGTCTCGGGAAACAAGTCCGGTCGGCGGCCGGCAATCATACGACGCGCGCAAGCGGTCGTTACATGCGCCAGGTCAATAAAACACGGAACTGCCCGCGCCGGGGAAACCCGACGCACAAGCGCGCTCGTAACACTGTTGCGTTTACGTCCGCGCATGCTCGGTTGTGCTGCTGGTCACATTCATTCAGGAAAGCCTTCTCTACACTGGGATCATGCAGTGGAGGTTATCATGGGAAAAACGCTTCATAACAGGATTCGGCTGGGAAGCAGGTACTACGCATGGCTGCGCCTGCGGGTGCTGTTCAGGCGCGAGCACTGATTTCAGCAAGGGCCGCAAGCAAGCGCGATGACACCGGTCTTCGGCGCCATTCAATAGGCATCGTACACGGACTGGCGGCGCTCAAACAGGGGCCGCCGGCCGGAGCGATCGATTGCCCGGCGGTGCGGATACTTGCCCGCCAGGAAAAAATGCATGGGATCGCGCCGTTCCTCCGCCCGATCGGAATAGCGCCTTGATCGCATCTGGGTACGCGCCGTCGAGAGTAATGCGAGCGCTGCCAGACCGCCTGCAACGCCCGCCAGCAAAGCGACGCGCGAAATGCGCGGCGCGGAGCTTCCGGTTCCTGCGAATTGCTTTTCATTATCCATGATTGCATCCTTCTCCAGCGAAGCTCCAGCCGGCTGTTGACATGCACCTTCGCAGGCTCCAACCCTGATCCGCCCGCTCTGTTTTTCAACAAGCTGCTAGCTCATACCCGGTATGACTGCGGACCGAGCCGTTTTGTTCTTCGCCGAATGCGAATGGTCGGCGGGCCGGACGCCATGCGCATGCGCGCGGCAATACGCCTCCTGGATCATCCACAAGGCCGTATGCATTGCATACACATCGCTCAACCCGGCCGGCTCGTCGTTTCCCGCATGCCGTTGCGCGGTCGGCGATGCCATCATGTCGAGGTAGCGCAGGTCAAGTTCGGGGTCGTGCTGCAGCAGGGAGAGGGCTTCGTCTTCGATCTCGAACATCAGGCGCCAGCTCAGCGGCACATTGCGCGAAGTGCGCCGCCGCACAATGTCGGCGATGACTTCGCGCAAGCGGGATTCGGCCGCAGCCAGCTTGTCGACTTCCGCATCCATGGCATTCCTCCATTAGTACTGTACGTTTGTACAGTATAGGAGAAAAGCCGAAATGCGAAATGCTGATCTTCGGCATGAAAGCCGTCTTCAGTTCCGCTTATTCAGTTCCACTTAAGCAGTATAGGCAAACAATATCTCCGTGGCCGTATTTCCGGCCGCATCGGGGCAGAAAAATTCCCGACTGAAACGGTACGACCTCGGGCCTTCTCTCCAGCTTTTTTCCGTTTGCCGCCATTGCGCTAGCACGATTCTCGCTTTGGTTTTAGTGCCGGTAACCGGACGTGCTGTCATGAATTCCTTCAACCGCCGTACTGCGATCCAGATTGGTTTCGCCAGCATTCTTCTCGCCGCCGTGGCAAGCCCTGCCGCCTGGTTTGTCGCGCATCGGAATGCCGAACAAAGCACGGTATCCCTTGCCATGGAAGAGTCTCGCCGGCTCTTGCATCTGCACCATTTCGATACCGAGGCCCTGAGCGGTCCGAAGGCCGGCGAGCAAGCCGGAAAGGCGTCGGATGCGCTCGCCGGCGGGCTGTTCGACATTGCGGAGATCTATGACGGGAACGGGCGGAAACTCGCGATAACGATGACCGAGGCGGGCCGCCTGGTCGAGGGGCAGCTTCCCGTCCACGCGCGGCCGGAGAAGGCGGTCGCTTCGTTTGAAAGCCTGAAGCTCCAGGACAAGCGCTGGGTATTGCGTGTGTTTGTCCCGCTGAAAGCCGGGGCCGAAGGCGATGCGGGGCCGATTGCCGGCTATTTCGAGGGAGTGCGGGTCGTCTCTGACTGGCAGCGCGAGCAGATGTTCGGGACCGCCCTGACAGCGGCGCTGATGGTGGGTCTGGCCTCCCTGGTGTGCGGTGCGGTGATCTATCCGGTCGTCGTGCGCCTGTCCGCGGAAAACGAGCGGAAGACCAGCGAGATCCTGAGCTCGCATATTTCGATGATGGAAGCCCTCGGGCGTGCGATCGCGAAGCGGGATTCCGACACCGGAGCACACAATCTCCGTGTTGCCTGGATCGCCGCGCGTATCGGCGAATGCATCGGCTTGCATGGGAAAACCATGCAGTCCCTGATCATCGGCAGCTTTCTCCACGATGTCGGCAAGGTCGGCATTCCCGACGCGATTCTTCGCAAGCCAGCCAGGCTCAGCGCGGAAGAATCGGAGATCATGCAGACGCACGTCGCGCAAGGCGAGGATATCGTCAGCAACATCGACTGGCTGGACGAGGCGAAAGCCGTGGTCGTCGCCCATCACGAAAGATGGGACGGCTCCGGCTATCCTCGCAAGCTGGCGGGCGAGGCCATTCCGCTTGCGGCAAGAATATTCGCGGTGGCGGATGTCTTTGACGCGCTCTGCTCCAGGCGGGCCTACAAGGAGCCGATGCGTTTTGAAGAGGCGATGGAAATTCTCGAAGCGGAAACCGGCAGCCACTTCGACCCCA
>NZ_DATFAF010000029.1:0-32864 GCF_035254865.1 Noviherbaspirillum sp.
CGCGTGAACTCCGTATGCGCCGCCACCTTGCCGGGGCTGGGGCGCAGCACTGCGACGACTTCCAGCTTCTGCTTGTCGATGATCTGGATCACGTCACGACGGTCCTTGCTGTTGAAGGCGTCGACCCATGCGTAGGGCGTATTCTCATGGCTGCGCATGAAGAAGCCCGGCCCCAGTGTCTTGATGTGCTTGATGGTCTGCCAGTTTTTCATGTCGATTACCGTCACCACGCCGTCCTTCAGGTTCGGGCTGGCGAGCACCGGCCGCCCCTGGTATTCCCAGCTGATGCCCGAGCCGAGATGCGGCATGCCGGGCAGGTCAATGCTGGCGATCTTGCGCCGCACATTCAGGTTGACCACCTGGCCGCGCCCTTCGCGCGAGGCGCCGATCATGTTGTCGTAATGCGCGTCGAAGAAGAAGTCATCCAGATAGTCGTCCAGCTCGATGCGTCGTGGCGGAAACGGCCCCGGCGTGGCCAGTGCTTCGGCCATCTTGTAATCATGCACGAAACCCTCGTACACCGGCGGCGCCTTTTCGTCATAGCTCAATTCCCACACTTCGGGAATGTCCTTCATGGCCGCGACGAAGCTCTTGCGGGGCGCGGCGTCGTACACCGCCGACACGCGCGAGCTCTTGCCGTTGCGATCCTTCACCTCGATCACCTTGATCGGTGTCAGGTCCTTGGTATCGAGTATGACGAGGGTGTGCGGCAAATAATTGGCGACGATCGCATAGCGGCCGTCGCTCGACACCGCGAGGTTGCGCGCATTGATGCCGGCGCGGACTTCCGCGATCAGCGTCAGGTTCCAGATATCGTACTTGGCGATCCAGCCGTCGCGCGACGCGAAATAGACGTAGCGTCCGTCGGGAGAGAATTTCGGTCCGCCATGCAAGGCAAAGCGCGTCGGGAAGCGCACGATGGGTTCGAACTTGTCGCCGTCGAGAATGGTCGCATGATGGTCGCCGAGTTCGACCACCACGAACAGGTTGAGCGGATCGGCCTTGAACACCGGCTTGTCTGGCAGGCTGCCCGGCGCGTGGTATTGCAGGCGCGAGGCGCGGATTTCATTGATGCCCCAGGTCGGCGTGACCGCCGGTGGCGTGTAAATGAAATCGACGAGCTGCTTGATTTCGTCGGGGCTCAGCTTGTCGGCAAAGGGCGGCATCTGCGTCGCGATGCGGCCTTCGGAAATCGTCTTCACCGCTTCGGGGCGGCGCAGGCGCTCCAGGTTGCCCGGCAGGAGGGCGGGCGCGATTGCGCCTAGCCGGTCAGGCCCGTGGCAGGATGCGCAATGCGTCTGAAACAGTGTTGCCGTGTCCGTTGCGGCCGACGCCATGGCACTGGCGCAGGCGAGCACGGCTGCCGCGAAACTCATCAAGCCTTTGCTCATGCTGCACCTGCCGCGCGGATCTTGATATACGGTGTCATCTGCACGCGTTCACGCGTTCCCGACAGTCCGATCTCCTCGTCGCTCAGGTAACACGCCGGATCTTCCTGCCAGGGGTCTCCCGTCAGCTGCAGCGCGCGGATGCGAGTATTGCCGCCGCATACATCGAGATAGCTGCACTCGGCGCAGCGGCCCTTGACCGGGCGCGGACTGGATTTCAGGCCCGCCATGAGCGGGTCGGAGGTATCGCGCCAGATATCGGAGAACTTGCGATCGCGCACATTGCCGAGATTGTGCTGCCACCACATCGTGTCCGGATGCACGTTGCCGAGGTTGTCGATGTTCGCCACGTTGACACCGGACGCATTGCCGCCCCATTGCGACAGTTTCGCGCGCAGGTGCTCTTCGCGCTCCGGCATGTGCCGCCGCACCCAGTGCAGCAGGTACACGCCATCCGCATCGTTGTTGCCCGTCACGAATTCCTTCTCGATGCCGTTCTTCACGTTCTCCCAGCAGGTGTCGAACAGCAGATCCATCGCATTGCGCGTGGTCTGCAGGAAGGCGTCATGTCCGCGGTTCTTGTTGCCGCGTCCCGCATAATTGAGATGCGACAGATAGAACTTGTCGATGCCTTCGTCGTCGACCAGTTGCAGCAGCGCAGGCAGGTCATGCGCATTGTCCTGTGTCAGCGTGAAGCGTACGCCGGCGCGTATGCCGACCGAGCGGCACAATCGCACGCCATGCAGGGATGCATCGAAGGCGCCTTCCTTGCGGCGGAAAATGTCGTGCGTCTCGTGCATGCCGTCCAGGCTGATGCCGACATAGTCGAAGCCGGCGGCGGCGATCTGCTCGATATTGCTGGTGTTGATCAGCGTGCCGTTGGTCGAGAGGCCGACGTAGAAACCCATCTTCTTCGCGTGCTTTCCAACTTCATAGATATCCTTGCGCAGCAGCGGCTCGCCGCCGGAGAGAATCAGGACCGGCACGCCGAAGGCGCGCAAATCCTCCATCACCGCATACACCTCGTCGGTGCTCAGCTCGCCTGCGAAATCCTTGTCCGCCGAGATCGAATAGCAGTGCTTGCAAGTCAGGTTGCAGCGCCGGATCAGATTCCAGATCACCACCGGTCCCGGCGGATTGCGCTTCGGGCCCATCGGTGTCGGATGCGCTAGTTCGTGCATGTATTGGCTGATACGAAACATGATGCTTTCCTTTATCCGACCAGTCGCAGGCCGGTTTTCTTGAGAATTCGGGTGCTGTACAACACGTCGTGCGCGCGGACATGGTCGCCCAGCACGTTCTTGATCTGCGCGATCTGCGCTTCCACCTCTTCGCGGTTTTGTCCGTGCACCATCGCGAACAGGTTGTACGGCCATTGCGGCAGGCGGCGCGGACGACGATAGCAATGAGTGACGAAATCCAGCTTGCCCACGCGCTCGCCGAGTTCATCGACCATCTCGTCGGCCACATCCCAGACCGTCATGCCATTGGCGCGATAGCCGATCGCATAATGATTCGGCACCACGCCAATGCGCCGGATCACGCCCGTCTCCTGCATGCGGCGCAGGCGCGCCATGACGTCGTCGGCCTCAAGATTCAGGCGTTCGGCAATCGCGTGGTAGGGGCGCGCCACCAGCGGCAGGCCCTGCTGGGTGGCGACGATGATTGCGCGGTCTGTGGCGTCGGTGGTGTCGTCGGCTGTATGGTTCATATCTTCTTGAAAAACTTGGTTGTCCACGGAATACACGGAAAGCACGGAAAGTTCAAAAACACTTCCAGCTTTAATGGATTGAAGAGAGTCGCCCAATTGATCTTGCCAAAGATTTTTTCCGTGTTTTCCGTGTTTTCCGTGGACAAAAGATCTTTCATTCCCGCACCCTCAACTTCATCTCAACGAAATACTCTCGCGACTTCGGAAAGTTGAACACGGCGCAGCCGGTGTCCTGCTCGATCCGGCCGATCACGCGATCGATTTCGTCGGGCGTCTCGGTGGCAATCACGAACCACATATTGAGTTCATGCGTGCGCTTGTAGTTGTGCGCAATCTGCGGCAAGGCATTGACGCGCTCGGCGATCTGGTCGTAGCGATCCTCGGGCGCATGCAAGGCAGCCAGCGTGAAGGCACCGCCCATGCGCTCGATCTGGAACAGGGGACCGACTCGCGTCAGGATGCCGCGCGCCAGCAGTTGCGACAGGCGCGCGATCAGGTCTTCCTCGCCGATGCCGATGACTCGGGCCGCTTCAAGATACGGCCGCTCGCAGATCGGAAGCCCACCCTGCAGCTGGTTGATGATGACGCGATCGATGTCATCCATGGGCGGCCTCGGGCACGGGGGCATAATGCGCGCCACGCTGCTTGAAGCGTCGGCAGCTGAACAGGACTTCGTGCGGATAGGCGGCCAGCCCGCAGCGCTCGCTCAGTGCGGCAACGCTCGCCGCGACTTCGGTGCGATCCTTGCCATGCACCATGCAGAACAGGTTGTAGCGCCACTGCGGCAATTGGCGCATGCGCCGATAGCACAAGGTCACGCAGCCGTTCGACGCGATCCTGCGGCCGATGTCGTCGGCAATATCATCCGGGACATCCCAGACGGCCATGGCATTGGCCGTATAACCCAGCTCATGATGACGCACGATAACGCCGAAGCGCTTGATCACGCCCCTGTCCAGCCAGCGCGCGATGGTCCCGATCGCCTCCGCTTCCGGCAGTCCAAGCTGTTCGAAGGGACGCGCCACCAGCGGTAGGCCATCCTGCAAGGCGGCGATCAATCCTTGCTCCGCTTCGCTCAGTGCCTCGATATCGCGTGAGAGGCCGGGAGCAGAAGCGTATTCGCGTCCGCTCGTACGATGTGCGAGATCGAATCCGAGATCGATGTGATAGTCCTGCAGCATCGGCAGCACAAGCAGCGTTTCGCAGTCGCAATGGCCCTCGATTTCCTGCATCACCGTGCGCAGGCGCTCCCGCGAGGGCGCGGTCGCGACGAACCACAGGTTGTAGCGATGCTCGCGCTGGTAGTTGTGATTCACTTCCGGCAGCGCATTGATATAGGCGGCCACCTCATCAAGCCGTTCGGCCGGCACGGACAAGGCCGCCAGCGTGCTGGCGCCAATCGCATTCGGACGGAACACCGCGCCGACGCGGCTGATGACGCCGCGGTTCTGCAATCGCTGCAAGCTGCCGATGACCGTGGCTTCATCGGTGTCCAGCATGTCGGCCAGTGTCGAAAACGGGTGCGGCAGGAGCGGAAAGTCGCGCTGGAATGCATTGACCAGGGCAAATTCCCGCTCGCTCAGCATGGCGGACTGGGTGAGGGGCATGGTGGACGCGCCTCTCACAGTCCGGTACGCGCGGCGCGCGTGGTGAAGAAGATGCCGCTCGGCGCAGTGGCCGGCAATTCGCTGCGTTTCGCAAACGTTGCGGTATCGTAGATCACGACGCGGTTGTCGTCGCGCGCCGAAATCCATACCGATTCGCCGCGCGGTGTGAATTCCATGTGCAGCACCGTCTTGCCCGGCTCCAGGCGCTTGACCACGCTGCGCGTTTCCACATCGATCACTTCGACATGACTATTGGTGGGGAAGGCAAAATTGACCCACACCTGCCTGCCGTCCGGCCGCGCCATCACGAACACAGGCTGGCCGGAAACAGGAATGCGCGCGGCCTCGCGCCAGGTTTCCATATCCAGCACCAGCACCTCATGCCGGCCGATCGCAGGAAGATAGGCATAGCGCCCTGCGACAGCCCAGCCGCGCAGATGCGGCATCTTGTAGACCGGCAGCTTTTCCTCGCCCTTGCCGTAGCCCTCGAGCACGCGGCGCAGGCCTTTTTCCGGATGCCACAGGTCGAGCAGCGTCATGCCGTCCTCGCCGAACAAGCCGGCGATGTAATAGCGTCCGTCCGGCGTGATCATCGCGTCATAGGGTTCGCGCCCGGCATTGCGGAATTTTTCGATGCGCGGTGCGCGCGGATCGCTGAAATCGCCAACCCAGATCTCGCCCGCTTCGAACAGACTCCATACGAATTTGTTGCCCGGCGCATCGGCCAGTCCGACCACTTTCGCGCGCTGTCCTTGCGCGCCGTATGCGGCGGGGATATCGGCCAGCAGTTCGAGCGTTTCGGCATTGAATACCTTGACGCCGCCCGGCGCGTAATTCTGCGCGGCGAGCAGCGTGCCATCCTGCGAGATCGCGCCGCCGATGCTGTTACCCGCCTGTACCACGCGCCGTTCGATCACGCCCTTGAGCACATCGACCTTCGACAAGCCACCGTCGCGGCCGAACACGTAGGCATAGCGACCATCGCGCGAATACACCAGCGAGGCATGCGACAGGTCGCCCAATCCCTGCACCGAGGCAATCGAGACGCGCTTCGTCGTATCGACCACCTGCACGCTGCCGGTGGCGCGTTCAATCACCACGCCCAGGTTGCCGGTGCCGCGCAGGGAAGGGCTGGCGCAGCCGGTCATCAAGCTCAGCGCTATCGCCCCCGCCAAAGCCATTAACGATCTAGCGCTCACCTGGAAATCCTTTCTGTAAATTGATCACGATCCACTCGGCTTCCGCTTCCGTCAGAAACGGATTCCACGGCGGCATCGGTGTACCGGGTCGGCCTTGCAGAATCGTCGCGGTGAGCGATTCCACCGGCTTGTCGCGCAGCGTTTCCGGCAGCAGGGCAGGGCCAAGGCCGCCCTTGAGCATCAGGCCGTGGCAGGAGCCGCAGTCCTGACGCACCATGTTGATGAGTGCGTTGCGCCGTGCAGGATCGGGGGAATAGGAAGCAGCATCCGCTGCGAGGGAAGTGTTGAAGAGGCTTGATGCCGATGCCAACAAAAGGATGTTCGCCAACAGGTGCAGGCGGTGCGGCGGATCGTGCATCTTCCGTGCGACCGATCGCTTCGTGTTGCATGCATTCGCGGAGCTGCGATTGGTGCATTTCGTACAGTTCATTTCGCTGTTCGCTCTGCCGTCTTCAGGGTCGTTATTCGGAGAAGCCGAATCGCGAGGTGCGATGCTGCCGCACCCCGTGGATTCATGACCTCAATCAGTACACATCATGCTGCGTGTTGTTGACGTTGAACTTGCCGGTCGGCGTGATCAGGCGCGGATCCTTGATCACGGTCTTCAGCTTGCGCGTCTTGTCGTCCACCACCACCACTGCCGAGACCTTGTCCTTGGCGTTCCACACCGAGAACCAGACTTCGTCGCCGGCCTTGTTGTACTCCGGCTGCACCACGCGCTTGGCGCCGTCGCCGAGGTTGGCCCATTCCGCGATCGGCAGCACTTCAAAGCCCTTGTCGAGGTTGTTGATGTCATACACCGCGACCGACTGGCTGACCTTGGCATCGGGATTGAGCGGTGTATCCACCCACAGGTTCTTCGACTTCGGATGCGTCTTGATGAACAGCGATCCGCCGCCCTGGCCCTTGATGCTGGCGACGACCTTCCATGCCTGCGCCTTGTGCTTCACCGGGTCGGTGCCGATCAGCGAAATCGATTCGTCGCCGAGGTGGCTGGTTGCCCACACCGGGCCGAACTTCGGATGCTTGAAGTTGGCGCCGCGTCCCGGATGCGGCGTCTTGCCCACATCGACCAGCGCGGCAAGCTTGTCTTCCTTGGTATCGACCACCGCGATCTTGTTCGATGCATTGGCAGCCACCATGAAGTAGCGACCCGTCGAATCGAAGCCGCCGTCATGCAGGAACTTGGCAGCATCCAGCGTGGTGATCTTCAGGTTGTTCAGATCCTGGTAGTTGACCAGCATGATCTTGCCGGTTTCCTTGGCGTTGATCACGAATTCCGGCTTGTAGTGCGAGGCCACGATGGATGCGACGCGCGGTTCCGGATGGTATTCGTTATCGACCGTCATGCCGCGCGTGGACACGATCTTCAACGGCTTGAGCGATTCGCCTTCCATCATCACGAACTGCGGCGGCCAGTACGAACCGGCGACTGCGAACTTGTCTTCGTAACCCTTGTACTTCGAGGTCTCGACCGAACGTGCTTCGAGGCCGATCTTGATCTCGGCGACGTTGTCCGGTTTCTCCATCCACAGGTCGATCAGGTTGATGCGCGCATCGCGGCCGATCACATACAGGTAACGTCCCGAGGCGGAGATGCGCGAGATGTGCACCGCATAACCGGTCTTGACGATGTTGATGATCTTCTTGGTGTCGCCATCGATCAGTGCCACTTCGCCGGAGTCGCGCAGCGTGGTGGAGAAGATGTTGGCGATGTTGTAGCTGTTCATCTTCTTGGTCGGCCGCTTGGCGATGGGGATGTATTCCTTCCATGTCGCCTGCATTTCCTTCAATCCGAATTCCGGCGGAGTCGGCGGCTCTTGCTGGACATAGCGTGCCATCAGGTCCACCTGTTTCTCGGTCAGGTCGCCTGATGTCTGCCAGTTCGGCATGCCTGCCGGCGAGCCATAGGCGATGAACACTTTCAGGTAATCGGTGCCCTTGTCCAGCGTGATGTCCGGAGTCAGCGGCTTGCCTGTCGCGCCCTTGCGCAGTACGCCATGGCAGCCTGCGCAGCGCTCGAAATAGATCTGCTTGGCCTGCTCGAATTCCGCCTTGGTCATGGGCGGCGCTTTCGGGTTGATATTCTGGTGCATCTCTTCGGCAGCCATGGGAGAGCCGCCTGCCTGATACTTCAGCTCCGCACCTTCATGGGGCTGCTTTTCCTGCGCGTGAACCACCCCGACTGCCAGTGGCAGTGCTGCCAGCAGTGCCGCGAGTGGACGAATGATCGGCTTCATTTTTACTCCTCACAAAAAGGGATGATGAGAACTGCGATTACTTCGACAAAAACCGGGCACGATGCGGACTAGTCCAGGATTCAGATTAGTCGCCGTTTTTCAAGATGGGCCTAGGTTGCGCCGATGGAATTCAGATTTCCTTAACTCAAATCAAATTTTTTCGGAGAGTTGAAAGTTAGATTGGGAGCCACTTGGAGGAACACACTCATGAGCACGCGGCCCACTAATCTGCAGCGCCTTGATTCCGTCGGTGAGCGGCGGTGTCCCGGCATTGTCTATCTCGTTGGCGCCGGCCCCGGTGATCCGGAGTTGCTGACCTTGCGCGCCGCGCGCCTCCTGACGCAGGCCGATACCGTCGTCTACGATCATCTGGTCGGCGACGGCATACTCGGATTGATACGCAAGGAGGCCGACCTGATCTACGTCGGCAAGGAGAAGAGCTGTCACACGCTGCCGCAAGGCGAGATCAATGCGTTGATCGTGCGGCTCGCGCGCCAGGGCAAGCAAGTGGTGCGCTTGAAGGGCGGGGATCCATTCATTTTCGGACGTGGCGGCGAAGAGGCCGAAGTGCTGGCCGATGAAGACATTCCCTTCGAAATCGTGCCCGGCGTGACCGCCGCCAGCGGCGTGTCGTCCTACGCCGGCATTCCGCTTACCCATCGCGACTACGCGCAGTCCTGCGTGTTCGCCACCGGTCACTTGAAAGACGACAGCCTCGATCTTGACTGGGTGAACCTCGCTCATCCGCGCCAGACGGTGGTGATCTACATGGGGCTCGGAGCGCTGCCTGAAATCTGCCGCCAGCTCATGGCACACGGGCGTGCTGCCAATATTCCGGCGGCAGTGGTCGAACAAGGCACGACCGACAAGCAGCGCGTCGTGACCGGCACGCTGACGACCTTGCCGCAACTGGTCGCCGAAAGGAAAATGAAATCACCCTGCCTGATCATCATCGGCGAAGTGGTCGCCTTGCAGGAGAAGTTGCAGTGGTTCCATCCGGATGCGACGGCGTCGCTCGGGCATGCAGCGATCGCATAAGCCGTATACGGACTACATCACCTTTTCGTACACGTCGGAGAATTTCTCACCATCCCACTGGTAGAGCATCTGACTGGCGTGCCGGCAGTTCGACACCGCCGTGGTCCGGAAGACCGCCACGCATTCGCTGCCTTCGCGGCGCACGCTGCGATAGCTCAGCCCCGCCGAACCCCGCATTCTGAGCTGACGACCCACCGTCTGTGCGGCCGCATACGAGCCCGGATGGTAGACCGGGTCATCGGCGTCGAGTGCACGCAAGTCATGCAGCAGACCCGACACCTCCACCTGGTAGACCCGCATCTGCAGCTGGATCGCCGCTTCCTTTGTCGCTGCGAGAAACCTGGCCTGGTGATAGCGTGTTTCCGCAATCGCCGTCTCCTTGTCGCGTGCCGCATAAAACACGCCATAGCTGCCGTCGCTGAAACGGCTTCCGGAAGGATTCAGGTGGGTGAATGCCGCCATGATCGGGCCGCTGCCGGGGCCGTACAGACGTTCTGCCTTCGGCACCAGTTCGATCTCGCCGATCTCGTCGCGTATGCGGTCGTTGGTCATCGCCTCCAGCGCATACAGCGCATCGAAATCCTCGGGCGAGGCAACGCGGTCGAACAGATTGATCGAGGGGAAACGCGAAGGCACGATGCGAAAGGCGGGATGCCAGTCGACCTGCGCCAGCGCAAAATTCGCAGCCGGAACGCTCACGCCCATCCGCCGCGCATCGCGTCGAGGTACTGACGCACTACATACAAATCGGCGACGTTGCCGGACAACATGCGATCGAGAGCGCTCTTGCCGCCGAATGGCGGCGCGGTATTCGGCTTCCTGATCCAGCTGTCGGCCGCTTTCTCCTCCGGCAGCAGGATTTGCAAGGCCTTGTAGATGCCGAGGATGTAGGAAATCCGCTCCAGCGTGTCGCGTCCCAGGTGCGCGGCCTCCGGCGCTTTTTTCCATTTGTAGAAGGTGGAGCGCGGCGGGCTTCCGAGCAAGGTGAGCTGTTCGTCGAGGTCGAGCTGCCACAGCCGCGCGATATTGCCGAAAGCGCGCACCGCAGCGGCGGATAGCGCTTCCGGGCTGATCTTGCTGGCTGGTGTTTCGACGCGGATTCCCATGGCGGCAGAGAAAGTGGTGTTGGTTTTCCTACGCTCACTTTAGTCTCGAAATGGATTTTATTCAAGTAAATATCCAAAAATATATAAAACTTGCCCGGAATTTGTGGCGAATTGCCCCTCGCAAGTCAAGGAATCGCTCCTGTTACATCCAACTGCATGCAATTTTTCTCACCCTTGCTGGTCAGAGCAAGACCGTTCGAACGCCGTGTTGCATGCCGCACAGCCTCTTGTCAAGCCGCAAAGCCGCGATGCGGGCATGCGCAGGCGTATAATGAAGGGTTGTTTTTCCGAAGCGGCGTTTCCGGGCCTGTGTCCGTCGTCGCGCTTGATTCACGGCCTCCTGCAGGTCCACCGAAATTACTATGTCAGACACCCTGTTAGCACCCTCGCAAATTTCCGCGCCTGCGGTCCGCTTTGAAGACTTCGGACTCTCGCCCGACATATTGCGCGCGCTCGCCGACCAAGGTTATGTTCACCCGACGCCGATCCAGGCCGAAGCGATTCCCATCGTGCTGCAAGGCCGTGATGTCATGGGCGCCGCGCAGACCGGCACCGGCAAGACGGCCGGGTTTTCCTTGCCGATCATTCAGATGCTGCTCGCGAATGCCAGCACCAGCGCATCGCCCGCGCGCCATCCGGTGCGCGCGCTGATCCTGACGCCGACACGCGAGTTGGCCGACCAGGTCGCGGACAACGTGAAGGCCTATTCGCGTCACACGCCGCTGCGCGCCACCGTCGTCTTCGGCGGCGTTGACATGGCTCCGCAAACTGCCGCGCTGCGCGCCGGCGTCGAAATCGTGATCGCCACGCCGGGCCGCCTGCTCGACCATGTGCAGCAAAAAACGCTGAACCTGTCGCAGACCCAGATCCTGGTGATGGACGAGGCCGACCGCATGCTCGACATGGGCTTCCTGCCCGACCTGCAGCGCATCATCAACCTGCTGCCGAAACAGCGTCAGAGCCTGATGTTCTCGGCGACCTTCTCGCCGGAGATCAAGAAGCTCGCCAACAGCTTCCTGAAGGACCCGATCACCATCGAAGTCGCGCGCAGCAATGCCACCGCCGACAACGTCACCCAGGTGCTCTACAAGGTCGAGGAAGAAGCCAAGCGCGATGCCGTCGCCCACATCATCCGCGAGCGCAATCTCAAACAGGTGATCGTGTTCTCCAACACCAAGATCGGCGCATCGCGCCTGTCGCGCCATCTGGAAAAGGAAGGCATCAAGGCATCCGCGATTCACGGCGACAAGACGCAGGGCGAACGCATGGCTGCGCTCGAAGCCTTCAAGCAAGGCTCGATCGAAGTGCTGGTCGCCACCGACGTCGCCGCGCGCGGCCTCGATATCGCCGAATTGCCCTGCGTGATCAACTTCGACCTGCCGTACAACGCGGAAGACTATGTGCACCGCATTGGCCGCACCGGTCGCGCCGGCGCATCGGGCGACGCGATCTCGCTGTTCACCGACAAGGACGCGCGCTCGCTGGCGGATATCGAAAAGCTGATCAAGCACCACATTTCGCGCCTGGAACTGTCCGGCTTCGTGCCGGCACGTTCCGCGGAACGCCGCCCACGCCATGAAGATGCCGAGGAGCGCGCACCCTCACGCGCAACATCTAGCAGCCGTGGTTCGTCGCAATACAACCGTGGCTCTTACGCACCGCGCAAGGAAAAGATCGACCCCTGGTTCCTGAAGCCGTATGAACCCGCCGCACCGGCTCCAGACGCAGAAAATCGCGACGCGCAAGGCGCACCGGTGAAGCCGCAAAAGGCTAAAGTGGCCGCGCTGCTGGGCGGAACGCCCAAACGCTGAAGTCCGCTGAGTTCTGCAGCAAGCGCGCCTTACTTCGTCGCAAAGCGCGCCGACCACGCCGCGATTGCCTGCTGCCAGAACCCGTTGACGCTATCTGCCTGATCGACGGGCAACTGCAGGAAGCGCGCCGCGGCGATCAGCTCGTCCAGAGGCCGCGCGAGATCCAGCGCCCGTGCGCCGGTCTGTTTCGACAGTTTCTCTCCCGCAGCATTCGTGACCACCGGCACATGCAGGTAAGACGGCGTCGGCAGCCCGAGCAAGCGCTGCAAATAAATCTGGCGCGGCGTCGAATCCAGCAAGTCCGCACCGCGCACGACATGCGTCACGCCCTGGGCGGCATCGTCCACCACCACCGCCAATTGATACGCCCAGAAGCCATCGGCACGCTTGAGCACGAAGTCGCCGACTTCGCTGGCCAGATTCTGCGTCACGCTGCCCATCCAGCGATCTTCAAATCGTATGCATGCCTCGTCGCCTTCCGGCACCCGCAGTCGGTAAGCCCGCGCCGTTCTGCCGGGAGCGAGGCCAGTGCGGCAAGTTCCCGGATAGACCGCAGCACCGTCGCTCGCGATACCGATGCGCGAATCCGCGATTTCACGCCGGGTGCAGCCGCAGGGATAGACATGATCGCCCAGGCGATCGAAGGCCGCCTGGTACAAATCCTTGCGTCGGCTTTGCCATACCACCTCGCCATCCCATTGCATGCCGAATCCGCGCAGGCACTGCAGGATGTCCTCCGCCGCACCGGGAACCGTGCGCCCTTCATCGATGTCCTCGATGCGCACCAGCCATCGTCCCCCATGCGCACGCGCATCCAGGTAGCTGGCCATGGCCGCGACCAGCGATCCTTTATGCAAGGGGCCGGTCGGGGAAGGGGCGAAGCGGCCGATGTAGTGCGTCATGTTCGATCTTGAAAGTCTCGCAGGCTAAACGCTGCAGAATTCAGGCACTCGCGCTTGCGGTTTTTTTCACTGTGGCAGAAGCACTGCGCTGAATATCAATCGCGGGATCAAGCCAGGTGCAGCCGGCGAATTCCTCCCGGCTCAGATTCATCACGGTAAACACCAGCGCCAGGTCCCGCCACTCGTAATTATTGACCAGATGCGTCTCGCTGCTGGAAAGGCTGGTCGCAATCGAATAACTCCCGGGGCCCAGGTTCAATGGAAAGGCAAACGAGTAGACCAGTTCTTCTCCTGCCTGCACGTTCTCCATCGGCATCTCCTTGAGCGCCGTGTTGGTGCCGTACATCGGTTGACCGAGGCGGTCCTTGATCATGTATCCCAGCACCAGCCGCGGAATCGATGCCTGTGCCTTGACCTTGATGCGCAAAGTGATCGCGCTTCCCACATCCACCGCTTCCACACGTTCGCCCTGTTCATTGAACAGCGCGATATCGGTCACCGTGGCTTCACCGGAACCCGACACGGTCTGGATCTTTCCGTGAGCGATTTCTTCCTGCCTCACCGTCCGGTTTTCCCGCTCCGCCAGCATCGCGTTGTAGAAATCCATGATGGCCTCGGGCTCGCCTTCCTTCGCCAGCCGACCTGCATCCAGAAGGATGGCGCGATCGCACACCGCCTGGATCGCGGTCTTGTCGTGCGACACGATCAAGAGCGTGGTGCCGGAGTCGCGCAACTGCCGGATGCGGTCAAAACTCTTGTGCTGGAAGTAGGCATCGCCAACCGATAGCGCCTCATCCACAATCAGGATGTCTGGTCGCTTGGCGGTGGCGACGCTAAAGGCCAGGCGCATCTGCATCCCGCTGGAATACACGCGCACCGGCTGATCAAGATATTCGCCGATTTCGGCGAACGCCTCGATCTGCGGCATCAGTTCGGTGATTTCTTCAGCGCTCATTCCGAGCAGTTGCCCCGACATGAAAATGTTTTCGCGGCCGGTAAAGTCTGCGTGGAAGCCCATTCCCAGCTCCAGCATGGCTGCAACTCGGCCGCTGGTCGCCACGCCTCCTATCGTAGGCTGTGCGGTCCCTGTAATCAACTTCAGCAAGGTGCTTTTACCCGCGCCGTTGATGCCGATGATGCCCACAGCCTCGCCGGGGGCCACTTGGAAATTGATGTCCTTTAACACCCACTTGAGCTCATGCCGCTGCTTGCGGAAAGGACTTATCCATTCCGAGAGGCGCGCCCAATGGTTCGGGTATTTTTTGTAGGCCTTGCCCAGGTTGCTGACGATTATGCTGCCCATTAATATGTGTGCCGCTTGCATGCGGTCAGTTGCAAATGAGTAGGATGATACCAATGAAAGCCGGCTCCATACCGGCATGCCTTAAATGGACAGCGAAGGATTATTCAGGAATCCTTCCGAATCGCATAAAGTTATTGCCTGCGGAAAAGATGGCCGGACTTGTTCGCAGTATGACGACAAGAAATGACGCATATCCAAAAAGAATGGCGTTGTTCATGACGGAGCCTCTTGCCAGAGATTAAAATGGCATGTTTTTCTGCACGAAATCATGCCGATGGGTAGGCTTCGGCAAAACAACTGGAACTCAAGCCAATGAATATGACTTCGAAAATCGGAGTTGTCATACCTAGTTACAAAGTGTGCAAACACATTCTCGGCGTCATCGACAAGATCGGACCGGAGGTATCCCGCATTTATGTTGTTGACGATTGCTGCCCGGATGGCTCGGGCGAATTTGTCAAAAGCAATTGCCGGGACACGCGCGTAACAGTACTTCAAAACCCCGAGAACCTCGGTGTCGGCGGCGCTGTCATGACCGGTTATCGCGCGGCGATCCAGGACGGCATGGACGTCATCGTCAAGGTCGATGGCGATGGACAGATGGATCCGAGCCTGATTCCCGATTTTGTGGCGCCTATCCTGGCCGGTGAAGCGGACTACACTAAAGGGAACAGGTTTTTCGACCTGGAAGAGATTCATGCGATGCCCAAAGTCCGGCTGTTTGGCAACGCCGCACTCTCATTCATGACAAAACTGTCGTCGGGCTACTGGGATCTGTTCGATCCTACCAATGGATACACTGCGATTCACGCCGAAGTCGCGCGACGTCTTCCCTTCAACAAGATAAGCCGCCGCTATTTCTTCGAAACGGATATGCTTTTTCGTCTGAACACCTTGCGTGCCGTTGTCGTTGATATTCCGATGGACGCGAAATACGGTGACGAGACAAGCAATCTCAAAATCTCCAAGATCATCGGCGAATTCTTCGTCAAGCACCTCTGCAATTTTGGAAAAAGGGTTTTCTACAACTACTACTTGAGGGACATGTCCCTTGCCTCAATCGAGCTGCCCGTGGGGCTGCTCATGCTCCTTACCGGGACGATTTTCGGACTGGTGCACTGGGCAAGTTCCGTTCAATCAGGCATTCCCGCTCCATCAGGCACTGTCATGCTGGCTGCGCTTCCCGTGATACTGGGAACGCAATTCATCTTTGCCTTTATCGGATACGACATCTCGTCAGTGCCCAAAAGGCCGCTGCACCTGAAAAACAGGTTGTCGAAGCCAATTTCGTGAGAAAAGATGATGACTTATCTAATCGCATTTATCTGTGTCGTCGGCATCGCCATCGGGCAGGTGCTGTTCAAGATCAGCGCTACTTCGCTGCAGCGCACCGGAAGCTTTTTTGATCCCGCGACGGCACTCACCGTCTTTTCGGCGCTTGCCCTGTACGGCATCACGACCATTGCCTGGATCTGGGTGCTGCAGAAGATCGAGCTTGGTCGGGTCTATCCCCTGATGGCGCTGGCATTTGTCCTGGTGCCGATCGGGAGTCACTTTTTTCTGGGCGAGAAATTCCAGCCGCAATATTTTCTCGGCGTGACGCTGATCTTGATCGGCATCGTGATTGCAGTGAGAGCTTGATTTTCAACGGCTTCACGCAAGCCTACCAACAAGGCGTATATGTTTTCCGAGGCACGACTCTTCACCGGTCCAGGTCGTTTTCAGAGATTTTTACTGCTCGTCGCGGCATTGGTATTCTGCCTTGCCATTCTGAACAGGCATCAGCTGTCAAACGGTTTCAGCATCCTGGCTGGCGACCGATATGACGCCGTCATCATGGCGACCATCCTTGAGCATTGGCTTCATGTTTTCTCAGGTGATGCGATCTGGTCTCAAGTGAGCTACTTTTATCCGTACACTCGGACCATTGCGAATACCGACGCCTATTTTCTGGTTGGTGCTGCCTACGTTCCATTCCGCTTGCTTGGTCTTGATCCCTTTTTGTCCAGCGAAGCGGCGGGCGCCATCATCAAGTCGACAGGCTTCATCGGCACCTATTTCTTGTGCAGGAAGTTCTTTTCCTTTTCATTCTTCTGGGCGCTGCTCGCCGCAATGCTGTTCACCTTGAGCAACGGCATGACCATACACGGCCAGCGCCTGCAACTCGCGACAGTGGCTTTTGCGCCGATCATGGCAATGCTTCTCTGGAGCGCACTTGAGGCGTTCCTGGAAGACGACTTGCCGAAATTCAGAAGAGCGGGGATGGGTGCGGGCGTGTTTTTCGGCGCATGGTGCATGACCTGCTTTTACATGGCGTGGTTTTTTACTTTCCTGTTTTCCGCCTTCGCGCTGGTGATGCTTGTTAAAGGCGGCCGTGTCGGTCTGGCATCGCTTGGGCACAGGCTGCTTGCATCATGGAGCTCGGTTATTCTCGTGCTTGCGGTGGCCGGACTGTCATTGCTGCCGTTCGTCTATGCATTCCTGCCGAAATCCCAGGAGGTCGGCGTTCGCTTGTACGAGACCGTGTTCGCGAATACCATTCCGGTCGAGAATATTCTTCAAGTCGGCACCGACAATCTTCTGTTCGGCCGTTTTTATAACGCCATCCTTTCCGCTGTGTCGCCCGACTATTCTCCGCGGGGCGAGTATTACAACACCGGATTTTCGCTTGTTCTGTTTGCGCTGTTCGTATTCGGATGCGTCAGGTGCCTCACGCAAGCCCGACGACAAAAGGCGGACATTGTCCTTCACTCTCTGGTGATCGCGACCCTCGTCACCTGGTCGCTTGCCCTGAACATCGACGGATTCAGCGCTTGGTATCTCGTTTATCGATATTTCCCGGGTGCGAAAGCCTTGAATGTGATCGCGGCCTATCAGATCCTGCTAGCCTTACCTGTCGTGGTCGTCGCCGTGAAGTATCTCTCGACGCAGCACAATGGACGTCCCCTTCTCCTGCTGCTGTCAGCGCTGCTGATCGCGGGAGAAATCAACGAACCCTATTTGAACCTGGACAGGCAAGCAGAATTGGCCCGCATTGCGCTCCCCAATGCGCCGCCGGAAAGCTGCCGCGCCTTTTACGTCTCAGGCTGGGAAGAGCAAGGTCGCGATGAATTTCCCGAGGTCGTAAAAAGCACATACGCCCACAATGTGACGGCGATGTTGGTCGCCCAATTCGCACGCATCCCGACCATTAACGGTATCGCGTCGTTCAATCCGCCCGACTGGAATTTCGGATATCCCGCCAGAAAAGACTACGATGAGCGCGTGCGTGCCTACGCTGAAAGACATCATGTTGCCGGCCTGTGCAAACTGGATCTGAACAGCAAACAGTGGTCCGCGGCAAAATAGGGAAGGGCTGGCGGGCACCTGTGTCGTCGAGTCCGTTCCTGTACCCGTGCGCTGGCTATTGCACCGTCACTTCGACCTGAATCGGTTTTGATCCGACATTTTCGAACCAGCAGATGGCTTCAGAGACAAGATCGAGCACCAGATAGAATTTCCCGCCGTACGGAAAACTCAGCGTAATCGATTGGGCAATGGCTTCGCCCGGCTTCACATCACGCATGAGCTCGCTGCGTCCAAAATCGAGATCGAGCAGGTTGTGGTCAGCATCGTAGAGATGCGCGCCCAGCTTGACGACGCCGATCTCATTCACGTTCTTGCATAACCACTTTGCACCGCCGCTATTGACGATGTCGACATCGATGGTGAGAGGGACATTTTTCCTTGCCATGTAACGTTGCCGTTCTGCCTTGAGCGTAGCGGCCAGGCCGACATGACTGCGGCTGTCAAAGCTGGAACTTCCCTTGTGCAAGAAAAAGACTGACTTGGACGCGGTCTCGATCGTGGCCTTGCAGCGCCTGAATCCCGTCCTTTTGGCGATCCTGAATATGCTATCGAGATCAATGTCGTTCTCCAGCACCTTGAAGTTTGCCATTTCATTCTGGGATTGAGGACTTCGCGAATGATGCCTGCCGGGTTCGCTGAATCCGGCAATGCCATCCTCCTTGAGAACACGGAAGAATTCCGCGAGGACATCCTCCTGATTTGGAACATGGTGGAATGTGTCAAAACAAATGATGCGATCGACAGAATTGTCCGGCAGGTCTAGCGTTTTGCCATTGAAGACCAGGAACTCGGGCGCCGCCACGTGTTCGCCGACGATCGGGTAGTCGCGGAACAATCTTTTCCCGATTCCGAGCGCAGTGGCGGAGGTGTCACACGAAATCGTGGAGCATTGCAACTGGTTGAGAAACCGCGAAAACCAGCACGTTCCGGCGCCAAATTCCAGGACGCGCATCGTCTTGCCCAGTTGCAGATCCGAGAGCAATTGCCCCATGCTGATCAGCAATTCCGGCGCTTCCGTGATCGATGAAAACGGTTTTCCCATGAGCGGGCGCGGATCGGCTATCCGCTGGTAATAATCATCTGCCGATTGGCATAGCTCAGCGAGGCTGTATTTCCGTATGACGTGCCTGGGATCGATCAAGGTGCTATTCATTTGCATGGTCAATGAAAGTGCGTCCGAAGGGAAATTTTGTCGATCAACGATGCTGTGCGCAGCTCTGCCGCAAGACAAAGACCGCATTGACGATTACGGAATTCTAAGCTTGGGCATGGATTTTTTGGCAACAGTTCGGCGCTGCAAAGGGGGGCGGGCTTATACGCAGATCAAAGACTGTGCTGATGGCACATGCATGGCGCCGAGGGGGAGGCCGGGCGATGCCCGGCGAGGGGAATGCGATGGCTTGCGGCTTGGATGTCTTGCCGCATCGCCAGCATCAATTGTTCTTCAATCGGTTAGAGCCAGGACCGCTGCGAGTTCATGAACGTTTTCTTCCCAGGTACGCCAGCGTATTGCCGAAGATGGCGGAATTTTCCCGGCAGCATGCAACCGCAGCCAGTCCTTCAAGGCTGAGGCAAGATCGTCGGCAGCAAGACCGCCGAAGTAATGAGCGTGTCGTCCCGCCACCTCCCGGAAGACGGGCAGATCGCGCACCACGATCGGCAATCCGTGGCGAGCCGCTTCGATCAGCGGCAGGCCGAAGCCTTCACCTTCGCTTGCGAAGATCAGGCAAGTACTCGCGGCATAAAGTTTTTGCAGATACTCATCGCTGACATCCTGCAGCCAGAACAAGCGATGATCCAGTTCCGGATGCCGGCGCAGGCGATTTATGATTTCCGGAATGGTTCGCCGCTGCCCATCCGGCAGTGCTGTCCAGCCTTCCTTGCCGACGATGATTAGATTGATCTGTTCGCCTTCGCGCCAGAGCTGCTCGAATGCCATCAGAACCTGCAGGTAGCCCTTGCGAGGCTCGATCGTTCCAACCATCAGGAAGCTCGGCCTCTCCGCCATATGCTGCAGGACCCGGTCGGCATCTTTCGGCATTCCCTTCGTGGGAAATGAAGCGGAAAGATCGGCACCATGATGGATTACGGCGATGTCGAGACGACCCACATCGACACGACCGCGCTGCTTGAGCCATAGACGCACTTCCTTGGCAACCGCGTCCGAAATGCATATCAATCGGTCCGCGTTCTCGGCGATCGCATCGAGCCAGCGCGCGTGCAACTGGTCGGCGTGTTCCGGGAAAAACTCGGGCCGCAGGACGGGCAGGATGTCGTGGATCAGAAAGCTGACTTCAATGCCGCGCGCACGCCAGTCCGCATAAACACCTCCTGCTGCGGCTTCGATCACCGCTTCCGGAGAAAAATCGGGGCTGTAGAAAACATCGGATGCCACAACATTCGCCGGCGCATCCTCGAGCGTGGCGGTTTCGATGCCCAGCAGTTTTGTCGTATATCTGCGCGCATAGCGGTAATGCCAGGTTCCCCCTTCGGAACTGAGGTAAACAGGCTCAACCCTGAAACCTGCCGGCGGATTGTTCAGCAATGCCGAAAGTTGTGCTCTGACGACACGCTCAATGCCCGTCTGAAGATCGTTACGCGCAATCGTCGATACGTCGACCAGCAACTGGCGAAGCGCCGGGCGATGCTGCGTGTCCGCCCCGGACGGTTCATGCCGGCTGGCGTCGCCATAGGCGGACTCGATGGCGTCCGCATACAATTTCGCGCAAACACCGGGATTGTGTCGTGTCCGGACGAATTCCTTCGCCGCAGCTCCCAGTTCGGCGCGCTTGGTTTGGTCATGCCTCAATGATTCCATGGCAGCGATCAATTCCGCATCATTGAATGCATCCGGCAGCTTCAACACAGCATCCGGCGGCAGCTCAGCCATGGAACCATTGGCATTGACGATGGTCGGCAATCCGTAATTCATGCAATGCAGAACCGAACCCGAAGTCTCTCCGCGTGACACGCTTCTCAACTGGACGCTGGCATCCGCAGCCTGAAGAAACTGCTTGTACATCGCGTCGTCGGTCCAACCGGTAATGCGAATGCGATCTTGGCAGACGCTATTGCGAATGCGCGCCGCGATCCGCTCGCCATACTCTCCGGGATGGTTTGCCCCCACGAAGACAAGTCGGCAGAGCGGGTCATCATGCAGGCCGGAAGCCAGCCACGCATCGAGAAGGCGATCGCTCTGCTTTACCGGATCGATAAAACCAAAACTGCACACGACGAAATCACTCTCGGCGATGCCGAGTGCGTGCCGTGCAGCCGATCTGTCGATAGCGGCTGCCGGCGCGCGCAAATGCGGAATGACCTTCCAGTTGTCGGCCGCATGTTCGCCGTACCACTCGCGTGCAAGTTGCCGCGCGTGCTCGGAGTGCACAATGACGCCGTACGCTTGCTGCAGTACTTCCAGATTGCTCGGATAGGTATTCCGGGCATGTTCCAGGCCCTTGGCGCTGAAGCTGTCCTTGACCGCCATGTAGCCGTGCGAGTGGTATAGCGCGCGCGTCCACACGCCAGGCATTGCCCCGGTGCTCTCTTCATACGCCAGGACACTGCTCAGGAAGAAGTCGTGCAGGACGACCACGCCTGGGTGCCGCCGCAACAGATCGAACATATGGGAGTGATATGGGCTGTTGCCGAACTGATAAAGCACACGTGCATAGTCGGATGCATGCTGCTCGAACCATGCAACGCTTCGCACCGGACAGTAGCTCTCTACCCAGTGATCTGAAACGCTCGGTTGCGCAACGATCACCTCGATGTCGTAGTAGCGCGCCAGCTCGGGCAGGAGTTCGGCGCTGTAATCGCTGATGCCGCTCCGTTCGGATGGCAGTGGAGAAATATACGCCAGACGCGGGCGCCGAAGCGGCGGCGAGATGAAGATTTTTTCCTGGTCTATGCGTTTCTGGAAGTCCTGCAACTGATCATGAACCTGCTCGACAAGCACCTTCTCGATGCTCGGCGTGACGGATGTTTCGAGTCTCTCGAGCCTTTCGCCCGTGATGGCTTCAAGCGCATCGAGGAGTTCCTGCAATCTGCGCGCACTCTCTCGAGATTCGCTTGCGGCGATTTCAAGCGCCTCGATACGCTGACGCAGGTTGGTTGCCATGCCTTCAAGCGCATCCAGCCGTTGCTGCGATGTGTTCGCAACGGTTTCCAGCCAGCCGAGACGCCGCTCGTGACCCTGGACCCGTTCAGCCAACCCGTTAATATGGAGGAGGTTGTGAATGAAGCGCTTGAGTCGGCGCGCGAAAGCATCTTTATTGGCAGTTTTTGTCATGGTGACTGCCTATCGAGGAGCGCCTTGCGGCAAAATTCTGTCCAGTAGCTGCTTGGCGCTTTGCTGCCAGGTTAGCCACGGCATGTCTTCCGATTGCGGCACCAACCCCTTGGCATTCAGGTCAAGCCACGCTGCGAGCGCCTTGGCCAACGCATCTGCGTCGAGTCCGTTGAAATAAAAAGCGTGTTCGCCGGCCACCTCTCGGAACACCGGAATGTCGCGTGCGATGATGGGGCGTTTGTGTTGCGCCGCCTCGATCAGCGGGAGGCCGAAGCCTTCACCTTCGCTCGCCGCAATCAGGCAGGTGCTGGCAGCATACACTTGCTCGAGATATTCGTCGCTGATGCCTTCAAGCCAGAACAGGCGCTTGTTCAGTTCCGCATGATTGTGCAACTTCTTGACCAGCGCATCCATCAGCCAGCCGTTCTTGCCGACGATGACGAGATTGGCGTTCACGCCGCGCGACCAGAGCAATTCGAACGCCGCGAGAGTCTGCGCATGCCCTTTGCGCGGCTCGAGTGTGCCGACCATCAGGAAGCTGGGATTGGCATTCAGGCTGCGCAATACGTCCGCCGCATTCTCCGGCATGCCTTTGCTGGGCACGCTGTTTTCGACGTCTGCCCCCAGGTGGAAACTGCTGACCGCAGGCAGATCCGGGCGAGTCGGATGATTGTTCCGCAGCCATTGCCGCACATCTTCGGCGACTGCCTCTGAAATACAGACCAGTCCCGACGCAACCTGGGCGATGCTGCGCAACCATTCCTCAAAAACGGTGGAGGTGCCGGGATGCCACCAGTCTGGCCGTTGCACCAGGAGGATGTCGTACACCACGAAGTACAGGTGTACGCCGAGATTTTGCAGCTGCACATGCAACGGATGCAATGCGCGCGTGAAGTGTGCATGCAGATCGAGGCCGAGGTAGATATCGTCCTGATTGAATTCCGCAATCTCGTCCTTGCCTGGCGGTGCCGGTTTTCCCAGGAACCTGGCCGTGAAAGCGCTGGCCTGCCGGTATCGGCTGCCATCAAAATAAATCGGGCACACGCTGAAGCCCGCCGGCGCATTCTTCAGCAGTTCCAGCAAGATGCTGCGCACGACGCGTTGAATGCCGGATTTTGCATCTCGTTCCACCAATTCGGAAATATCGAGCAGCAGTTGGCGCGGGATGCTACTCGCCGTATTGAATGCAATTGCATCGGCTGCGGCGGCGAGATCCTGGTCTGATGGCGGTTGCGGCGCATCGATTTGCGCGATCGCTGCAAGTAGGCCCGGAATATCCGCGTTTTCACGCCGGTCGGGCTTGTCATCTCCGTGCTTCTGCAGGGACGGCTGCCAGTTCTCGAAGGCGGCAAGCGCGCGTCTGGCACTCGCATTCCAGGAGAATCTTCCTGCTTGCTGCAGACCATGTGTCCGCAAGCGGGTGCGCAGGGCATCGTCACTCAGAACGGCTTCCATCTTGTCTGCCATCGAACGAGGAGAGAGGGGATCGAACATTGCCTCCTCCAATCCGATGACCTCGGGAACGCTGGTGGTATTGGAACCAATGGTCGGCGCGCCGCAGGCCATCGCCTCAAGCGCGGGCAAGCCGAAGCCCTCATATTTCGAAGGAAACACGAACAAGGCCGCGAGATTGTAAAGCCCGACCAGATCGTCATCGGAGATATATCCAGTCAGTACCAGCTCATCCTCGCCCAGCCCTGCCTGCGCGCGCAAACGCATCAAATTCTCGCGATCGCCGCCACTGATTTTGCTTGCAATGACAAGCTGATGGTCACCACGCAAATCCGTTGGAAGCAGGGCATAGGCCTGGATCAAGCCATCCAGATTCTTTCGCGCATCGAAACCGCCGGGGGCGTACATCACAGGCTTGCGCTTGATGCCATAACGTGCATGCAAGGCTGCGGCTTCTTGCAGGCTGTACTGCTGCACGGCGAAGCGAGGATCGATCGCTGCCGAGATGCTCACCACCTGGTCCGGTGCGAGTCCCAGCGCATCGATGGCGTCCTGGCGCGAGAAATCGGAAATTGCGAGCAGCAAGCCGGCGCGCTTGAGCGAATCGATTTTGCGCCCGTAATACTGCTGATGGGACGGGGTAGGCAGATAGACGGCCGGATTGCGAAACGGGATAAGGTCATACAGGATGACCGCCGTATTCTCGCCCCCCGAAAATGTGCCAACCGAGGCCACCGCATTGTCGAACAGCCCTTCGAAGAGACTCGAGACCAGCACGATGTCCGGCTGCAGCTGCCGCATGAAATGCTCGCGGATTTTTTCCGCGGCCTGGGCGCGCCATGCATTGGCAGGATCGATCTCCGCCGTCGGCGTCGGTGCCTTGAAGATCCGGATGCGTTCGGCGGGAACCAGGTCGCGAAAGGCATGCCGAATATCGGGAATGCTTTCCGGATAAGCGGCGCTCAACACCAGCCATATTTCATGCGCCCCTGCGTTCCGCGCCAAGGCGAGAACAAAAGAGGAAATATATCGGCCTATGCCTCGAAAACGATTCTCCGTCTGCGCGCCTTGTAGATCGATGACGATACGCATCAGCTTGCTTCCCGGCCCATGATTTTTCTCAATTCTGTATATATGTGCATCGCGCGCGCTGACAGATTTTCCGGCTCGGATTGTGTCTGCATCACGGCGGCAGCGGCCCCGGCGCCATACACGATGCCATGCAGGCGGCCTTTGAGGGCAGGCACACGGTTAAGTACCTTGAGAGCAGCCTGCCTGAGTCGCGGATGTCGTTGCACCGCTTGTCCAATCGCGCGCAATACCTTCTTGACGCTCCGTCTGGCACTGACCGTCAGCGGATGGGCGCGGACCGCGGACCGGAGCTGAAAGAACCTGCTGGAGACAAAGCGCAACGGCGCCGTAACTCGCCACGACCGGCTGCCGAAGACGGCATTGACCTGTCCTTCCAGGCGGGAAAGCCGCTCTTCAAGCTGGGCAATATGGCCTTGCGCCTGCTGCAGGCTCAGGGCGGAACGCGCCTCCGCCTGTTCCGCGATGACGCGGACATCCGAAAGCCGACGGTCGATCTGCGTGTCGTAGCGCTGCGCCAGCGACTCCATGGACAGGCCGTAGTTAAAGCTGAACGCGTGATCAAACATGGACAGAATATTATTGCCGGCGCTTTTTTGAGCGACAACTGCATAGTCCGGGCTGACGCCGGTGAGTACGTTGATCAGGCGGATATTCAAGCCGCTGCGCAGCTCGGGGCGTTCCTGCAGGCGCATGACGATGTTGCGCTGAAATCCCGCGTGTTCGACCACAAATTGGAGCAACTCCCAGGGAACAGGGCGAGTATGCGAGGGATCTTTGTAAAATTCGTGCGCGCCGACCGCCAGGTTTTCCGCATTCGGTGTCTCAAGGATCAACAGGCCACCGGGCTTCAGGACGCGCAGTCCTTCTTCCACCAGCGCCCGCATATCGTTGAACGTCACGTGCTCGACGACATGAAATGCCGATACCAGAGTCTTGCTATTGTCCGGCAGTGCGCGCAGGACTTCGAGACCGTTGGCGCATTGTGCGCTCAAGCCGCGGTCGCGGCATTCGGACAGCATGCCCTCGTCAAGATCGACGCCAGACGCTTCGAATCCCGTTTCCCCCAGCAGTTCGAGCCATTCACCGCGGCCGCAACCGATGTCGATCGCAGCGGCAGGCTGGTACAGGATGGCGAGAGGCTTGAGAAACGGAATGTATGCACATAAACGCGACTTGATGAGTTCGCGCGAACCACGATGGCGGTCTTCGTAAGCTTTGTAGAACAAATCGTTCATTGGATGTGGGCTTGGGAGATATTCGCAGGGATGGCAAGCATGTTCTTGCCATCAGGATCCGCACAGCCCGCGTCACTCCCAATGCAGCGTGCTGTTCTCGTCGGAATCCCGGACGCAACGCGTCGCGGCATTTGTTATTGTTGTGCCAATGAAAAACGCTTGATTATAGCGCACTGAACTTGCGATGCTTTAGCTCTGCACCAATTTTTGCAAAGCGTCAGGATTGATGATGATCAAGCGGTGCGAATCCTTCTTGACGATGCCCTGATTCACCAGCGTCAGGATGGTGCGCGTGACCGTTTCCCGGCTGGTATTGATCATGTTCGCAATGTCCTGGTGGGTGGGCAGATTGTCCACGACCTCCACGTTGCCGTCTTCTTTTTTCTTCATCAGCGCCAGGAAGGTGAAAATGCGCTTCGAGGTATTGTGGATGCTGAGCAGGGCGCGGAATTCGGAGTCGCGCTGGATCTTTTCCGCCAGGTGCCGCAGCATCAGGTTGGCCACCGAAGGCGAATGCGAAAACAGATGCAGGGCTGTCGATGCCGGCAGGAGCGCAACGAGGACCGGCGTCAACGCAACGACCGAGGCCGAGCGCTTTGAATTGTTGATCACGGCGATTTCACCGAAGAAATCGCCCGGCACCAGGATGCGCAGGCCGATCGCACGTCCATCCTCGGTGATATCAATTACCTGAAGCTGTCCCGAAAGCAGGAACAGCAGACAATCGCCATTGCCGCCCTTTTGCAACACGATATCGCGGCGCGCATATTGCCGGATGCGAATGTCGGCCTTGACCCTGGCCATTTCCTCATCGGTCAGGTTGGCAAGCAAGGGGATCTTGCGCAGGTGAATCTGTATGTTCACCCTGTCCTGCGCCTTGCCGTCCGCGCCGGGGGCGGGCGCAGCTTGCACGGTGCCCGCATCGGTATCCGTCGGCTGTAAGCTGCTCTGGGTCATATTCTGATCGCCACCTGGAAAAAGATTGCTGCGGAGAGTATGCCAGCCGTGTTGGCCGCCAGGTCGCGCCAACAGAAATTGCGGTCCGGCACCCAGGATTGAAGGCATTCGATCAACCAGCCGGCGACGAACAGCCCGATCAGCCAGGTGGTCTGCTCAAGACCGCTTTGCGCCATGCGCTCCACAAGGAGTGCCATCCCGCCGAAGGCCAGAAAGTGAAGCAGCTTGTCGTTCGGTAATGGAGGTAGCCAGCGTGCCGGTACCAGACATCCGGCCGAGATCGCCAATGCGCCACACAAAAAAAGTATCAGTTCCCAACCCATGCCAATTCCGAAAAATCCTGGTTCTCAGATGAGTCGCGAAATTGCCATGCCGGCAAAATCCTGTGAAGTCGTCGAAGCGCGAATTGAATTTCACGCGTCCGGAGCACCGCTCAAGGCAGGCTGTTGAAAAACTTCGCGAGCGGGTCGAGAGGTTTTTCGTCGGCCTGCTAGAAGTTTTGCCATTGCCAACTCACCTGTAGTAGCTGGCTATTATATTGAAAAATCGAAATATTCTCGTTATTCCGCACTTGCCGCAGTTCAATTTGCAACGCGTGTTGTGGTTTTATCGGAACGATGAGTGCCGCTCGCAGCAGTTGCGTATCCTGCCTGCGGATCTGGTCGATCAGGCCCGGCGAATACGGCGAAGTGCTCAGCCAGTGCTGGTGCGACCACCCCAGTTCGCCGCTCATGTCATGGCCAAGACGGACATTTCCCTGAATGCCGGCATACCAGCCGCTCCGATTGCCGCCCAGGCGCGCGGCGGCACCGCGATCCGTGAGATAGCCTGCGCTGGCTTCTACCCGCGTCTTGCTGTCCTGATACATCAGGATTCCGCCGGCTTCCACCGTATTCGAATCGTAGTTCTCCAATGTCGCATACTGGATACGACTCAGTCCGGTCAGGAAATTGAAGCGAAAATGCTCGGGAAGCGAGAGCGGCGGAGCCAGCCGCAGCTGGAGTTGCCCCTGCTTTTGATAAAGCTGGTTGCCCAGTGTCAGAAGGCCGACGGCGCCGGTAGTGCGCAAGCCCCAGTCGCCCACCCGCCATGGATGCTCGACGCCAAAGCGCAGCGATGTGGTGTTGTAGCGCGAGAGCGAATCGTTTGCGCGCGAGCGGAGTTGCACGAATCCGACGCTACCGCTCTTATCCAGGTCGCGCGAGTATTCGGCGGACAGCAAGGTGTACTGGTCATGCTGCGGAAGAAATTCGGGCAGCAATTGAAGATCGACGCGCGAACTCCCGCTGCCGATGCTGAAGTTCGGGCTGCTTGCGCCCTGGTTCACATTGCTGTCGACTCCGCGGCCCAGCATGAGCGACCACTGGCTGCGTGCTTCCCAGCCCTTGCAGCCTTTCGCGCGATGGGCCGAGATCACCTCCCGGATTCCGGGCGGCGGAGAAAATCGCTCCTCGATGATTTGAAACAGCCGCTCCGCCTCGACGGCATGCCCCAGTTCGCACTGGATGATCGCCAGATCCAGCCAGGCGCCCGCATGTTGCGGCTCCTGCTCGATCATGCGCGTCAACACGTCGCTCGCCTCGTCCGGCCGTCCCTCGGCGATCGAATGCAGCGCATCCATGTACATGTCCTGCTGCGCAAGATAGGTCTTGCCGGAGCCGAGCGTGATGCCATGCGCATCTTCCTGCGTCATGGCCAGCAGTGGAACCGGATCATGGCGCTCGGACGGCAGCGTCACGGAGGTCTCCAGCTTGAGCGCGACACCCTCCGATGCAGTGCCATGCTGGACCTCGGCCCGGCCGTCGGCGGCCATCGCCGGTGCGGCAAAGACCAGCGACAGCAGCATGACGCGCAGGGCAAACCTGCCGGCACGCATCATTCGACCGACTCCAGCGTATAGAGCCTGGTCGGGTGCTCTTTCCCCCGCAGCAGTTTTTCGCCAAGATACTTCAGAGCATGCCGCTTGGCGCGCTCCGCCGTGCCTTGACCGACGATGATGTCGTGCGGGAATTCGCGGGCGAGTTGTTCCAGGCGCGATGCAACGTTCACGCTGTCGCCCACCGCGGTGTAAATACTGCGCGAGGACGTGCCGAAATCGCCGGCCATCGCAATCCCGCTCTGTATCCCGATCCGGACCCGCAGCGGCTTCTTGCCTTCCCGTTGCCGCTCCTGGCTGAAGCGACGCACAGCCTCGACGATTTCCTGTGCGGCATCCAGCGCCAGATCGGCGTGGTCATCAATCGGCAGCGGTGCGCCCCAGAACGCCACCAGTCCGTCCCCGGTAAACTTGTCCAGCGTGCCATGCTTGTCCAGCACGGGTTTGGTCAGGCAGGCGAGGAAGTCGCGCGTCAGTTGCGCCGCTTCCTCCATGGTCAGTGACTCGACCTGCCCGGTGTAACCCTCCATGTCCGCGATCAGCGTCGTCACATTCAAACGCTGCGGCGTCAGCGGATCCTTCAGGTCGCGGCGCAGCAATTCATCAACCACTGCATCGGCCACATATTGGCGCAGCGTGCCGAGCAGCTGGCGTGACTTGCGCTGCGCCAGTTGCCAGTCGAAGGGAACCGCCACCGCGAGCAGGAACAGGTTGGCTGCCAGCGGTGCCGTGGTGGAGAAATTCGCATCATGCGGATTGATCACATAGGCCAGCCCCAGCCACAGCAACGATGCAAGCACCAGCAAGGCCACGTTCGCGACAGCCGCCAGACGGGGAAAGGTATACGCTGCCATGAGCGCAACCAGCACGGTAAAAATCGTTGCAATCCACCGTCCCGGCCATGGCGACGGAGCCAGGCCGGCCTCCTCGTCCAGAATGGAGGAGAGCGCTGCAGCGTGCACCAGCATACCGGGCGTCGAGGCCAGCAGCGGCGTCGAGACGCGATCGGTCAAACCGAGCGCAGACGAGCCGACCACCACGAGCCGTCCTTGCAAGACCGCGGGCGGGGCGCTCTGATTCAGTATCGCGGCCGCGGGAACGACGGTGTAAGCCGACCACTCACGCTCAAACGGAATGCGCTTGAATCGCTGCTGATCGGAATTGACGCCGTAATGATCGTTGGTTGCGCAGCAATCCCTCAGCGCCTTGGACAGGGTCGGGTAGAGTCGACCCTCGAACAGCGTCAGGACCGGCAAGCGGCGGATCATGCCGTCTTCGTCAGGAACAAAGCCGATATTGCCGATATGCCCGGCCTGCGCCAGTCCGGCATGGTTGCCGATGAAGCCGGTCGCCTTTGGAGCGGTGACATTTCCTTCCACGGGAGATCCACCGGCGATCTGTCCGACGCGTACCGGCAACGGCTGCGCGGAGTAATCAAATGCCTGCGCCAGCACCACCGGCCCATGCTGCGCCAGCATCGCCAGCCGTGTATCGCCAGCCGCGTCACCAGGTTCGGGGAAAACCATGTCCAGTGCGACGCCGCGCACGTTGTAGCTGCCAAGCAGCTTTTCCAGCAACTCGGCGATCCGCTCTCGCGGCCAAGGCCACGGCCCGATCGTCGTCAAACTGTTTTCATCGATATCGACAAGCGCCAGACGGGACTCAGGCTGGGAAGATGCGTGCAGGCGAATGAAGTGATCGCGCAGCCATTCATTCGCGAAGTAGGATGCCGTCGGCGCGGGCATCCATTCCGACCAGATCGTCAGTGTGATCGCAACAAGTGCGATAAGCGACCGCATGACGGCGACTGACGAAAAACGCATGGAGAATAGGCGGATGGCTCGTATAAAAGTTGATGCGGCCCTCGGATTGAGGATTTCGCACAGACGCACGTTACTAGTTAATAGCCGGCAAGTATAGCGTCATGTTTCCTGACAGACTATCCCATGATATTGCCTACCGGCGTGAGGTAGTGTTGTCCACCGAAAACAGGAAAATGTCGAATATCTTTTCCGCGCCGGAATCAACCGGTTAACCAAAAAAGGATACGCCACCGTCCTTTCCGTGATTTTCGTGTATTCCGTGGACCAAGCTTTTAAAAACAAATGTCCACGGAAATCACGGAAGACACGGAAACGGCGGAAGTGCCGCCTTCGAGGGATGGCTCCACCAACCGATCCGGACGATACCGCCTCCTTTCCGTGATTTCCGTGGACAACGCTTTTAAAAACAAATATCCACGGAAATCACGAAAGGCACGGAAACGGCAGATGGGCGGTCCTCAAAGGAATGAATCCACCGGCCAAAACGGGAAGCACCCGGTTTTTTTCCGTGATTTCCGTGTATTCCGTGGACAAAGCTTTTAAAAACAAATGTCCACGGAAATCACGAAAGACACGGAAACGGCAGATGAGCGGTCCTCAAAGGGATGAATCCACCGGCCAAAACGGGAAGCACCCGGTTTTTTTCCGTGATTTCCGTGTTTTCCGTGGACAAAAGCCTTTAAAGAACAATCCGTTCCACAGTTGCCTTCGGAAAGCTGCCAAAATTGACCAGCAAGCCCAATCGCATCCCTGTCGCCCGCAGGTAGTTCATCACCTGCGCTTTATGCTCGCCGTTCGTGCTGCTCAGTGCCTTCAGCTCGACAATAATCGCCCCATAACAAATGAAGTCCGGAACAAACACTTGCCGCAAGACCTCCCCTTTATAAGACAGCTGCAATCCCGGCTGGGCGACAAACGGAATCCCGCACCGAGCAAACTCCCGTCCCAGGCACTCCTGATACACGGCTTCCAGGAACCCGCAACCCATCTCCCGGTAAACCTCGAACACCGCCCCGCGAATCCGGAAACCTTCATCCCGATAAAACAACTCCCCACTCATCTCTTTCCGTGCCTTCCGTGCTTTCCGTGGACAAAATTATCAAAAATACAATACTTCAGCAAAGGCCCGCCAAAAACGCAACAAATTAAAACTTTCAGCACGTAAAATGTGATCACTGTCACAGAAAGTGTTGCCGTGCGGAGCACAATGGCACACAAGGAGAAGTCCCATGTTTACTCGGTTCGCTATTGCTGCTGCTCTGCTCATCGCCGCCGGCCTCGCACAGGCTGAAGAGGCGGGCCGTATCGTTTTCGTGACTGGACACGCGCAGATCGCCAGCCGCGCCATCGCCTTGGGCGATGCGGTCCAGGAAGGGGATGAACTCACTACCGGTGCAGACGGTTACGTCTATGTAAAGACCGTCGACAATGGTTTCCTGATCCTGCGCCCCGCAACCCGCGCCAAGGTCGTTGCCTACCATATCGATGCGCAGAATCCGGCCAATACCCGCGTCAAGTTCGAGCTGCTCAGCGGCGTTGCCCGCGCCATTTCGGGGCAGGGCGTCAAGAAGGCCCGCCAGAATTTCCGCTTCAATACCCCGGTCGCCGCCATTGGCGTGCGGGGAACCGACTTCACCGTATTCACCGACCAGCAAACCTCGCGCATTGCCGTCATTTCCGGCGCCGTCGTCGTCAGCGGTTTTTCGGCAGGTTGCGGCCCGGAAGGGGCCGGCCCCTGCGAGGGAAGCAGCAGCCGCGAATTGTTCGCGGAGCAGACCGGCCAGCTCCTGCAAGTCCAAAAAGGACAGGCTGCGCCGCAACTGTTGCGTAATAACACCCTGTCGCCTGACCTGACCGCGCCGCCGCGCAAGGACGAGCCGGTTGCCAAGTCGGCAGACGCGTCGCACACCGGCACCGACATCAGCCTCGAGCCGCAAAAGAGCAAGGACATCCTGTCCGGTGCCATGCTTCCCCCGGCACCGGTGCCTCCCGCAATTCCGCCGCAGCCGCCAGTGGTCGTCGTTCCCGCTCCCGAGCCGGTCGTCGTGCCGAAACCGCCCGAGGTCCTTTGGGGTCGCTGGCAGGCAGTTGCACAGCTTCCCGCCGACTCCGAGGCCCTGGCAAAACTGCGCAACGGCACTTATGAGACCAGTATGAACGTGGGCTCCTTCTTTATCAGTCGCGTCAAGGATTCGGAATTTGTCCTTCCGAAAGAGGGGCATGCCGCGTTCGGGCTGACCAACAGCGAGGTTTATATCCGCCAGGCAGGCCAGGCACCGGTTGCCGCAGCGGTTCTGGATCCGCGACTTGACCTTGATTTTGCGGCCCGTACCTTCTCCACCAGCATGACCGTGTCCGGCGCCGGCACGCAGGTGGACGTGCATGCGAAAGGCGACGTCTGGTCCAATGGAACGCTTTTCAGCACCTATACCGGATCAAATGCCACCGTGCGCGGCTATCTCGGCGGGGCGAGCGCAAAAGAGGC